>JBBQJV010000005.1:0-92336 GCA_038326205.1 Caulobacterales bacterium | reverse complement strand
CGGACATTCCCGGAAGACGCTTCAATCTAGCAGAAGCATCACAAACAAGGTGGATCGCGAAGCGAGACGGAGGGGACAGCCGCGTTGGCTACATCATGCGCGCGAGAACCTGCTGCGCGTCATAGGTGTTGGGGTCGGACGGTTTCGGTCCGTTGCCCATCAAGACTTCGAGGGTGGTCTCATACTGCCGGCTGTCGCCACCGATGTTGAAACCGAGGCCTAACCCCAGGCCGCCGCCGCGCGAGCCCGTGAAGCCACCGAGACCGACGGTTGGGCCGGACGGTGTGTAGCTGCCGTCGGCAAGGTAGGTGTTGCGGGTGACGACGTTGAACCACTGATAGCCGTTCTGGACGGTGAGTTCGGCGGCGCGACGCAGGGCCATGTCTTCGACTTGCGGTCCCTTGAGGTCGGCGTTGGCGCGGAAGGTGACGCGAAAGCGTTCCTGCTCGAGGCGTTGCTCGCGATAACCCATGTCGCCGCCTTTTAACGATGGCTCATAGCGCGTTGGCGCCGTGGTGCAGGCGGCAAGCGCGAGTATGACGAGGGCTCCAAGCAGGCGTTTCATCATGGTTCTCCCTGAAAGACAATCTAGGCCGATTTGTCCCGCGTACCAGTCTCGGTGCTGCTCAGCCTGCGACGGCGTTCTTCGAGTTGTGACCTAGCGGGCCCTTGAGTTTTTCGAGCAGCTCGGCGGCGGCTTCGGCGATGACCGTTCCCGGCGGGAAGATGGCGGCAGCGCCGGCGGCGTAGAGGGCGTCATAGTCTTGCGGGGGAACAACGCCGCCGACGACGACGGTGATGTCGCCACGGCCTTCGGTGTTGAGCGCGTTGCGGAGTTCCGGGACGAGCGTGAGGTGTCCAGCGGCGAGCGAGGAGGCGGCGACGACGTGGACGTCGTTCTCGACGGCCTGACGGGCGGCTTCGGCGGGCGTCTGGAACAGCGGGCCAATATCCACATCCCAGCCGAGGTCGGCAAAGCCGGAGGCGACGACTTTCTGGCCGCGATCGTGGCCGTCCTGACCCATCTTGGCGATGAGGATGCGGGGGCGGCGGCCTTCGGCTTTCTCGAAAGCGTCGGCGAGCGCGCGGGCGGTGGCGACCTTGTCGGATTTTGCGGACATGCCGTTGGCGTAGACCCCCTGGATCGATTTGATCACGGCCTGGTGGCGGCCGACGACTTTCTCGATGGCGTAGCTGATTTCACCCACGGTCGCCTTCGCGCGGGCGGCGGCGACGCCGAGTTCGAGCAGGTTGCCGGTCTTGGTTTCGGTGGCCTTCGTGATGGCGTCCAGGGCTGCGGCGACGTCTGTCTCGTTGCGGTCTCTGCGGAGCCGCGCGAGCTTGTCGAGCTGGAGGGTGCGGACCTTGGCGTTGTCGACTTTCAGGACGGGCACATCCTCGGCTTCGTTGAGGCGGAACTTGTTGACGCCGACGATGGTCTGCACGCCGCTGTCGATGCGGGCCTGCGTCTTGGCGGCGGCTTCCTCAATGCGGAGTTTGGGCAGGCCCTCCTCGATGGCTTTCGCCATGCCGCCCATCGCTTCGACTTCCTGAATGTGGGCCCACGCCTTGCGGGCGAGGTCGTAGGTCAGGCGTTCGACATAATAGGAGCCGCCCCACATATCGATGGTGCGGCAGGCGCCGGCTTCCTGCTGTAGGAAGATTTGCGTGTTGCGGGAGATGCGGGCGGAGAAGTCGGTCGGCAGGGCGAGGGCTTCGTCGAACGAGTTCGTGTGGAGCGACTGTGTCTGGCCGCCAGCAGCCGCCATCGCTTCGAAGCAGGTACGGATAGCGTTGTTGTAGACGTCCTGCGCGGTGAGCGACCAGCCGGACGTTTGACAGTGTGTGCGTAGGGAGAGCGACTTGTCGCTCTTGGGGGCGAACTGCTTCACTAGCTTGGCCCAGAGCAAGCGGCCGGCGCGCATCTTCGCCACTTCCATGAAGTAGTTCATGCCGACGGCCCAGAAGAAGGAGAGGCGCGGCGCAAACTTGTCGACGTCCAGTCCTGCAGCCATACCGGCCTTGATGTACTCGACACCGTCGGCGAGCGTGTAGGCGAGTTCGAGGTCGGCCGTCGCGCCAGCTTCCTGCATGTGGTAGCCAGAGATCGAGATCGAATTGTATTTCGGCATATTCTGCGAGGTGTAGGCAAAGATGTCGGAGATGATCCGCATCGAAGGACGGGGCGGATAGATGTAAGTGTTCCGCACCATGAACTCTTTGAGGATGTCGTTCTGGATCGTGCCTGACAGCTTGTCGGGCGAGACGCCCTGTTCCTCGGCGGCGACGATGTAGAGCGACAGGATCGGCAGCACGGCGCCGTTCATGGTCATCGACACCGACATCTGGTCGAGCGGGATGCCGGCAAAGAGCGTGCGCATGTCGTAGATCGAGTCGATGGCGACGCCCGCCATGCCGACATCGCCCGTCACGCGGGGATGGTCTGAATCATAGCCACGGTGGGTCGCGAGGTCGAAGGCGACGGAGAGACCTTTTTGGCCGGCGGCAAGGTTGCGGCGGTAGAAGGCGTTGGAATCCTCGGCGGTGGAGAAGCCGGCGTACTGGCGGATAGTCCACGGCTGGTTGGTGTACATGGTGGGGTAGGGCCCGCGACCGAATGGCGCGATGCCGGGGAAATCGTCGAGGAAGTCCAGCCCGGCCGTATCGGCGGCGGTATGGAGGGGCTTGACGGGGATGCCCTCGGGCGTCTCCCACATCACATTGGCGCTATCGCCCGCAAGGTTCGCCCAAGCAGCAAGATCGGCCTTTTCGGCGGGATTGCCGAGGGGCAACTGGGTGAAATCAGGGAACGAAAAGGCCATCCAAGGTGCTCCAGGCACGGACTCGATTGGGATTTTCTAGCACCCCCATCCGGCGGCATACAGCCTTCGCGGGTGCGAACAATTGGTCATGCGGCGTTCAGGCGGCCCGGTCCAGACAGGTCTCATTGCTGTGATCGGCGCGACGGGCAGCCGGCGCGCTGCCGTTCAATCTTGCATTCGCGTCGCGGTTGACGTGATCAAGGGAATGAAACGCCACCCGAAACTGTCCTTTGGGGGCTGTGGAGAATTTTACGCATGAAACTCAAAGTATTCATCGCCGCATCAATGCTGGCGGCCGTGGTTACTGGCCCTGCGCTGGCCCAGCAGGGCGGAGCACTGACACCGGAACAGCGTGAAGCGCGGTTCACGGCCGGCGACACCAACAAGGACGGCAAGCTCGACAAGGCTGAATGGCTCGCGTCGATTCCGGAACAGATGAAGGCCAACGCCTCGACCGATCAGCTGGAGCAAATGTGGTCCAGCCGTATCGATGCGGATGGAGATGGGTTCATCACCAAGGATCAGTTTCTGGCGCTGCGCATGGGCGGCGGCCGGCAGCAATAATAAGCTTCCAGGACAAGACAGAAGGATGGCCGGCGATGATCTCGCCGGCCGTTTTGCTTTTTGAGAAAGCGTGGGCTTTAACAGGGCTCAGCTCGGGAGACATTTCATGTCGGCTTTGGTCGATGGTATTGCGGATGAGCGCTTCGCCGCAGTGCGCGCGCAGTTTCAAGCCAACCTGGACAGCGGCAATGATGGCGGCGCCGCAGTCTGCATGACTCAGGATGGCAAGACGGTTGTCGATTTGTGGGGCGGCCTCGCAGACGAAGAGAGCGGCAAGCCGTGGACGCGCGATACAATCGTCAACGTCTACTCGGTCACCAAGACGATGACGGCGTTGACCGCACTGTTGGTGGCTGACCGTGGAGAGCTCGACTTCGATGCGCCGGTGGCGAAGTACTGGCCGGAGTTCGCAGCGAACGGGAAGGCGGATATCAAGGTCTCGCAACTGATGAGCCACTCGGCAGGTCTGTCCGGCTGGAAAGAACCGATCACGACCGAAGATCTCTACGATTGGGAAAAGGCGACGTCGTTGCTAGCCGCTCAGGCGCCGTTCTGGAAGCCCGGCACTGCGCCCGGCTATCACGCGATCACGCAAGGCTATCTGGTCGGAGAAGTCATCCGGCGCGTCACGGGCAAGACGGTCGGGACAGTGTTCCGTGAAGAGATAGCCGAGCCGCTGGGCGCCGACTTCCACATTGGACTGCCTGCCTCGGAAGACGCGCGTGTTGCGACACTGATACCGCCGCCGAACTCGTCGAGCCCGACGGCTGCACCGCCGACCGAGTTGGTCATCAACATGGCAACTAATCCGCCGGTCGACAATATCGGCGCGACGCGGACGCGTTCCTGGCGTGGCGCCGAGATCCCGGCTGCGGGCGGCACGGGCAATGCGCGCTCGGTCGCCGAGGTGCACACCATTCTGGCCAATGGCGGGATCGGCTACAACGGGAAGCGCTTCATGTCTGAAGCTGGCGTGCGCAAGGCGCTGGAAATCCAGATCGAGGGACAGGACATGATCCTCGGCGCACCCGTGCGCTATGGCATGGGCTTCGGACTCCGGCACACATTCCAGTGCCCAGCCCCGACACCATCTTCTGGGGCGGCTATGGCGGCCATCTCGTGCTGATCGACATGAACAGGCACACGACCATCGCCTACACGATGACGAAGATGGCGCCGTCCACGGTTGGCGACATGCGAGCGTTCGGACTTGCGAAGGCGTTCTGGGAGGCCAGCGGCGCGGTCTGAGCGAGGCTGATCAGGCGCACGGCCGATATTCGAATACGGCGTTCGTCGCATTCGCGTTGATGTCGCGATCGCCGAAATCCATGCCGGGGTATTCGGCGAGCAGCTTCAGGCGATTGCGGGGCAGGAAAGCGCGCCAGGGATCCCCAATCAGGATATTGATGTTCGCGGCCAAGCAGCGATCGAGGAAACATGCGACGTGTTCGGCGAGATCAGCGGCGTAGAACAGGTCTGCCACGAGCACGATGTCGACCGGCGGCGGCGCGCCCGTGGTGAGGTCTCCGAGGTGCGTGGTGATGGTGACGTTGTTGGCGGCGGAGTTGAGCGCGATGGCGGCCATGGCGTAGGGATCGATGTCCGCGGCAGTGACGTGGGCTGCGCCAGCCTTCGCTGCTGCGATGGCGACGAGTCCTGATCCGGCGCCGAGATCCAGCGCTTTGCGCCCGGCTATGCACGCGGGGTTATCGAAAACGTAGCGGGCGAGGGCTAGGCCGCCGCCCCAGTGATAGGCCCAGTACGGTGTTGCGAAGTCTGGTTCGGAGTCGGCGAGGCGCGAGAGGCCGCTGGAAGGCCCGGCCCTGTGCATGCGGATTTCTGGCGCGCCCGGCACCGATGAGAGGGGCAGGTTCGACCGGATGAAGTCGAGCGAACTCTTATTGGGTGAATGGGGAGAGACCGGGGTTTCGATGATCGATAGCTCCAAACCGGGTGGTGACCTCTTTGCCTTGGTCCTCTAGGTTCGGCAATGTCAGACGCCGTCCAGGCGCAGAGGGAGCAGGACATGAGCGACGTCAACAGCATGAAGGGCAAGCGCGCCATCGTGACCGGTGGAGGCACCGGCCTCGGCGCGGCCACGGCGGTGGGTCTGGCGCGTCGCGGCGTGAACCTGTGCATCAATTACAATTCAAGCGCGGACGCAGCGAATGAAGTGGTGGCTCAGTGCAAGGCGCTGGGCGTCGAGGCGTTCGCGGTGAAGGCCAACGTGGCGGAAGATTCGGATTGCAGGGCGCTGGTTGCGGCGGCGGTCGAGAAACTTGGTGGTCTGGAGGTGCTGGTCAACAATGCCGGGATCACGAAGTTCGCGAAGCATACGGATCTAGATGCACTCAGCTCGGACGACTTCCTGAATCTCTACAAGGTGAATGTGGTCGCGGTGTACCAGATGACACGGGCGGCTCAACCGCATCTGGCGGCGAGCGGCAAGGGCTCGGTGGTGAATGTGTCGTCGATCGCGGGCGTGACGGGAATCGGTTCGTCAATTGCGTATGCGTCCACCAAAGGCGCGCTCAACACGATGACATTGTCGCTGGCGCGTGCGCTCGCGCCGAACATCCGGGTGAACGCGGTGTGCCCTGGCTATATCGGATCGGGCTGGTTCACAAAATATCAGGGCGATGATGTGGAAGCGCAGACGGCCGATGCGGTCGCGAAGTCTGTGCCGTTGCGGGTGGCGTCGATGCCGGAAGATATCGCGGAATCGATCCTGTTTTTTGCGGGTCCGGAAAGCCGCCACGTGACCGGTGAGTTCATGATAATCGACGCGGGCATGCACCTTGGTTATGCACCGCTGCGGGCTAGATAGCTGAGCAGATCGGGAGGACTTCATGGTCAGCATCACCAGCCGCCGCAGATTCCTCCTGAATGCATCGGCCATGGTTTCGCTGGCGGCGTGTAGCTCGTCGGCGAAGCCTTCAACGCCAACACCTGCGCCAACGTTGCCAACTACGCCCCCGGCCGTACCAATGCTCAGCACGTTTCCGCTGATCGCCGACACGGCGGCGCGCCTGGACGTTGCCAAGGCAAAGGCGTTGCGGGCAGCCGGCGTGCAGACAGTGTTGCGCTATTACTCGCACCTGCCGCCGAGCATTCCGGGGAAGGATCTGCAGCCTGAAGAGGCGAGGATCACCCTTGGGGAAGGGCTGAGTATCGGCAGCGTGTTCCAGCACTATAACAACTGTTTCCGCACGTTTGAGAATGCCTGGGGCAAGGAGGATGCGGAGCAGGCTCTGCGGATGGCGGAAGCGGCGGGGCAGCCGGAAGGGTCTGCGGTCTATTTCGGCGTGGACGCGGACTGGCCGTATGCGGCGATGCGCGATCCGGTGCTGAAATACTTCGAGGATGTGAAACGCGTGTTCGAGGGCGCGAATATTGCGGTTGGGGTCTATTCCAACGGCTGCCTGTGCCACGCCATACGTGAGAAAGGTCTGGCGGAGTATTTCTGGCTCTCGGGGTCGACCGGGCATTCGGGCACGCAGGCGTTCTACAACACAGGTCAGTGGACGATGTTCCAGAACGCGCTGGACATCAAACCCGCGGCGGTCGGATATGGCATCGACACCAACATCGCAAATCCGTCGACGCAAGGATATTTCGGGCAGTGGAATGATAGCGGCGCACGGCAGGCGTCGCATCCTGCGGCCGATGTGCAGGCGGTGTTCCAGTCTCGGGGTTTCCTGCGCGCGAACACCGACATCAAGGAAGCGCGCGATGCGGCGTCGGCGACGTTGTTGAATGTGCGCAAGGACCAGAATGTGAGACGACTAGATACTGCGGGCGATTGGGTGCAGGTGACAACGCAGGAGGGTGGCGCGAAGGGAGCAGCGGCGGCTGTGACGGGATGGATTCCGGCGAGCGCTCTGGCGCCGATGGATCGCTTTCCGGACAACACGTCCAACTATGGGCTGTGTGGTGCGACGACTGCCGTGAGCGACACTTTCAAATACCAGAACTGCGAGCGGGCGACATCACGCCTGCGCTAGCGGGAGGCGGCTTATGCCCATGTTCCATAACGGCAATCGCGACCTGCAGGACGCGTTTGGGTCGCGTCCTCTTGCGGACCGCCTGGTCGAGCGTCTGCGTCGCAGCACGTTTGCCGATGACGACAAGGCCTTCATCGAGTCGCTTGAATTCTTCTTCCTTGCGACGGCTGATCCGGTCGGCCGTCCAGATTGCTCGTTCAAGGGCGGGCCGCCGGGATTTGCGCGCGTGATCGCGCCAGACCTGCTGGTGTGGCCCGACTATGATGGCAATGGCATGTTCAAGAGTCTGGGGAACATTGCGGTCAATCCGTCGGTGGGCCTGTTGTTCATGCTGATGGGAGACGCGCCACGGCGGCTGCGTGTGAATGGCGCTGCGAAGGTCTCGCTGGATGATCCGCTGATGTCGGAATTTCCGGGCGCGCAGGCGCTGGTGCGCGTAACGCCGGTGGACATCTTTCCGAACTGCCCGCGCTATATTCCCGATCCGGCGGCGGCGATGCCTTCTCCCTACCTACCCCATCAGGACGAAGCGCCGGTGGAACCGAAGTGGAAGGCGATGGACATGTTCCGCGATGTTGTCCCGCCAAGGAAGGTTTGAGATCAGCTGATCAGCCCGAGCTCTGCGTAGGCCTTCTCAAGACTGGCGAGAACATCGACGCCGACATGGATGAACTCGTCGACGCCGGCGACGCGCAGGGCAGATTCCATTTCACCCGGCTTGCCCGCGAGGTAGACGCGCGCGATGCCGGCGCGTTTGAGGGCTCGGGCGGCTTCGATTGCATCGGTGGCGTAGCGCCTGTCGGAACCGCAGAGGCAGGCAAGTACGTTGCCTGTCCCGCTCGCGGCTTTTTCGAGCGCTGTCGTGTCGCCCGTGACGCTGGAAGCAGAAATACCGCCAGCGCCGAAGAAGTTCTGAGCGAACTGCACGCGCGCGGCGTGCTCGGCGAGCGGGCCGAGGGCTGCAAGGAGGATGAAGGGGGCGCGGCCGCCAGCGGTGCGTTCGTCGGCGAGGTCGCGCAGGCGTTCGAACGGTTCGGAGACGCGGATCGGCCAGAAGGGCTCGGCTTCTGCGCCGCCTTCGTCTGTAGTGCGGGAGAGATCGGCCAGCGTAGCCTTGTCGTGCGCCGCAGCTTTCAGTGCGGCCCATGAACGATCGGACGGCGCGCGGCCCGAAGCTTCTGCGGCGCGGCGGACGATTACGGGCAGGTTGACGGTTTCGACGTTGGGCACTTGTTCGACCAGCAGCGGGAAATCCGTGACGCCGGTGATTGGTTCCTTGCGGCGTGCGGCGGCCTTCATGCGCTCTCCACGGGCTTCGGCGACGCCACGTTGGAAACCACCGGTCTGCAGCGCCTTCGTGAGACCACCCTCGCGCTCGATCTGCTGGAACAGATCCCACGCGGCTGTGGCGAGATCGTCGCCCAGCTTTTCGAGCGTCCATGCACCGCCCGGCGGATCGACGACGCGGCCGAGGCTGGATTCTTCCTGCGCGATGACTTGCGTGTTGCGCGCGAGGCGGCGAGCGAGCTTGTCGGGCAGGCCCATCGCGTCGGTGAAGCTGCGGACGGTGACGATATCTGCGCCGCCGACGCCGGCAGCAAAGCAGGCGGCGGTGTTGCGCAGGATGTTCACCCACGGATCGCGGCGCGTGAGCATGCGGCGCGAGGTGACGGCCTGAAGCGTCATGCCGGCTGCAGCGCCGGTCGCGCCGAATGCGCCGGAGATACGTGACCACATGCGGCGCGCGGCGCGCAGCTTGGCCATCTCGATCTGATAGTCGGCCCCGACATTTGTGGTGAACAGGATCCTGTGGCAGGCGTCGTTGACGCTCATGCCTGATGTGACGAGTGCGCGGACGTAGTCAGCGCCTGCGGCGGCGAGATAGGCGAGTTCCTGCACTTCCGTTCCACCTGCTTCGTGCACAGGGCGGGAGTCGACGCGCAAGGCGATTGCTTTCGGAAACTGGTCCGCGATGCTGCGCGCAAAGGCAGCTGCTTGCGCGATCTCTTCTTCGGCGGATCCCGGAAGGGCGCCTGTGCGGGCGAGGGCGCCAATGGGATCAACGTTGAAGGCGATCATCGAAGTCGCGGCGACGCCCGAGCTGAGGGAAGCTGCAACAAGGGCCGCGAGTTCGATGCCTTGAGCGCTGGAGGCGCCGGCTGCTTCGAGCGCGAGCGGCGCGAGGTCGAGCTTTACCCCGCGCAGGAGGCGTTCGATGTCAGCAGCCGAGCGGGCGACGACGCCATGCTCGCCCGCCGCATCGACGCGGAGTTCGATAGAGGAAACGCCCCCTTCGAGCGCTTCCATCACCTGATCGGCGGCAATCACCGGATCGGGGTGGGAGATGACCTGCCGGATATCCCACGGCAGGAACGGGTCGTTGATCGCGCGGGCGCCGCGAATAAACGGCGTCAGAGCAGGCGCGCCGGATGCGTCCGCCGCCCAGTCGGGCGCGCGATAGAGCGGCTTTACAGGTACGCCATGCTCGGTCTTCGTCGTGATCCGGGACAGAGGTGCGCCGGCAAGCGCTTTTTCGGCAAGAGCCAGCCACTGCGCTTCGTCAGCGCGCGGAAATTCGGCCGAAAGGGATAGGTCGTCTGTCATGACTCTCTCAATCAACGTTCGAGGCCATGAGGCATTCGGCTCGCGTGGCGTCAAGGCTTTGCGACGCTCCGCGTCCGGGCTTTGCGACGTTCTGGCGGCATTGCCGCCGGCCAAAGCGCCGGTATGGTCGCATCAGCATTCCACCTCGGGGACTTTCATGGCGATTCCGGCTTCTCTGGCGAACCAGCTCTCCATACCGGTGATCGGCTCTCCGCTCTTCATCATATCGACGCCGGACCTTGTGCTGGCCCAGTGCAAGGCGGGCGTGATCGGGTCCTTCCCGTCGCTGAACGCGCGACCGCTAGAGCAGTTGGACGAATGGCTGACGCAGCTCAACGAAGAACTGGCGGCGGCGCAGCGGGCCAATCCGACGGCAAAGATTGCGCCGTACGCGGTGAATCTTATTGTTCACAAGTCGAACAACAGGATCGAGGAAGACCTCGCCCTGTGCGTGAAGCACAAGGTTCCGATCGTGATCACGTCGCTGGGGGCACGGCCAGAAGTGAACGAGGCGATCCATTCCTATGGCGGCATCGTGCTGCACGACATCATCAATGTGGTGTTCGCGCACAAGGCGCTGGAGAAGGGCGCAGACGGTCTCGTGGCGGTGTGTGCCGGGGCGGGCGGACATGCGGGCGTGCTGTCGCCGTTCGCGTTGATCAGCGAGATCCGCGAGTTCTTCGATGGACCGCTGGCGCTGTCGGGTTCGATCTCGACAGGTGCGCAGGTTCTGGCGGCGCAGGCGATCGGCGCGGACTTCGCCTATATCGGCACCGCTTTCATCGCGACGCACGAGGCGCGCGCGATGGAGGGCTACAAGGACATGATCGTCGCCAGCGCATCGAAGGACATCATCTACTCCAGCCTGTTCACGGGTGTGCACGGCAACTATCTGGCGCCGTCGATCGCCAAGGCGGGCATGGACCCCAACAACCTGCCGGAAGGCGACAAGGCGACGATGAGCTTCCAGTCCGGCGAGAGCGCGAAGGCCAAGGCGTGGAAAGATGTCTGGGGCTCTGGCCAAGGCATCGGCGCGGTTAAGTCGCGGATGGGCGCGGCGGAGTATATCGCGCAACTGAAGAGGGAGTATGAGGCGGCGAAGGCGAAGCTGAACCTGTCCTCGAAGGAATTCTCGTCGATCGGTTAGATAACTTCATTTGCCGATGGAAGGCGGCCTGACGCATAACCGCGTCATGATCACCGATCCGCTTAAAGACCTGCCGGCGTTTGCCGACATCGAGGACGCAGCGCTGCGCCTGAAGGGCGTGACGTTTCATACGCCGTTGCTGCGTTCTGATGCGCTGGATGCGGTCGTGGGCGCGCCGGTCTGGATCAAGCCGGAGACGTTGCAGCGGACGGGCTCGTTCAAGATGCGGGGGGCGTGGAACCGCATTAGCCGGATTCCTGAGGCGGATCGGTCGAAGGGCGTTGTGGCGTTCTCGTCGGGCAATCACGCGCAGGGCGTCGCGGAGACGGCGCGCGTGTTGGGAATGGCGGCGACGATCGTGATGCCGTCGGACGCGCCGGCTGCCAAGATCGAGAACACGCGGCGGCGTGGCGCCAAGGTTCGACTTTATGATCGCGTGAAGGAAAGCCGCGAGGCGATTGCGGCGGAAATCGCGGGGAAGACTGGCGCGACAACCGTGCGGCCGTTTGACGATGCGTGGATCATGGCGGGGCAAGGCACGGTCGGGCTGGAAGCTGCGCGTGATGCCGACGCGATGGGGGTGAAGTTCGGCAGCCTGATCTGCAACGCTTCAGGCGGTGGTTTGCTGGCCGGCGTGGCGCTGGCTTTCGAGAGCTTGTCGCCAGCGACCAAGGTCTTTGTGGCCGAGCCCGAAGGGCATGACGATCTGATCCGTTCGCTGGCGGAGAAACGGATCGTGGCGAATGCGCCGGGGACGCGGTCGATTGCGGATGCACTGATGTCGCCGGAGCCCGGGGTGTTGCCGTTCGAAATTCACAAACGACACGTCGCGGGGGGCTTCACGGCGAGCAACGAGCAGTTGCTGGATGCGATGTCGTTCGCGTTTCATCACCTCAAGCTGGTGGTCGAGCCGGGCGGCGCCAACGGGCTGGCGGCCGTGCTGAATAATCGCGCGCACTTTGCGGCGCGCGGTCCGGTGCTCATCATCCTGTCAGGTGGCAATGTCGACGCGGAGATGTTCGCGAAGGCGATTGCGCGGACGCCGCCGGGTTAGTTCGGCCGCCCGCGCCGCAAGTCTTCGGACAGCTTGATCTCGGTGGGCTGGCCGCTGAGGCGGCTGCGGTAGACTTCGGTGTTTTCGAGTATGCGCATGACGTAGTTGCGCGTCTCGGCGAAGGGGATGCTTTCGATCCAGTTTACGGGGTCTGTGCCCGCACGCGGATCGCCGAAGTCGCGGATCCACTGGCGGGCGCGGCTGGGACCAGCGTTGTAGGCTGCGGCGGCGAGAATGTAGGAGCCGCCGAAGCTGTCCACGAGATCGTCGAGGAAGCCGCGTCCGAGACGAAGGTTGTATTGTGGATCGTCGGTGAGCCAGCTTTGGCGGAAGGGGAGGCCGACCATGCGCGCTTCTGCCTGTGCGTAGCGGGGGATCATCTGCATCAGGCCACGCGCGTCGGCGCCGGAAATTGCCCGATGATTGAACTCACTCTCCTGTCGCGTCAGGGCCAGCACCATGGCGGCCTCAGCTGAACCCGTACGCGGCGAGGCCGGCAGCGAGACGATCGGGAAGACCGCATCGGGCGCGACGAGGCCGCGGCCAAGGCCAGCTTTTGCGCTGCGGACAGCTGCGCGCATTTCCAGATAGCCGGATGCGATATCGAACAGCATCTGGTGTTCGTTTGGCGTCGTGAGAATGTCGTCGAGCGCAAAGGTGAAACGCTCAAAACTGCCAAGACGTCCGGTTTCGGCGAGCAGGATGGCGGCCCGGACGGCGGGCTCGCGGGCGAAGGCGGCGCGCTCTTCATCCGTTGGCTGGGGCAGAGACGCGAAGTTCATCAACACGGCAGCAGGGTTGCGGTTCTTGACCTTTTCGGCGGCGAGCTGGCCGTAGAACACGTAGGGATAGAGGGCTGCCACGTCGTAGGCGGCATTGGCTTCTTCCGTGCGGCCCTGCCCCGTAAGCGCCTCGCCGAGCCAGTATTGTGCACGTGAAATGCTGATCGGCGTCGTGACGCCTGCGCCGAAAACGCGGAAGTGGTTCTCCGCTTTCAGAGCATCACCCATCTTTGTGAGCGACAGCCATCCCGCGACCCACTCGGCATCCCGGAAGGCCTCGCCTGAGGTGAGGCCATGGCCGGCGGCGAGCTGATAGGCGGTCGCGTAGTTCTGCTCGCGGATCATGCGGCGCATGACCGACTGCTTCTCGACCCAGATATCGTCGCGGCCAACTTGTGGTGCGCCCTCGCCATTGATGCGGAGAAGCAGGTTGAGCTCTTCAGGCTGCTTACCCTTGCGCTCATTCCAGCGTGCGCGCTCGTAGAGCAGGCCTGCGTCGTCTGCGTAGGCGGCGGAAACGGCGTTCACCAGCTTGTCGACGTTCTTGACGTTCCTGATGAGGCCCACGCGCGCGTCGACCACGTCCTTACGATCGGAGGTGAGACGCGAAGACATTGCCTGCGCGCTCTTGGTGTCGCCGCGCCAGAGGAACATGTCGGCGCGACCGTAATGATCTTCGGCCGTCAGCAGCGAGCCGAAGCGTGACTGGATCGCCAACACGGCGGAGGTGGACATCGGTTTCGTCCGCCATGCGTCCCGAACTGTCGTCGCCATCTCATCGCGCTTGCCCTGGCTGTCGTAGGCATCGGCGAGGGCGAGAATGCCTTCGCCCGTCTGCGGTCCCCGCGAGAGGAGCCACGCGATGCGTTCGTCAGCCGTCAGGGTGGAGCGTGGAATCGCGGCTTCTAGCTGGTCCAGGATCAAGCCGCTGTCGGGCCAGCCTTTGAATGCCTCGGCGGCCTGCATCAGCTCGCTGAAGCCCATGCCTGCATTGCCATTGGTCGCAATCCGCCAGCGCACCAGTGCTTGCGCTGCTGGATCCGAGAGCCGCCCCTGCAGCGACCGCACCTGCCCCCACTCCCCCCCATCCGCCAGATCCTGCGCCCGGATCAGCAGCGACAAGTCGGGGGAGGGGAGCCAGGGGGAGGAGGAGGTGGGGGTGGGTTTGAGGGAGGGGGCTGGGGGATTGGCCAGGGCGGGGGCTGCGAAAAGGCCCAGCAGGGCGGCGCCAAGGAGGAGGCGCTTGCCAAACCGCTGCATGAAATGATTATCCCGCGCAACGCTCCGAGGGAAATCCGCCGCCATGCTGTTCAAAGGGTCCATACCCGCCCTCGTCACGCCCTTCCGCGATGGAAAAGTCGACGACAAGGCGTTCGTGGCTCTGGTCGAGCGGCAGATCGCAGCCGGAACGCACGGGCTGGTTCCGTGTGGAACCACGGGCGAGGCCTCGACCCTGTCGCACGAAGAAGACCGGCACGTCGTCGAGCTATGCGTGAAAACGGCTGCTGGACGGGTTCCTGTCATCGCGGGTGCGGGCTCCAATTCCACGGAAGAGGCTCTGAGCCTCCTCCGGCATGCCAAAACTGTCGGAGCTCACGCAGCCCTGATCGTGAACCCGTACTACAACCGTCCGACCCAAGATGGCGTTTATGCACATTACAAAACTTTGAGTGAAGCCGTCCAACTGCCGATTTTCCTCTACAATGTGCCGGGACGCACAGGTTCCGACATGCCGCCGGAGTTGATTGGGCGCCTTTCGGGCCTGCCCAACATCATCGGGATCAAGGATGCATCGGGTGATGTGGGGCGGGTTGCCCGCCATTCTGCGCTCTGTGAGAAAGGTTTCATTCAGATTTCAGGCGACGACCCAAACGCAGTGGGCTTTAACGCCCTTGGAGGCGTGGGGTGTATTTCCGTGACCGCCAACGTGGCGCCGGAACAGTGCGCGAAGATGCAGGAGGCTACCCTGCGCGGCGACTATGCCGAGGCGCGGCGAATCAACAACACGCTCGCCCGACTGCACCGCGCGATGTTCCTGGAGGCAAGCCCCGCACCGGCCAAGTACGCGCTGTCGCTGCTCGGCCTGTGTACGGAGGAGGTTCGCCTGCCGCTCGTCTCCGTTCAGCAGCAGTCTGTGAAGGACGAGATCAAGGCAGCGATGCAGGAAGCCGGGGTATTGTGATGGCGCAACCCTCAAAGAGCGGCGGCCAGAATCCAAAAGGCAAGACGCGGCGCGAGCTGGCGCGAAAGTCGGTTGCTGAAAACCGGCAGGCCCGTCGCAACTACGCGATCCTCGACGATCTCGAAGTCGGCATCATTCTGACCGGCTCCGAGGTGAAGTCGCTGCGCGAAGGCCGCGCCAACATCGCAGAAGCCTATGCGCGGGAAGAGGACGGACAGCTCGTCCTCATCAATTCGACCATCCCGACCTACGCGCCTGCCGGCCAGTTCAACCACGAGCCCGGTCGCAAGCGCATCCTTCTGGTGAAGAAGCGCGAGTATAACCGCCTCGTCGGCGCCATCGACCGCGACGGCCGCACGCTGGTGCCGCTCGAGCTATATTTCGGACCAACCGGCATGGCGAAGATCAAGCTCGGGCTGGCGACCGGCCGCAAGGCGCCGGACAAGCGCGAGGTCGAGAAGCAGCGCGACTGGGATCGGCAGAAGGGCCGGATCCTGCGGGATCGGGGCTGAGTATCCGCGACCTGTGCGCCGGGGCCGACGGTCGTGGCCATTGAACTGGAAGCGGCCGTCTTCGGACGCGTTCCCTGCGGAGGCAGGGATCCAGCCTTCGTACGAAGTTCGAATTCTCAACGGGTGAAGTCATAAGCGCGCTGACCTGCGCTGGCTGGATCCCGGCCGTCGCCCGGAACGCGTGACTTCGTCACGCTGCCACCTCAGGCGTCTCCGAGCTCGACCTGTTGCGTTTGTATACGCAGAATTGTCGAGCCGTCCCGCCGATGGACCAACCAAGATGCTCGGCATGAGGCCGAGAATGAAGGTGTGGGTGGTTCGACCAACGCGTGCTTAGCAGTAGGGATTTCCTGTCCGGCAGCTGGCGGAATAGCCGGTGCCGTAGCTTTGCACCTTGTTGATGAAGGCGTTGAAGTCGCGATTGTCCTGCGCGGTGCTGCTGCCGGATGAGTAGGTTGAGGACGAACTCGACGACGGACTGGAATAGGAGGACGGCACGCTTGAGCTGTAGCTACCTTGCGAGCGCGCGGCGAATTGTTCGGCGCGGTAAGCGTCTGCCTCGGCCTGACGGGCAGCGCTGGCTCTCTGCTGGTCGATGGCGGTGACCATGCGGCACGCGTCGGCATACTTGGCCTTGCACGCATCTGAGGCGACTTCGCGGGCTTTGTCTTTTCCGCCCTTGATCGTGTTGTTGTAGTACATCACGGCGAGATTGTAGCAGGCCTCCTGGTCGGGCCGAAAAGTGGAGCCGCACTGTTTGGCGAAGTAGCTGGCCGCCTTGTAGCGGGTGTCTTCGTCGCCGAAATTCTTTCCCCGGACGACGGTGTAGGCGAGGAATTTGCAGCCATACATTTCGCCAGCGTCGCAGGATTTCTTCAGCGGGGGGAGGGCTGCTGGGAAGGAGCCGTAGACGCCGGGCGCGCCGTTGGCGAGGTAGTTTCCGTAATAGGCGCAGGCTTCCATGTCTTCCTCGTCGCAGAGCTGGCGGAAGGCGGCGAAGGCGCCGGCATGGTTGTTGGCAAGCAATTTGTCGAAGGCGGCGCGGCTGGCGACTTTCTTGAGGCGGTCGATGGCTTCGGCGGCGCCGGGGTCACCCGCGGCTTCGGCACGGTAATAGTAATCGCGGGACCGATTGACGTCCTGCTGCGCGGAGAAGCCGGCTTCGTACATGTACCCGAGGGTCATCAGCGCGGAGCGCTCGTTTCCGGCGGCGGACATTTCGAGGAAGCGGATCGCCTTGACCGTGTTGGCGGGGATCGGACCTTCGCCCATCAGGTGCAGCTGGCCGGCATTGTAAGCCGCCATGGTGTCGCCGGCATTGGCGCTGCGTTCGTAGTAGGCGAGGGCGCGGGGGAGATCCTTGGCGACGCCGCGGCCGATATCATAGTCGAGGCCGAGCGTGAACAAGGCGAGGGCGAATTCCTGCGCGGCGGAGGCCTCGATCCATTTGCGATACATCCCTTGTGACGGGAGAGTGCCGTGGCCGTCTCGGTAGAGGATGGCGAGATCGTATTGCGCCATGGCGAAGCCGTCTTCTGCGGCGCGCTTGATGACCGGGAAGGCCCTATCATAGCGACCAGCGCGAGCGTCGGCGCGGGCGGCATTATAGGGGGATTCCTTGTTATAATCGATCTGGGCAAAGGCGGGACTCGCAAACGCCCACGCAAGAAGAACAACAATGATTGCGCGGGATCGGAACATGGCATGCCCTTCGTATTGCCGGGGATTCGCTATTTGATACGAAGCGGGAGGAGACCTCAACCTGCCAAGCACCGGACGGGCGATGTACGCCCCTATTTCGGCGACTCGATCGGTTGGTTCGACGGCGACACCCTGGTGGTGGAGACGACCAACATTCCGCAGAGCCCGCAATTCTCGGGTTCATGGCAGAACCTGAAAGTCACCGAGAAATTCAGGCGCGTGACAGACGACCGGTTGTATTACGCGTTCACGATCGAGGACCCGACGCTGTGGGAAGCGCCGTGGGGTGGTGAGTACGAGTTCCACGCGCTGGGCGCCCCGCTCTATGAGTACGCGTGCCACGAAGGCAATTATGCGCTGCATGGTGTTCTGGAAGGCGCGCTCGTGCAGGAAGCGCGGGATGCTGCGGCGGTAGCTGCGAAAGCCAAGCCCTCGGCAAAGCCGAAGAGCAAACACTAGTCGGTTGCAGCCACCTAGAAAAGCAGAAGGGCCGCACGCATCATGCGGCCCTTCATTTTTTATTGGTATGGTTGTGATCCAGCTATTGGATCAACCCGCAGTCGGGGTCTTTGGCGCAATGGCGGCGAGCACCTTGTCAATCATGGCAATGTTCTCGGCGATCCGTCTCGAGTCGCCGCAGCTGCCGCAGTCAGAGGCCAAGGCAACGAGATCAGCGCGCTGTTTCGCTGCCCCGTCCATGTCGTTGATCATGATATCGGCGACGCCCAGCCTGGCCTTCGGCTCGGGGCGTTTAGGCTCTTTCTTAATCGCGTCTTCGAGCGAGAGTTTTGCTTCCGCCCATTTCTTCTGACCCATCTGGGCGAGGGCCATCAGATAGCTGGCATCGCTCGTCGTGGGATCGAAGGACAGTAGTTTGGTGAAGCTCTGCTCGGCGAGCGCAAAGTCCTGAGCTTGCAGGGCCGCAAGACCGGCTTTGCGGGGTACTTCAAGCGACCTCATCTTGTTTTCTTCGATGCGCCGCGCGTTTTCGATCGCGTCCATATTCGGACCGGTGCTAAGGCCCTTTTGCGCGATTGCTGCCCCCGTGGCGCTGCCCATGGCAGCCAAGATCAGAATCGAAACTGCCAGTTTATTCATCGCATCCTCGCTTATGTTTTTGTGACAGCACCCTAGCCTTGGACGCGAAAGGCGCACACCGGGTTTGTGCCGCGCTGACGCCTTTGTGCGGTCGGTTGCGCATGTATAGTCGCAGGCGGCCGCTACGGAAACCGTGGGGATGCCTGCAAAAGGCTCTCGGCCATCGAAGGGAAGACATCCTCTCTAACAGTGGCGTCACCGATATTCGTAGAGCCAAAAAGCAGAAGAGCGGCACTCATCATGCGGGCCGTCTTTCATTGGGTCAGTCCACACCGACTGTGCGCTAGGAGAACAGCGCGTCGATATTGTTCTGCGGGGTCGTGGGGCCGTTCATGGCAGGGCTGTTGAGGAGCAGTTCGCGAGCGCTAGCGTCGTCGGCGGATTCTGGCGCTGCCCAGTCCGTGACGCCGAGTGCGCCGGCGAATTCGGTAACGCGCTCTTCGATGTGGCGCAGGGTGGAGATCACTTTCGTGACGCGCTGGCCGGTAAGATCCTGGAACGGGCAGGCTTCGAAGATACGCATCACCGCGGCGTCGACGTCGACATTGTAGGCGCCAAGGTCGGTCGGTTCGAGAGCCATCAGGGATTCGGCTTCCGTCATGATGGAGTCAGTTGCGCGATCGGTATCGCGCACGACGGCATCGAGTTCGACCGAGGCGCCGGGGAGGCACGTGTCCTTGATAACGTTGGCCTGCAAGCCCGAGATTTCATCGCGCGCCTTCTGGATGAAATCGGAGAGGTATTTGAATTTCCCGATGATCGATTTGTCGAGCGATCCGAAGAAGGCCGTAATGGAGTCGGCCATCTGGTGGGACAGATCGAGGACCTCTACCAGAGGACGTTCGCGAACGCCGATGGCCTTGAGCTGGTCCATCGCCACGCAGATCTTCTGTGCAGCTTCGGCGGCAGCCATCAGAATTCCCCCAGCACGAACTTGAGTTTGCCCTTCAGGGTTTCGGCGTTTACGGGTTTCACGATGTAGTTGTTCACGCCCGCCTTCTTGGCCGCGATCACGTTCTCGGTCTTCGATTCGGCGGTGACCATGATGAAGGGCGTAGTTTTCAGCGCATCACTGGCACGGACCTGCTGGAGCAGTTCGTAGCCAGTCATCGGCTCCATGTTCCAGTCGGAGATCACGAGACCGAACTTGCCGCCCTGGTGTTTTTCGAGCGCCTGGCGGCCATCCTTGGCCTCGTCCATATTCTTGAAACCCAGTTGATTCAGCAGATTTCGGATGATGCGTATCATCCTCTGATAATCGTCCACGACGGGGACGGGCATTGACAGGTCAAAAGCCATACTCCTAAAGCTCCCACCCGTTGCTAGAGGCACATTAAATGAAAGACCCCGAAAAATTGGTGAATCGGGTCTGGAAGATTCTGGCGACAGGTTTCTTTCGGGGAAGACTCGCCCTGAATGCCTTGTATTAGGCCTGTGGCGTGAAAGCAGGTTCACATGGGACGCGGCTATGTTCTATGGACCCGGCGGTGGGACTGCGATGGGTTGGCGGTGAGCCGGCTCTGGACTTGAGGAAGTTGGAATGAAGCCCGGCAAGACATTCGCAGACCTCGCACTGGGGATGACGGTATCCATACAGAACACCGTGGCCGATCAGGACGTGGTCGATTTCGCCCGTGTCTCGGGGGACAACAACCCGCTGCACATGGACGAGGATTACGCCAAGACGACCCAGTTCAAAGGTCGCATTGCGCATGGCGCGCTGACGGCCAGCTACATCTCCGCCATCCTTGGCAATGATCTCCCGGGACCGGGGGCGGTGTTCATGGAACTGAACCTGAAGTTCGTTCGGCCGGTCCGGATCGGCGACACTGTGATCTCGACTGCCGAAGTCATCGAGATGGTTGAGCGCGGTTACCGCGTCCGCCTCGCCGTGAAGGGCGAAGTCGAAGGCAAGGTTTGCATGAAGGGCGAGGCCCTGGTCATGGTGCCCTCCGGCAAGGCCGAGTGAACGCGTGTCGGCCCAGCTGAAATGAGCAACGGAGCAGCGATAGCTCTCGGAAATTTCGACGGGCTGCACGCAGGCCACCGGGCGGTGATAGAAGACGCACGCCGCATGGCGAAGCAGATTGGCGCACCGCTGGGGGTAGCAACCTTTGAGCCTGCCCCACGGCGCTTTTTCCAACCTGACGCGGCTCCCTTCCGGCTGATGACGCCGTTGCGTCGGCAAATCGCGCTCGATTCGATTGGCGTGGATGAGCTGCACCTGCTGCGTTTCGACGCTGTGATGGCGGCGATGACTGATCGTGAGTTCTGCGAGCAGGTTGTCGTGGGTGAAGTCGGCGCGCGGGCGGTTAGCGTCGGGTTCGACTTCCGGTTCGGCAAGGGTCGGATGGGTGACTCGGAGAGCCTGCAGAGGTTCGGCAAGGAGCTGGGTTTTGATGTCAGCGTCGTTGCTGAAGTGAAGAATGCGGGCGCGAAAGTTTCGTCCTCCCGCATTCGCGAGGCGATCGAACGTGGCGACATGGGGAAGGGAGGCGCTGCGCTGGGCGGCAGCTGGATCGTCGATGCGATCGTGGAGCATGGCGAGAAGCGCGGCCGCACGCTGGGCTTCCCGACCGCCAACATGACGCTTGGCGAAATAGTGCATCCCGCGCACGGCGTTTATGCGGTCTGGGCGCGGATTGAAGGCGAGGATCAATGGAGGCCGGGCGTGGCGAGTTTTGGCCGCACGCCCACCACGGGTTTGCGGGATGCGTTGCTGGAGGTGGTGATTTTTGATTGGTCGGGCGACCTTTATGGCCAAAGGCTGCACACGGCGTTCATGAAGTTCCTGCGGCCGGAGCAGCGTTTTGACGGGCTGGAGGCGCTGGTTACGGCCATGAAAGGCGACGAAGCAGAGGCGCGCGCCGTCCTTGCGGGAGCGAGGCCGCCACTGCTATGAGCCGGGCATGACCAGATCAGCGGCCATTCTGCGAATTATGGGCCCGGCGGGCGCGATCTAGCGCATTCACCGCCGGGAAAGTCGTATCCGCCCCAGGCTTCACAACACAAGCGACACCCAGATCAGCCGATGACACGCCCTGAAAAAGACGATGCAGCCAATCCCTACAAGGACACGCTGTTCCTCCCGAAAACCGAATTCCCGATGCGCGGCGGCCTGCCTCAGCAGGAGCCCGCGCGCCTCGCCAAATGGGAAGCCGACGACCTCTATGGCCAGCTTCGCGCGGACGCGAGGTCGCGCGGCGCGAAGGCCTTCATGCTGCATGACGGCCCGCCCTATGCGAACGGGCATATCCACATCGGCACGTCGATGAACAAGATTCTCAAGGACCTTGTTGTGCGCTCGCGTCAGATGACCGGGTACGATGCGGACTATATCCCCGGCTGGGACTGCCATGGCCTGCCGATCGAATGGAAGGTCGAGGAAGAATTCCGCGCCGGCGGTAAGCAGAAGCGCGACGTGCCGATGGTGGAGTTCCGCAAGGCCTGCCGCGACTACGCGCAGAAGTGGATCGACATCCAGCGGAACGAGTTCAAGCGGCTCGGCGGTGCGGGCAACTGGAAAGACCCGTATCTGACAATGGCGTACACGTCGGAAGCAGCGACGGTGAAGGAATTCCTGAAGGTCGCGATGAGCGGGCAGCTCAAACGTGGCGCGAAGCCGGTAATGTGGAGCCCGGTGGAGCAGACGGCGCTGGCGGAAGCGGAGATCGAGTACGCTGACCGCAAGGCGCAGATGATCTGGGTGAAGTTTCCGGCGAGGTCCGGCGGCGTGCATGGTGCGAGCGTCGTCATCTGGACGACGACCCCCTGGACGATCCCGGCCAACCGCGCCGTGTCGTTCAATCCCGAGATCGCCTATGGCGTCTATGAGTGCGAGAGCCTTGAGCAGGGCCTCGCGTTCGAGCCGTGGATCAAGCCGGGCGACCAGCTGATCCTCGCGGACAAGCTGGCCGAGAGCGTGATGAAGGTTGCGAAAGCAGGCAGCTGGAAACGCGTTGCCGATGTCAGCGCGGCGCAGCTACAGGCTATGACGTTGTCGCATCCGCTGCATGCGTCGGGCTACACGTATGAAGTGCCGATGCTCGCTGGCTCGCATGTAAGCGACGATACTGGCACGGGGTTCGTTCACACCGCGCCGAGCCATGGCGAGGACGATTACGAAGTCTGGATGGCGAATGCGAAGGCGCTCGAAGCGCGCGGCATCGACGTGTCGATCCCGAACACTGTCGATGCATTCGGGCGCTATACGAATGTATGCCCCGGCTTTGAAGGGCTGGAGATCATCACGATCGAAGGCAAGAAGCGTGGGCAGGATGGGCCGGCGAATAAGGCCGTGATGGACAAGCTGATCGAGGCGGGCGCGTTGCTGGCGCGCGGTGTCACGACGCTGCGCGATGCGCACTCGTGGCGATCCAAGGCGCCGGTGATCCGGCGGGGGACGCCGCAATGGTTTATCGCGATGGATCGGGCACTTGAGCAGTGGGGTGGGAAGACTCTTCGCGAGCTAAGCCTGCAAGCCATCGATGACACCGTGTTCACGCCAGAGCGTGGGCGTGAGCGCCTGCGCTCAATGGTAGGGGAGAGGCCGGACTGGCTGATCTCGCGCCAACGCGCGTGGGGTGTTCCGCTGACGCTGTTTGTTGATCGTGAGACGGGCGAGATCCTGAACGATCCGGCGGTGAATGAGCGCATTGTTGCGGCGGTCGAGAAGAACGGGGCTGATGCATGGTTCGGCGGCGAGGCGGCGGGCTTTCTCGGCAATGGGTACGACGCGGCGAAGTACGAGAAGGTCAACGACATTCTCGATGTTTGGTTTGACTCAGGAACGACGCACGCCTTCACGCTGGAAGAGCGCGGACTGAAATGGCCGGCGGATATCTATCTTGAAGGCTCGGACCAGCATCGCGGCTGGTTCCAGTCGTCGCTGCTGGAGAGCTGCGCGACGCGCGGTCGGGCGCCGTATGATGGCATCGTCACGCATGGCTTCGTGCAGGCCGAGGACGGCGAGAAGATGTCGAAGTCTCTCGGCAACGTCATCTCGCCGATGGAAGTTTGCGACAAGTTCGGCGCCGATATCCTGCGCATCTGGGTGGCGTCGTCGGACTATGCGGACGATCCGAGCTTTGGCTGGAACCTGTTCAACGCGAACAGCGACGTCTATCGCAAGCTGCGCAACACGATGCGCTACCTGCTTGGGGCGCTGGATGGCTTCGATGAGAGCGAGCGCGTTGTGCTGGCCGACATGCCGGGGCTTGAGCGGTGGGTGCTGCACAGACTGGCGGAACTCGATAAGCTCGTGACGGAGGCTTACCACGCCTACGACTTCAAGGTTGCGTTCCATGCGCTTTTGAACTTCTGCGTGGTGGACCTGTCGTCGGTCTATTTCGACATCCGGAAAGACAGCCTATATTGCGACGCGCCGTCTTCGTTGCGTCGCCGCGCATGCCGGACCGTGATGGACGAGGTATTCAAGCGGCTCTGCATCTGGTTCGCGCCGGTGATGGTCTACACGTGCGAGGAAGCGTGGGAGCAGCGCCATGCCGGCAAAGTACTGGCGGGTAAGGGCTCCGTTCACCTGCAGCAATTCCCGAAGACGCCGGATGGCTGGCTTGATGCCGGTGTCGCTGCGAAGTGGGATGCGGTGTTCAAGGTGCGCAAGTCCGTTACCGAAGCGCTGGAAGTCGAACGCCGCGAAAAGCGGATCGGATCGTCGCTTGAAGCGGCGGTTGCCGTCTCCATCTCGGATGGCGACATGCTCAAGGCTTTCGCCGGGGAGGACCCTGCCGAGATATTCATCACGTCCGAGGCCACCCTGTCGGCGGGCGGCGAGGGCGTGAGCGTTGGCTCGAGCCGTGCGAGTGGCGTGAAGTGCGCGCGCTCGTGGAAATACTTTGATCCGGCGACGGCTGACCCGTCCTTCCCGGATATCACCCCGCGCGATGCTGCGGCGGTGCGTGAATATCGTGGCGTTTGAGGTAGCAGTATGGCCGTGACGATGGACTGGATTTCGCGCGAGAAAATGACCACCGCCTGGCGTTGGGGCATTCCGCTGATCATCGTCATTGTGGTGCTGGATCAGCTGAGCAAGCAGTGGGTGCTGGGCAACGCAGACTTCCGCGCCCTCGACTGCCTCGCACTGACCGCGCCGTGCGGCCGGGTTGAGGTGTCGCCGGTGTTCGATTTCTCAATGATGTGGAACCGGGGGATCAGCTTCGGCTTCATGCAGTCCGATGGAATCGCCCGGTGGGGTTTGTTCGTCATCATCCTTGGCATTGCGGTCGGATTCACGCTCTGGCTGCTCCGCGCGCAAAGGTCGCTGACGGCGTTGGCGCTGGCGATGGTGGTTGGCGGGGCGGTGGGCAACCTGATTGACCGGGCGGTTTTTGGCGCGGTTGTTGATTTCATTGACTTTACCGGCCCATGGTTTGGCTTGAACATCGGCGGATGGCCGGTTGGCTTCCCGTGGATTTTTAACGTGGCCGACGCATCAATTTCCGTTGGCGCCATTATTTTGCTGCTGGATCAGCTTCTGGTCTCGCGGAACCCGGCGCGCTAGAAGTTCCGGGAGTCGGACGTACGTCACTCAGGAGAATGCCAGTGAAGCGTTATTCCACCATCGGTCTGGTCGCCATGACCGCGCTCGGCCTTGCTGCCTGTGCCTCTGCCGGGGGGCCGGACGAGTTCCGCGTGGTCAGGAAAGCGCCGCTGACGGTGCCACCCGAATATAACCTGCGTCCGCCGGCGCTCGGCCAGGCGCGCCCTCAGGAATTGTCGCCTGAAGCGCAGGCCCGCGTGGCGGTGTTCGGCGTCGATGTTGGACAGACCGCCAGCGACGGCGAGAAGATGTTCGTCAAGTCTGCCGGCGGCGACGCGGTTGACCGCAACGTGCGCGCGCAGGTCGATTTTGACGACAGCCAGACACTGCGCAAGAACCGCAGCATCACCGACATGATTCTGAACTTTGGCGGGGAGCCCCGCGAACCTGTGATCGATCCCGCCGCTGAATCCGAACGCCTGCGCGTCGAAAGCGAGGCGGTGAAGGACATCACCGGCGGCGGCAAGGTCATCATCCAGCCCAAGCAGACTAGCAAGCTGCCGGGGCTTTGAGGTCAGGCCTGTTTTTCAGAATGCCGGCACTGCTACGCGCCATCGTCGCCCTGCTCGTTGCGGGGGTCCTGCTCGGGGCGCCGGCAACTGCGCAGTCAGCGAATGACTGGGCGCCGGAGAGCTTCACATTAGCGAACGGCATGCGCGCGGTGGTCTTGCCGGATCATCGCGCACCCGTAGTCACCCACATGATCTGGTATCGCGTTGGCTCAGCCGACGAGGCGCCCGGAAAATCGGGTCTGGCGCATTTCCTTGAGCACCTGATGTTCAAGGCGACGAAGGAACGGGCGGCGGGCGAGTATTCTAAGATTGTCGCGCGCAATGGTGGGCAGGACAACGCCGCGACCTGGCTGGACTATACAAACTATCATTTTCGCGTCGCCAAGGATCGTCTGCCGGTGATGATGCGGATGGAGGCGGACCGCATGGTCAACCTGCAGCTGGCGGATGATGAGGTGCTACCCGAGCGCGCCGTCGTTCAGGAAGAGCGGCGGCAGAGTGTTGACAGCCGCCCGACTGCAATTCTGGACGAGATGGTCTATGCGAAGCTGTTTGCGGGGCATCCTTATGCTGTGCCTGTGATCGGGCGCATGGACGAGGTGACGAAGCTTACGCGCGGGGACGCGGTTGACTGGTATCGCACATGGTACGGGCCGGAGAATGCGATCTTGGTCGTGTCGGGCGACATGACGGCGGCGGAGCTGAAGCCGCTGGCCGAGGCGATTTACGGGCGCATTCCACGGCGCGGGAATCTCAAAGTGCGGGCATGGCCACGCGTGGAGCCTATCGCGGAGTCGGCCGAGGTCGTCTATCGCGACCCCAAGGTGAGCCAGCCGACGTGGAGCCGCAACTGGCTGGGCGTGCCGATGGGGCATCCGGACTCTGCGGCGCTGCAGGTTGGGATGAAGGTGCTGACGGGCGGGAGAACGAGCCGGTTCTATCGTGAACTCGTCGAAGGCGGCAAAGCGGTGATGGCGCACGGGTATAGCAGCGAGATGGAGGCGGCAGGCACGCTGACCATCAACCTGACGCCCACGCCGGGAACATCGGTTGAGACCATTCGTGCGGCTGCATTGCTGATCGCGAACAAGTTTTTCGATCAGGGACCAACGGCAGAGGAACTGACACGCGCCAAGAGCATGCTGGCGGCGGAGGCGGTGTTCCGGCGCGACAATCAAGTGGAGATGGCGAACTGGTATGGTGTGATGCTGACAGCTGGCCTGTCGCTGGAGCAGATCACCGAGCAGGACGCGCGGATTGCGTCGACGTCGTCGGCCGACGTGAAGGCGGCGATGAACCGCTATCTGCGGGGGCCACGCTATATTGACAGCCTGCTGTCGCCGGTAACGCCATGATGCGCGCGCTGGCCAGCCTTGCCGCTTTGCTGGGTCTCGCCGCGTGCCAAACTGGGACTTTGGTCGCGCCGGCGCCAGTGATGACCCTCGCCCGAGAGCGGTCCGAACTCTCCAACGTGCAGGTCGTGACATCTCCGGGCGGCATTACCGCATGGCTGGTCAGCGAGACATTCGTGCCGTCGATCGCGATGGAAATTTCCTGGCGGGGTGGCAGCGCGACAGAGCCTTCTGGCAAGGACGGGGTCGGCTGGGTGCTGGGCTATATGATGAATGAAGGCGCGGGCAATCTCGACACCACCACGTACGGCGCGCGGATGCAGGATCTGAACATGGAGTTCGCCTGCGGGGTCTGGGTCGATTGGACCAGTTGCGGATTGTCGGCGCTGAAGGCGACGGCTGACGATAGTTTTGAGATGGTGCGGCTGGCGTTCAACAAGCTGCGCATGGACAGCGACCCGTTCGAACGCGCGAAACGTGAGCTGACGGTCGGTCTGAAGCAAGATGAGAGCAATCCGAAAACGGTGTCCTCGCGCGCGATGAACGACGCGCTGATCCCCGGCCATCCCTATGCGCGGCATGCGACGCCGGAGACCGTGTCAACCATCAGCAAGCAGGACGTGTTCGATCTCAAGAACAGGCTGATGACGCGCGACCGGGTGATGGTCGTGGTCGTTGGCGACATCACGGCCGAGGAACTGAAACCCAAGCTGGATCTGATGTTCGGCGATCTGCCGGTGGCGCCGCCGCTCGTGATCCTGCCGGACGCTGTTGCGCGACCCGCGCAGGCGGAACCGATCATCAAGGAATTGCCTCAGCCGCAAACTCTGGTGCTGTTCTCGGGCCCCGGCGTGCGGCGCGACAATCCGGATTTCTTTGCCGCCTACACGCTGAACTACATTCTGGGCGGCGGAGGATTTTCGTCGCGCCTGGTTGACGAAGTGCGTGAGAAACGAGGTCTGACCTATGGCATCGGGACGGGCCTGAGCATCCAGCCCTATTACTGGCGCTGGACCGGCTCGAGTTCGACGATGAACGACAAGGCCGAGGAGGTTGTCCGCCTGATCCGCGAGAATATCGGACGGCTGGGCAAGGATGGGCCGACGCAAACCGAGCTTGATGACGCCAAGGCCTACCTGACCGGCGCCTTTCCGCTGTCGTTCGACTCTAACACCAAGACGGCCCGCAACCTGCTGGGCTTCTGGCAAGACGGACAGGGCGCGGACTATGTGCAGCATCGCAATGATTATTTCGAAGCGGTAACGCTAGACGATCTGAAGCGGGTGGCGTCGAAATACATGAAGCCCGAGGATTTCAGCTTCGTGATGGTGGGCCAGCCGGTTACGGACTGAGCGGGACCCACAAAGCTGTGGGCTCAGGCGGTGCGACGCCCTGCAATCGCCGCGCGAAAAGGCTAAACTGCGTTATGGCCGAATCAGCCCTGAAACACCCTGAAGGACGCATCCGCCGCCTGCCGCTGGACGCGGTGAACCGCATTGCTGCGGGCGAAGTGGTGGAGCGCCCGGCCGCCGCGGCCAAGGAGCTGATCGAGAATGCGCTGGACGCCGGCGCGCGCGCCATCCGGGTCCGCATCGAGGGTGGTGGTCTGGCGCGGCTGATGGTCGAGGATGACGGCTATGGTATGTCGGTTGATGAACTGCCGGTCGCGATCGAGCGGCATGCGACGTCGAAACTGACCGCCGATGATGACGGGCATGTCGACCTGCTGGATATCCGCACCATGGGCTTCCGGGGCGAGGCGTTGCCGTCGATTGGATCGGTATCGCGGCTGTCGATCCTCAGCCGTGCGAAGGGCGCCGACGGGGCTTTCGAGATCACAGTGGATGCCGGGCGTATCGATGGGCCGAAGCCGGGTCCGTGGAGTGGACTGACGAGCAATGGCACGCGCGTCGACGTGCGCGATCTTTTCTATGCGACGCCCGCGCGCCTGAAATTCATGAAGTCGGAACGATCGGAGTCGCAGGCGATCGCGGACGCTGTTCGGCGTCTGGCGCTGACGCGGGCGGACGTGTCGTTTTATCTGGAGACTGACGAGCGCGCGATCATCAAGCTGCAGGCCGAGCAAGGCACGCTTACCGAGGCGCGGCTGAAGCGTCTTGGCGCCGTGCTAGGCCGCGAGTTCCGCGATAACGCTGTCGAGATCGAGGCGGAGCGCGAGGGCGTGCGGGTCTCAGGCTTTGCCGGTTTGCCGACTTTCAATCGCGGTACGTCGCAGCACCAGTACCTATTCGTGAATGGCAGGCCGGTGAAGGACAAGCTGCTGGTCGGTGTGCTGCGCGCGGCGTATCAGGATTTTCTCGCGCGCGACCGACATCCTATGGCGGTGCTTTTTGTCGACCTCGATCCGATGCAGGTCGACGTGAACGTTCACCCCGCCAAAACGGAAGTTCGCTTCCGGGATGCTGCCAATGTACGTGGCCTGATGATCGGCGCATTGCGCCATGCGCTCGCCGCTGCGGGCCATCGCGCCAGCACGACCGTTGCGGGCGCGGCGTTGGGGGCGGCCACCAGCCATGTCGCGCCGTCACTGCAGTGGGCCTCACGCAACGCGAAATGGTCGCCCGCCCGGCCCGTCGTGTCGGACACGGGGTATGGCGCGCCTTATCCGGGAATGTCGGACAATCGCGCCTCCACGTTCGATGCGTTTGCGGGAGCTCCGAGTGCACGCGTGGAGCCCCGGCCGGATGATGCGCCTGTTGAAACGCCGCCATTGGGCGTGGCGCGGGCGCAGGTGCATGAGACTTACATCATCGCGCAGACAGCCGATGGCATGGTGATCGTCGACCAGCACGCCGCGCATGAGCGTTTGGTTTATGAACGCATGAAGGCGCAGATGGGCGGCGAAGGCGTGAAGCGTCAGGCGCTGCTGATCCCTGAGATCGTGGAGCTGTCCGAGGAGGAGGCGCTGCGTGTGCTCGATCGTGCGGGGGAGCTTGAGCAGATGGGGCTTGAGGTCGAACCGTTCGGGCGCGGCGCTGTTGCCGTGCGCGCGACGCCGGCGCTGTTCGGCCCCATGGACGTGAAAGGGCTGATCCGCGATCTGGCGGACGACTTCGCCGAGTACGAGGCTGGCCTGGCTTTGAAGGAGCGCATGGAGGAGGTGATGGGCAACATGGCCTGTCGCGGCTCCGTTCGCGCCGGACGTCGCCTCACCGCCGAGGAGATGAACGCGCTGCTCCGCCAGATGGAATCGACACCGCATTCGGGCCAGTGCAATCATGGCCGCCCGACTTACGTCGAGCTGAAGCTCAGCGATATTGAGAGGCTGTTCGGGCGGCGCTAGGCGGCGCCGTCGAGCAAGGCTCTGACCGGCGCGAACGTGCGGCGATGCACCGGGCTTGGTCCCAGCCGCCGCAGAGCCTCGAGGTGGGCTGTCGAGCCGTAACCCTTGTGCTGCGAAAACCCGTAGCCGGGATGTTGGGCGCAAAGTTCCACCATGAGGGCATCGCGCGCGGTCTTCGCGAGAATGGAGGCGGCCGAAATGGCAGGCTCCAGTGCGTCGCCCCCGATGATGCAGGTGATGCGGCAGGTGAGCGGTGGCGGGTCCTTGCCATCGACGAGGGCGTGGGTGGGCCGGATTCCGAGGCCGTCGAAGGCGCGGCGCATGGCGCGGAAATTGGCCTGGCGGATGTTGAATTCGTCGATCTCCTCGACGCTGGCCCAGCCGACGGCCCACGCGATGGCGCGCTCGCGGATTTGCGGGGCGAGCGCGTCGCGGCGTTTCTCGCTCAATTGCTTGCTGTCGTTGAGGCCCTGGATCGGGCGTTTCGGATCAAGGATCACGGCGGCGGCGCAGACAGGGCCAGCCAGCGGGCCGCGACCGGCTTCGTCTATACCACAAATAATCTCAACAATGACTGGCTCGAACAAGTCCATGGAAGGCGTTAGACATGAGTCTGACCGGTCGCGGCAACCATACGAGAGTTTCATGTCTACAGCAGACGTCATCCGTATCCACAAACACGGCGGAGCGGAGGAAATGAAGTTTGAGCAGGTTGATTTGCCGCCTCCGGGGCCGGGACAGGCGCGGCTACGCCAGACGGCCATCGGACTCAATTTTATCGACATTTATACGCGCACGGGACTTTATCCGGGACCGACGCCTGCGGTTTTGGGTGTCGAGGGGGCGGGAGTGGTGGAGGCGCTGGGCGAGGGTGTCGCCAGCGTGAAAGTCGGCGATCGGGTAGTCTATAATGGCGTGCCGGGGGCGTATGCCTCGCATCGTAATGCGCCTGCGGATCGGTTGGTTCGCATTCCGGATACGGTGTCGGACGAGGATGCAGCTGCGGTGTTCCTGAAGGGGCTGACGGTCTGGATGCTGACGTTCGAGATCCGCCGCATCCAGCCGGGCGAGACCATTCTCGTCTGGGCGGCGGCGGGCGGTGTGGGGTCCATTCTTGTGCCGTGGGCGAATGCGCAAGGCGCACGGGTGATCGGCGTGGTGTCTACGCCCGAGAAAGCAGAACTCGCATGCAGCTATGGGTGCGACGCAACGATCCTCAGCAACGAGGACGTAGCGGCGCGCGTCAAGGATCTTACGAACGGCAAAGGCGTGCCGGTAGTCTATGACAGCGTCGGCAAAACATCGGCCGAGGCGAGCATGCGCTCGCTTCAACCGCGCGGGTGGTTCATCACGTATGGCAATGCTTCGGGACCGGTCGATCCCATTCCGCCGGCGCGACTCAACCAGGGCGGTTCGCTGATCATGACGCGGCCGGGACTGTTCCATTTTACCAAGACACGCGAGGAACTCGAACGCGGATCAGCCGGGCTGTGGGGAGCAATGCGTTCGGGCGCGGTGAAGGCGGACGTGCGCCAACGCTTTGCTTTGAAGGATGCAGCGGAAGCTCATCGTGCTCTTGAAGGGCGCGGCACAATCGGCGCGACAGTCCTGAAGCCATGAGGTCCTGACGATGGAGCATCCGTTCCAGCGATGGATCGACGCTGCGCGGCCGCGCACGCAGCTGTGGCGCACCGCGCTGGGCGCTGGCCTCGTTGTTGGCGTCTGGCTGGTATGGACGATGGTGGTCGGCCTGGTCGCCGTTCGCACAGGATTGATCAGCCCGGATGCGATGGCGTCGGTCATGGGCCGGTCCGATAGGCCGCTTTCGTACATGGACATCGTGATGGCGACGGGCGTTCTGTTCGCAACGTTTTGGGGCCTATGGTTTGGCGTCTGGGCAGCGGCGCGGCTGCTCGGCAAGCGCAGTTTCGTATCTGTTATTTCGTACGACCGGCGCGTGCGGTTGGGGCAGTTTTCGGTGGGGATGGCGCTGGCGGCGGGGTATCTGGCGGCTGGCGTCGCGCTGTCTGCGGCTTCGGGGATGACGCCGCAGCGGTCGAGCTTGCCGCTGGAAACGTGGCTGATGTCGTTCGCGCCGCTCGCTATCCTGATCTTCCTGCAGAGCGCGGGGGAGGAGTTGTTCTTCCGAGGCTATCTCACGCAGCAGCTTGCGGCACGCATGCGGCATCCGCTGGTGTGGGGGCTTGTGCCGTCGCTGGCATTCGGCATTGCGCATGTCAGCAATGGCGGCGGCGACCTGATGTTCGGCGCGTATTACGTCGTCGCAGCAACCCTGCTCGGAATGGTTATGACGGCGACCGTTTGGCGCACGGGTGGACTGTCGGCCGCGATGGGATTTCATTTCGTCAACAATATCGGCGCGCTTCTGGTGGTGAGCGTAGCGGGATCGGCGCCCCCGGTCTCGCTGTTCCTGATCAGCCTGCCTGACGCACTCGGGTCTGCGCCGACCGATGTGCTGATTTTGGGCCTTCTGTTGGCGTTTGTCTTGTCGCCGTTCGCGCCGCTGCCGAAGGGTCAGCCCCTGCGCAGGAACGATACGCGCGCCGCGCCGTAGATGCGCTCATCTTCAGTGATCCAGCCCGGCGCGATTGGCGCAAGTTCATCCGATCCGGTTTCGGCAACGACCAGAGCGTCAGGCGTCAACCATTGTCCGCTCGCCAGTTGGTCCAGCGCGGGCGGCACGAGGCCCTGCGCGTAGGGCGGGTCCATGAATACGAGATCGAACGGCGCGCCCAACCCGGCTGGTTTGGCGCCTAGGTCTGTGGCCGAGCGGCGATGAATACGCGTACTACCGAACAACTGGAACGCCTCGACATTGTCGCGGATGCAGCCGCGCGCAGCCGCGTCAATTTCGACGAACAGGCAGAATGATCCGCCGCGCGAGATGGCTTCAAAGCCAAGCGCGCCCGATCCGGCAAAAGCGTCGATGATGCGCGCGCCTCCAAGTGCCGGGGCCCAGTCGGCATGGGCGAGGACGTTGAACAGGGACTCGCGCGCCCGTTCAGAGGTGGGGCGTGTACCTTGCCCGTCTCGCGAGCGGATGGTTCGGCCCTTCAATGTACCAGCAATGATGCGCATTGAAGCAGCGTCTAGAGCACGATCAGCCTTGGTGGAAGCTTCGGTGCTGCCGCATGTGCTCTGGATTCCTTGTTACGGGTAGGATTCACGACTTGGATGGATCGCCTTACGCGATTCCACCTCGGCCGAGCCGGCTCTGGCATCCCACCGCTGAAATGCTATGGGGCGGCATGGACGCGGCTTTCGACATTGAGATGATGCGGCGGGCGATCGCGCTGGCGCAGGCGGCTGCGGACGCTGGTGAGGCGCCAATTGGCGCTGTCGTCATTGATCCGGCGACGGGCGACGTGGTGGCCGAGGCGCACAACCAGCCGATCGGGCTGCATGATCCGACCGCCCACGCCGAGGTGCTGGCGATGCGTGCCGCGGGTGCAAAACTGGGCAATTACCGGCTGAGCGGGTTGACCCTCTATGTGACGTTGGAACCCTGCGCGATGTGTGCTGGCGCGATCAGCCATGCGCGCATTGGCCGGGTGGTCTATGGCGCGACGGATGAAAAGGGCGGCGCGGTCGCGCATGGCCCGCGCTTCTTCGAGCAACCGACCTGCCATTCGCGGCCCACGGTGACTTCTGGCTTGATGGCGGATGAGTCTGCGGCGTTGCTGCGCAGCTTCTTCCGGGCGCGCCGCTAGGGTTTGGCCGCCGACGGGACGCCTCCGCCAAACAGCGACTTGAACTGCGGGCGCAGGTCTTCGCTGAACACGGATTGCGGAATGCTGAGCGAATACGAACCTTCCGCGTAGGACCCGACCGCGTACGGATCGTAATAGACGAACAGGCCGCCGAACTTATCGGCATCGGTGGAGGGCGCGAGGGCGATGTGCGCGTCCTCAATCTTCACATTCGCCTTGGGGCCAGCGCAGACGATGGGCTCGTCGAAAATAGTGGCCGACCGGATCGCCTTCATCTTCTCGACCTTGAGGCCTTCGCAGATTGCGATGGTGATCGCAGGGGACGGGGAGCGGTCCGGCAGCAGCATCTTTGCCAGCGAGAGCTCCTCCCCGGTATCGGCACGGACAATCTTTGTGTCGGTTGCACTCATGCCGTGCGCGCCGCCGGTAAATTCATAGTTAGTGCCGACCAGGCTCGCGATGCCGCCAGCGGTGGCGGTGTACTTCCATTCCTGCTGAACTTCCCATGACATCTCGATGGCGCCCTGTTTCTTGCGCTCATCGAAGTCGGCGCGCGCCTCCACCTTTCTCTTGTCGAGATAGGCCTGCGCCTCGGCCTGCAGTTTTCGGACAATCGGGTCATCTGCCGCAGCCTTCGGCATGACAGCGCTGAAGGTGAGGGATTCGTCGATGAAGCTGATCGAGCCATCAGGCGACAGCGTAGCCGTGCCGGGTTGCATCGGCGTGAGCGGCGCGGCCGGTGTGGCAGGCTCTTTCAACGGTGCGGACTGAACGTCGACGGTCGGGTCGGCGCCAGTGATTGGGGTCGGGTCGCCGAGCGCGTTGTTGCCCTGGTTGCCCATCATATTCAGGGCTGCAATGCCGCCACCGCCAGCGACGATCACCGCCGTCGCTATGCCGACGATGACACCCATATTTGGACGCTTGCGTTCTTCCGCCATAACGACTCCCGAATTCCGATCCTCGTTAAGTATCCGCTAGATCGGCGCCGCAATGAAGGCCCAACCTGCGAGCAACAGCAGTCCTGCCTCGCGGTTGGCTCTGAACAGCATCAGGGCGCGCTGGCCGTCGGTGGGGTCAAGTCGCGCGGCCTGAAACAACAGGTGGAGCGCGAACGGCGCGACGAGCGCCAGCGTGAGCCAACCGCCTGCCAGGTATCCAGCCGCCCCACAGAGTGCTGCACACGCGAGGTAGATGGCCGAAACGGCGGGTTTGATCTGGCCGCCGAACCGTCGCGCGGTCGAGCGAACACCGATCAGCGCATCGTCTTCGCGATCCTGGATGGCGTAAATCGTGTCATAGCCCAGCGTCCATAATACCAGACCAGCATAGAGCAGGGCGTCTGCAGTCACGAGTTCGCCACGCGCGGCAGCGGGTGCGACGATGGCGCCCCAGTTGAATGTCAGGCCAAGCCAGACCTGCGGCCACCAGGTGATGCGCTTCATCAGGGGGTAGAGCGCGACCATAGGGATGGCGCCGAGCGCAATGAGTTTCGCGAGGTCAGGCAGGCAGAGCAGGACGGCAAGGCCGACGCCGCATTGGATCAGCAGCCAGACCCAGGCTTTCTTCAGGGAGACCGCGCCAGACGGCAAAGGGCGCAGCGCGGTGCGGGCGACCCTGGCGTCGATGTCGCGGTCGAGAATGTCGTTGTAGGTGCAGCCTGCGCCGCGCATCGCAACCGCACCGATGACAAACAAGAGGCCCAGCCATCCGTCGGCGGGCGTGAGCATGCTGGGAATACGCGCCAGCACGAGACCAATCAGGCAGGGGAGAGCGAGCAGCCAGAATCCAGCCGGGCGGTCATAGCGTGACAGTTGCAGGTATGGGCGCGCGAACGCGGGCGCACGGCTGACCCACGATCCGCGGACGGCGTCGGCTGGAACATGGCTGGCTTCGGTCTCGGGCAAGTGCGGTCCTTGGCAGATGGGGCACCTTGGCAGAAGGGTTTCGCCGATATAGCGCAAGGACATGAGCGCGACACCCCGGCTGTATGTCGCCCCGGATTTGATCGAGGGCGTGGATCTGGTCCTGGATGGCGATCAGGCGCACTACTTGACGCGTGTATTGCGTCTCGGGGTGGGTGATGCGGTGCGGGTGTTCAACGGCCGCCATGGCGAGTGGGACGCCACGCTGGCGGCCAGCACGAAATCTACGGCCAGCCTGCAACTGGGCGACTCGGTAAGGGCCCAGGCGGGCGGGCCGGATCTCTGGCTTTTGTTTGCTCCGCTGAAAAAAGCCCGGACGGATTTTGTGGTCGAAAAGGCCGTTGAGCTCGGCGTCGCGGAGATTCGGCCTGTTCTGACCGAGCGGACTGACGCCGAAACGGTTCGGGTGGATCGCCTGCAGCGGCTGGCGATCGAGGCGGCCGAGCAGACTGAGCGACTGGATGTGCCGCCGATACGTGACGCCGCGAAACTGATGCTTTTGCTCAATGGCTGGGATGCGAGCCGGATTCTGCTGTTTGCTGATGAGGCTGGAGACGATGCGGAGCGGCCGTGGGGCGGCGAGGCGGGCAGGGGGCGGCCGATCGAGGAGGTACTTCGCGGGCTGCCGGATGGACCGGCTGCTGTGCTGATCGGGCCGGAGGGCGGGTTCTCGCCAAGCGAACGTGCCCATCTGCGCAAACAGGCATTCGTGCATCCGGTGAGCCTTGGACCACGCATCCTGCGGGCCGAGACGGCGGCGCTGGCGGCGCTGGCGTTGTGGCAGTCGATTCGCGGCGACTGGCGCGGATAGCTAACCTTACCGAGGGGATAGTTTTCCTCCTCAATCCGAACATTTGACGGGTTCAGCTGGCGTCCTTAAGCCCACGTACCTATCTCGCTGGCGAGAGCTAGTTCCGGACGCAGCGCATGACGACACCTACTCGCGACATCGACGCGGCTGCGGCGCGCATCTCCGGCAAGCGGGAGCTCGTCGAGCGTCTGGCGGGTGGCGAGAAACCGAAGTCGGACTGGCGCATCGGCACCGAGCACGAAAAATTCGGCTTCATTGAAGGCTCGCTGCGGCCCGTTCCGTATGACGGCGCCGCTTCGATCAAGGGACTGCTCGAGGGGATTGCCCGCGACTATGACTGGGCGCCGATCATCGAGGGGGACCATATCATTGGCCTCAAGAAGGGGCTGGCGAGCGTCAGTCTCGAGCCGGGTGGTCAGTTCGAATTGTCGGGGGCGCCGCTCGACAATGTTCACGAGACCTGCCTCGAGATCGGCGATCACCTGCGCGAGACGCGCACCATCGCCAAGCCGATGAACATCGACTTCCTGGGGCTTGGCTTCTCGCCGCTGTGGTCGTTCGATGAAACGCCGCTGATGCCCAAGGGCCGCTACGGGATCATGAAGTCTTATATGGGCAAGGTCGGGCGGCTCGGGCGGGAGATGATGTTCCGCTCGTGTACGGTGCAGACCAATCTCGATTTCGGCGCCGAGGCCGACATGGTGAAGAAGCTTCGCGTCAGCCTCGCACTTCAGCCGATCGCGACGGCGCTGTTCGCCAACTCACCCTTCGCCGAAGGCCGCACAAATGGCTTCCAGTCCTATCGCTCTCACGTGTGGACCGACACCGACCCGGATCGCTCGGGCATGTTGCCTTTCGCGTTCGATGAAGGCTTCGGTTTCGAACAATATGTCGACTACGCGTTGGACGTGCCGATGTATTTCGTGCGGCGCGAGGGGAAGTATATTGACGCCTCGGGTCTATCGTTCCGCGACTTTATGGCGGGTGAGCTGCCCATTCTCCCCGGTGAGCTGCCGGCGATGGATGATTTCGACGATCACCTTTCGACGATTTTCCCCGAGGTGCGGCTCAAGACCTTCCTCGAGATGCGCGGGGCCGATGCCGGCGCGCATGATGCCCTGTGCGCGTTGTCCGCTTTCTGGGTCGGGATTCTTTATGACAACGTCGCGCTGGATGGCGCGTGGGAGCTGATGAAGGGCTTCAATGCCTTCGAGCGTCAGGCCATGCGGTCGGCAGTGCCGATGCTTGGCCTCAGCGCGCCGATCCGCAACACGACGGTGCAGAATCTGGCCCGCGCTGCCGTGAAGCTGGCTTCTGACGGCCTCAAGCGCCGGGCGCGAATGAATGCCGCCGGCAAGGATGAGACTGTGTTCCTGACCGACCTTCAGGAAATCGCTGAAACCGGCGTTACACCTGCGCTGCGCCTGCTGGCCAAATATCATGGACCCTGGGAGCGGGACATCACACGCGCCTTCGCGGAAACGCGGGTCTAGGCCGCTTCGGCGCCTCCATTCATCGCTTTAGGCACAAACTTGCTCGCTTCCGGTGATTCCGGGGGTTGAGCATGTTCGTTCCGCGTGTTGATCATCACTCAGACCCGCGAAGGGCATCTGGGCGAGGACTTCATGGATATCATTGTCGCGATCGGGATCGTGATCACACTGGTCACGGGTATTCCGGTCATCATCCAGTTGCGGTCGCAGCCCAAGGGTCTGCACATCATCTTCTTCACCGAGATGTGGGAGCGATTCTCTTATTACGGGATGCGGACGATTCTGTTCGTCTACATGACCCAGCACTTCCTGTTTTCAGATGAAGCTGCGGCGGGCCAGTACGGGGCGTACACCTCACTCGTCTATCTCCTACCGCTGATCGGGGGGATGCTGGCAGACCGCTATCTCGGCACAACAAAGGCTGTTGCGTTCGGCGCGCTGTTGCTGGTGGCGGGTCACCTCACCATGGCAATCGAACAGGAACCCGCTCGGAACGTGCTCGTCTTCGAAGGCCAGCGCTACGAAATCGCGGCCGAGGGCAGGCAGGACAGGCGTCAGGCATGGGTCGTGATCGACGGCCAGCGCCATGAATTCGGCCCCGCCGCCGGCGGCGGTATGGAGATCAAGGATTACGCCGGAACGCCGACCCTGCCGAATATTATTCCCGTCGATGATCCGGAGACGCCGGCGGTCGAAGGCTACCAGATGCTCGTCGAGGGGCAGCAGCCCGTCTACATGAGCGCCTTCTTCCTCGCGCTGTCGCTGATCATCATGGGCGTGGGGTTCCTCAAGGCGAACCTCGCCACGCAGGTCGGTCAGCTCTACGTCAAGGACGATCCGCGCCGCGATGGCGGGTTCTCGCTTTACTATTACGGGATCAACCTCGGCGCCTTCTGGGCGCAGGTTGGATGCGCGTGGCTGGGGGCCGAACTGGGTTGGGCATGGGGCTTCGGGGCCGCTGGCGTCGGCATGCTGCTCGGATGGCTGGTGTTCGTTCGCAGGCGGCTTTTGTTCTTCATGCCCGGCCCGGCGCAGCTTCCGACTGAACTTGGCCTGCCGCCGAATCCGGTGCTGCTGAAAAAACCGCTCATCGGACCGATCAACCGCGAATGGCTGATCTACATCGTCGCGCTGCTGTGCGTGGGACTGGTCTGGCTGCTGGTGCAGCGCGAGCCGATCGTGAACGCCGCGTTGACGATCGTGTCGGTCGGGATGCTGGCGTTTTTTGTCTACTACATGGTGACAAAGGCGACGATCGCCGAGACGGGCAAGCTGATACTCGCGATCATTCTAGTGCTTGCGTCGGTGGTGTTCTTCACGCTGTTCGAGCTTGCAGGCTCGGCGCTGTCGCAGTTCTCCGAGCGCTCATCGCAGCTGTGCATAGCCGGAGCCTGCGTGAGTTCCGGCCAGACGCAGAGCTTCAACGGCGCGTTCATCCTGATCTTCGCGCCATTGTTTGCGATGATGTGGACATGGCTGGGGAGGCACAAAAAGGATCCGGGCGATGCGTTCAAGTTTGCACTCGGCCTGATCCAAGTCGGCGCGGGCTTCCTCGTTCTGGTTTGGGGCGTTCAATACGCGGACGCGGAGTTCAAGGTTCCGCTGATCTTCCTCATCCTCCTCTACCTCCTGCACACGACGGGCGAACTGTTCCTGTCGCCAGTCGGCCTATCGGCGATGACCAAGCTGACGCCGGCGCCGATCGCGGCGACAATGATGGCGACGTGGTATCTCGGCTCCTCGATCGCGCAGGCGGTGCAGGCGCAGATCACGAAGCTAACGGCACAGGCGACCGTGGGCGGGCAGGTGCTCGATCCGGGACTCGCGCTAAAAACCTACTCCGAGGTGTTCACCAATGTTGGTCTGTGGGGCATCGGGATTGGCGTGGCGCTAGGCATCGCGAGCCCGTTCCTCAACAAGCTCGCACGGATGGGCGGCCCGACGACTGCGCCGGCGGACCGGCCCATTCGCGACGCTACGGCTGAAAGCGATCTCTCAGCTCACAACTAGGAGCTTGTGGGCGGCAGCGTTGGGTACAGACGGCTCAGCCGCCTGCACCGCCGACTGTGATTTTGTCGATGCGCAGCGAAGGCTGGCCGACGCCGACGGGGACGGACTGGCCGGCCTTGCCGCAGGTGCCAACGCCGTCGTCCATCGCGAAGTCGTTGCCGACCATCGAGATGTTGTTCATCACTGTGGGGCCATGGCCGATGAGCGTCGCGTTCTTCACGGGTGGTCCGACCTTGCCGTCTTCGACGAGGTAGGCCTCGGTGCATTGGAAGACGAACTGGCCATTGGTGATGTCGACCTGGCCGCCGCCAAAATCCACGGCCCAGATGCCGCGCTTGATCGAGCGGACAATCTCTTCGGGATCGTGCGTGCCGCCGGTCATGAAGGTGTTCGTCATGCGGGGCATGGGCGTCGAGGCATAGCTCTCGCGGCGGCCATTGCCGGTGGCGGCGACGCCCATGAGGCGCGAGTTCATGCGGTCCTGCATGTAGCCGACGAGGCGGCCGTCTTCGACCAGAACAGTACGCTGTGTTTGCGTGCCCTCATCGTCGAAGGACAGCGAGCCGCGGCGGTTGGCGATCGTGCCGTCGTCAACGATGGTGACGCCTTTGGCCATCACCTGCTCACCGATCTTGCCGGAGTAGACGGATGAGCCCTTGCGATTGAAATCGCCTTCGAGACCGTGGCCGACGGCTTCGTGGAGAAGAACGCCGGTCCAGCCCGGCCCGAGCGCCACTTCCATTTCGCCAGCAGGGGCGGGGATAGCTTCGAGGTTGATTTCGGCTTTGCGCAGCGCGCGTTCGGCCAGCGCCTTCCAGCGATCGGGCTGGATCCATTCGTCATAGGAGGCGCGTCCGCCTGCGCCTGCAGAGCCTGTCTCGCGGCGTCCATCCTTCTCAAGGGTGACAGCGATGTTGACGCGAACCAGCGGCCGCGCTTCGGCGACGCTGGCGCCGCCGGCGCGGATGATCTCAACCGATGTGCGCGAGCCGGCGAGGGAGGCCGACACCTGCACCACGCGCGGGTCGCGGGCGCGGCACCATGCGTCGATCTCGGCGAGCAGACCGGTCTTGGTGACGAAGTCGGGGGAGGCGGTGGGGTCGACGTCGGCATAGAGGCGGCGGTTTACGGGGGTGGGGCCGACGGCGAGCGTGCCGCTGCGGCCGCGTTTGGCGGCGGAGGCGGAGGTGGCGGCGCGGCGTAGGGAGGCTTCGGAAATTTCGCTGGCGTGGGCGTAACCGGTGGTTTCACCCGAAACGACGCGTAGGCCGAAACCCTGGCCGCTATCGTAGGAGGCGGACTTCAGCCGCCCATCGTCGAAGAGGAAACTCTCCGAGCGGACAGATTCAAGATAGATTTCGCCGTCCTCCGCGCCGTCCAGCGCCTCGTCGAGAATGTCGGCGGCTTTCGATACCCCGATGCCGGCTTCTTCGATCAGGCTGCGGTCGGACATGGACTTCTCCAACAAGGTTGGCCTCGTAAAACGGATTCCAGGCGCACACCCAAGATAGGGTGGGGCGGTTGTCAATTACAACGCAATGCCTGCCGCCAGGGCCAGCTTAGGTGTCAGCTTGCTGTGGCGGGAACCACGGTGAAACGTGACATCTGCTCGGAAGCGAGCTTGAAATCGGGCTTGATCGTGAGGGCGCTGCGGAAATCCTCGTAGGCAGACTGGAGATCGCCCAGTTTTTCATGCGTCAGGCCGCGATTGTAAAACCCGATCATACGCGCGTCTTCCGAGGTGGTGCCGACGCCTTCGTTCAGGGCAGCGAGCGCCTCAGGATAACGTTTGAGGTTGTAGAGCGCCGCGCCGAGATTGACCTTTGCCTCTTTCAGCTCGGGCATCATGTCGATGCTGCGCTGGTAATCCCACATGGCGCGCGTGTTGTTGCCGTTGCGCATGTGGAGGATGCCGCGGTTGGTGTAGGTCGCCGCCTTGTCGCGGCGGCGCAGGGTCTCGCCCGTGATCGCGCGGTCGCACAGGTCGATGGCCTGCTGCGTCGCCATCTCGCCTCTCTGCGCGGCCTCATAGCAGCCCTGCGCGAGCCCGCCGCCAATCACGGTGACAGCGCCCTGAGCGAACGCTGTGCCGATGCATGCTGCGACAGCGATGCAGATCGAAATCCCCAATCGAAACCGGGTCCTCATCTTTCCATCTCCCTGAGCGTCTGATAGCGACCAAGCGCCTACCACTTCGAATCGGCCCGCCTGCGACACTATGCACCCGGCAGTGCGAAACGGAGTGGTGGCGATAGGGACGGTATCACGTTAAAGCCCGGGTTTCACGCATCTGCTGGAGGATGTGGACAAAAATGCTGAGAAAGACCCTGAAAGTCTTCGCGCTCGGCGCGGCCAGCCTCGTCGCTGCCGGGTCCGCATGGGCTGTGCCCACGCCAGGCGGTATAGATTTCCAAACGCCGGTCACCGAGACCGCCAAGAACGTGCACGCCTTTCACAACGAGGTGCTGTGGATCATCACCGTCATCGTCGCGGTGGTTACGGCGCTGCTGATCTGGGTGATGATCCGCTATAACAAACGCGCAAACCCGGTGCCCAAGAAATTCAGCCACAACACGGTAGTTGAGATCCTGTGGACGGTTGTGCCGGTGCTGATACTCGTCTGGATCGCCAAGGGCTCGTTCCCGCTCCTGTACGAACAAGACGTCGCGTTCAATGGCGAGCAGGTGGCCGAGGCGGATGTCGTGGACATCAAGGTCTACGGCAACATGTGGTACTGGGATTACACGTACAATCAGAACACGGACAAAGAGTTCGTCGTCGAGAGCCGCATCCTCAAAGCTGGCGATCCGGATCGTCCGCTGGTGACCTCGCGTGGCGACCTGGCGCAGTTGTCGACCGACAATCCGATGGTTGTTCCCGTCAATCGCTATGTCCGCCTCAAGATCACCGCACGCGACGTGATCCACTCATGGGCCATGCCGCAGTTCGCGCTGAAGGTTGACGCCGTGCCGGGCCGCCTGAACCAGCTGTGGTTTAACGTTCCGGTTGCCGGGATCTATTACGGACAGTGCTCGGAACTGTGCGGCAAGGATCACTCGAACATGCCGATCGAACTGTGGGCTCTGCCGCAGGCGCAATACGACGCCTGGCTGGCCGCAGCCCAAGCCGACCCCGCCAAGGGCGGCCGTGAATATCTCTATAGCCTGCCGCGCCCGGGCGCGACGACGCAAGTCGCTTCAGCGCACTAGAATCAGGGAGCCGTTCGATGTCGAGCGATGCCAAACACGCTGCTGACCATGGTCACGGGCACGACGCCCATGGCCACGATCACGCGCATGATGATCACCACGATCCGAAGTGGTACAGCCCGGCTCGCTGGCTGTTTTCGACCAACCACAAGGACATCGGCACGCTCTATCTCGTGTTCGCGATGTGCGCGGGCGTCATAGGTTTCGTGTTCTCAGGCTTCATGCGCGCCGAACTCGCAGAGCCCGGCCTGCAGTTGTTCAATGGAACGGCGTTCGGCGGCTTCTTCGGCACCGAACACAATTACAACGTCATCACCACGATGCACGGCCTGATCATGATCTTCTTCATGGTCATGCCCGCCCTGATCGGCGGCTTCGGCAACTGGTTCGTGCCGCTCATGATCGGCGCTCCCGACATGGCCATGCCGCGCATGAACAATATCTCGTTCTGGCTGGTGCCGGTCTCGTTCTTCCTGTTGATCCTGTCGATGTTCGTGCCGGGTCCTGCGGGCAACAACGGTTTCGGGGGCGGCTGGGTGCTGTATCCGCCGCTGTCGAGCACGACGGGCCACCCGGGCCTAGCGATGGACCTCGTGATCTTCTCGCTTCACCTCGCGGGCATGTCGTCGATCCTTGGTGCGATCAACTTCATCGTCACGATCCTGAATATGCGCGCTCCGGGCATGACGCTGCACAAGATGCCGCTGTTCGCCTGGTCGATCCTGATCACGGCCTTCCTGCTCGTGCTCGCCCTGCCGGTTCTGGCCGGCGCGCTGACGATGCTGCTGACGGACCGAAACTTCGGCTCGAAGTTCTTTGAGGTCTCGGGCGGCGGCGACCCGATAATGTTCCAGCACCTGTTCTGGTTCTTCGGTCACCCCGAAGTCTACATCATGATCCTGCCAGGCTTCGGCATCGTCAGCCACGTCATCTCGACGTTCTCGCGAAAACCCATCTTCGGTTATCTCGGCATGGCTTACGCCATGGTGTCGATCGGCTTCATCGGCTTTCTCGTCTGGGCGCACCACATGTATACGGTGGGCATGGACGTGAACCTGAAGGCCTATTTCGTGGCGGCCACGATGGTCATCGCGGTTCCAACGGGTATCAAGATCTTCTCGTGGATCGCCACGATGTGGGGCGGCTCGATCGAATTCAAAGTACCGATGCTGTGGGCGATCGGCTTCATCTTCCTCTTCACCGTCGGTGGCGTGACGGGCGTGGTGCTGGCCAATGCAGGCGTCGACCACTTCCTGCACGATACGTATTACGTCGTCGCGCACTTCCATTACGTGCTGTCGCTTGGCGCCGTGTTCACGCTGTTCTGCGGCTGGTACTACTGGTTCGAGAAGATGTGGGGCGTGAAGTACAACGGCTTCATCGGCGGTCTGCACTTCTGGCTGATGTTCATCGGCTCCAACCTGATCTTCTTCCCGCAGCACTTCCTGGGTCTCCAGGGCATGCCGCGCCGCTATGTCGATTACGCGCCGCAGTTCCGTGAGTGGCACCACTGGTCGACGATCGGTTACTGGGTCGCCGCCGCAGCTACGATCGTGTTCTTCATCGGCTTGATCGAGGCGGTGATCCGCCGTCGCAAGGCCGAGGCGAACCCGTGGGGCGAGGGCGCAACGACGCTGGAGTGGACGCTGTCTTCTCCACCGCCCTTCCACCAATACAACGACCTGCCGAGGGTCAAGTAACAGGGCGCAGGCAGCCCGGATCACCCCAGTCGCGAGATTGAGAGCCGAGCTGCAGCGCAAGACAAAGATGTCCGAAGCGAGCATCGCCAGCGTTCCGCCCGTCGCCATATCGGCGAGCGCGAGGGACTACGTGCTGCTGATGAAGCCGCGCGTGATGTCGCTGGTCGTCTTCACGGCATTTGTCGGCATCATCACGGCGCCCGTCGCCATGAACGCTTTCGCCTTGATTTGCACGGTGCTGTCCGTCGCGCTTGGCTCCGGCGCGGCCGGTGCGCTGAACATGTGGTACGATAGCGACATCGACGCGAAGATGGCGCGGACGATATCGCGCCCGGTTCCCGCGGGAATCGTCCGGCGTGAGGATGCATTTGGTTTCGGCATGATCATGTCGGTGCTGTCAGTTACGCTGATGGCGCTGGCGTCGACGCCACTGGCAGCTGCTTTGCTGGCGTTCTCGATATTCTTTTATGTTGTCATTTACACGATGTGGCTCAAGCGCTCGACGGCGCAGAATATCGTTATTGGTGGCGCTGCTGGCGCCTTCCCGCCGATGATCGGATGGGCTGCCGCGACCGGTTCGATTTCCACGGATGCGTGGATCATGTTTGGCCTGATCTTCCTGTGGACGCCGCCGCACTTCTGGGCGCTGTCGCTGTGGACGTCGAAGGAATATGCTCGCGCTGGCGTGCCGATGTTGCCGGTTACGCGCGGCGCGAAGGAAACGCGGCTGCAGATCCTGCTCTACACAATGGTTTCGGCCCCCTTCGGTCTTGTACCGGTTCTCACCGGTCTGGGCGGCGCGATCTACCTGGCCGTGGCTATTCTGGGTGGGGTCGCCTTCCTGTGGTGCGCAGTGCGCATCTTCACGAGTAGGGCGGGGAATGACGATGCGCCTGCCGACATGAAGCACGCAAAACGGATGTTCGCGGTTTCGATCTTCTATCTCTTCGCGCTGTTTGCGGCCCTGATGGTCGAACGCATCCTGCCGCTGCACTTCCCGCTGTTCGGGGGCGCGTGATGCTGGACAAGGGACAGATCAAGGATTGGGACGGCGAACCGGAACCGGAGCCCAAAACGCCGGGCGCTGCTGTGACGCCGCCGGCCGCTGCTCCAGCCGCCGCGCCGGCGGGGGAGTCGCGTCCAAATCTTGCTTCCATGCTGTCTGAAGCGCGCGAAGCCTTGCCGACAGGTGAGCGAGTTACGCTCACCCCTGAACAAGTCGCGGCCCGCAAGCGCCGCAGCCAGTGGATAGCGATTGCCCTGTTCGCGTTCGTCATCATCATATTCGTTCTGACCATGAACAAGGTCGGCGGTGGCATACCGGAGCGGATGTGAACAAGCGCTCCAAGCTCACGGTTGGTATCCTGTCCGGCGTCATCTTCGGCATGCTCGGGCTGAGCTTCGCTGCTGAACCGCTGTATTCCGAATTCTGCAAAGTCACGGGATTCGGCGGCACGACTCAGGTTGCTGTCGAAAAGCCTAAACAGGTTCTCGATCGGACCGTGCGCGTGGCGTTCGACGCCAACGTGGCCAAGAACGCGCCGCTTAAGTTCCGGGCGCTGCAGGCGCATGTCGACGTGAAGCTCGGCGAGACAATGATGGTGTTCTACGAAGTCACCAACATGTCGAAAGAGCCGGTACGCGCCGCTGCCAGCTTCAACGTGGTGCCGTACAAGATTGGCAAATATTTCAACAAGATTCAATGCTTCTGCTTCGAAGAGCAGACATACGAGCCGGGCAAAACGGTAAAACTGCCCGTCGTGTTCTTCGTATCGCCCGACATGGCCAAGGACTGGCAGGCGGAAGACGTACATGGAATCACGCTTTCGTATACTTACTACCGCGCAAACGGGCCTCAGCCTGTCGCGCGGCTTGAGGACGCATCCGCGGTAAACTAGACCGGCGGTAGAGAAACTGGGTCAGCGGACGGGTCCTGGGGCCAATCCGCACTAATGTAGGGACTGAAGCCATGGCGGGCGACGTCAAGCACGACTATCACCTTGTGAAGCCGAGCCCGTGGCCTCTGCTGGCCGCGCTTGCGTTGGGCGCGATGGTGCTCGGCGGCGCCGCCTACATGAAGGGCCTGTGGTTCATCCCGCAGGGCGCCCTCTGGGGGCCACTTCCGGGGCTCGTTGCCCTGATCTTCGTGCTCATCGGCTGGTGGGGCGACGTCCTCAAGGAAAGCCGTGAAGGCGACCACAAGGAAGTTGTCCAGATATCGCTGCGTTACGGCATGGTGTTGTTCATAGCGTCCGAAGTGATGTTCTTCGTGGCGTGGTTCTGGTCGTTCTTCGAAACGACGATCTTCCACGCGCTGCGCGCCAGCCCGGCTCACTCTGACCTTGCCAACGCTGCGCTTGAACAGTTGGTTCACTGGGATCAGTGGCCGGTCACACAGACCGACGGCCATCAGGTCCGTCCGTTCGATCCGTTCCACCTGCCGCTGGTCAACACGCTAATCCTGCTGCTGTCGGGCACGACCGTGACGTGGGCGCACCACGCCCTGCAGGTCAACGACCGCAAGGGCGCGATCATCGGTCTGGTCCTGACCATCGTGCTTGGCATGTCGTTCACCGCCTTCCAGGTGATCGAGTATTCGGAAGCGGGCTTCTCGTTCAGCGGGTCTGCGTATGGCAGCCAGTTCTTCATGGCGACCGGCTTCCACGGCGCGCACGTCGTGATCGGTACGATCTTCCTGATGGTCTGCCTTGGGCGATTGCTGGCCGGGGGAATGAAAGCGGAGAAGCATCTCGGATTTGAGTTCGCTGCCTGGTACTGGCACTTCGTTGACGTGGTGTGGCTCTTCCTCTTCGCCTTCGTGTATGTCACGCCGCACCTCGTGTGGGGCGATGGCCCGCCGGGCGTCGGCCACTAGCGGATAGCTGTAGTGAGCAGGAAGGCGGCTCTACTGGGCTTCCTTACAGTCCAGGCTGTAGCGATTGCGCTATGGATGATGCCGCTGATCCAGTTTCTGCAGGCTGGCCACCCGATGGTGGACACGGCCCAGCAGATCTGGTCTGGCGGCGCCAACTCGCTGATCGACAGCAATTTCCGCACCGGGCAGGAATTCGTTCTCGCGCCGACTTTTGATCCGTTCGGCAATTTCCTGATCGCTACGCTCCTGATGAGCGGCGCGGGATTGGCGGCGGCGGCGGCGATCTTCCTGTGGCGCCGTTCGATGCTGTGGTTCGCGGTGGGCGCCTCGCTCGTGGCGTTGCTGCTCGGAGCCGGCGGCAACTGGTACATCGCCACTCAATGGCAGGGGGACACTGCCTTCCCGCCCGGCTATCTAAACGCCGATCTGCTGTATGCGTTCTCGCGCGCCTTCAATATGCAGTTCTATATCGGCTTCGCGCTCTACGCGATGTCGGTGGTGCTGGTAATCGCCGGGTTCGCGACGCGGGGGCGTCCGCTGGGCTACCAGCTTGTCGCACTGAACTGGATCGTGATCGCGGTGACCTGGTTGGCGATGTGGGTGTTCCTATATGTGTTGCCCCACAAGCCCGCACTTGGTTAGCCCGTACGCGGGTAGTCTGCACCAGACTGAGACGAAGCCGGGCGAGGAGTAGACGCCATGGCGGTTTCCGCCCTTTCAGCCGGCCTGCGCTGCCGCTGCCCCAACTGCGGCGAGGGGCGGGTATATCGCACCTTCCTGACGTTTAAGGCCCAGTGCGACGCATGCGGCGCCGACCTGACGATCGCCGACGCCGGTGATGGTCCGTCCTTCTTCGTGATGTTCGCGGCGCTGATCCTGATCGTGCCGTCAGCCATGTTCTTCGAATTCGCGTTCCGCCCGCCGGGCTGGGTGCACATCCTGATTTGGCCGCCGATCACTATTGCCTTCGCGATGTTCTTCCTGCGTCCGATCAAAGCGCTGTTGTTTGCCCTGCAGTGGAAGCACAAGGCGGGTGAAGCGCGCCTACAGGACACGCCGCGGGAGTAGCGCTGCGTCCGTCCTTCGGGGTATCCTGTCATTATGCATTTCCGGCCACTTCCGGTTCTGACCGTCATTGCGATTCCCGCGCTCATCGCGCTGGTGGCGCTGGGCGTCTGGCAAAGCCAGCGTGCTGGATGGAAGGCAGAGCAGATCTCGGCATTCGCGTCGCACATGCAGGCGCCGCCGCTCACGCTGGAGCAAGCGTGCGCTGAGGGGCTGAGCAGCAGCCAGATTGTTGCTCCGCCAGCGGCAGAGGGCGCGAAGCTGCGCGTATTCGGGCACCAAGCGGACGGAGCGGCAGGATGGAAGCAGTATCAGGCGGCGGAAATCTGCGGCGCGCCGGTGCTGGTGGAGACCGGCTTTGATGCGCTTGCGATCGGCGGGCCGGGCGCAGCGATGCCGGCGAGAGCTCCATCTGTCGCGGCGGACCGGTTCATTGTGACGCCGTGGCCTGAACAGCCATTGATGGCGGCGCCAAATGCACCTGTGCGCAATGAGTGGAGCTGGTTCGACGCTCCCGCGATCATCAAGGCGCTGGGGTTGCCCCGGCTAGATACACGCCACGTGCTTACCCCGCTGGAAGGAATGCCGGATTATCTCGTGCGGACTCCTCCCGAGACGCATATCGGCTATGCGGTAACCTGGTTCGGGATGGCGATTGCGTTCGCGGTGATATACGGCCTCATGCACGCGCGGGCAGGGCGTCTGCGGTTCGGCAGGACGCCAGGAGCCGGACCAGATACCGGGACCAAGGAATGAAGTACGTCTCAACACGTTCTCCTGCGGAATTGAGCGCGACGGATCCGGTCAACTTCCTGTCGGCGAGCCTGATGGGGCTTGCGCCGGACGGCGGCCTGTTCAGCCCGCAGGAGTGGCCGCGCATCGCACGCCCGAAGGCGACAGACACGTACGTCGAAACTGCATCGCGGGTGATGACAGCGTTTGCGGGCGACGCCGTGCCGGTAGACGCTATTCGCGGCATGGCGGAGCGCGCCTATGCGCCGTTCGCGCATCAGTCGGTGGCGCCGCTTGTGGAGGTTAGTCCCGGACGCTGGATGTTGGAGCTGCATCACGGTCCGACACTGGCGTTCAAGGACATCGCGATGCGCTTGATTGCGCAGCTATATGACTATGTGCTGGAACAGCGCGGCGAGCGCATGACGATCCTGTGCGCCACATCGGGTGACACGGGTGGGGCGGCCGCCTCCGCGTTTGCGGGATCGAAGCATGTCGACATGGTGATCCTGCATCCGCTGGACCGCGTGTCGCCGACCCAGCGCCTGTTCATGACAGCGACCGGTGCGGACAATGTGCACAACCTGGCGCTTGAAGGCGACTTCGACGGCACGCAGGCGATTCTGAAGCAGCTGATCGGCGACGAGCAGTTCCGTCGGCGCACACGATTGGCGGCGGTAAACTCGATCAACTGGACGCGGGTGGCAGCGCAGAGTGTTTACTTCGCGCAGGCGCAGGCACAGCTGGGCGCCGATACGCCGATTCATTGGGTCGTGCCGACCGGCAATTTCGGTGACGCGCTGGCGTGTTATGTCGCCGCGCAGAGCGGTCTGCTTCACACGTTTCGCTGCACGTCAGCTGTGAACGCCAATGACGCGATGGCGCGCTTGATCTCCGGCCAGCCTCTAACGCGAGGTGAGACAGCGCCTACGATCAGCCCAGCGATGGACATCCAGCTGCCGAGCAATTTCGAGCGACTGTTCTTCGAGGCGACGAGCGTGGATGGCGAGACAGCTGGACGCAATGGAGCAGTTGTCGCGAAGGCGTATGCAGAACTTGCCTCGTGTGGGTCTGGCGGTATCCCTGTTGAAGTTGCGAGGCGGCTTGGGTCAATGGGATTGTCGGCGGAACGGGTCAGCGATGAGCAGACGCGCGCGGAAATGAAACGCACGCTGGCGGAAACGGGCTGGATCGTGTGTCCACATACGGCAGTTGGCCTCGCGGCTGCGCGCCGCACAACAAGCGCGGACGGGCCAATCGTGACGCTGGCGACGGCGCACGCGGCGAAATTCCCGGAGACGGTGAAGGACGTGCTGGGCATAGATGTCGGCTTGCCGGATCGCACGAGTTCGTTTGCATCGCGGTCCGAAGAGTTCGAAACGGGCCCGATGAGTGCTGATCATGTGCGCAAGCGCATCGAGACGCTGATCGCGAAAGGCTGAGATGGACACCCGGGAAGTCATCACCCTGCCGAACGGCGCGCGCATCGTGTTCGATGTTATGCCAGGCCTGCGGACCGCATCCGTCGGCGTTTATCTTGGTGCTGGCGCAAGGCACGAGGCTGCGGAACGCAATGGCCTCGCGCACTTCCTGGAGCATATGGCATTCAAGGGAGCCGCTGGGCGGACTGCACGCGAGATCGCGGAGGTGGTCGAGGCACGCGGCGCGTCGATGAACGCTGCAACGGATTATGAGCGGACCAGCTATTTCGTTCGCTGCCTGTCGGCCGATGCGCCGCAGATGCTGGACGTGGCGCTGTCGCTGGTGTTCGCACCGGACTTGCCGCCTGAAGAAGTGGAGCGCGAGAAGTTCGTCGTGCTTCAGGAGATCGGCGAGGCGGCAGACCAGCCGGACGATCTGGTGATGGAGCTGGCTCAGACGGCCAGCTTCCCCAATCACCCGCTGGGACGTCCAATCCTCGGCGTTGAAGCGACTCTGAAGTCGATCACGCGTGACGATCTGGTCTCGTTTGCTGCCACGTCCTATGTGCCGCGCCGCACGGTTGTCTCGATCGCAGGCAGTTTTGATCGTGCCGCGATCGAGGCTGTTGCACGTCGCTGGCTGGAACCGCGCGCAGCGCTTGCCGCCCCGGCGACGACAGCGCCTGCGCAGCCGAAGGCTCATGCGGCGACGATCTCGCGCAAGCTCGAACAGACGCACCTTGTTCTGGCGCATCCTGCGCCGGGGGCGTTGTCGGACGATCGCTTTGCGGCGCGGATCTTTGCGGAGATTTTTGGGGGCGGCATGGCCTCGCGCCTATTTCAGGATGTGCGGGAGAGCAGGGGCCTCGCCTACACGATCGATGCGTCCGCCGAGCAATACAGTGATGCGGGCCGTATCTCCGTTTTCGCCGGATGTTCTCCGGGCGATGCGCTCGAAGTGGGCCGCATCACGCGTGATATCTGGGCGGACATGGCGGCGAAGGGACCGACCGAAGCCGAGATGTCTCGCGCCCGCGCGGTAGCGGCAACGGGCTATGCGATGGCCGCCGAAGCGCCCGCAGCGCGCGCAGGAAGCGCCGCCTACGAACTACTGGCGTTTGACCGCCTGATCGCGATCGAGGATGTGTTGCGGCAGATTGACTCGGTGACAATCGCCGACGTCAGCCGGATTGCCGCGCAGTCATTGGCTGGGCCACCCATCGCCGCCGCCATCGGACCCAAGGCTGGACTTGCGGCGGCAGAGGCGTTTGTCTCCTCCCACACCTGACTCGGTCATTGCGAAAACAGAATAATGTCGCAGCTCTCAACAGCTAGTCCCGCGTCGACGCCTCAGGCCGCGCTGTGGTCGTGGCATGCGGGCGAGAGCGTGTTGACCATCCGCGCCGATCCGGGTGGTCCGCTATCGCAACTCGACGGACGCTGGACGTTGCAGTCCTTGCTGGAGCAGTTCGATGGTCTGGCGCGCGTTCGGATTGCGACGCCGCTGCGGTCTGGCCGCCCCGGCGATCCAATTGACATTCGCGTGACGCTGCTGGATGGCCGCCCGGCGCATTTCTTTGGCGCGTTCCATGATCATGGTGTTGCGCGCGGCCTGATCGTACCTGCCGAAGCTGGCGCGCGCATTATTCATGGCGAGAGCAATGTGGAGCCGGTGTTTCAGCCTATCCGCCGGCTCGACACGTTGGCGGTCGCGGGTTTCGAGGCGCTGGCGCGGTTTCGTGCGCCGGACGGGCAACTGGTGGGACCGGATACGCTGGTCGGCATGGGCGGCGATACCGACTGGAGCGCCATCGCGCCCGTGATGCTCGCGAAGTCAGCCGAGGCTCTGGCGCAGCTTCGCGCAGATGGCCGCAACGTTTTCATGCAAGTGAACTTGTCCGCCGCAGAGATCGCACGGCCGCTGATCGTCGAGGAAGTCGCCGCCATCATCCGTGACGCGGGCCTGCCGCATGGCGTGTTGCGCGTTGAATTGACGGAACAGGCGGCCATGCGTGATTTCGAAGGAGCGCTCGGCGCGCTTGCTGCTTTTCGCGCAGCGGGAGCGGGCATTGTGCTCGACGATTTTGGCGCCGGGCATTCCTCATTCGCGTGGCTCGCCGAGATCCCGGCGGACGGCGTCAAGCTCGATCCGAAACTGTGCCGCATGGTGCGTCAACCGCGTGCCTGCCGGATACTGACGGCGTTGACCGGATTGATCCGCGGACTGGGAATGAAAGTGACGGCTGAAGGTATCGAGGACATGATGATTGCGGAGGAACTGCACGCCATCGGTTGCGACTTCGTGCAGGGATATGCGTACGATATGCCCCTGCGCCTGCAGGATATCGCAGTGGCGTTCGATCCGGTGGTGCTGTCGGGAGAGTGAGAGGCGATGAGGAAGCGCGTAAAGGCTGGGCGGACCTGCGCAGTTTTCGTGGCGGCCTGCCTCGCGTTTGCATCTGCCGCCTCGGCGCAAAGGATTCCCGCGGAAATCCAGGCGAAGCTTGATGCCATCGACAAAGAGACGTCGTGTTTTCTGTCGCCCGGTCCGGGTGAGGGGGAACAGCGCGCGATGTGCGTGTGGCGACCGGCCGGTTTGCAAGGCAAGGTCTTGCCGACGCTATACATGATGGACGGGATGGACGGCATTCACGTGCTGCTTCTCGATTTCAAGGCGGCGCTGGATGCCGGCAAGGTCGCACCATTGATGATCGTCGCGACTGATCCGCGGGCCAAACCGGAAGAACGCGCGGCCGAATACCTGACGACATTTCCCGGGGGCCGGAACGCTTACATCAAGCACGAGGCATGGCTGCTCACCAAAGTGATCGAGTGGGCGGAGCGTACGCAGAACGCGGAGCGGGAACGGGAAAAGCGTTTCATAGGCGGCTTCTCGAACGGCGCCGATCTAGCGCTCAGCATGGCGCAGGATCATCCGGATGTGTTCGGCGGCGCGCTCATCCATTCTCCCTTCGGCCTCGACGAGCGGGCCGTGGGCAACGCGTCGCACAACCAGCGCTGGGTGGTGACGGGTGGCACGCAGGAGACAGGCGGCTCGTTGAAACAGGGTGGACAGGGGCCGCGCCGCATCGGCGAATCCCTGCGCCGGGGCGGAGATGAGGTACGATCCTGCATCGGGCGCTGGAAGCACGAGGGCAAGGCCTGGCGGCAACTCACGCCCGGGTCGCTGACCTGGCTGCTCGGGCTGGGCAATCCCAAGGCCGTCGAATCCGACATGGAGCGGGAGAACTGCACACTGCTCAACTGAGGCTACCTCGTTGTAGCATTCGATCTGCTCCCAACATAGGTTAAGTGTCATGACAGACGCGCTCAGTGATCATGATCACGGCTATTTGGTCCATCACATCACGAAAGGCGTCGTGGCAGTCCACGCCACTTACGCTGCCGCTTGGGCACATGCAAAATCACTGGGTATGCCGCCACACGCCGTCAATCAGGAGAGTCGCTTAGGCTCGGAGCGCTGGGTCTTTGTGGAATAGCGGAAATCGCGTCAAAGGCCCAAGGGTGACGCCAGCACGAAACCCCGCTAAAAGCGCTGATCACCCCGTTCGAGGATGCCATGGCTGACCGCAAACCCTATCTGATTTCAGGCCGCACCGGCGACTGGGAAGTCGTCATGGGGCTCGAAGTTCACGCGCAGGTGGCCTCGCATTCGAAGCTGTTCTCCGGCGCGTCGACCGCGTTCGGAAATGATCCGAACACCAACGTCTCGCTGGTCGATGCGGCGATGCCGGGCATGCTGCCGGTGATCAACAAGTTCTGTGTCGAGCAAGCTGTAAAAACCGGCCTCGGCATCAATGCCGAGATCAACCTGGTATCTCGGTTCGACCGGAAGAATTATTTCTATCCCGATCTGCCGCAGGGCTATCAAATATCGCAGTTCAAATCACCGATCGTGGGCGAGGGCGCGATCGATGTCGATGCCGACGATGGTTACACGTTCACGGTTGGCATCGAGCGACTGCATCTTGAACAAGACGCGGGGAAATCGATTCATGACCTCGATCCCAACGCTACCTATGTAGATCTCAACCGGTCTGGCGTGGCGCTGATGGAGATCGTGTCGAAGCCGCATATCCGCTCGCCTGCAGAGGCGGCGGCGTATGTGAAGAAGTTGCGTTCGATCCTGATCGCATTGGGCACTTGCGATGGCGACATGGAGAAGGGCAATCTGCGCGCCGACGTGAACGTTTCAGTGTGCCGCCCGGGCGGGTACGAGCACTACCGGAAAACGGGCAGCTTCGAGAAGCTCGGCACGCGCTGCGAGATCAAAAACGTCAACTCGTTCCGCTTCATCCAGATGGCCGCCGCGCATGAAGCGCGCCGGCAGGTCGAGATCCTCGAGGACGGCGGCAAGATCGATCAGGAAACGCGGCTCTACGACGCGGAAAAAGACGAGACGCGGTCGATGCGCTCGAAGGAAGATGCGCACGACTATCGCTATTTCCCCGATCCCGACCTGCTGCCGCTCGAACTCACCGGGGCCTATGTCGAGAGCATTCGCGCGAAGCTGCCGGAATTGCCGGACCAGAAACGCGCGCGCTTCGTGACGGACTATGGACTCAAAGAATACGATGCTGGCGTGATCGCCGGAGATGCCGAGAGGGCGGCGTATTTCGAGGTCGTGGCGAAGGGTCGCGACGCGCGCCTCGCCGCCAACTGGGTGACGCAGGACTTGATCGGGTATCTCAACAAGGAAGGCCTTGAGCTTTCCGCGTCCCCGGTCAGCGCCGAACAACTTGGCGGCCTCATCGGCCTCATCGCGGACAACACGATCTCGGGAAAAATCGCTAAGGACGTGTTCCAGAAGATGATCTCGACGGGTGACGGCGCCGCAAAGATCGTAGAACGCGAAGGCCTCAAACAGGTGACCGATACGGGCGCGATCGAGAAGGTGGTCGACGATGTGCTCGCGGCTAACCCCGCCCAGATCGAGGAGATCAAGGCGCAGCGTGCGGCGGGCCATGAAAAGCCGAAGACGCTGGGCTGGATGGTCGGGCAGATCATGAAGGCGAGCGGCGGCAAGGCGAACCCGGCCGCCGTCAACGATATCCTGATGAAGAAGCTGGGGCTTTAGTTCGGCGCTGCGGGCGGCGTAGTCGCGGGCGCGAGCCCACCGTCGATGGCCGAGTTGATCTTGTCGGGCCAGTCGCGATCGGTGAGCACGCAGTCGCGTTTGAATGTGGCGTCCACTTCGTCGACCATCGCTTTATCGGCGGTCGAGGCGATCTCCCAGTCCATCTGGCAATCACGCGTCGCAAAGCTATGTGTGCAGACAGCCATGGGGTCGGGGTAATCTTCGTGCGCCTCGCCATACATGCACTCGAACCCGGCAGCCTCTATCGCGCCGATGGCGTCGGCCCGGCTCATTTGGCCAAGGATCGCCTTCACGCCTTCATTCCATGACACGTTCAGCGCCTCGCCAGGATCGTATTGCCAGTCATGGGCGGCTTCGAGCGCCGCAAGGTCGGCGGGCTTCGCAGCGACCGGAGGGGCAGGGGCGGGTTCCCGCGTGGGCGCGGGTGAGCAGGCGGCCAGTAGAGCGGCGGATAACAGGGCGTAGCGGATCATGTGTCGTCCTCCACGTTCACCGTACCCCAAATCCGGGCGGCGCAAGGGCGGACTGGCGCCGGAAGCTGTTCCCCGCTATGGGCGCCCCATGAAGCTGTCGGACTTCGATTTTGACCTGCCGGAGGAACTGATCGCGCTGCGACCGGCCTCACCGAGGGATTGTGCGAGGTTGCTGGTGGTGCGGGGGGTGGAGGGGGAGGTGGAGGATCGCCGCGTGAGCGATCTGCCGGAGCTGCTGAAATCGGGCGACATTCTGGTGGCAAACGACACCCGCGTGATCCGCGCCGCTTTGCTGGGGCGCCGGCCGGGACGTGGCGAAGGACCAGACATCGAGATCGAGGTCAACCTGAATTCGCGGCTGTCCTCTTCGGAATGGTCGGCGTTTGCTCGGCCGGGAAAGCGGTTGAAAGAGGACGACACCGTTCAGTTCGCGGGTGGGCTGACGGCGAACGTGGCGGCAAAATCCGACGCCGAGGTGCGGCTGCAGTTCAACCGGTCAGGCACCGAGCTGGACGCGGCGATCGAACAGGCCGGCGCAATGCCCATTCCGCCCTACATTGCATCGAAACGCGCCGCCGACGAGCAGGATGTCAGCGACTATCAAACCTTCTTTGCTCGAGAGTCCGGCTCGGTAGCGGCGCCGACAGCAGGACTGCATTTCACGTCGAACTTGCTGGCGCGTCTGGCGTCGGTCGGCGTGCAACGGGCTGATGTCACGCTGCATGTGAATGCTGGTACATTTATGCCGGTGAAGGTGGATAACATTTCCGAGCATCGCATGCATGCGGAGCAGGCCGGGATTTCGGCGGCGGCGGTCGATGCGATAAACCGTGCACGCGAGGCTGGCGGTCGCTGTATCCCGATTGGCACCACAGCTCTGCGGACGCTGGAGAGCGCAGCTGCTGATAGCGCGCTGTGCGAATTCAATGCGCCGACCTCCATCTTCATAACGCCGGGTTATCGCTTTCGCGTGGCGGACGGATTGATGACGAACTTCCATCTTCCTAAATCCACCCTGTTCATGCTGGTGAGCGCCATGATGGGTCTAGACGTGATGAAGCGCGCTTACGCTCATGCGGTGGAGAAGGGCTATCGCTTTTTCTCCTATGGCGATGCATGTCTGTTGCTTCCAAATGGCTGAGTTTCCCTTCCAGATCGACGCCACCGACGGCGATGCGCGCACCGGAAAACTGGTGACGCCGCGTGGCGAGATCGCGACACCTGCGTTCATGCCCGTCGGGACCGCTGGCACAGTGAAGGCGATGTTCCTCGATGATGTGCGCGCGGCGGGCACGGACATCATCCTTGGCAACACCTATCACCTGATGCTGCGCCCCAGCGCGGAGCGCGTCGCCCGGCTGGGCGGATTGCACCGCTTCATGGGGTGGACGCACGCCATCCTGACGGACAGCGGAGGTTTCCAGGTGTTTTCACTGTCCGACCTCCGCAAGATGAAAGAGGAGGGGGTGGAGTTTCGCTCTCACATCGACGGCTCGGCCCACTTCCTGTCGCCGGAGCGTTCGATCGAAATCCAGTCAGATCTGCTGGGATCTGACATCGCAATGCAGCTCGACGAGTGCGTCGCCAACCCTTGCGAGCACGCGCCTGCCGCTGCCGCTATGCGATTATCAGCGCGGTGGGGCGAGCGGTCGAAAGCGTGTTTCGGTTCGCGCGACACGCAGGCTCTGTTCGGCATCGTGCAGGGCTCCACCCATACCGACCTACGCACCGAAAGCGCTCAGCGCGTGGTTGAGACGGGCTTCGACGGCTATGCGATTGGCGGGCTCGCGGTGGGCGAGGGCCACGAAGCGATGTGCGACACGATCAGTCTCACGGCGCCGCTGCTGCCTAAAAATCGGCCTCGCTATCTGATGGGTGTCGGCAAGCCGATCGACATTCTTGAAGCCGTCGCGCGCGGCGTCGACATGTTTGACTGCGTGCTGCCGACGCGTTCGGGCCGGCATGGACAGGCGTGGACGTGGGACGGTCCGATCAATCTCAAGAACGCGAAGCATGCCGAAGACGACCAGCCAATTGATCCAGGCTCTTCGTGCCCGGCCAGTCGCGACTATTCGAAAGCCTATCTCAACCATCTGTTCAAGGCAGGCGAGTATCTCGGGCCGATGCTGCTGTCCTGGCACAACATCGCATTCTTCCAGGCGATCATGGCCGCCATGCGCGGCGCTATCGCCGAAGGTCGCTTCGAGGCGTTTCGTTCCGAGATGCGCAGCCGCTGGTCGCGCAGAGCCGCCGATTAGCGCGGCTGAATTTTGCCGCGATAGTCGATCTTTGCCTGTGTCTCGAAACCTGCATTCGGCTCGGGAGCGGCAGGTGGCGCGCAACCCAGCTGAGCGCCAACGCCCTTCAGATAAGACCGCCGCGCCACGCCCGCCTGAAATGCGGCTCGCAGTTTGCGCTCATGCGCGGACGCGCCCGTCGCCTCACGGACGAGGGAGCGGAAGGGGATGAAGTCGGACATGGTCGACGACACCGTCCCGAGTGTCAGATCCGCGGCGCCGTTGCCAACCTGATCCGAGAAGCTCTTGTCCGGCAGGGGCAGGGCGTCGAAATCCCGTCCGAGCACCGCATCGAGGTCAGCGACCATCTTGGCGATAGCGCTGCAGGTCACGGCGGGAATCGGCTCGTAGGGCGAACGGATGGCCTGGAGCAGGGGGGGGACCTCGGAACGCGTGACGTTCAGGTCGTTCAGTGGCGACATCGCCGCACCCCCGAGGCCAGCCGAGGTTTTGTCCACAGCAGTTGTGCAGCCGCCCATCGCCGCCGCCACGCCAAAAGCCAAGACGATTCCCAGCATTTTCATGATTTTCGCCCCCGTACGCGTCCATGTTATGAGCTCAGCATGAGACTGCTTGTGGGCCCGAGCAAGACTGTCGGAAATCCTCTGAATCCGCCGTTGACCGGCGCGGAATCGGCCACTAGGTTCCGCCGCTCTTGAGAGAGCCTGTAGCTCAGTCGGTAGAGCAGCTGACTTTTAATCAGCGGGTCGCAGGTTCGATTCCTGCCGGGCTCACCAAGACTTCTAATCACTGTAGACGGGATCGCGCGCTCAAGCGCTGCGGTTTCTATTTGTATCCCTCCGGATCACCCGCAATCCGGAAGCTGGCCTCAATTGCTCGTCTAGTGCGGGGCCAAAGCGAGGCGGGCAGGTTTGTCGAGGGTAAGGATGCCGAAGCCGTAGATGGGGTCGCGGCCTGGGGCGCCGGCGTCTTCGGCGAACTCGGTCAGCAGACTGTCGATTGATCTGCCTGAATGGATTGTCTGTTCGCCAGCTATCATAGCGGTCACATGTGGCGCGGCGTAGGATGTGCCGACCAGTTCGCCGCCCTTGTCTGTTGGCGAAATTTCGAAGCCGAGCGCCGCAATGTCCACGTGCGGGCCGCGGCCGGAGTAAAGATAAGGCTTGCCGCTGCTGTCGACCGCCGACACGCCGATCACGCCATCATAGGCTGCCGGGAAGGCTGGGGGGGCGGCGGGGCCGCCATTGCCCACAGCGGCGACGACGATCATGCCGGACTTCAGGGACTGCGAGACGGCGCGTTGGAGGGCGGGATGATCCGGGCCAGCGAGGCTGAGGTTCACGATGTCAACATGGACGGTGACGAGACGATCAAAGGCGAACACGAGCGCTGAGACGTCGGCAGCGCCTTTATCACCTTGTCCACGCATCACGTCGAGCAGCATCAGGCTGTCGGGCTTTGAGCTGTAGGCGTTGGCGAGATCGCGGAGCAGGATCGCTGTCACCGCATCGCCATGGCCCGCCATCGCAGGTTTGTCGACGAGGCGTTCCACCTTCCATCCATCAATCGTGTCGGCGGAAAACCCATCGATCACGCCGATCGACATCTCATTGTCCTTGGCGTGCGGGGAGGTGTATTTGACGGGCGCTGGAGCAGGTGGCTCCTGCTGCTCGTCGTCCAACGACTTGCCCGTGGCGCGGTACAGATAGTTGTAGCCGGAAGCCGATGCTGGCTCGCTCGTGCGTAGCAGCTCCAGCGCCTGGTTCGATGTGACGCCCTCGGGGCGACGCAGGCGAGCCACCACGGCCCCGATGGATTCCAGCGGACGTTGCTCGATGATACCGAAGCCAAGCGACTGCGCGCGGCTCACCAGCCCGGCGTCGTCCGACATGACGACCAGTTCGCCTTCGCGATAGGGATTGCCGGCCTCGTCGCTTTCGACAGGGATGATGCCGAACTTCTTGTCGCGACCGTTGCCATTGTTGTTGTCGTCGTCATCATTGTCGTCATCGTCATCGTCATCGTCATCGTCATCGTCGCCGTCACCTCCGCTCCCGCCTGAGCCGGAATTCGAGCCGCTGTGGTCATCGCCGTCGTCGCTGTCCGAGCCTGAGACATGATCGCCGTCATTGTCGTCGCCTGACAAACTGTCATCGCCGCTACCGCCCGGCGTTGATCCCAAAAGCGTCGACTCAGGGGAACTCTCTTCGTCGCCATTGGTTTTCGTGGGCGAACTGTCGCTCGACTTTAGCGAGGCCAACTCGACCTTGTCGTCGCTCTTGTTGGAGTTGGAATCCCTGCCACTGGTCTTGCCGCCGGATTTGTCGCTGTCCCGACTGTTGCGGTCGCGATTGTCTTTCCTGTCGCGCTCTGCCGCTCGCTCGGCAGCCTCGGCGGCGCGCTCGGACGCCTTGGTGGCGCGCTCAGCAGCCTTTTCGGCGCGGTCGATGGCTTCCTCTTCCGGAGGTTTGGCAAGCGCCTGTCCGGATAGCGACAGGGCAAGCCCCGCGACTGCAAGAAGAGTTAACCAATGCGACTTCATTACGGATAAGACTACACTTTTTGACGCTCCGATGCGAACCGAATATTTCCTCCCGCTGTGAGAATATCTGCGGGTTTGAGGCGTTGTCCGGATAAGAACTGAATGGGCCAGGGCGATAACAAGTTCAGAATTGAACTGCGCTCGCTTCTTCCGCGGCTCAGGCGGTTTGGACATGCCCTGACGGGATCTGCCGACGACGGCGACGATCTTGTCCAGGATGCCTTGGAAAAGGCCTTGTCTCGAGAGGCGCAGTTTCGCGAAGGCACCAGGCTGGACAGCTGGATGTACAAGATCATGCAGAACGCCTGGATCGACAAGAAGCGATCCGCCGCTCGCCAGCGGTTGGTGGTTCAGCCGATTGAAGAAGATACGCACGCGATTGGTGAAGATGGCCGAGAGTCGTTCGACGCCAGGATCAATCTTCGCCAGGTACGCGAAATGATGGAGCGCCTGCATATCGACGAGCGGTCGGTGTTGGTGCTGGTTTCGATCGAAGGGCAGACCTACCAGCAAGCGGCCGACACGCTCGGCATCCCGATCGGCACGGTCATGAGCCGCCTCGCCCGGGCCAGAAACAAGCTGCTGTTGCTGCTCGACGGGCTTAACCCCACTCCCAGGGAGACTGAGCAATGAGCACGGTCACGGACGAAATGATCACAGCCTGGCTGGATGGCGAAGTATCGCCGCAGCAGCGCGAAGAGATTGAACAGGCTGTCGCCGCTTCGCCACAACTCGGCCGGCGCGTGGCGCGACTTTCCCAGATGGACCGGATGTTGGCGCCCGCCTACTCGGAAACGCTGAACGCAGCGATCCCGGCACGGTTCGAAGCGATACTTGCCCGCCCACGTGCATCGGCGTGGAGCCTGTCGCGATTGCACCCAGTCTTCGGCGGCCTGCTTGAGCCGCGTACGATGGGCATGGCGGCTGCGGTTCTGGTTGTCGGTGTTGTCGCCGGCGGGCTGCTGCTATCCAAGCCAGCCGAACCCGGTTTTGAAACGGCTTCAGACGGTCTTCTGATCGCCAACAAGGAGATGGTGATCAGCCTCGCATCACTGCAATCGAGCGGCGCGGCGGGCTCACAGGCAGTACGCATCAAACTCAGCCTGGTGGACGGGGGCGGTAACTACTGCCGTCAGTTCGAAACCGCGAGTTCTGCTGGTCTGGCCTGCCTCGAAGGCGGCCAATGGAAAGTCGACACGTTGTCGCCGGCAAATGCTCCGGCCGGGCAGGGCGACCAGTATGTGATGGCTGATGGGGCGGTCGATCCATCCATCGCTGCAGCCTTGAAACGTCGCGGCGTGAAACAGCTGCTCGATCGCGCGCAGGAGGCCGCCGCCATCGCCACGGGCTGGAAGGCCACAGAACACTAGCGCAGGTTTGGCCCCACCGAACTTGCAGCAGAATGCCCGGCCATAGCTGGCCGGGCATTTGCGCTTTCAGCGTAGCACCGCCGGCAATTTTGAACTTAATCCTCGTTCGGGCGGCGCATGTCGGCTCGCCAGGTGAGGGTGAAGCCGGTGCCAAAATCAGGAGCGTTGTCGGTTAAACCGGTCAACGCATAGACGGAGACGCGCCAGTCTTTCGACAGCGTGAAGCTGCTGTAGGCAGTCAAGTCGGCTGATTGGTCGAGGCCGTTGATCGAAGATTCCGACCATCCCGCGTCGACGCCGGCGACGACGCCTTCCATCGGCCGGAAATAGCCGCCTGCGCCAAACTGGGCGCCGTCCGCGCGCGTTGCGCCGCCGCGGAACTTGTAGCCGCCGAACGCATAGATGCCAGCGCCCTCAAAGTCGTGGCCGATTTCGGCAGTCATTGTGTAATCGGTCTCACCTGTGCCGAGATCCTTGTCTTTATCGCCCGTTGGCAGCGTCACGCGCCCCGTCAGGTCGAGATAATTGTCAGCGCCGATATCATGCGAATAGGTAGCCGAAATCGACATGTCCGCGAGGCCGGACGATTTTACGCCACCGACGACTTCACCAAGAGCTGTGTCGATAGGCACGACAGGATCATCACTGCCACCGCTGCCGCTGCCGCCACTGCCGCTGCTGCCGCTTCCGCTGTTTCCGCTGCGGTCGCCGCCATTGTCGTCAACACCCCCGGGCACCACGCCTCCAGGCCCCTCCACTGAGGCGAATGGAACCCGGACACGGAACGACCAGTCGCCGGTACGCACACGGAATGTCAGCGGCACCTCGTAGATTTTGGTGTCGCCAGTTCCACCATAGGACCCGGATGAATACTCGGCGCCAATACCTGCCTGAACAGTCTGCGCCGCCGCAGAACCTGCGGTTGCAAAGGCGGCGGCACAGGCCATTACGGTCAGGGCGCAGGAATTGCGATACAACATAGAGAAATCTCCCCGTGGAGCCCGTGCCAAGCAAACGCCATACCACCGGCAACTGAAACCCGAAATCGAAAGAGGGCGGAAGCGCTCGTGGTGGGGGTACCAACGACTTCCGCCCTCTGTCTGCCGTCAGGCCGACCTTCGACTGACCAATTCGTTAACCGTGGCCTCTGTTTCCGCCGTGCCTATTGTCACGGTCGCGGTCTCTATCCCGACCCCGTTCATGATCGCTGCCGCGGGGGTCATCGTCGCGATCTTCTCGGTCGGGGTCACGACCCCGCGCGTGCCCCCTTCCCCGGTGATCGCCACTCGCCTGGTCGTCATCGATAGAACCGTCCCCACGATGCTTGAGACCAACATCGCCGATATCGTCATCGCCAGCGTCAACGCCGTTCTGATCATCGTCGATTGAGCCGTCGCCGCGAAGCTTCACGCCGTCGGCGTTATGGCCATCCGAGAGAAAAACTGGGGTTGGCGCCGGGGCCGTCTGAGCAAATGCGCCGAGCGGAACGCAGGCCCACACAATCGCACCAAGAGCCATAGCGAAAGTCAGTCGCGTCAATCTGAAAACCCCGATCCAACATGTCATCCCACGGACTGACTACGCTGCACATCGGCGTTTATTCTGGACTCTTCAAAGAATTCACCTTTGACCACAGGGAGCCCCGCGTCCTGCGGTGTCAGCTCGAGCACAAGATGCACGCTGCCGGCGAGTCCACCGCGAATGATCGCCGGGTGAAAGCGATCATCGACCCGCCAAAGCTCGCCAGTCACCGGCGTTATGCGCTCTTCGCCGATACGGATGTCAGCGCCGTCGGAGGTCAAACAGATGAAGTGGAAGCGTTCCACATCGCTCGGACCCGGGCGCCAGCCTTCAACGGCAACGTGGCCGCCACCAGCAGACAAGTTCATCAGCGTCGCCTGAACAATCTCGCGGCGGTTTACTTCTGCGAAGGCCTCAACAAAACTGCGACCACGCCAGGTGAGCTTTTCACCGGCCTTGCGATTGTTCTTCCAGGGGGAGTCTGCGCGGAAGCGAACACGGCGGCGCGGTACAACCGTATTTGGCACCGCCTTGATCGACGGTTGGACCAGAAAGCCTTCTGATGGCAGTCCGGATTCCATAAGTTCGAAATAACGCATGGCGGCACTCTCCTCACGCATGGTGGGAGGCCCGGCTGTCGCGTCGTCCTGGCGCTTGTCCATGTTCCATCCCCACGGAGCTCTCTTTTGCTCCACGGTGAAAACGCCAGACGGCCTGTGGTTATTCTCGCAATTCCGAGAGTTTCTTGGAAATTCTTCAGATTCACTTGCCGCGATACGTACCTGAATCAGCAATTTCCCCGCAGGCCGAATTTTCCCCAGGCAGGCGACGCGATGTGGTCGGACGAGCGCCGATTAGGCGGCTCAGGCCAACCTATAGCTCGCGGCCGACGGGGTAGAGTAGGTAGCGGTCGTCGTAGAACGGGCTGCGTTCGTAGAAAAACTGGAGGCGGCGCAGGGGCGATTTCGCGAAGCCCGCGTCGTCTTTGAGGCGCTTCTCGAACTCGGCCTGCAGCGCGGGATCACCCGCCAGCATCCTCTCAGCCATGGGCGCGATGGCGTAAGGTTCCATATATTCTACGCGGGAGAGGATCTCCGCGAAGAACCCCCAGGCGAAATAGGAGTCCTCGGCCTCGGGTTCGAGAAGGGAAGCGACCAGCGCGCCGAGCGGCTGGTCGGTAGTGATACGGATCGAGCCTGAGGGGAAGGTTTCGGAGCGCCGCTGGTGCTTCATGCCGGTGGCCGCGTAGTTCATGCGCCCCTCGAATGGCCCCGAGGATTTGAAGCCATCGAGGCGGATCATGTCGACCTCCACCGTGCGCGGTGCTTTCAGCACTTCCATCTTCACGCCATGCAGCTTGAGCCGCGCGATGACGTCCGCCTTGGTGGCAGGCACCCAGTAGGCCTTTGGCACTCTGAGCTGTAGCCCTGGCTCCGAGCCGAACACGGGAATAGTGACTGTCGGTCCGGGCCTACCCAGGAAGCGCGTGACCTTTCCACCGGTCGTCGGGGAGTCCATCTCCTCTGATGCGATGGTGAGGAAATCCAGCTTGCCGACCGGCTGTTCTTTCGTCTTCCAATTAGAGTCGAGGCGCTCCGGGCGGAGGGCGCGGTCCGCCGCAATGGCTTGTTTCAGCGACTTGGCCTCCGTGGACAGCGCCTTGATCGTCGCTTCCAGCAGCACATAGGTCCCCAACACACGCTGGCGATAAGGCTTCAGCGAGTGGTTCTCGACCAGCACGCTAGGCATGCGACGCAAGTCGCCATAGGCGGTGCTAAAGCGCGGCGCAAAGGCATAGAGATCAAGGCCCTTGGCTACATCCCCATCATCGCGCGCGAAGATCAGCGGACCGGGAATATGCCCTCCCACTTTCAGCGCCGCATCGGCTCGCGGGCGATAGACATCGTTCAGCCATTTGCCAATCGCCGGGCTGGACGCATAAAGCCCGTCCCAACCATCGAAGCCGTAGGTGATGTCGTACTGGTAATCCATGCCGTCCGTGACATGCAGGTCGATGTAGAAGTCCGGATCGTAATTGTTGATCAGGCCGAGCAACGCCTGCAGCTCCGGCGCATCTGCTTTCATGTAGTCGCGGTTGAGGTTCAAGTTCTGCGCCGTGTTGCGCCAGCCCATCTCCTTCGGCCCGCGCTGGTTCGGGCGACCATAGGGCGTGGAACGTTCATGGCCGTCGGCATTGAGCGCCGGGATAAAGACGATGTTGACCTTGTCGATCAGCTCGTCGCGTCCCTTGAACAGCATGTCGCGTATCAGCATAAGCATCGCGTCCTTGCCATCGATCTCACCGGAATGGATGCCGGCCTGGATGAGGAAGACCGGCTTGGACGGCTGGAATTTCGCGCCGTCCTTCGACAGGATCACGGCAACCAGTTTCCGGCCTTGCGGCGTAATCCCGAACGTCTCGATACGCATAAGCGCGGACTGGCGCGCCATCTTGTCGAGGAAGGCAAGCGTCTCCTCATAGTTCGGTGTTTCGGTGAGGCCGGTCGTTTCCGAGGGGGTGATCCACTTGTCCGTAGCTGGGACGATCAGCGTTTCGCTGGCGCCGCTCCATGCAGACGCGGGGGGAAGGAAGTCCTCGGGTTCGAACTTTGGCGGCTGGGCGTTGGCCATGGCAATTGCTCCGGCGATGATGATGGCGGCGAGCGGTGTCACGATCCCGGCGGCGCTAGTCTTCCTAAGCATTGCGGGGGAGATCCTCGACACGAGTCTTGTGCCCCGTTCTAGCATCAGCCTAGCATCCCCGCGCAAGCGAGACTGGAGACCAGAATGAAGACGATCATCGCAGGGGCGATAGCGGCGGGCGTACTGGCGGTGGGGTGCGTGAGCATCACCATGAACGAAGACGTGAACCCCGAGCCTCCGGCGACCGTCTCAGCGCAGCTCAAGGCAATTTCCAGTGAGGTGAGCGAGACGCGCCTGCGCGGGTATATCGAGAAGATGGTGTCGTTCGGTACACGCTCGACTATTTCGGATCAGACATCCCCGGTGCGGGGCATAGGCGCCGCGCGCAAATGGGTCGAAAGCGAGTTCCGCTCGATCGGCGAGGCCTGCGGCGGTTGCCTGGAGCACGCTCTACCGTCCGACACGGTCACCGGCGCGCGCTATCCGCAGCCGACAGTAGTGGTCGACGTCGTCGCAATTCAGCGCGGAACGGTTGAGCCCAACCGCGTCATCATCATTCAAGGGCATCTCGACAGCCGCAACTCGACCAACGAAAACATCACAGACGATGCGCCGGGCGCCAATGACGACGCTTCGGGTGTTGCGGCGGTTATTGAATCGGCGCGTATCCTGTCGAAGCAGAAATTCGCTGCTACAATCGTCTATGCCGCGTTGAGCGGGGAAGAGCAGGGGCTTTCGGGTGGAACCATTCTCGCCGCCTATGCAAAGAACCAGGGCTGGCAGGTGGAGGCGGTGCTCAACAACGACATCGTCGGCAATTCACGCGGTTTCAATGGCAAGATCGACGACAAGACCGTACGCGTTTTTTCGGAAGGCGTGCGCGCGACCGAGACAGCCGCGATGGCCAGTGCGCGCAAGGTGAATGGCGGCGAGGTGGATAGTCCCTCGCGCAGCCTCGCGCGCTTCATGACGCAGGTCGCCGAGGATCATATGCCCGACTTCAGCGTGCGCATGATCTACCGGCGTGACCGCTATGGCCGGGGTGGCGACCAGACGCCGTTTCAGGACGCTGGCTTTCCCGCCATCCGGGTGACGGAAGGCGCCGAGAACTGGAACCACCAGCACCAGACTATTCGCACAGAGAATGGCGTCTTCTACGGCGACACGATCGAATTCGTAGACTTCGCCTATCTTGCCCGCGTGACACGCCTCAACGCGATGGCGCTCGCCAGTCTCGCCAGCGCCCCGCCGCCGCCAACTGAAGTGACGGTCAACGGCGCGTTGTCCGATGACACGACGGTGAAATGGGCCGCGGCGACCGGCGCTGCGACTTACCGTATCTGGTGGCGGGATACGATTTCACCGATGTGGCAGCAAAGCGTCGACGCGGCGGGTGGCCAGACGGAGTTCATCGTCAAGGACGTCGTGCTCGACGATCATTTCTTTGGCGTGCAGACACTGTCGGCTTCAGGCTTTGCCAGCCCGATCCAGTATGCGGGGCCGCCGGGCACATTCTTCCCGCCGGTCGATGCGCCGAAATAGGTCAGCGTGCCGCGAGAATTTCGTCGATGTAGGCGGGCTTGTCCGGGATGCGTTCCAGTCGCGGGTAGCGATGGCCGCCGGCAAAATCGAGCCGGATCGTCTTCAGCGTATCGCCGGCCTTTACGAGAAGGTCGACGGGGGCGCCGCTCTTTGTGTTTGCGACAGCCGCCTTCAGGCGATCAGGCGTAAAAGTCTGTCCGTTCACGGCGGAGATAGTGAGCGCCGTCGTGAGTCCGGCTTTCCAGGCTGGACCATCCCACTGCACCAGTGTGATCTTGCCGACTGAATCTGCCGCCAGCCCGATTGAATAGAGCAGGTTGGAGGCGCGCGTGCGCGCTTCTCCTTCGCGCCAGACAGCGTTTGGAGTGTCGCCATAAACGAGGCGGTAGCCGCCACGTTCCAGCCCGGCAAGCGGCGCGATCGGCGCCACGGCGTCTACGCGCGCAGCAAAGAAGGCCTCCCAATCGAATGGCTGGATCTTGTCGAGGGCGGCGAACAGATCTTTGCGTATGTAAGTAAGCTGGCCCCAGTCGCCATCGTTCACACCGAAGAACGATTTCGCAAAATCATCGAGAGACCGTTTGCCGGCGGATTTCTCACGAATCAGCGTGTCAGCATCCATCCAGATCAGCTGACCTTCGGAGTAGTAGTCCTCGCTGCGTTGCCAGTTGTGCCAGGGCAGGGACCGGCGCGCCGCTATGATGGGGTCATTGGTGGTGTCCACAAGCGGGCGCCATTCACGGCCCGTGCGTGTGTCATAGGTCGCGGCGTTGTTAGCGATCAGGTCGAGCGCCTGTTGCTTCGTAACGAACCCTGCGCGCGCGGCGAGCACGTTACCCCAGTATTGCGTCTGGCCCTCATAGACCCACAGCAGGCTGTTGCGCATCGGTGTGTTAAAAGATGCCGTCCAGAGATCGGCCGGGCGGCGATACTTGCCGTTCCACGAATGCGTGTATTCGTGTGCCAGCAGGTCCTTGCTGACGAAGCCGGTATTCCATGCGGTGAAGTATCCCGAGTTCGTACCGTTGTCGCTGGATCGCTGATGCTCAACGCCAGAACCGGCCAACCGATCGCTGACGGACAGCAGGAAGTCGTAGTGATTGAAATGACGTGCGCCGTAGAGCTTGTCAGCCTGCTTCACAAGGTTGCGATGGACTTCGATGATCTCGGGGCCTGGGTCGACCTGTCCCGCCTCATCGCCCATGACGTTCAGTGTCACGCGTGAGCGGCCGCCGGGATCCAGATCGAATTTTCGCAGATACTTGCCGGCGAGGAGCGGGCTATCGATCACCGTCTCCCACGAGTCCGTCTTGAAGCGCACGACGCCATTAGTGGTTGAGGCGGTCTCCAGCGCTGTTGCGTAGTTCCATCCGGGCGGCAGCTTGACGCTGACGGCGAACTTGACACGGCGCGCGAAGTAGCCCGACGGATAGAGCGCCGCGACGTACCAATTCAATCGCAGCATTTCTGGGGTCATCATGATCGGACCCTGTGAGGTCTCGATCGGGGTCAGGAACATGGCTTCGACATCGATCGCCTTGGCGCCTTGCGGCACATCGATCTGGAAGGCGTAGACATCTCCGGGGTCGCGCCGCCACGGCACCGCCTTGCCGTTCGCCGTGATCTTCAAGCCGGCGTAGTTATAGATGGGTCCGCGCGGTGCGTGATTGCCGGGAATCCATTGCGCATACACCAGCGTGAGCGGCCCCGATTTCGCTACCGGGATGCGCTGCCTGATATTGAAGATCCGGTGATCCAGATCAGTCGCATCAATGTCGAGCGTGACGACCCCGGGATAGTCCAGGTCTCTCAACGCGGGCGGGGCAGGGGCGTACGCCTGCGGTTGCGGGGTCGAACGAACGACCTGCTGCGCCGACATCGGCGAAGCAGCCAGAAAGACAGACAGAAGGAGCGCGAGGCGGAGTTTCATCTGTGAGGGGATTCCTTGCAGATCGGACGGTTGGGGCGAGTAGAGCCTCGGGAGATCAGGATTTCAACGGATTCGCGCGGCCCTCTGGTGAAAGGGGGCATTCTGGTGCAGGTCTTCGGGCAACAAGAAACCGGCGCGGGCGAGGGGCTAAATCTATGGAATCGGCGATGCCGAATGCGGTTGAACAACTGCCCGCGACGCCGCTCCGGACCGTAGTGATCGCCTCTGCGGCCGGAACCGCTTTCGAATGGTATGACTTCTTCGTTTATGGCTCGCTGACCAGCATATTCGCAGCCAAATTCTTCAATGCTGCCGAAATCGGCGAGGCCAACGCCACTCTGGCGACCTTGGCTGTGTTTGCCGCGGGGCTGTTCTTCCGCCCACTCGGCGCACTGATTTTCGGCCGCCTCGGGGACCGTTTCGGCCGCAAGGGCGCCTTTCTCGCAACCGTCATCATGATGGGCGGTGCGACCTTCGCCATCGGCTTGCTGCCTGACAGCAAGGAACTCGTTGGCATCAGCGCCATCGCACTAGTGTTGCTCCGCATCCTGCAGGGCATGGCGGTGGGCGGGGAATATGGTGGCGCCGCAATCTATGTGGCCGAGCACTGCCAATCGCATCATCGCGGCGAGTCGACGAGTTGGATCCAGTCTTCGGCAGCCTTCGGCCTGATGGGCGCCCTTGCAGTCGTGCTGGGCACGCGGGCCGGTCTGGGCGAGGAACAGTTTGTTGCCTGGGGCTGGCGGATCCCGTTCCTCGCATCGGCCCTTCTCGTCGCCGTCTCGATCTGGATGCGCTTGCGCCTGCAGGAGAGCCCCGAATTCGAAAAGATGAAGACCGCGGGCACGCTGAGCCGCGCACCCTACGCGGAAGTGTTCCTGAAGTGGGAGAATCTGCGTCCCGTCATCCTTTCCATATTCGCCTTCCTGATGGCGCAAGGTGCGATCTGGTGGTGCGCCTTCTCATACAGCCAGATTTTTCTCGAGCGCTTCATGAAGCTGCCGGGGGTCTGGGCCAATGTGTTCCTGATCGGTGCAACATTGGCGTCCATTCCGCTCTATGTTTTTTTCGGATGGTTGTCCGACCGGATCGGCCGCAAGCCGGTGCTGATCTTCGGAATGGTGCTGTCGGTGGTCGCGATGATCCCCGCCTTCCAGGCTTTCTCCGCTGGCACCAATGGTCCGCTGCTGACGGCGCAGAAGGAAGAGGCCGTTGTGATCCATGCCGATCCCGCTTCCTGCTCGTTCCAGTTCGATCTGCTCGGCGGGCGCAAATACGAGACGGGCTGTGACATCGCGCGCGCCTATCTCACCAACGCGGGTATCGGCTTCACGATCAAGTCGGAGCCGTCGGGCACACTCACGACGGTCCAGATCGGGGAGAACGCCGACAACAGGACGCCCGTGGGCGACGGTACGGGCATGGCCAAACCGGAACTCGATGGACACGCGAAGACCATCAACGCCAGCCTCGCCGCGGCTTTGAATGCGGCCGGCTATCCCGCCCCAATCAAACCTCCCGCGAGCATGGCGGAGTTCCAGGCACAGGCTGCTGATTTCAATTGGGGGCTGATTATTGCTGGCTTCCTCTCCATCGTCGTTGCAGCGACGGCGCTTTATGGCCCCATGGCGGCAACGCTGGTCGAGATGTTCCCGACGCGGGTCCGCTACACGGCGCTCTCGGTACCATACCATATCGGCGTCGGCTGGGTTGGCGGCTTCATGCCGATGACGGCTTTTGCGATCGCTACCGCGACGGGCGATGTCTTCGCTGGTCTCTGGTATCCGGTCGTGTTCGGCATCATCGGCATCGTGACGACGCTGTTCCTGCTTCCTGAAACCAAGGGCAGGCCGCTTACCTGACGTTGGCTCAGCAGTTGGCAGCGGCGGCCTGAGGCGCCGCCAGCGGTAACCTGATGGTTGCCCGCAAACCGCTTGGCGTCATGTTTGTGAGTGTCAGTGATCCGCCGTGAGCGCGTGCGATGGCGTCACACAGCGTGAGCCCCAGGCCGGCGCCGCCGGTCGAGCGGTTGCGTGAAACTTCGCCGCGATAAAAGGGATCCGCGGCCTTTGAAAGCGCCTCGTCGGTCATGCCCGGTCCGTCGTCGTCGACGTGGATGCTGAGCTGGCCTGCACCCTTCTCAACCGTCAATCGTGCCTCTTTACCGTAGGTTGTCGCGTTATCGATCAGGTTTCGGAGCGCCCGGCGCATCAGGACAGGGCGGCATACCGCGACCGAACGTTGCGTCGATACCAGCGAGACCGGCGCGCCAATCTCGGCATAGTCCTCGACGATGTCCTCGACCAGAACCGAGACGTCCATGGTGCGTTCGGGTTCGCTCGATTTTCCCTGCCGTGACAATTCGAGAATGTCTTCGAGCAGGTCGCTGGCTTCCTCGATCGTGCGGACGGCCTTCAGCCTTTCAGCCTCCGGTTCCATCGTCTCCAGCCGTATCCGCAGCGAAGCGAGCGGCGTACGAAGGTCGTGGCCGAGCGCGCCCAGCATGACGTCCTTCTCCCGCAGCAACTGACTAACGCGGCGACTCATTGCGTTGAACGCCTGAATTGTCTGCTGTACGTCGCCTGGTCCGCGCACAACAACCTGCTGCGGTTCGTCCGCATCGCCCACGCGGCCTGCCGCCGCTGCAAGTTCACGCAGAGGTCGCGATAGCCGGCTTGCCACCATCAGCGCGGCAGCGAAAACGCATACAAAGATCACGAAGGTACTGGCGGCGAGCAGGATGACATCTCCACGCGTGCTCTCCGGCATCATCGTGAAGCTGCTCAACCAGCGGCCGTCGGGAAGCTGGGCAGACAGCAGAATCTCGCGCTGTTCCTGTATCGGCGGCGGTCCCTGCTCGGTTCGGTCGCGATCATCCATCTGCCGCCGACCGGATCCCCTTTCGGGGCGAGAGCGTTGGCCCCGGACCTCGCCAGGTTGATTGTTCGGGCCTCTGTCACGGTTGTGCGCCAAGGCGAGGATCGAGTAGCTGATCCGGTCGGGCATTGGCAGGGTTCGCGTCGAGGCACGGACATCCAAGGGGGTGACGCCAACATCTGACAGCGCAGTGCGCAAGCGCTGTTCCAGAACGCCGTGGCGAGGCAGGTTGTTGGTATCGACCAGATTGCTCGGCTGGAGCGAGTATCGCACCGGACCTTGTGGCCCCCCAATACCGGCAGGTCGCACGAACTGGGTCGGCGGGTTATCAAACACAACGGCGGCAACATCTGCGAAGCGCGCCATCTGCGGACCGCTCTGCTCAATCAACGCGGCGCGTTCACGTTCTCCGAGCAGGAGCACAAAATTCACCGCGCTGGCGACCAGAAGCGCGCCCGCAATCACAAGAGCGAGTTGACCCGGCAGGTTTCGGGGCAGGAAATATTTCACTGCTTCCTGACCTCGGCAGAGAAGCTGTAGCCGCCGCCCCAAACTGTCTTGATGTATTTGGGCATTTTCGGATCATCTTCAATTTTGCGGCGCAGGCGGCTGATTTGGTTGTCGATCGAACGATCGAACATGCTTGCCTCGCGGCCCTGCGTGAGATCGAGCAGCTGGTCACGAGTCAGCACCAAGCGCGGACGCTCTATCATGACGAGCAGCAGAGCGTATTCTCCGGACGACAGGGGCACCGTCACGCCATCTAAATCGACCAGCTCACGCTCCCCCGTCTTCAGAATCCACTTCCCAAAAGAGTAGGTAGGCGTGTCGGCAGGCGCGCCCTGTTTGGGTGGGAGGCTGTTGGTGCGGCGGATAACGGCCTTCACCCTGGCGAGGAGCTCGCGGGGGCTGAAGGGCTTCGTGACATAGTCGTCGGCGCCAACCTCAAGGCCAAGAATCCGATCGAGTTCCTCGGCGCGTGCCGTGAGCAGGATGACGGGCAGGTTGCTGGTGGAGCGGATGTACCGGCACAGGCTGAGCCCGTCTTCGCCGGGCATCATGATGTCGGCGATCACGAGATCGAATGCATGGCCCGCGAGCAGGGCGCGCGCCTCGGCAGCGTTAGCGGCCGCCCTCACCCGGAACTGGTTGTTGCCGAAATATTTGACCAGCGGCTCCCGGATGGAAGCCTCGTCTTCAACGATCAGGAGGCTCTGGCTCATTCCAAATCCGGTCTTCTAATGGAAAGGCAGCCTGCTGCATCGGGGAGGCCCGAGGCAACAGGCTGCAGCAAGGAACATGGCCGCCTTAGGGGGGAGGGGAACGCGACCGTGCTCCCGTTTTAATTGACTAGCGCTTGCCCGGCTTCATGGCCTGCAATTCGGCTATGGTGACCGTGCCATCCTTGCTGGCGTCGGCCCGGGTGAAGGCTTCGACGGCGCGGGCGCTGAACTCGGTCAGGGACACGGGTTTAGCATCGTCATCGCGTTTGCCGTGACCGTCATGATCCTTGCCACGCCGGTAGTCGCCGCGGTGTCCGCCGCGATGCTCGCCACGGCCCACCTTACCGTCCTTGGCCGCTTCAAGTTCAGCCTGGCTCAGCTGTCCGTTCTTGTCCTGGTCAACGGCGTCGAACCGGGTCTTGCTCATTTCAGCCCGTTTGGCATCGTGGAAGGCTTTGAATTCCTCAGGTGTGGCTGAGCCATCCTTGTTGGCGTCGATCTGGGCGAAGTTAGCGCGTTGGGCAGCGTCGAATTCCGCGCGGGTCAACTTGCCGTCACCGTTAGAATCCATCGCCAGCAGGCCGAAAGGCCCGCCATGACCCCGGCCGGGGCCAGGAGGCTGGGCGGAAGCCACGCCTGCGAATGCGGCGGCTGCGAGGGCTATCAGGGGGAGTTTGGTGGAAAGCTTCATGGGGGAGTTCGCTCCGTATATCGGCGATCGATTCGTCGCCTGATGGAGCCACTCTGGGGGCCGAATGTCGCACAACTACCCCCGGCTGAAGCGGTTTTGTCGCAAACTGTCCCTCGTAGAAGGCGGGTACGGCGCTTTCGTATGGCGTTTTGGTGGTTTGGCTGGTAGCCGGTTGGCCAATCGAAGAGCCACCCGGGAAAGTGATCCCGTCAGGCGTATCCAAGCGAGATGATGCATGTGGTGGGATAAACCCAACGCCAACAAGGCTCCTGCTGCGGAGCCCAAGCCGCTTCCCTTTATGGGGATCCGCTGGGTCGGCTTCATCGTAACGCTCACGATGATCATCGTCACGACCGTTTCACTGGCGACGCAGGGACTCAACATGGGGCTCGACTTTACCGGCGGCGTACAGATCGAAGCCACCAGCACAAAGTCATTCAATGTGGAAACCGTGCGGAATGAGGTCAGAAACGCTGGCTTTGAAGAAAGCAACGTGACCACCAGCGAAGGCGGCGCGACCATCATCATTCGCGTGCCGCTGGAACAAGGATCTTCGGTCGAGCAGATTGCAGGCAAGTTGACCACTGCACTTGGACCGGACGCGACTATTCGCAAGACCGACAATGTCAGCGGCAAGGTGAGCGACGAACTGTTCACGAAGGGCGTTCTGGCCTGCCTTCTCGCGGTTGGCGGGATCGGCGCTTACGTCTGGTTCCGGTTCGAGGTGAAGTTCGGGACGGGCGCGTTCCTCTCGACCTTTCATGACGTCTACGCAGTTGTCGGGCTGTGGTCAGTGACACAGATGACGTTCGATCTGACGATCGTTGCCGGCGTACTGACGGTTGCGGGGTATTCGATCAACGATACCGTCGTGATCTATGACCGCATTCGGGAGATGCTGAAGAAGTACAAGAAGTTGACGATCTCGCAGGTTATCGACATCTCGATCACCGCCACCTTGTCGCGGACGCTGATGACTTCGGTGACGGTGATGCTGTCGGCGCTGGCGATGGTGTTCCTCGGCGGCGCCGTTCTGGCGGGATTCGGAATCGCGATTGTTTTCGGCGTCATCATCGGCACGTACTCGTCGATCTTCGTGGCGGCGCCGCTTCTGATCCACCTGCCGGGTCGCATTCCCGGCGCCAAGTACCGCGGTGACGAAGCAAGCGCTGCAAGGGGCGCGACCTAAGCCTTGGTCGAAAAGACTGGTGCGCATGGCGCCGGACCCTAATACTATGCGCATGCAGGATCGTGCGGTCGTTGCAGGGCTCGCATGACCTCGGGGCGGAGATCTATCCATGGCGGTGCAGGACACTTCGGCTGAAGGCGTGCGCCGCAAGGGGCCATTCTACACGCAGCTGTACTTCCAGGTCCTGTTCGCCATTTTCATGGGCGGCCTGATCGGCGCGCTTTTTCCTCTTTGGTCGTATAGCCCCACAATCGAGCCAGCGACCGGCGCCGCGATTATCGACCCGATGTCAAACAAGGCCCAGCTCGTTGCCACGGCCATACCCGAGCATGCCTGGGTTCGCGATTACCTGAAGCCGCTGGGCGACCTGTTCATCAAGGTCGTGAAGATGATCATCGCTCCTGTGGTGTTCCTGACGATCGTCATCGGCATTGCTGGCATGCGCGATCTCGGCAAGCTCGGTCGCGTGGTGTTCAAGGCATTCGCCTACTTCCTGTTCTTTTCCACGCTGGCGCTGATCGTCGGCCTTCTGGTCGCAAACATCTTCCAGCCCGGCGCCGGTATGAACATCGATCCGGCGTCGTTGGATCCGGCGGCGGTCGCGAAAGTGCATGGCTACGAGAGCCAGTCGCACGACCTAACCGTGATGGGCTTTGTCAGCGATATTGTCCCTTCCACTTTCGTCGGCGCGTTCACCGGCACAAGTATCCTGCCGGTACTGTTTCTGGCGATCGTTTTCGGAATCTCGCTTGCCTCGATCGGCGACCGCGGGGCGCTCGCCGTCGATGTACTGACGTCGATCAGCAAAGCCGTCTTTAAGATGGTAGCCATCCTGATGCGTGCAGCGCCGATCGGCGCGTTTGGTGCGTTTGCGTTCATCATCGCCGACCAAGGGCTGCAGGTCATTGTGGACCTCGCGAAACTGATCGGGGCTGTCTGGCTTACGTCGCTGCTTTTCGTCATCGGCATTCTGGGTCTGGTGGGGCTGTGGGCGGGTTTCAACATTCTGAAGTTGATCCGCTATCTGAAGGAGGAGCTGTTCCTCGTGCTCGGCACCTCCTCTTCCGAATCCGCGCTTCCTGCCCTGATGGAGAAAATGGAGCGGGCAGGGTGCGCGCGTCCGGTTGTGGGTCTCGTGGTGCCGACCGGCTATTCCTTCAACCTCGATGGCACGAACATCTACATGACCCTGGCGGCGCTGTTCATCGCCCAGGCTACCAACACTGTGCTGACCGTGCCGGATCAGATTCTGCTATTGCTCGTCGCTATGCTGAGTTCGAAAGGCGCAGCCGGCGTGACCGGCGCCGGGTTCATCACGCTTGCTGCGACGCTGGCGGTGTTTCCATCTATTCCGATCGCAGGAATGGCGATCATCCTCGGCGTCGACCGTTTCCTGTCGGAGTGCCGCGCCCTCACCAATTTCGTGGGCAATGCAGTTGCTACAGTCGTGGTCAGTCGGTGGGAGGGCGCGCTCGACCGCGACAAGCTCCGCGCTGCCCTCAACGGCAATCCGGCACCGTTGGCAGCCTTGCCTGTTGAACAAGACCCTGATTGACATCGCTTTTCGCGTCAAATTGACTGACTGGGCGGCCCGCGTGTGACCCAACGGCAACATTAACGGCGCAAAGCCGTGTCTGCGGGCACCTACCAAGCTCGGGGTGTTGTTGCTGGGAACCCTACAGGTCAAAGTGAGTTTGGCCGGAGTCAGGACCGGCCACGAACGACGGCATTCCGAGGTCTTCGGACCTTGAGCGGACGCCCACAACGAGACCGCCACCTGCAGTGAGGGTGGCGCCGAGCTGCGGACGAACGAATACGGTCAAGGGCGAGGGTGTTGCGGCAACGCAGCCCCTCGCCAGCCGGCCCTTCTCACAACCTAGATGCTTCTGGACCGTCCCGCCCAGTAAGGCGCGCGCACCTGCGCCCGCAGCACCTTGCCCGCGGCGTTACGCGGGAGCGTATCAACGAAGTCGATCGTGCGGGGCCGCTGGAATCCCGGCAGGCGTTCCTTTGCAAATTCGAAGATCGATTGCCGCGTAGCGTCCGAGCGCTCGACGCCCTCCTTGACCTCTACGACTGCCTTGATCTCCTCACCCCAATCCTCGTTCGGAACGCCGACGACGGCGGCGTCGGCGAGGAGGGGGTGGAGGAGGAGGACTTCGTCGATTTCCACGGGATAGATGTTCACGCCGCCGGAGATGATCAGTTCGGCCGTGCGGCCCGTCAGAAAGAGGTCGCCGTCGGCATCCTGACGGCCCATGTCGCCAAGCGTGAACCAGTCGCCGCGATAGCTGGAGTCGGTCTTGTTCTGCTCTTTGTAATATTCGAAGCGACCGGTTGCGGGCGCCTTGATGTAGATCAGCCCTTCCTGGCCATGCGGGACCGGGTTGCCCTCGAGATCCAGCAACTTGATCTCGACACCGGCCACGGGCTTGCCAACCGTGCCGGGCTTGCGGAGCCACTCATGCGGCCCCACGAACACGCCACCACCTTCGGTCGAAGAGTAGTATTCGTACAGGACCGGGCCGAACCACTCCATCATCGCCTGCTTCACATGGGCAGGGCAGGGGGCTGCGCCGTGGATCATCCAGCGCATCGACGAGAGGTCGTACTTGTTCCGCGTCTCTTCCGGCAACTGCAGCATGCGGTGCATCATCGTGGGCACCACGTGCGTATGCGTGGCCTTGTGCGTCGCGATCAGGCGAAGCGTTTCTTCGGCGTCCCACTTGTCCATGAGCAGCACGCCGACACCGGCGTTGATCGGAATGACGAAATTAATGCCTAACGGCGCCGCGTGATAAAGCGGACCCGTCAGCAGCGAGAGATCCGTGTCCGGATTCCACTGAGCCGTCTCGTTGCAGACATTGGTGAGTTGAGAGACCACCGGCCGCGTGCGGCGATAGACGCCCTTGGGCCTGCCAGTGGTTCCCGACGTGTATAGCATCGTGGTGCCGAATTCCGCGTCCGCGATGTTCTCTCCGCTCTCGACTGCCATGGCCGCGTCGAGGTCATCAAAGCCATCGACGGCGCCGGCGAATGACAGCCGGGCAACCAGCTTGTCTGAGAGTTTGGCCGCTTCGACAGCGCCAGTCGCGAAGCGTGCGCTGGCGATGAGTGCGCGCGCGTCGCAATTGTCGACAACATAGGCGATCACATCCGTCGCCTGATGCCAGTTTACAGCAGTCAGCCGCAGGCCAGATCGCTGCGTTGCAGCCCACGCGATCGCGAACTCCGGTCCATTGTGCGCCAACAGTGCGACGCCATCGCCGGATTCCAAGCCATGCTTTCGCAGCACCCGCACCAACTGGTTCGCCCTGGCGTTGAACTCCGCCCAGGTCAGATTTCCGCTCGGGGAGATAATGGCGAGCTTGTCCGGCCTGTGCCTCGCATGCACCGCCACAGCCATGCCTTGCGCCAACAGCTGTTCGTCCGAAAGGCTATTGATCTGGCTCATGGCTTGCGCGTTTCCCGGTCGCTGGCTGTTCCCGCCGCTGACTGGATCATAGAGCGCCCGGCGGTGTGGGGGCAATCGGGCTACGACCGGCCAACTTAAGTGCGTTTTGTCTCGTTGATCTGAGCCTTCTTGACCGAAGCCGGCACAACCGGGATCTCATGGTCAGCGAGCGCTTTCATCATGGGCTTGCGCGCCATGGCGGCGGCGATGAACGGCGCCAGTTCCGCCGCCTTGGCGGTCTCGCGCGCCGCGATCTCGGCCCGGAATTCGGGCATGACATCGGCGGCGAACAGTTCAAGCGACTCGCAGATGTGCTTGTGCTGGTTACGACCGGCCTGCTGCAGGAAGATCACCTGATCGACGCCAGCCGCCTGGAAGGCGCGAATGTGGGCGCGGATGTCGTCCGGCGTACCAATACCATTGGCGCTGATCTCCGTGCGCTGGCGAGCGGATATTATCTCTTCGTCGCTGGCTGCACGTGACTTTAGAAAGTCAGCGTAAAGCGTCGATCGCCCTGGCAAGGCATCATGCGCCACCAGCGCGTTCACTGCATAGCTGAAGAATTCAAACCCTTCCTGTCCGCGCCGGATCGCTTCGGCTCGATCGGCGTGCACCGAGAAGTTCGACACCATCGCGATGTTGGCGTTGACGCCGTGGCCGAGTGGCACGCACTCCTCGGACTTGATGATGCCGTAGTAGATCTCCGCCCAGCTGCGCGCCTCGGCCGGATCGACGAACGAGAAGGCCAGGGCGCCAAGGCCCTTCGACGCCGCCACCTTGATGGTGTCGCGGTTGGTGCAGGCCATCCACATCGGCGGATGCGGCTTCTGCATCGGCTTGGGCACAACATTGCGGCACGGAAAGGAAAAACCTTTGCCTTCGAAGCCGGGATAAGGATCCATCACCATCATGTTGGCGATCTGCTCACCTGCCTCCAGCGCCAGCGCACGTTTCTCTTTCGCGGGAATGCCGAACCCGCCCAGCTCCAGCCGGGTCGCGCCTTCACCAATCCCGAAATCCAGCCGCCCGCGCGAAATGATGTCGAGCGTAGCCAATCCTTCGGCAGTACGGGCGGGATGATTGTAGTTCGGGATCACCTGTCGGATGCCGTGCCCGACGCGGATGCGCTTCGTCAGCGCGGCGCAGGCGGAAAGGAACACTTCGGGCGCGGATGAGTGAGAGTATTCTTCGAGAAAGTGGTGCTCCACTTCCCACGCATAGTCATAGCCAAGGCGATCAGCGAGCACGACCTGATCAAGCGCCTCGTGGAACAGCCGTGCCTCGTCGCCTTCATTCCACGGCTTGGGCAGCTGGTGTTCGTAAAAGATGCCGAATTTCATCCCGCTTGCCTCCGCCGGTCAGGCAACAGCTTAGGGACTGTCAGCGCAGATGCAAATCGCTCAACCCGGCGCCTTGAACTCGTCCCGCAGCTGGCGCTTGAGGACTTTGCCGATCGACGAGCGCGGCAACTGGTCCACCACGGTCGCGAACGACAGGCGCTGCGTCTTGCCGACGCGGCTGTTGAGCCAGGCCTTGAGATCGTCTGCTGTCGCATGCGTTCCGGCGCGCAACACGATAAATGCAGCCGGCGTCTCGCCCCATTCGCGCGACGGAATTCCAACTACAGCTGACTCAGCGATGGCCGGATTTTTTGCCAGCTCCGCCTCCAGGTCGCTGGGGTAGACGTTGAACCCGCCCGTGATGATCATGTCCTTCTTGCGGTCGCCGAGCACGACGAAACCATCCTCGTCGAATTTGCCGACATCGCCCGTGCGGATGAAACGCGCGCCATCCGGACTGAACCATTCGGCATTCGCGGTCTTCTCCGGCTGGTTGTGATAACCCGTCATGATCGACATCGAACGGCCAACAATCTCACCTGTCTCGCCGCGCGGCAGTTCTTTGCCGTCATCCCCGATGATGCGGATGTCGTGTCCGGGCGCCGGCTGTCCGACCGTGTGTAGCTTGTGCGGAAACTCGTGAGCCCGCAGCAAGCACGACCCACCGCCTTCCGTCATGCCGTAGATCTCGACGAGCCCGCCCGGCCAGCGCTTGAGCACATCGGCTTTCAGATCAGCGCCGAACGGGGCGCTGGTGCAGGTTTTCATGCGATAGCTCGACAGGTCGAAGCTGTCGAAGTCGGCCAGATCCATCAGCCTGCGGTACTGCACCGGCACCAGCATGGCGTGCGTGGCGCGATACTTCTGCGAAAGCTCGAGAAATCCGCGCGCGTCAAATTTCCGCATCAGCACCACCGTGCCGCCGCGCATCAGCGCCGGGATCAGGCTGACCAACGTGGTGTTCGAATAGAGCGGTGTCGAGACGACCGTGATCGCGTCCGGCCCATAGCCGAGCGCTTCGGCGCGCCGCACATGGCCCCAGCGCATCTTGTGTGGCTGAACGATACCCTTGGGCGCGCCGGTCGTGCCGGATGAATAGATGACGTTGAACGGCTGGTCGGGATCGACGTCGACAGGATCCGGCTTCGCGCCGGGACGCGCCAGCCAGTCAGCGAAAGATTTGTTGCGCACGCCTTCAAGCGCGATGCGTTCAACTTTCAGCGGCTCCGCCACGCCATCGAGCGCGATCGAGGCGGGGTCGTCCACGAACAGGAGCGCCGCGCCGCAATCCCGCACCATCATCGCGAGCTGTTCCGACGTGGACGATGGCGCAAGCGGGCAGGCGGCGGCGCCACAACGAAGAGCAGCAATGAAGGTCGTCACGTACTCGATGCTGGTTGACCCGCAAATGGCGACGGTCGCGTGCGGCTTCACACCGTCGCGCTGCATCGCCGCGGCTGCGCGATCAATCAGCGAGTCGAATTGCAGGAAGGTCAGCGAGCGGTCGCCGTCGATGACCGCCAGGTGATCGGGCCGATACTCGGCGTGAGAGCGGATCAGCTCTGGCATGGTCGAGAAATCGCTTGCGAGCAGTTCGTCGGCTGTCGGCATTTCGAGGCGGTCCGCTGCTAGTTACCTGTGAACGAAGGCGTGCGGCGCGCATGAAATGCGGCGCGGCCTTCCTTAAAATCGTTGCTGTCGAAGCAGGCATCGATTGCCGCCTGTGCCGCGTCGCCAAGCGATGTGTCGCGAACGGCGCGGCTTGCGAGCTTGGCGGCTGCGTAGGACATAGGTGCTGTTGCCGTGATTTCGTCGACAAGCGTGCGCACAGATTGCTCAAGACCGTCGCGCGTGACGATCCGGTTGAGGAAGCCGGCGCCGAAGACTTCATCCGCCGAGAACTGTCGCGCCGTGGCGACCATCTCGAGCGCCATGCCAGATCCGACGATGCCCTGAAGTCGCGCCAGATTATCGACCTCATACCCGAGGCCGAGCTTTCCCGCCGGCACGCCGAAGCGGGCGCCCTCGGCGGCGATGCGGATATCGCACGCGCTGGCGATCACCATCCCGCCACCGATGCAGTAACCCTTGATCATGGCGATGACCGGAACCGGGGCCGCGAGCAATGAGTTGGTCGCGGCGGTCACCGATGCGGTGAACGAACGATTCGTCGCTGCATCATTCCGCTGCACGTCGAACTCGGCGATGTCGGCGCCCGAAATGAAAGACTTATCCCCAGCGCCTCGCACCACGATGGCGCGCACGCCGGCATCGACTAGAGACGCCACGGCCGTCGGTAGTGCATCCCACATATCGCGCCGGACAGCATTCAGCCGCTCAGGTTGATTGAAAGTCAGCCAGCCAATGGCACCCTCACACTCGGTGTGGAGGCGCCCGTCGGCAAACTGCTCGTCAACTCGCTTCATAGCACTCCTCGTGGCGCCGGCGCGTTGACCGGCAGGGTCCGGACCGTTACGAATCCGAAGGTTAGCGCTAGGCCGGAAGCCGTTGAGTAGGCAAGGGGCCGAGCGTGGACTGGCGGGGAGCTTGGGCGGTTGGGGACCCTGCCACACGACCGGGCGGCGTTAGGAAGCGCGTAGCCGGGGAATCAGGATTTTGACGACGACCATGCCGCTTGCACTGCCGCCAGCTATCTGCGTCGTCACACGATGACGATCGCACAAACGCCTCCGGTCTATCGGGCGTCAGGCCATATGCCGCCTGGATTGGCCGGCGATCTCGACGTGCTGGCGTTTGCCGAGGCGGAGCTCGCGACCGGCCGGCCTGCAGCCTTGATCACCATCGTTGGCCTCGACGGTCCGTTCTCGCGCCCACTTGGCGCACAGATCGCCGTGGCTGGCGACAAGCGGTTTGCCGGCAGCATTTCGGGGGGGTGTCTCGAACAGGCGCTGACCGAGGAGGCGCAAATCGCGATGCGCGAAGGCAGCAACCGCGTGCTTCGCTATGGCCGCGGCTCTCCCTATCTGGACGTGCGCCTGCCATGCGGTGGCGGGCTTGATCTGCATGTCGATGCATCGCCCGATCGTGAGTTGCTGCAGCGCGCCATCGCGCTTGGCCGCGCGCGGAAGTCTTTCGCGCTTGGCTTCAATCCGTCCGCACCAAGATCGTCCCTGCGCCTGATCAATGGCGAGACGCAGCCGCATGCTGACGAGTTTGTGCGTCGCTACACACCGCAGCTTCGGATTCTGCTCGCCGGGCGCGGTTGGGAAATCGTTGCGATGAGCCAGATGGCGCAGACCGCGAATGTCGAACTTGTCGTCGCGAGCCAGGAGGCGGCAACCCTCGAATTCTGCGCGCCGTTCGCGAACCAGATCATTCGTCTCACCACGCCGGCAGCCGCGCCTGCTCTGCCACTTGACAGACACACCGCCGTTGCATGTCTCTTCCACGAGCACGAGTGGGAAGCGCCCCTACTACTCGATGCACTTCGCAGCCCTGCCTTCTATGTCGGCGCGCTGGGTTCACGGCAGACACATCAACGTCGCGTTGAAGCGCTCCATGAGCTTGGCGCCAGCCCTGGCGACCTTGCGCGCCTGACCGGTCCAATCGGGCTATTCGCTTCCCATGATCCGCGCTCGCTGGCCGTTTCGGCGCTAGCACAGATCATCAAGGTCTGGAACGACAAGGGAGGCACGAGATGAGCGCCCCCCTCAGTCGCGCTGCAATCATACTGCTGGCTTCGGGCCTGTCGCGCCGGTATGGCAACCGTGACAAGCTCACGGCCAATCTGGGCGGCAAACACCTGATTGAACATTCCGCATCAGAGTTGGCCAAACTGCCGGCGCTGACTCGCGTTGCCGTCACGCCCTCGGACCGGAATGACCTCAAGGAACATCTGATCAACCGCTTCGTCATTGCGCTAAACCGCAGGCCGAAACACGGCCTGGGCCATTCGATAGCCGTTGGCGTGCAGGTGGCATTGCAGTTCAAGCCGGACGCCATCGTCATCTGCATGGGCGACATGCCTTTCGTCGAAGGCTGGCTGGTCGAGGCGCTGCTGGCCAAACTCGGAGACGCCGACATCGTGCACGCCGGCGCGCCTGACCGCGTGCATCCACCAACGGCGTTCGGAGCCGCCTGCTTCGACCAACTCAAGACGCTGGATGGAGACGACGGCGCCAAGCGGATCATCGGGCAGGGTGGTTTTCGCGTGACGAGCCTCGGCGCGCCTTCGCCGCTGTTGGTCGACGTGGACACGCGCGAGGAACTCGAATTCGCGAAACGCCAGCTTGCCTTGCGTGACGCGATCGCGCTGCGTGCCTCACGCCCAGTATCGCACGCCGGTGCATCAATGGAGCCGGCCCCGGGCCCGGTGCGCTGGGCAGGCTAGGCGCCGGTCGGCGCTGAGCGCTCGATCACCTTCACGGCGACCCACAGCGCTTCTTGCTCGTCGAGGGTAAGACTGGCGAAGTCCTGTCCTCTCGCCCGGGCCATGACTTCCATAGCACGGAAACGCTTTCCGAATTTTGAATTTGCGGCACGCAATGCTTCCTCGGGATCGACAGACAACTTTCGGCAGAGATTTGCCACGACGAACAGGATATCGCCCAGCTCTTCAGCCACGTGAGCCTGGTCCACCAAAGGCACAGCAATAGCCTCCTCCAGCTCGGCAATCTCTTCCTGCAGCTTCTCGAAGACGGGCTCCGGTGCTGGCCAATCAAAGCCAACCCGGGCGGCGCGCTTCGCCAGCTTCTCGGCCCGCATCAGCGCCGGCAAACCGAGCGCCACGCCATCGAGCGCACTGGGCTCGGATCCAGCCGCTTTCTTGGCTCGCTCGGCCGCCTTCATGGCCTCCCAGGCGCCAACCTGTGCTTCGGCGCTGTCGACACGCTCCATGCCGAATACGTGGGGATGGCGGTCGACCATCTTGTCGACCAGCCCTTTGACCACGTCGTCGATGTTGAAGTGTCCGGCTTCCTCGGCCATGCGGGCGTGGAAGACCGACTGGAACAGCAAGTCACCCAGCTCACCCTTCAGCTCACCCATATCCTGCCGCTCGATGGCGTCGGCCACCTCGTAGGCTTCCTCAATCGTGTACGGCGCGATGGTTGTGAAGGTCTGCTCAAGGTCCCACGGACAGCCTGTTACAGGGTCCCGCAGACGGGCCATCAAGGCCACCAGATCGCGCCATGGCTCACCGTGTGAGGGGAGGGAGGCTCCCTGACCGGCGGCAGGCTCTCCGCCTCCGGGCGTCTTGGCTTGGTCCGCCATCCCTCGTTCCCCTTATACCGTCAGTCGCATAATCAACATTATGGGCAATACTATCTGCATTCAAATCATACACTTGGCAGGACCTCGAGCTCCATGCCGTCAAAAGCTGGCTCGACGCCCGACGGCAACTCCGCCCTCAACGTCGCGTAGTCCAGATCGACATGCAGGTTCGTTAAAATCGCCCGGCGCGGTTTGAGTCGTTCAATCCAGGCCAAAGCCTCGGCGACGCTCGCATGTGTCGGATGCGGCTTGTAGCGCAGCGCATCGACGACGAGCGTATCGAGCCCGGTCAGGCGCTCAAGGGTCACCTCCGGCAAACGGACCACGTCATTGCAGTAGCCCAGCGTGCCGATCCGAAAGCCCAGCGAACCAATCCCGCCATGGTCCTGGGCCAGCGTCAAGAACTGCGCCTGCCCACCCGGACCCGAGATATCCACAGCCTGCCCGGCCTCGAGATCAGCGCGCTTGTCGAGGATCGCGGGATACGACCCGGCGCCGTCGAAGCAGTAGTCGAACCTTCGGCCGATGACGTACGACGTGACCTGATCCATGTGGACAGGCATCCGTTTGCCACTGCGCAGAACCAGTGCCCGGAGGTCGTCGATGCCGTGGCACTGGTCGGCGTGCTCATGGGTGATCAGGACGGCGTCGAGCCGCCTAACCTGCGCCGCCAGCAACTGTTCGCGCATGTCCGGAGCAGTGTCGATCAGGACCAGCGTGGGCTCGGTCGCACCGGGCCCCCAGAACCGCACCAGCGCCGAACAGCGCGACCGGCGGTTACGTGGCTCAGCCGGATCGCAGACACCCCAGTCATTCCCGATCCGCGGGACGCCGCCCGACGAGCCGCACCCAAGGATACGGAGCTGCAACCTTCCCTTGCCGCCAATAGTCGGGGGTCCTGCAGCGCTCATAGGACCCGCCCAAATAGCCGGAGGGCGTTAGCCACGGTCAGGCCAGCGGCTTCTTCGTTCGTCAGGCCGCGATGCTCTGCGAAGGCCCGGCAGACGTCCGGCAGAAAGGCAGGCTCGTTGCGCCGTCCGCGATGCGGCATCGGCGCGAGGTAGGGACAGTCGGTTTCGAGGATCACCCGGTCGAGCGGGACCTGGCTGGTGACCTCCCGAACGTCCTTGGCCGACTTGAACGACAGGATGCCCGAGATCGAAAAATACGCGCCGAGATCCAGCGCGCGTTTCGCCAGCCGGTCGCCCGCCGTGTAGCAGTGCATCAGGATCGGAAAGGCGCCACGCGCATATTCACGCTCCAGCAGGTCGCCGGTCAGGTCGTCAGCCTCCCGCGTGTGGACGACCAGCGGCAGCTGCGTCTCGCGCGACGCCGCGATATGCTCGACGAAGCTACGCTCCTGCAGGACGATATCGCTATAACCGTAGTGCTGGTCGAGCCCCGTCTCGCCAATGCCGCACACTTTCGGATCTCGCGCCTCGGCCACCAGCGTTTCGGCCCGCAGCGACCAGAAGTCTTTCGCATAGTGCGGATGGACGCCGACCGTGCAGTTGATGTCGTCGTTCGCATCGGCAATCGCCTTGACCGCCGGGTAGCGATCCAGTCGATCACAGATCGTCACCATGCGCGTAACGCCGGCAGCCCGCGCACGCGTCAGCACTTCAGGCAAATCCGCTTGGAATTGCTCTGCATGTAGGTTCACGTGCGTGTCAAAATACATGCGCGTCAGCTTCCCGCGCAAGAAAGCCGACCCGACACCGCATTCAGCGCCGCGGCGATCGTCTGCGCGCGATCCTGGTTGAGCGCCCGCGCCTCGGCGCCAATACGCACAACGGCAAGCGCCGCATCAGCCCATTCGCCTGCTCGCATCGGATCGCTCTCACGCATTGCACGGCGCTGCAGGAAATTGCGAAGGCGCTCCATCGACACGGCCAGAGCGCCATCGCTTTTGGCCGCCTGCGACAACGCCGTCTGCAGATCCGAGGCATCGACAACATCTGATCGTAGAAGCGACTCCAGCGCCGCACCACCATCATCAGCATCACCTTGAAGCAGCTCAAGCGCGCGTCCCGGGCGACCCGGCGCGAGGTTCGCAATCGCCATCGCCTTGGCGCCCGTGTGGCCACGCGCCGCGAGCACGGCCAGCTCATCATGTTCGCTCAATGCGCCACAACGCAGCACACGGCAGCGACTGCGCACGGTCGGGAGCAAGGGCTGCTCGCCATGCGAAATCAGGAACAGGACGGCCTTGGCTGGAGGCTCCTCGAGCGTCTTCAGCACGGCGTTGGCGCCGAACCGGTTCATCTCGTCGACCGCGTCGACGATCGCAACGCGCCAACCGCCGAGGGCGGGACGCAGCGAGAAGAACTGCGCAAGCTCGCGCACGCTGTCGACCGGGATCTCGGCTTTCTGCTTGCCCTTGTCGTCGATTGGTCGGCGGATGACGCGCAGGTCCGGGTGGTTACCAGCAAGCACCAGCTTCGCTAGCGCGGCGTCAGGCTGCGATTTGAAATCGCTTTGGTCGCCGAACAGCTTCATCGCAAAGCGCAGCGCGAGCCGCGCCTTGCCGACGCCACGCGGCCCACGCATCAGCCAGCCATGATGCAGCTTTCCCGTCGCCAGCGCGGACAGGAAATCATCGCGCGCAACCTGATGGCCAACGACCGGGCCAACGTCGTCCGGCTGGAGCTCCATCAGCGGACCTCCGCAAATCGGTGCACGATTTCGGACATAGCCGCTTGCGCCAGCGCAGCCGGCGCGACCGACGCGTCAAGCACGACGCACCGCTGAGGATTGGCGTGCGCAATGTCGAGGAAGGCGCGATGGACCGCTTCATGATAAACAAGGTTGCGTGCCTCGATAGCGTCCGGTCGGCCACCCCGCGCGGTCATCCGTGTACGTGCAATCGCCATCGGCAGATCCAGCACCAGCGTCATGTCCGGCACGGTCGGGCCGACACACACACGCTCAAGCGCGTCGATGTGTTGTGGCGCAACGCCGCCTGCGGCCACCTGATAGGCACGCGTTGAATCGGAGAAGCGATCGCACAGCACCCAGTCGCCACGCGCCAGCGCCGGGCGAATGGTGCGGTCAAGATGGTCGCTGCGGGCTGCATAGAACAGCAATGCCTCAGCCGTCGGCTGCCAGCCGCCAATCTCTTCTGGCGGGGTCAGGATCAAACGCCGCAAAGCCTCCGCGCCCGGCGATCCGCCCGGCTCTCGCGTTCGCACGACATTGAAGCCGCGAGCGCTAAGCTGTTGCGCCAGTGCACCCGCCAGCGTTGACTTGCCGACGCCTTCGCCGCCTTCGAGCGTGATGAAGCGTCCGCGCGTCGCCAAAGCTCAATCGCCTTTCAGTCCGAACATGGCCTTGCTAAAAAAGCCCATTTCATTGACGGCCGCACCGGCCGCGACCGGAATTTTCACGGCGCCAACACCCGGCGCCGAGATTGTCAGGTCGCCGACGACGTCGCCTTCCTTCAGCGGCGCCATCAGGGGTGACTTGTAAACGACCTCCCCCTTAATCTTGTCGACGGCATCAAGATGCAGGCCGACCGCGTAGTCAGATGTTGCTATCAACGGCACCTGCTTCTGCTCGCCCATCCACACGTCGGCCACCGCAACCTGCGCTCCCTTTTTCACCAGCGTCACCGAGGTGAAGTCGAGAAAAGCTGACCGCATGACGCGTGGTGCTTCGGTCTTGCGAGCTGTCTCACTGGCAAGGCCATTGAGAACGATGAGGCGACGCTTGCCATCGCGCACGGCCGAGCCGACGAGGCCGTAGCCCGAAACCGATAGGTGGCCTGTCTTGACGCCATCCGAGCCTGGCAACTCACGGAGCAGCGGGTTACGATTGTACTGTCGCGTCTTGTTAAACGTGAACTCCGGCTCCGAGAACATCGAATAGTATTCCGGATAATCCTTGATGATGCGGTATGCGATCATGCCGATGTCGTGTGCGCTCATCCGATGATTCGGATTGTCGAGACCCGTGGCGTTTGCGAACGTCGAATGCGTGAGGCCCAACTCCTTGGCGCGCGTCGTCGCCTGGCGGGCGAAGGATTCCTCACTCCCAAACAAGCCTTCAGCAAGGACGATGCATGCGTCATTGCCCGAGACGATGATCGCGCCCTTCAGCAAATCTTGGATGGTCACTTTCGAGTGGATCGGCAGGAACATGGTCGAGCCGTCAGTGCCGGCGCCGCCGGTGCGCCACGCATGCTCGCTCACCGTAAATTCGTCCGTCAGCGAGAGGCGACCTGCTTTGATCCGTTCGAACACCATGTAGTACAGCATCAGCTTCGACATCGAGGCAGGGATCATCGCCTCATCGCCGCGCTTTGAATAAAGCGAAAGTCCGGTGTCGCCATCCATTATGAAGGCGTAAGTTGCCGCCGTGTCCAGCGGATCAGCCGCCATCTGCGCGACGGGATCGGGAGTTGCCGGAGCAGGGCCCGGCTGTTGCGCGCTCGGTTGCTGAGCAATGGCTGAGACCGAAGCGGCCAGAAGGGCCATAGCGGCCATGGTTCCGGCGATTAAGCGCATGTCGAAAGACTCCCTTGGGAATCCGGCAACAAGACGGCGTTTTGGGCGCCCGCGTCAACCTTCGCGAATGTCTGGAACCTGCCTCTTCTGTGATGTGTGGCGCCCTGCCCCCATCTCCGCAGCCATTAGGAGCCTAACGGGAGCGGGAGACGAGCAGTCCCTGCGCGCCCGACCGGGCAAGCCCCTGGCGGGCTGTTTCAGCCTGCTCACGCTCTGTCCACGGTCCCAGCATCACGCGGTAGAATTCCGAGCCGTTGATCGCGACACTTTCGATCGAAACCGGACGGTCGGCGGCAAGCTTTTTGCGCAAGTCATGAGCGTTGGCGAGGTCCGCAAACGATCCAGCCTGAACGTAGAACTGACCTGACGCGGGGCGTAAAACAGTGGGAAGCGGCGGCGCGACAAAGCTGACGCGCTGGGGAGCCGACGGCGCCAGAACCTGGCCGCCGCCGTCCAGGAGCGCTGCGCCAACATACTCGACGCGAACCTTGGCCGTGCCCTTGGCGTGAATCTCAAGCGCCGCGCCCGCGGCCTTCGACAGATCGATGATGCGGTCATCCACGAAGGGGCCGCGGTCGTTGATGCGCACGAGCACTACGCGTCCGTTTTCGAGGTTGGTGACCCGGACCATCGAGGGGATCGGCAGGGTCGGATGCGCGGCCGTCATGGCGTTTTCGTCGAACACTTCGCCGGACGCGGAATCCTTGCCGTGGAAGGTCGGGCCGTACCACGACGCAATGCCGACTTCGTTGTAATTCGGCTCGTGCGCCGGCACATACCAGCGCCCCGCGACCTGATAGGGAGGGCCAGCATAGGGCGTCGCCAGCTGTTCCTGGATGGCCGAGCGTGTGCTCGTGGCAGCGGTTTTCAGCGCCATCGGCTCGCCAATTCCGGACGCTGCGAGCGGGGTCGGCCCGAACGAGCGGGTTTCACCGGCAAAGGACGGAATCGGTGCTGTCGGTGCGACGTTGAGGGCAAGGGGATCGGCACGATTTTCCAGCCGCAGCACGGTGGAGGCCGGTTTCATCGACTTGTAGACGATGGGGGCGGCCGACTGCGCGGCAGCTACGCCCGTGCATAATGCTCCCAGCACGCCTGCCAGGGCAGCCATTTTGAGGACGCACAGGACGTCTCGCGCAGAGGCGCTGATGCCAGCCATCATCGAACCCTTTTTAGAGTATCTCTTCAGCCGCTCTTCTGGCGGCATGGGGTAACCATACGCGGGCGGCCCTGCCGCGCCGTGAAACCGATTCCACCA
>JBBQJV010000004.1:0-112065 GCA_038326205.1 Caulobacterales bacterium | reverse complement strand
CGGGTCACCTAACGAAGTTTAATGCTCATCTTCTGCGGAACTAGTTTGAGTACCACCTATTTACTGAGGCATATCGACCCGCGCTGGGTGGATACAGGGTCGCGGCGATCGCCTCAGGGCGGGACACGAGATCAGACTAATAACCTGAGCGGGTGTGACTGTCGGGATCACGCAATCCCCTCGGAACCCTGCTCCTGACACAACTGGAGTTTTCCCCATGAAACTGAAACTTGCTCTCGCAGCCGCTTCGATGCTGGTTGCTCCCGCCTTCATGACTGCGCAAGCGCAGACATCCGGCGTCTACGTTTCCGGCGGTTACACGCAGTTCGACGGCGACGGCGGCGCTGACCTCGGCGCCATCACGGGCCGCGTTGGCGTTGACCTCACACCGAACTTCGCCATCGAAGGCGAAGGCTCTTTCGGCGTGAAAGGCGACAGCGGCACCGATCTCGACAGCGAAATCGGAGCGTTTGTCGTTGCCAAACTTCCGCTGAGCCCCTCGTTCGACGTGTTCGCGCGCGCCGGCGCCTCGCGTATCGAAACTTCGCCGGGTGGCTCCGAAGACGGCTTCGCCTATGGCGCGGGCGGTACGTTCAACCTGACGCCAGTCGATGGCGTTCGCCTCGACTGGACCCGTCACGACTACGATGTTGGCAATGCCGATGCGTACTCGCTGTCGTACGTCCGCAAGTTCTAGCCTTTCCACCGCTCGTAAGAGCGTAGGCCGGCGTTTTCAACAAACGCAGAACTGACATGAGACACCCCGCGTTCATCGCGGGGTGTTTTTTGTTTTCGAGGTGATGCAAGGATTGGCGCGGAGGATGCCATGCCCGAGATTCGCATTTCCCAGCTTGAGCCGGATGATGGCGAAGGTCTCGACCATGTGTATGCACTGTATCATGCGGCGATCCTGCAATCAGAACAGAGACCAGAGGCCGAGTTCAGAGCCCTGATCCAGCGGCCGGACTATCGGTTCGTGGTCGCGCGGATGGACGAGGCGATCATCGGGTTTGCCGTAGCATGGGCGCCGGAGCAGGCCGATTTCTGGCTCTTCGAATACGCCGCGGTGGCGCCTGAGGCGCGGGGAAACAAGATCGGCTCTCACTTGCTGCTTGCGAGCCGTCAACTGATCGGCATCGAACGAACGGCCATTATAGAGGTCGACGCGAACACCGGTTCGGAAGAGCAGGCAAGGCGGCTGGAATTTTACAAGCGGCTAGGCTGCAGGCAGCTTGCCGGGCTTGAATACATCTTGCCCCTGAATGCGTTTGGCCAGCCGCCATCGATGGTGCTGCTGGCGATGCTGCATCCCGACGTGCACAGCGTGCCGGTGATGATCCTGGAAGAATGGCTGCGGCGTATTTATGCCGAAGCCTATGGCAAGGGTCTCGACGATCCGCGACTGGCGCGCATGATCGACCCGCTGCCGGATGAAGTGCCGCTGTTCGTGCTCTAACCTCGATCCAGCCACGCCTTGATGACGTGATGAGCGATGGCGAATCGCGGCGGCGCAAACGCTTCGGGATTTGTGCCCGCCATCATCGACGCAGTTTCTTCGCGGGTGAACCAGCGCGCTGTTTCAAGCTCGGTCGTGTCGACGGTGATCTCATCGCCATCCGCCTCGAGTATGAGCCCGACCATCAGCGAGGACGGGAAGGGCCATGGCTGGCAGAACAAATAGTCGGCGCGCGTCGAGCAGCGGATGCCAGCTTCCTCGAAGATTTCGCGTGCAGCGGCCTGCTCGAGCGTTTCCCCGGGCTCGACGAAGCCCGCGAGGCACGACCAGAAGCCGGGCCGCCAAGCGGCCTGCCGCCCCAGCAGGCACTTGTCGTCGCGCACCGCCAGCATGATGGCGACCGGATCGGTGCGCGGAAAATGCTCGCGCCCGCAGTCACTGCATTTCCGCTTCCAGCCCGCCTCATCGACCGTCGTGCGCTCCCCGCACTTGCCACAGAACCCGTGACCGCGATGCCATTCGAACAGTGCTCGGGCAGTGGCGGCTGCGCCACCTTCGAAGGGGGAGAAGCCGGAAGCGGCGGCACGGAAATCCTCGAACACGCCGAGGCCGGCGATGGGAGAGGAATCCAGACTGAAGCTGGCGGGAAGGTCGAGCGCGAAGACGGGCGAGCCTTTTTCAGTCTCACCCAGAAAGAGGCGCGTGGCTTTCGGGCTGAGCATTGCGGCCTGCGCGCCGAGCCAGAGGAGGGGGCGGCCGGGGCCGAGGGCTGCGCCGATCTGCGAGGGCGTTGTGGGCGGAGCGGCGCCTTGAACCAGCGGCGCCCCTTCCCGCATCAGCAGGATCTGCACTGTGTCCGATGCGAAGGCGTCGTCGAGCCAGACCGTGTCGCGGCGATGATGGGCCGCGCGGTCGAGACCGTAGGGTACGAGTGGAATTTCGGCGGCAGCTTTGGAAAGCGGTTCGGACATTGGCTTGGACAGGGCGGGCACTAGGGCTTCCTGATGTTTGACTCAAAGCTCCGTATCGCACGCGGGGACATCACAAGGCCATAGAGGCCGAGCGTGATGGCATTGAGGATGCGGTAGGTCTTGCCGGTGACATACTGGCTGGGACTGCCATCGGAATCCTGGCGTCCAACATAGGCCTTAGGATTGGTGGGTGCGACCTGCGGCGGCGCGCCGGGCGGGTGGAGGCCAGCGATATGTGCAAGCAGGCTGGCAAGCTCGTCGGTATGCAGGCGCGGCTCGGGGTAGGCCTGCAACCAGCAGCGGTCAGCAAGGTCGAACAGCAAGGGGCCGCGGGGAGTGGCGGCTTCCATCAGCACGGGCACCACGGGTTTGCCGAGCTGGTCGGCCAGGGCGAGTTCCTGGGCGACCTGCCGGGAGGAGCTGCATTCGTCGGAGAAGAAAAGTGCGGTGATGGCGGCGCCCGTCAGGGCTGCGGCGATGTCGTCGTTGAACCCGGATTCGCTCTCGACACGGGCGTCGTACCAGACCGACAGGCCGCGCTCCTCGAGGCGGCGGGCTATCGCGGCGACCATCTCACGGTCACCCCGGCCATAGCTGATGAAGACGTGGCTGCTCATTGAACTGGCCCTAGCGAACGCCGGTTAACGATGTGGGCCGCCCGGATGGCAATAGTCTGCTGGAAAACATGCCGAACCCCACGACTCAGCGACATCAGGAACATTGCAGGCCAGCGCCTGCCTTCCTATAAGAATGTGGCAGGTTGGTTGCGGACGAGCGGTTCGCCAACCCGGTCAGATCCGGAAGGAAGCAGCCGTAACGAGTTTAGCTTGGGTCGCGACCAGCCTGCACCTCGGTCTTTGATCGATTTTCCCAGCCATCCGATGTGACTTTGTGGATATGTGCCGGGTTGCGGGGCAGCGGTTGGCGATTCCCGGCTGGCTGGTCCATATAGGGTCCATGGCCTCGAAGAAGCCCCCGAAACCGCCCGAAGACGGGCCTGAGGACGATGTCGCCGAACCCCGCGACACGATGACCGCATCCATGTTCGGGGACGATGTACCCTTGGCGCCGGCCGCCTATCAGGTGCTGGCGCGGAAATATCGCCCGACAAGGTTCGAGGACCTAGTTGGGCAGGAGGCGATGGTCCGGACGCTGACCAACGCGTTCAAGACGGGTCGTATCGCCCACGCTTTCATGCTGACGGGTGTGCGCGGGGTCGGGAAAACCACCACTGCGCGCTTGCTCGCACGGGCGCTGAATTACGAAACGAAAGATGTGCACCAGCCGTCGATGCAGCTGGACCCGCCGGGCGTGCATTGCGCGTCGATCATGGCGGGAACGCACCCGGACGTGCTCGAGCTGGATGCGGCCTCGCATACGGGCGTGTCTGACATGCGCGACCTGCTCGATGGCGCGCGGTATGCTCCGGTCAGCGCGCGCTACAAGGTCTACGTCATCGACGAAGTTCACATGCTGTCGACGGCGGCGTTCAACGCGTTGCTCAAGATGCTGGAAGAGCCGCCGCCGCATGTGAAGTTCATCTTCGCGACAACTGAGATCCGGAAGGTGCCTGTGACTGTGCTGTCTCGCTGTCAGCGGTTCAACCTGCAGCGGTTCTCACCCGAGGCGCTGACGGCGCATCTTTCCAGCATCTGCAAACAGGAAGGCGCGATGGTCGCCGAGGAGGCGCTGGCGCTGATTGCGCGTGCGGCGGAAGGATCGGCGCGTGACGGCCTTTCTATTCTCGATCAGGCAATCGTGCAGGGCGCCAGTGAATCCGGGGGCAAGCAGGTCAGCGTTGAGCAGGTCCGCGACATGCTGGGCCTCGCGGATCGCTCGCGCGTGCTGGATCTGATGGACCGCATTGTCGCCGCCGATCACAAGGCGGCGCTGAACGAGACGTCCGCATTGCTGGAGCAGGGTGCGGACGCGCCGGTCTTGATCAAGGACCTGATGGATGTGGTCGTTGAGATCAGCCGCGCGCAAGTGCTGAAGGACGCCTATGTGTTCGCCGGTCCGCAGGAGTGGGCGAAACGAACAAGAGCAATGGGCGAGCTGATGTCGCCCGCGCAGTCGGCGCGCATGTGGCGGTTGCTGTTGCAGGGTTTTGAGGATTGCGCGCGGGCGCCTGACCCGCCATCGGCAGCGCAGATGGTGGTGTTGCGGCTGACCGCCGTTACCAGCCTGCCGTCGCCGGAAGAGGCGGCGCGGATGCTTGCGGGCGGGGCCGCTGTGCCCAGCCCAAAGTCTGAGCCTGAAGCGCCACGCGCCGCGGTGCGCGCAGAGGCGCCGTCGGCTGTCGCCATTCCAGCTTCGCAGCCGTCGTCAATGTCAGAGGAAGACCATGGCGACATTGTTCGCCTGTCGTCGCTGCGCGAGATCGTGGCTGAAATGGATGCGCGGCGCGAGATTGCGCTGAAGTACGAGATCGAGCGATTCGTGCGGCCGGCCGAGATCGACTTCGGTCACTTTCGCTACACCGCGGCGCCTAACGCACCGCACAACCTGTCGCAGCGCATCAAGGACTGGCTGGAAAATGTAACCAGCGTCGAGTGGGAAGTGCAGCAGTCGAGCGATGGCGGCGCAGAGAGCGTGAAGGAACTGCGGACGCGCAAGGGCGTCGAGAAGATGCGCGCTATCGAGGCCATCCCCCGCGTGGCCGAAGCGTTGCGGGTGTTCCCCGGCGCGCGCGTTCTGCGCGTCGATGACGCCGATGCGGCAGAAGACACGGAAGATTTTCCCGAAAGCGCGCCGCAAGGCGCGCCCCGGGACGGCAATGTGATCCATGTTGACTTCAGCTATCGTGATCGCGTGGAAGAGACTATTCCCGACCCCGAAGAGCGTGAGGATGACGAATGAAGGACCTGTCCGAGATCATGCGCCAGGCGCAGCAGATGCAACAGCGCCTGCAGGAGGCGCAGGCCAAGATGGAAGAGATCACCGCCGAAGGCTCGTCCGGCGCCGGCCTGGTCAAGGTGGTGCTGAAGGGCAAAGGCGAGTTGGCCTCGCTCTCCATCGACCCTTCCCTGCTCCAGCCTGCCGACAAGGAGATGGTCGAGGATCTGGTGAAAGCTGCTCATTCGGATGCGCGACGCAAGCTGGACGACGCCATGGCGGACGCGATGAAGGATGCCACTGGCGGTCTGGGCGGGATGTTGCCTGGCTTCAAGCTCCCGTTCTGAGGACTACCAGATGAAACCCGTAGAGTGGGCCAAGCATGTGGCCGTGTTTGTCGCGGCCATATTCCTGATCTGGCTGGGCGGCGTGATGCCGTCGGTGTGGCCAAGGATCGAGGCTGGTGTTGATCCGTTTGCAGGCCTGCCCGCGCCGACGCTGACAGGGCTGCTGTCGGCGTGGCCAATCTACATCGCACTGGCGATCGTGCAGGCGCTGACATTCCACTATGTGAAAAAATTCTCGACGCCGATATTTCTCGGTGGCGTGTTTGTGGCCGCCCTGTTGTTCGCGCTGCGGTATTCGGCGCTGACGGCCGGCTAGCCAGGCTTGCGGTTCTTCAGCTGCTCGACGGCTTTTGAGCCCTCCACTTTCGGCATGTGCGTAGGGCTGACATGCTCGGTCGCAGAGACCGGCTTGCGTTCGGCGGGTCGGATGCGGCGGTAAATGCGCCAGGCGAGCGCGACGAAGAGTATGGCGGCGAGGCCGAAGAACACGACCGGTCCGAGCACCGGATCCATCGCGATGTCACCAACGAAATTGAGGCCGCCCGGCACGAAGGCCAGGACGAGAAAGATCGTCGGACCGAGGACGGCGACAGCGATCAGGGCGATTTCGGCAGGCTTGAATTCCATGCGCACAGCCTAACACGCGGGGGCGTCTGGTCGACCCTCACCTCGCGGCCGCCAGCAGCAGGTTTCGGATTGCCAATTCTTTGGATAGAAGGGCCGCCATGACGCTTCGCCTTGCCTTCATGGGTTCGCCCGATTTCGCCGTGCCGACGCTGGAAGCCCTCATTTTGGCTGGTCATGACGTTTGCTGTGTCTATTCCCAGCCGCCGCGTCCGGCGGGGCGGGGCAAGGAGCTGCGCCAGACGGCGGTGCATGAGGCTGCCGCCAGGCACGGCATCGATGTGCGAATGCCGCTCAACTTCAAGGCCCAGGCAGACCGCGATGCCTTTGCGGCGCTGAAGCTCGATGTTGCGGTCGTGGTGGCTTACGGATTGCTGCTGCCCAAGGTGATCCTCGATGCCCCGCGTCTGGGGTGCTTCAACCTGCATGGCTCGATCTTGCCGCGCTGGCGTGGCGCTGCGCCGATCCATCGCGCCGTGATGGCGGGCGATACCGTGACCGGCGTGCAGGTGATGAAGATGGATGTGGGGCTCGATACAGGCCCTGTCATGCTGACCGCGACGACGCCGATCAGCGAAAGCGATACGACGGGCGATGTGCATGACAGGCTGTCGCTACTCGGCGCCGGAATCATGATTGAAGGTTTGGCGAAATTGGAGGCTGGTCCGGTTGTGCTGGAGCAGCAAGCCGCGGAAGACGTGACGATAGCGCCGAAGGTTTCGGCAGCGGAGGCGCGGATCGACTGGACGATGCCGGGGGAGCAGGTCGCGGCGCGCATTCGCGGCATGTCGCCATTTCCAGGGGCGTGGTTCGAGCTGGACGGGCAGCGCATCAAAGTGCTGCACGCGCTGGCGGACACGGGCGCAGGAGCACCGGGCGCTGTTCTCGACGGCGAACTGAAAGTTGCGTGTGGTTCGGACGCAGTCCGGCTGACGCGCTTGCAGCGGCCGGGCAAGGGGCAGATGACGGCAGACGAGTTTCAGCGCGGCGCGCGCATTGCCAAGGGGCGGACGCTGTCGTGACGAGAGAAGCCTGATGGAAAAGCCGGTCGTTCGCATCGCCCTGCAGACAGACAAGCCACAGATCCAGGAGCTGACGACGCGCGCCTTTGGCCAGGAGAACGAGGCGCGCATCATACGTGAGCTGGAAACGGCTGGTGACGTGTTGCTGCAGCTCGTCGCCGTCATGGAAGAGCGCATCGTGGGTCATGTGCTGTTCTATTCGCTGGGCGTGCGAGGCAAGCTCGGCGCGGCGGGGCTGGGGCCGATGTGCGTCGAACCATGGGTGAAGCGCGAGGGTGTTGGCACGATGCTGGTGAATGCCGGGCTGACGATGATGCGCGAAGCTGGCGTTCCGATCGTATTCGTGCTCGGGCATGACTGGTTTTACCCGCGTTTCGGCTTCAACGTCGAGGCGACGGAGCCATTTCAGACATCTCTCAAAGGGCCTCATTTTTTCGGAGTTCGCCTGCGCTTTGGCCCGCCGATGTCAGGTGAGCTGATCTTCCCAGACGCGTTTGGTGTGCCGCGTGCCTAGATACAAACTCACCATCGAATATGACGGCTCGCGATATTCCGGATGGCAGCGGCAGGACAACGCGCCCTCCGTACAGCAAACGATCGAGACAGCGGCGGCGAAGCTGGACGGCGCGCCAGTGCTGGTCATCGGAGCGGGCAGAACAGATGCGGGCGTCCATGCGTTGGGACAGGTGGCGCATATCGACCTGCGCAAGGATCTGAAGGCTGACACGGTACGCGATGCGCTCAACGCTCATCTGCGGCCCCATCCAGTGTCGGTGCTGAAGGCGGAAGACGCCGCGCCGGATTTTCATGCGCGCTTTAGTGCAACGTCGCGCAGCTATATCTATCGCATCGCGAACCGGCGCGCAGACCTAGCGCTGGATCGCAACAGGGCATGGCGTGTCGTGGCGCAACTCGATGCCGATGCGATGCACGCGGCAGCTCAGTCGCTGGTGGGGCGCCATGACTTTTCGACATTCCGCTATGTCATGTGTCAGGCGGATACGCCGGTGAAGACGCTGACCAGCATCCGCGTGATGCGGCACGGCGAGGAAGTCGTTATCGATACGTCAGCGCGTTCGTTCCTGCATCGGCAGGTGCGCTCTATGGTGGGCTCGCTCGTGGAAGTGGGCAGGGGGAAAGCGCAGGTGGAGTGGATCGGCGATATTCTGAAAGCAGCCGACCGGACGCAGTGCGGTCCCGTCGCGCCATCGGACGGGCTCTATCTTGCAGCCGTGGGCTATGTTCCACTGACGAGCTAGAGCTTCTCGTTTTTTGCATCGCTTTTGCGGAAAACCGGTCTCCACTTTTCCGCGCGATGCTTGAGCGCCCGGCTCACGTGCAGCTCGAGGAGATCGCCAATGTCACCCGATCTGAAACTCTGGAAGCCGATTGTCATTGCAGCGCTGATCTTCGGCACGCTCGATCTCGGCTACGCTTTCATCCATATCGGCAGCTATTAAAGCCGAGAGCCGCTGCAGATCCTGCAGTCGATCGCGCGAGGCGTGCTGGGGCCAGCGGCAAGCGAGGGTGGGTGGGCGTCGGCCAGCCTCGGCCTCGTTCTGGAGTACGTGCCCACATTCATCATGGCGTCGGTCTACATGATCACCGCGAGGGATGTCACAGACCTGCGCTGCTGCTGGTGGCTGCTGGGGCCGTGCTAGGGCATCGTGGTCATGGTGGTCCTGTACACCGTCCTCCTGCCACTCGCAGCGACGCATGGAAGCGGCGCTCTGCCGGAGAGGCCGCGAGGGCCTGATGCCAAGATCACGGATCACCAGATGCTCTACGCCACCATACTGGTGCACATGTTCATCGTGGGACTGGTGATTTCGAGCTGCGCACGATGCCTGTGGCCCAAGGAAGAAGCGGCTCAGTAGTCCTTCTTCCAGCGGACGGCCAGCTTGGTATCGCCATTGCCGTCTGCAGACGAGCTGATCGAGAGACCATCGATAGGTTCCCATTCGACTTCTGCGCCCACGCCACCGGCGCCGCCCGCTCCAACCTGGAGAAAGACATCCTCCGCGATATATTTACCAGCCGCGACAGATGCGATGCCGTTTTCGGCGCCAAAGGTCACGCGGTCGAGGCCCGTAGCCTTGCGCACAAGACCGACCGGATCGAAGCCCGCCTGCCCGCCAGCAAGCTGAGCGAGACCGGCGGCGAGCTGGGCTGCTTCGAAGCCCGAGAGCTGGGTTGCCGAGCGACCGAACAGCACGCGTGCAAGGATTTCGTCCTGCGGCAGGGTAGGCGAGGATTCGAGCACAAACTTCGGTTCAACAGGCGTGCCGGTGATCCGAACGCTCGCCGTGATGTCCGCCGTTGAGCGGTCGGCTGAGATATCGATGCGTGCCGTGCGGATCGGACCATTCAGCGTGATCGTGCCTGTGTCGAACTGGAAGCGACGGCCCGCAAGGTCGAGATCACCACGCTCAAGTGTCGCTGTGCCGGCGATGGACGGATCGGAGATCGGTCCGGTAACGTGGAGGTTAGCGCTCCATTCCGTATCAAGCCCGCGGCCGAAGATGACGATGCGACGCGGGGCTGCAACCTCAATGTCGAGCCGGACCGGGCGCCGCCACGGCGCAGTTGTGGCGGTGTCGTTCGTCTCGTCGACCACCTGGTTCGGGAAGTTGACGCGGCGCAGTCCGGGAATAGTCAGAATCGATTCAGACGCCGGCTGTTCGATCGAGATGCGCGCCTGCTGGACGGTAAACTTGCCGGTGATGTTGATGTTTTCCTCACCGATGCGGACGGCGCCATCGCCCGACAGGATTGCCAGCCGGTCATCGCGACCAAGCGCGAGCAGATTGTTTGCTTTGAAGGTGAGACCGCCCTGCACATTGCCGTTCCAGGTGATCTCGCCTTGCGCCGTCAGTGTGCCACCCTTGCCGTCGTTGGCCTTCACGTCGGTGATACGCGCCGCGTTCTGGTCGAACGTGCCACGCGCCGAGATGTCGCGGAGGGCAAGGCCCGTGTCGCTGTGCTCAAAAGCGCCTTCGGCAACAGTAACGCTGCCTACAAGAACAGGGCGGGCGATCGTGCCGGTTGCGCGCAAGTTGGCGTCCACTACGCCGCGCAGCGACTGGCCTTCCGGACCAAACAGGGCCCAGAGTTGTTCAGCGCGACCATGCAGGTCGGCCTGCGAGGTCATCGGCGCGTCCTGCGCGAGAGAGATGGCGAAGCCTTCGCTTTCCACGACGGAAACGCGCGAGGACGCCTTGAGGCTGAACCCCTGTCCTTCGCCGGAGGATTCCGAAACGAGAATGCCGTCGCGCAAGGTCGATGCGATCGTAAGTGTTATGGGATCGGCGGTGACGCCGACGGGGTTGGCGTCAGCGACCTTCAGCCGAAGCTCTCCGGACGCCGGGCCGTCGCCGTTCACGAACGTGGCCGTGCCAGTCACCGTGCCGGCGATAGGTGTAATGCGCGCAAGCCGCGACAGACCGCGTAGGTTCACGTTCTGCATTTCGATACGGGCCGTCGCCATGCTGCCTTCGTCGGCAAGCTCGACATCAATGGCGCCGCGCAGGGCGGTGAAAGCCGCATCGAGGGACCAACCGGCTGACCCCTGTTTCCAGATGGCGGGTCGCGATGTCTTGATGGGGAGCTGGTCAACAGAGCCATCAAGTGTTGCCTCGCCAGCCCAGCCCTCGCCCTGACGCTTGGCCGTGGCGATCAGGTTGAGATCGAGCGGCGCGCCGACGGAGCCGCGTGCATGGGCCTTAGCGGTAGCCTCTCCGCCGGATGCCTTTGCTTCGAATGACACGACATCAAGGCGCACGCCTGAGCTGCGCACATCGGTGAGCCGGCCGTTGATGTTCGCTGTCAGCTCCTTGCCCATGCGCACGGTTCCGCTTGCGGTGAGCGCGCCTTTCTCGATACCGCCAACACCGGCCAGTGGGCCGCTCGCGGTGAAGGCAGCATTGAGCGCGCCGTCGGAAAAGCCGAGGCGAGAGGCGGCGAATTTCAAGTCGCCGAGGCTGGCGTTCAAGCGTTCGATGCGCCAATCGCCTTCGCCCGCGTTGATCTCGCCGGATGTCCTGAATGGTCCGATGGCGGATTGGCCCGCGAGGGCGAACCGGCCGGTGATGGCTTCGCCAAGGCGTGCTTCTGCTGTGCCGTCGAGCGCGCTGATCGTGACGCCTGCTGTAGTGACGGCGCCATCGCGCAGGCGTATCTTCACTTGCGGCAGCCTTGCCGTGCCAGTGATGTCGGCGTCGAAAGCGGCGGTTTCGATCCGTGCGCCGCCGAGGTTGAGAGGGCGCTGCAGCGTGCCGGACGCACGCCCGGCGATCGCGCCAGCGTCCGTGATACGGCCAGTCATGTTGGCGCGTAGGGCGGCGCCGTTGATCGTGCCAGATTCGATCGCGAAGCGGCCATTGCTGACCACGCCGTTGAGGGTCACGCGCGGTGAGGAACCGGTGATTTCAGCGAGCGTGGCATTTGGGGAGCCGACATTGCGACCTTCAAGGTCTGCGTTGATGCGAACGGGTGATGTGGCGGAGGTGCGTTTGACGCTCCATCGGCCCTGGGCGGCGCCGGTGAGCGGGGCAACATCGGCGAGACTGTTGAAGCGGGCGGAGCCCTGCAGATCCATCGCGCCGCTCTTCACGTCGTAGCTACCACGCGCGGCGACTGAACCCGGCGTGCCTTCGACTTGCGATCCCACTATCTCGATCCGGCCGGTGCGCAGGTTCATCTCGCCGCGAACCGACGCCTTGTAACTTGCAGGCGCGAGCGAGTTCAACCCATCGACGCTGCCGCCTTCAACGACAGCACCGATGGCTTCCCATGTGATGTCGTTGCGCTGGAAGCTGACCGTCAGCGGTGTGGTGATGCGGTCAGCGCGTCCTGATGGCCACGTCATGCGATTGGCGAGTACGTTCCCTTTCCAGTCGATCCCTGTGAGGCTGATCGTGAGGGGACCCGTGGCGTCGACCCGGCCGGACAGCGGTGGAGAAATGGTTGCCAGGTCGAGATTGGTTGCCGTGACGGCGATGCCAATGGGCAATTCCAACGTCGTGTAGTCGTACTGTGTCGTGGCTTCGACGATGCCGGCAGGCGCGGTGAAGCGGAGCAGGGTGGGGGCGTGGGCGAGGTCGGTCAGGTCGGCTTCGCCATGCAGGTCGATCTGCGCGCCGGTGCGCTCTGTGACTGCAGCCAGCACGGGCCAGCGTCCCGGCATGATCTGAGCGTCTAGCACGGCCTTTGCGCCAGTGCGCGCGAGTCGGAAGCTGGCGACGCTGTCCTTGCCAAAGTTGAGATTGCCCTTGGTGGTGAAGGCCTGCAGCGTGCCAGCCGCATCGGCGGTGAGCGCCACAGTCTGGTCGCCGGGCGATTGCAGCACGGCTGCGATGAGGCCGCCTGGCGGACCGGAAAGATTCGCTGAGCTCTTGAGGCCTCCCGCGGGTGACCACTCGACTGATATGTCTGCTTTGTCGTCGGGGCCAGACACAGGCGAGAGCGTCATGCGCGCAAAGCCAGAGCCATCGCGAGGCCGAGCGGCGCCGCCATCAATTCGATAGCGCGCCTCAATGCCGATGACGGGAGCGGCGAGATGCAGGTCCTCGACGGAGATCGCGTCGAGTCTCAGGCCGATGTCAGGTGGCGGTGAGTTGTCGTCTTGCTGACTTTCAAGAATTGGCTGTCGCTCTACATCTACGGTGCGAATCTTGATCGTCTGGATTTCCAGCTCGCCCGAGAACAATCCGACCGGCGTCCATTCGACGAGCGCGTCCTTGGCGCGGAGCCAGACGCCTTCGTCGTCCACGAGCGCAATGTCCGCGAGTGTGGTGGACTGAAGTGGATCGCCTTTGAGGCCGGAGAGTCGCAGGGTTCCGAACGGCCCGACTTTCTTCCCATCGATCTGAGACAGGATGAAGGCGCGGCCCCCATCGCTGGTGATCCAGAAGCGCAGCGCTACGGCGCTCGCCAGAAGTAGCGCGACCATGATCATCAGGCCGAGGGCGAGGCGGAGCCAGACCGGGTAGCGTCTACGTTTTTTTGCGCGTTCCATCAGAAGGCCTGTCCGATGGAGATATAGATCTGGAAGTCGGCGTCGCCAGTTTCCTTGTTCAGCGGGACGGCAATGTCTGCACGCAGCGGGCCGAACGCCGTGTAATAGCGCAGCCCCAGGCCAGCGCCAAAGCGCATGGCGTCGATCGGAGGCTCAACATTGGAGCCGGCCGCGCCGCCATCCAGGAAGGCGACATAGCCGAACGTGTCGGAGGCGCGGTAGCGCATCTCGGCGCTGACTTCGACCAGCGAGCGGCCGCCAGCAAGCTGTCCGGTGGTGTCGCGCGGTGACAGCGTCTGATATTCATATCCACGCACCGAGCCGCCGCCGCCAGCGAAGAACAGGCGGTCCGGAGGGGCGCCGTTCGGGCCAGCGATCGTGCCAAGGCGGCCGCGCAGGGCGCCGACAAAATCCTTTGTTCCGAAATCCGAATAGATGCTCGCTTCGCCGCTGAACTTGCTGAAGGCGATGTTTGTGTCGCCCCAGGTGAAGCCGGGTTCGATCGCGACGCGAGCACGGATGCCGTTAGTTGGGTCGAGAATGTCTTTCACGCCGACATACTCGGCCGTGCCCGTGCCGGAGATGATGTAAACATCGCGGCGGCCTGCGCCAGTCGCGCGCCCTTGCCCATCGAGAATGCTGGCGTAGCCGGCTTCGACACCGAGCGATCCGCGTACACGAGGTGAGAGCTGTTCTTCGAGAGTTGCGGAGACATTCGCGCCGGACTGGTCGAAGGCGTCGGTTTCGAAGTCTTCGATCTCAGTAGCGAGCTTCAGAATGCGGCCATACTTCCCGATATGTGGCAGGCGATAAGACGCGCCGATACGACGCTGTAGCGTGGCGATCTGTCCGGTGACGGCGACGGTATCGCCCCATCCGCTCCAGTTGCGTAGCTGCCATTCAGCATCGAGACCATAACCGTCGCTGGTGGACGCGGAGGCGCCAATGGCGATCGTGCGGCGCTCGCGCTCCTTGAGTTCGACCAGCACGTCGCGCGTCGCTTCGGTTTGTTGATCAGCGCCGGAAACGTTTTCGAGGCTCACCGAGGTGGTCGAGAAGAGCCCGGTCTCCGCAAGACGGCCTCGAAATTCGTCGAGCGTCTGCGGCGTCACTCGCTCGCCTTGCTTCCATGGGCGAAGGCTTGCGATGAACTTCTCGTCTGTGTCGGCGAGACCGGAAACCGCGAGCTTGCCGAACGAGGCGCGCAGACCGGGCCGTAGCCGATACTCGATCGCGATAGCGCCTGTCTTGGCGTCGGCGAGCACATCGACTGGATCGCCTTTCGCATCGGGATAGCCAGCCGCACGGAGCCGCGCGACCAGCGCATCGCCAGTTTCGATCACAGGCTCAGCGCGTGCGGGCAGACCCGTCGCGATGGGCGCAAGCAGTGTGTCGAGTTCGGTGACAGTCGTCTGGTCAGGTGTTGCGCCGAGATATGCGATGCGGCGCGATGAATAGATGAAGAGAGGACCCGGCGTGACACTTACGCCGCGACTAAAGGTGTTCTGGCCTTCGGCGAAGGGTTCGATCTCGGCCTGATAATAGCCTTCGGACTCCATCACCGTTGATACAATTGCAGCGGCGCGGTCGGCTTGGCGGCGAGCCTCGAATAGTGTTTCGGGAATAGCTTCCTCACGCTGGAGCCCTTTTACGCGCTCCGCGATTGCGTCGGGGACGCCTTCCACGGGAACTCGTCCGGCTGCGGACGATCCATTTCGGGAGTTCTGGCCATTTTGGGCCGTGGGCGTCTGCTCCGGCTCGTTCTGGGCATTCGCGGGAGAGGTAAACAGCGCGCACAGGCTCAGCGCCAGGACCAAAAGGACCCGGCTGGCCTGACCCCATGCTGGTCCGCCTAACGCCATACGCATACTCAACGCTGCACCCCTCGCGGGGTTGCCATTTACCGTGATCTCTTGCTCAGCAAGCATCGCGCCGCGGCATTCTCATGGCGACGCGCAGATTCACCAATTTGGCGAAGCAGTGCGGGGGATAGCGCCAGGGCTCAGGCCGCGGCGAAATAACCGGCCAGCAGGCGGTAATATATCCGGCAGAGTGTTTCGATTTCGTCGACCGGAATGTTCTCGTCGACCTTATGCGCCATCTCATTGCGCACACCGAGTTCCGCTACTGGACAGACATCCTTGATATAGCGCGCATCGGACGTGCCGCCGCCGGTGGTAAGGTCTGGTTTACGACCGGTCTCCGCCTCGACTGCGGCGACGATAAGGTCCGTGAGTTTTCCGGGCTTGGTGTAGAACGCTTCGCCCGTGACGCGCATATCAAGGCTCAGGGTTACACCATCGCGGCCCGAACCGATCAGCTGCTCAAGACGCGCCATCAGGTCCGCGCCGGTGTGGTTGGGATTGAAGCGGATGTTGAACTTCGCGGTCGCCTGCGCAGGCAGGACGTTGTGCGCAGGATTGCCCACATCAATCGTGGTGATTTCGAGGTTCGATGGCTGGAAGCCGGGGCTGCCATTGTCGAGCTTCATCTCGCGGATCTTCTGCAGGGCGTCGAGTATGACTGGCATCGGGTTGGCGGCCTTGAACGGATAGGCGGCGTGACCCTGCTTGCCGACCGCCTTCAGGACGCAGTTAAGTGAACCGCGCCGGCCGTTCTTGACGATATCGGCGATGCGCTCCTCAGAGGTAGGTTCGCCGACGATGCAATGGTCGAAGACTTCGCCATCGGCGATGACGGCGGGCAGCAGGCGGCGGGTGCCGTGCAGGCCTGGCCCTTCCTCGTCGCCGGTGATCAGCAGCGAGATCGAGCCCTGCGGCACGCCATGGTCCGCGATGTAGCGGGCGCAGGCGCTGACGAAGGCGGCGATGGCGCCTTTCATGTCGGACGTGCCGCGACCGTACATAATGCCGTCGCGAATTTCGGCGCCGAACGGGTCAACAGTCCAACCGGCGACGTCGCCGACGGGAACCACGTCTGTATGACCTGCGAAACAGAAATTGGGCTTTGCGCCACCGAGGCGCGCGTAAAGGTTGTCCACGCCTTCGAACGGGTAGCGCTTGGTTCGGAAGCCGAGCGACTCGAGGGCTTCGGCAAGGAGGTCCTGCGCACCATCATCGCAGGGGTTCACAGTTTGCTGGCGGATGAGCGCCTGTGCGAGGCTGATCGGGTCGTGCAGGGTGTCGGTCATTTGGCCGGTTTAACCCGCCCCGCCATCGCTGGGAAGGAAGCCGGATTACCGGATAGCCATTCTGTTTAGCTTGCCCGTCGCCAGCTTGCTCCTTTAAGACAGTTAACAGCGCGGGGTCCCAGAGAAGCCCCCCGGCGCGTTCGAGGAGGCGATGGGCGATTCTCGCTCGTTCCGCGATGCATTCAGCCGGCGTAACGCGCCGGTGCATGATGGACTTGGCAAAGCGCCGGACAATTTCCGGAAGAAGGCAGCCCGGCCCTCCAGCGACGCATTCGCCCCCAAAGCGAAGTCTGCGAAGATGTTGTCCGGGCCAGGGGTGTCTGCGACCACGAAAGCCGGTTTGCCGCGGCCTCTGAAGTCCGGAGCGGCGAAACAGCCGAAAATGGCATTGGGCAAAATGGCGCCCGTTCAGCCAGCCATGGCCAAGGCACAAAAAATGACGGCGCCGCTTTCCGCAACGACGGCTTTCAAGTCCGCGCAAGCAAAAGTCGCTAGCCCGGCCAATACAGCAATCGATGCACGATCCGCCCCCCAAGATCCGTTTGGGCGCAAGGATGCAAAGCCGCAGCGGCCAAAGGCCCTGACGCCGGTCGCGCTTGCCGCGCCCTCTTCGCCAATGACAAGGCCATCTGCCAAATCGGGTCTGTCGCCAGCATTGCGACCTACCAAGCCGCCTGCTGCGAAGCCCCCAGTCGCAGAAGCTTCGGCCTCGGCTACACCGAAGACTATTATCAACGAACCGGTCCGCAAGGAGGCTTCGGCGCATATGGAAGCGCCACACGCAGAAACGCCATTGATGCAGGAAGAAGCCAGGATCGATGTCGCACGCACCCCGCTGCAGATCGTCGCCAACGAGACGGTGTTTGAACATGCAGGGTTCAAGAAATTCCGTCGCGCCGCCCGTTCGAGTTCTCTCGTACTGGTTTCAGGCGCTGCCGCCGATGCCATTGCTTCGGCAGACGCTGTCGAGGCGGTCGTGCCTGACGCGGAAGCAGAAGCGATGTCGACGACTATGACCGCCGGTATTGACGATCCGGAGACGCATGTTGCGGACACGTCAGTTGAGCCAGCGCCGAGCCAGGCCAATTCACCGCCTGTCGCTGAAAAAGCTCGTGCAACTGAGAAAGGCGGTGCTCCTCCGTCCGCTGAAGCCAGTAACACGCCGGCGCCCGAAGGTGAGGCTCTCCCGACCGAGCCATCTGATCCGGTTCCCGAAACGGTGGCCGCCTCCGGAGCCGCAGAAGTGGTGGAGACCACCGAGGTCGCCGACGAAAAACCGGTCGAAGTCGTTGAGGCAACTGTGGAGCCGCCGTCCTCAATTCCCTTCGATACAGCCTCGGAGCCGGTTGATCAGCTCGCTTCGGGGCCGAAGCCGGCTGCTGCTGGAACCGCGCGCGCGGTCGAGACTTCATGGCAGGAGGTGGCAGGCGATCAGATCGACCAGGCTCAACCAACCGTCGCCGTGCTGCGAAAAATGGAGACGTCACCTGTGGCTGGATACTGGGGTGGAGCGACAGCGGGAGCCAAGTCTGCGTTGAGCAAGCGTGGGTTCAATCAGGACGACATTTTCGGTATGGTCTTCGGCATAGCAGTGCTTGCCTTCCTGCTGCTGTGGTTTGTGCGCGGTCGGGCCGAAGAATCGCCGCCCGGCGATCTGCTCGCAACACCGCAATCGGCGACGGGCCAGTCGCTAGCGGCGCTGCCTACGCCCGCACCCGCGCCGAAGGTCGACCCGTTCGGCAACGCGCCGGTCAATCTGAAACCCACAGGCCCGATACCCGAAGCCGCGACGGCCGATCCGCAAATCGCAGCGGTTGCGCCGCCAGCCGCTGCACCTGCTCCGGCAGCGCCAACGCCGTCAGTCGCATCATCTCCGGCTGGCGCTGCAAATCCGGCCGCGGCGCTTCCTGTCGCTGAGCGCAAGATGCACGCCTGGTTCTGCACCGCGTCGAGTCGCATGACCAAGTCGTCTCGCACTGCACTGAAGGGGCAAATGGCAAAGTTCGACGACGTTTTCGCCGGCAAGGATCTTGTCGTCCGGGGTTACGCGGATACGCGGGGGTCGGTCGAGCTCAATGCTGACCTTGGCTCACGCCGCGCGCAAACGGTTGCTGATTATCTAACCGCTCGCGGTTTGAGTGTCGTCGACGTGCAGGGCGTGGGGGAACTCAATGGTCTTGATGACAACCAGAACTGCTCCAACCAGCGCCGCGTCGATATCTGGGTCAAGGGCGGTAAGGCAGAGACGCCCAGCCGCGCCTGCACGCCGGACGCGGAAGCAGAAGCCCTCATCTGTGGTTAGGCTCTGCGGTTAGGCGGGCGCTAATTGTCCAGCGCCGGTTCTTGGTCATCCTCGTCTGGGAGGTCGCGAAGTGTCGGCGGCGGCTTCGCTGATGGACACCCAGCCGGCTCGACCACGGCGGCAACCAGTTCGGCCGGGTCGCCGTTCGAGTAATTGAACGCATAGCGTCGCGCCAGACGCACGCATCGATCCGCTGCGATGGCGGCCGTCACGAGATCATCCAGCGCCTTGCGACCGACCTTGTCGCCCGTGTCGATCAACCAGGCGGGACGATTGTCTTCTGCGATCGGTGGAATCTCAACGTTCGAGTCGGGTGGCAGGACTATCTGGTCGCCCAGTTTGAAGACGAGGCTCGGCTCAGCGAAGGCAATGGCGCGTATGACTTTCGGCGCGCGGCCCTGACAGCCTGACTCATGCCATGCCGCTGAGCCTTCGGGCAGCGCGCAGACTTCGCGCAGTGCTGACAGCGAGGCGCCGGTCGCCAGCATCCATGTCTGGTTCGGCAGAACAACCGCGCGATAGGAGATGCCGGTGACGGCTGAGCACGCGACCAGTCCCGCCAGCAGGCCCGCAGCATTCTTTTTCACCAGAGCGTAAAGCGTGCCGCCCAACGCTGCGAGCATGAGCAGGGTTGGCCAGATGCCGATGCCTGTGGCGTTCCAGGCCTGCTCCCACAGGAAGGAGACGCGGGGTTGCAGCTCGCCGAAATCCTCGGCGCCAGAAGCCCGCACCTGCTCAAGCATCTGGGGCAGAGGCAGGATGGCCAACAGCAGGCCGATCGCAGCGAAAATGAACGCTGATATCCAGCGCCCCTGCTTCCAGCTGTTGGACGAGAACCAATGGTCAGCTGCGGCGCCCGCCATCAGCGCGAAGGCCGGGTAGAGCGGGAGCGTATAGTGGACCAGCTTGGTCGGCGCGATTTCGAACACGATCCAAGAGGGCACGATCCAGCAGATCAGGAAGCGCCACGCGGCGATCTCTTTCTCGTCGGCGGCAAGCGTGGCGGCGGCGCGCGGAGCATCGAGGGACGCTGCGGCAGTCGTGTTGCGCTTCGGCAGCACGCGCGTCACGGCAAGCCAGATGCCCGGGATCAGCAAGAGGGTCCCGGGCCAGAACAGCAGGGGCAGGGCGGCGGTGTGTGTGCCGATCGGGCCGGCGTGGCCCTCCGCGGCGTCAACCAGTTTCTGGCCCAGATCGACGCGCACCGCTTCGGACAGGAACGCGCCGTCCGTTGCGATCTGCACAGCGACGTACCATGGCACTGTCATCACGATGAACAGGCTGATGCCGAACCAATATAGCAATGGCCGCGCCCAGGCGTATTTCCGCTCCCACAGGAAGAGTGCGCCGATCGCGCTGAAGCAGACCAGCGGTGCGATCGGTCCCTTGAGCAGCACGCCGATCGACAGACACGCCCAGAAGAGCACGCCATACCATCGTCCCCCGGTTCCTGCGCGCAGGTGAGCCAGAGCCGCCATGCCGAGCACGAGGACGCCGCATTGCGCAGCGTCTGTCTTGCCGATGTTGGCCTCGGTGGTGAGCAGCAGAGTGGTGCCAAGGATCATGGCGCCAATGAACGCTGCACGGCGAGAGAACAGGGCGGCGCCACCCCAGAAGGTTCCAAGCGCCGCGATGATTGCGCCGAGCATGGACGGGATGCGATATTCGGCGATGTTCCGGGCATGCGCACCTGAGGTCGCGTTGACCGCAGCGGACTGCATCCAGTGGATCGCGACCGGTTTCTTGTTCCGCAGCTCGTCGTGATAGCGGATCACCACATAATCGCCGGTCTCCATCATTTCGGATGAGGCCTCGGTGAACCGGCCTTCGTCCCGGTCCAGCACCGGCATGGCGAACAGGCCGGGAATTGCCAGAAGGAAGACAAGACCAGCCAGAAAGGCATAGGCCCAGCGGCTCTCAGTCAGCCTGTCAAAGGTGGACATCACGCGTGGAACTATCCCTGACAGTTGGGTGAGGCGGCTGGGTGAGACAGGTGGCCGATTCGAACGGTCCCGGCCGGTATGGGCGGACCATAACGGCTCTTTTTGGGGGCGTCGCCGGGTTTGTTCGCTCGCCAATTGAGTAGCATGGCCAATTGAGTAGCGCGGGATGAGCATAGCAAGCCCGGTTGCAGGCCGCCCCTCGCAAGCAAGACCGGAGGCGGCTATAAGTTTGACATGGATGCGCGTTTCAAGATGGATCGGACGATGAATGCTGGCGAAGGCCGCCCCGAATTCAGTGTGGTTTCGCCAGTACGGAACGAGGCGGAGAACGTCGACGCCCTGGTCCGCGAAATCGCATCTGTCCTGTCTGGCCGCGCTTTCGAGATCATTTTCGTCGATGATGCCTCGCAGGACGACACCCGCGCCCGCCTTCACGCCCTCAAGGTTGAGGTCCCCCAGCTTCGCGTCCTCGGCCATCGCAAGAATGCAGGGCAGAGCCGGGCTGTCAGGACCGGGGTTGTCGCTGCGCGCGGCAAAATCATCGTCACGCTCGATGGCGACGGGCAGAACGATCCGGCGGACATTCCGGGCCTTTTGGGCCAGCTCAACCGTTTGGACGCGCCGCAGGAACTTGCGCTGATACAGGGTAGGCGGGCCAAACGGATAGATTCGGGCTGGAAGAAGATGGGCTCCCGGCTTGCCAATCGCGTGCGGCGATCAGTGCTCAAGGACGAAAATTCGGATTCTGGCTGTGGCATGCGGGCATTCCGCCGCGACGCCTACATGCTGATCCCCTATTTCGATCACATGCACCGCTACCTGCCGGCCTTGATGATGTCGGAGGGCCTGAGGGTCGAGGAACGGCCGGTGGGCCACCGGGCGCGGCAGCATGGGCGCTCGAATTACACCAATTTCGGACGGCTGGCGGACGCAGTTTCCGACATGCGAGGCGTCATGTGGCTGCGCAAACGCCGCCGGTCGCCCGGCGGGGTCGACGAAATCTGACCCGGGGCGGGTAGGTGAAACGGGCGGAGGGCTTTCAATTGGACAGCAAAATCGGTACCGGTCTAAGAGTTGACGCCATGGAACGGCGATCAAAATCGCAGTCCGGGCGGGGCGGGCCACAGAAGGGATCACCCATGCGCGTTATCTTCGGGATTTTCCCGCTGCTGGCCATTCCGGTCATCATCTACAACTTGATCGCTTTCACGACTGGCGGCGGCGTTGATGCCAACGGCATTTCCGACATGGCGCGAGCCATGAGCAGCCTCCCAGCCGATGCCAAGCCGATCTTCGGATCATGGGTCGTCACCGGCGGCGATTTCCTCATCATGCTGTCGATGCTGTTCTTCTTCGTAGAGATCATCAAATCGACCTCAACCGGCTCCTCCACGATCGCCAACCACGCAATGTCGATGCTGGTGTTCATTGCCTGCCTGGTCGAGTTCCTGCTCCTACCGAACTTCCAGACCTCGGTGTTCTTCATCCTCACCTTGATGTGCCTGCTGGACGTGCTGGCTGGTGTGGTCGTGACGATTGTGTCGGCGCGGCGTGACTTCAGCGTCGGCGGCGACAGTCACTGACCTTTTTGGCACTGACCTTTTTGGCACTGACCTTTTTGGCACTGGCCTGTTTGGGCGCGCGCTTACCTCTGAGAGGGCGGACGCATGGGCATATTCTTCGACCAGGACTGGTTCGATGACCGGCTGAAGTCTGCGGGGCTGACGCGCGCGTCGCTGGCGCAGGCGGCTGGCATGACCATCGACGAGGTCGAGATGGTGTTCGCCGACCGCCGTGAGCTTGAAGGCGCGGAGGTGCACGCCATAGCCCGCATGCTCGCTGAGGATCCTGAGGAGGTAGCCACCCGTTCGGGAGCTGCAGATCCCGGGAGGCTTGCCTCGACCCCGGTTATGCGCTCACCCCGTAGAGAGCCAACGGCCACGGCCGGCTTCGTCGTCACCCGCGAAGTCATCGCTGGACTGCACGAGCGGATCGACCGCCTCGAACGGATGATCGAGATGGTGCTGCAGAAGCTGGATCGCCGTTAGAGCCCAGTCTGGGAAGAACCCCGGCTCAGGCTTTCGTTTCGCAGCTCGGACGCAGCGGCATACGCGCTTCGGGCTGCAGATAAGCTTGGCGCGCTTGATTGGGCGGCACGCGGTGCTTTGCCACCTGTCCCAGCAAATGCGCCCCGAAGGCTGGCGCGAACCAGGGTTGGGTTGCGTGTTGCGCCCGTTCCTTGGCGCGACCCGGATCGGCGCGGCGTTCATCGCCCGAGCCACGGCGTTCGTCGAACCGCTGGCGGCGGTCTTCATTGCGGAACACATGCGGGGCTCGTTCGACGCGCATGCCACATTAACTGCAAGCGCTGCGCCGCGTTCCTTTTACAACCGTGAACTCTCAGGAATGGTGGTTAATCGCCGGAAGGACCTCCCGGGACCTCAGTTGTCCCTGGGCTTGTCCGGGGTGGGCGCGAAGCTGCCCATGGTCAGCTGGGCGAGTTGCCGTTGCATGTCCATCATCTGCTGCTGAAGCGCGCGGATGGCGTCGATACCGGTTGGCGGCGTGGACGGCTTGGGCGCATCTCCCGGAGCGGCGGCCGCCCCTGGCATTCCAGACATTCCCGGCGTGCCAGGTACGCCCGGTGTCGCTGCGGGCATGAAGGGCGCGAAGAACTTCATCGTGTCCTCGAACATCGACATGTTCTTGCGGACCTGTTCCTCGAACGCCTTGGCCTTGTCCTCGCCGACCGTGGTCGACATGTAGTCGCGCCACTTGTCCTGCTGCTGGTTGAAGGACTTCATCGACATTTCGAGATAGGCTGGCAGCATCGTCTGAAAGTTGTCGCCGTAGAACTGGATCAGCTGACGGAGGAAGGAGACGGGCAGCACGCCCTCCTTCTTGTTCTCCTGCTCGAAGATGATCTGGGCGAGGACGGCACGGGTAAGGTCATCACCCGTCTTTGCGTCCTGAACGATGAACTCCTTGCCCTGGCGGGTAAGTTCGGACAGATGTTCTAGTGTCACGTAAGCGCTTGCAGAGGTGTCGTAGAGGCGCCGGTTTGCATATTTCTTGATGACGATCCGATCGCCGTGCGCACCGTTGGCTTGCGTCAAGATCCATCTCCCGTCGGCTACCCATTCCGGTACGTCAGGCGACCGGTGGCAGCGCACTAAATCGTTCCCAGCTCGACTTGTAGCACGTCTTTTACGCACCTGCACACTCAAACGATGTGCGCAGCATGGGTGCAGCATTTTTTTCTGCACAGCCTCTGGCCACGCGACCTGCGCAAATAGTCGGGCTATAGAGATCGCTGGCAGATGATCGGGATCGAAGGAGACGACAATGACCAAGGTGGCGCTGGTTACGGGGGGAACGCGTGGGATTGGCCGGGCCATCTCCGAACGTCTTGTGAAGGACGGTTTCAAGGTCGCCGCCAACTATGCCGGGAACGATGAGGCGGCCGGCAAGTGCGCGGCGGAACTCGGCGTCAAAGCCTACAAGTTCGACGTCGGCGACTACGATGCTTGCGCTGAAGGTATCGCCGCCATTACCAGGGATATCGGTCCCGTTGACGTGTTGGTGAACAACGCGGGCATCACCCGCGACGCCACGCTCCATCGTATGACGCGTCAGCAGTGGGACGACGTCATCCGCGTCGACCTCACCTCTGCGTTCAACCTCTGCCGCCTGACCATCGAAGGCATGCGCGAGCGGAACTACGGCCGCATCGTCAACATCTCCTCGATCAATGGCCAGAAGGGGCAGGTGGGGCAGGTGAACTATTCCGCCGCCAAGGCCGGGCTGATCGGTTTCACCAAGGCGCTTGCTCAGGAGAACGCGAAGAAGGGCATCACCGTAAACGTCATCTGCCCCGGCTACATCGATACCGAGATGGTGCAGGCGGTGCCAGAAAAAGTGCTCGAGAGCATCATCGCCACCATCCCCGTCGGCCGTCTCGGCAAGGCCGAAGAGATCGCCGCGTGCGTCTCGTTCCTGTCTGGCCAGGACACGGGCTTCATCACAGGTGCGACGCTCACCGCCAACGGTGGACAATTCATCGCAGGCTGAGCGTTGAAGAAGCCGGGTGAGAGTTCATGCGAGGACTCCGGGCAACGCCGCGCCACTCACGCTTAGAGCCCTGATTCTGCACGAGTCAGGGTTCTTGCCTCTGCCGCTGAATGGCCCCAACGTGTCCGAAGGGGCGCGTTATACGAACAAAGAATCGCCCCCTTTGCCGTGCTTATGGCGGGGATGAAACTGATGGATATGAACCCTCCTGCGGGAAGAGCCGCAGCCTTGATGCTGGCAATAGCCGGCTCGGTGGGATTCCTAGCCCCCTCGTTCGCGCAGCAACCTTCGCAGCTCCCCCCGCCGACCTTCGCGACGACCCGCTCTAATGCCGCCATAATGCTCGACGCTGGCGGCACCAAGTATGTGGACCTCGGCTCGTCCGCCACCAAAAGCTTCGTGCTGGAACAACGCGGATCCGTGGTCCTGCTGCAGCAGGAAGGCTCCAGCGAAATTCTCTCGCTGATGCCCGTTGCGGGCCAGCGCGGCGACACCTTCTTCATGGACTACACCGGCCGCACCGTTCTCAAGGTGACCAAGGCCGGCAACGTCGTGTCCTACCTCCACAACCCTGCAGGCGCCCCCGCGGATCCTGCTGGACGCGTGCCGCCGCTGTCCTCGCCCGCGATGACGGCCTCGCTCGACTCGATGCGGGCGAACGCGGCGAACGAACTCAGCAGGTTAGCCGGGCACGACATTGCGATCTGGGGGACACAGGCCTTCTCAAACGACGAAGCGTGGGCGGCTGATGCGCTGAGCATCCTCGTGCTCGGCGTCAAGAATGCCAACGGCAATGCCGGCCGTGCCGCAACCAAGATCGAGAAAGTCACCGTCCGTCGCGCCAAGGCGCCGAAGGTGACGTTCAGGGAAGGCGAACTGATCGTCGAAGTGAACCCGGATGACTCCTGGGCCGGTCGCGTAACGCCGGAAGAAGTCACCAAAGTCCTGACCGCCTCCCGCTCCGCCGGTTAGGGCTGCCCGGCTCCCGGCGACCAGTCGGGCGCCGCCATCACGAACCCCGCAAAATCGAAGCCCGGCGATACGGTGCAGCCGACCAGCGTCCACGCACCGAGCGTCCGCGCTGCCTGCCAATGGCGCGGCTCAACGACGATCTGCGGTTTCTGGCCCGCGGCAATATCGCAACCCAGAACATGCGCAATTGGCGCATCATGGTCTGAAGCCGCTAACGACAACTCCAGCGGAGCACCCGCATACCAGTGCCAGATCTCCGTCGCATCGACGTGATGCCAGTGCGAGCGCTCCCCTGCACCCAACGCATAGTATATCGCCGTGCCGGGCGAACGCCCACCTGCGGCCGGTTCAATGCGATGCGTCTGCACATACCAGCCGCCCTCAGGATGCGGCTTTAGGTCAAGCGTGCGGATGACAACGTCGAGTGTCATTTGTTGGAGCATCAGAAATTGTTCTTCCGCTCGCGCACCTCAGCGAACGTTGCAACAACATCGCCCGGATGTCCGACGAACGCTTGCAGCTTCGGATCATCGGCGCGCAGGAACGGATTGGCGCGCTTCTCGACCCCGATGGTTGTCGGCACTGTCGGAATGTCCTTCGCGCGTTTCGCACTCACGCCGTCGGCATAAGCAACGAGATCGGCATTCGCGGCATCGACGCTCAGCGCAAATGCCGCGTTCGATGCCGTGTACTCGTGCGCGCAATAGATCACTGTCTCATCGGGTAGGGCGCGCAACTTGCCGAGGCTGTCCCACATCTGGCCCGGTGTTCCTTCGAACAAGCGGCCGCAACCGAGCGCGAAAAGTGTGTCGCCAACGAACGCAACCTTCTGATCGGTCAGATGAAAGACGATGTGCCCCAGCGTGTGTCCCGGCGTCTCGATGACGCGGGCCGACAACGCGCCCAACTCCACGGTGTCGCCTTCGTGAAGGACACGATCCGGCGCTGCGCCAATGCGGTCGACCTCTTTGGGGCCAACCACTTTCGCTCCCGTCCTGGCGACGATCTCTGCGTTTCCGCCGGCATGGTCGGGATGCCAGTGTGTGTTCCAGATCTGCGTGATCTTCCACCCCTTCGCATCGGCCTCGGCGAGGATTTTCCCGGCTTCCGGCGTGTCGATGGTAGCTGTCTCACCCGTCGAGGGGTCGTGCAGCAGGAAGCCGTAATTGTCTTTCAGGCAGGGGAAGATGTGGACGATCGCTTCGGTCACGTGGGTTTACCTTTCCCGGCTGCGGACGCCCTATATAGGCGCACGGCCAGCACGGAACCAAGAATCGTCCAGAGGTTAGGGCATGCGCTTCGACATCGACAGGCAGCAGGCCTTCTATGGTTCGGCGCTCGGACGCCTGGCGTTCGACATGCTCGACAAGCGCGTCGCCGCCTTGTGGCCTGCCGCCAACGGGCTGGATGTGCTGGGAATCGGCCACGCCGACGCGTTGCTGGACCGCTTCCGGGGTGGCGCCCGGCGAGTGATCTCCGCTGCTCCGGCCATGCAGGGCGCGGAACGCTGGCCCGAGGATGGCAAGGGCCTCACCACGTTGGTCGAAGACGAACGGCTGCCGTTTCCCGACGCCCTGTTCGACCGCATCATCGTCTGTCACGCGCTCGAGGAAGCGGAGAGCCCCAACCGCCTATTGCGCGAAATCTGGCGCGTCGCAGCCCCTGAAGCGCGCCTCCTCATCATTGTGGCGCACCGGCGAGGGCTGTGGGCCCGCGCTGAATCAACCCCGTTCGGGCATGGCCGTCCCTATACCCGGATGCAGCTCGCCCGCCTGCTCGAAGACGCGATGTTCGCCCCCCACGCCTCCGCCCGCGCCCTCTACGCCCCCCCGATCGACTGGGGAATCATCACTTCGGCTGGCGATGCGTGGGAAAAGATTGGTCGGTTCGCTTGGTCGGGCTTCGGCGGCGTTCTGATGATCGAGGCGACGAAACGGCTCCATATACAGCCCGGCAAGGCCGTACCGGCCGGCCGGGTGGTCAAAGTCGCCGAAAAGAGGTCGTTTCGTGATCGGAGCGAAAAGGCTGAAAATAGATGTTGAAGATGTGTAAGTGATGCAATATATGTATCTACGAAGCGGGACAGACCCGCAGACCTGAAACAGGAAGGGAATGCCTCATGAAATATGTCACCGCCGTCTTCAAGCCCAGCCGCCTCGATGCCGTTCTGGATGCCGTGACCGCCGCCGGCGCGTCGGGTGTCACGGTAACCGAAGTTCGCGGTTACGGCCGTCAGCAAGGCAAGACCGAAGTCTATCGTGGCGCTGAATACGAAGTGCGCCTCCTGCCAAAGGTCCGCATCGAAATCGCCTGCTCAGACGCCATCCTTGAGAAGGTCGTCGACTCGATCACGCAAGCTGCCAACACCAACAAGATCGGCGATGGCAAGATTTTCGTGATGGACCTTGAGCAGGTCATGCGCATCCGCACGGGCGAAAAGAACGAATCCGCACTCAGTTCGTAAGCCAGACCAAACCGGCCGGCGCCCCGCCTTTAGCGGGGCCGGGCAGGCGCAACGCCCGGATGGAAATGCTGCAAGAATAATCGATCCGGGAGTGTTGGTAGCCAAATCCCCCAATGATCCAGCCACCAAGGCTTAGAGCCGCCGGAGGATACCCCCTCCCGGCGGTTCCGCGTTTACTGGCCTCTGCAATCAGGCCTTGGCGCAAAAGGGCAGGTAACCGCGCTCAACTAGGCGTCGCAGGCCGTCATAGGCCTCCGTCAATTCCTCGAACGCCGTTCTCAGCATGACGAGCTGCTGCACATCCTGCGACGATGGCCCGTCGGCTTTTTTGGACGCCGCGATGGATGCGCCAAGCCAGCGGGCGCGCGCATGCGCCGCGGCAACGGCGAGGCGCTGGAATTGATCGCGGTCCGCCTGGCCGAGCGTCTTCGCGACGATTTCGCGGTTGGCGGCAAAGGCTGCGAAGTCGATCTGCTCAAGATGACCGCGCAGCGCGCGCTGTTGCTGCGGATCGAGGGCCGCTTCGGGCTCGAAGTGGTCTGAGACCTTCCTGACAGTCGAGGTCATTGTGAAGGACATGGACGATTCCTGTTTCGGCCCGCTTCTGGTGAGTCCGGGCTACCTACAGGATACCGCTCAGCGGTTAGCAGCTGCTTTCGCGATTACGGCGATTGCAGCGGTATAGCTGAGCCCGTCGTCCCGTTTTAGGGCAGGGGCGCCATGTGATTCAGACATTGCCGCAGCGTTCTACTGTTCAAGCGGGTTAACGGGCTGTTGCTCTTGCTCCGGCTGGCAGGCGCGGCCCGTTCCTTCCGGTATAGGCTTGTTCAGGCGCTTCAGCGCGTCGACCGCTTCGGGCTCGCAGGTCAGGTGCGACTGGCGGACAGTCTCGGTGTAGATCTGGACCGCACGCGCGACGTCCTTCGGACCGCCGCGACCATTTTCCAGCATCGAAGCAAGTGCGACAGGCGCGCCCTGCATCACCGGCTCGCCGGCTTTCACCTGCGCGGCGTAGGTCGACATGTAAGCTTCCAGCATCTGCCGCGCGGGTTTGTCGGCTTCGGGAAGCGGCGGGCTCATGAAGTAGAAGCTCGACACCACCGTCTGCAGCAGCAGCGGATCGAGCTCGTGCAATTCGGAGAGAAGGCGAATGCCCTCAGCTTTTTCCTTGGGATCGGTCTGATCCGTCAGCGCGAGACCGAGGATCATCTTTGCAATCGGATAACGGTCCTTGAGCTTGCCGATTTTCTCGCGATTAGCCCTGGCTTCCGGAGAATCCCCCATCGTCGCAGGCATGCCGCCGACCAGGATCTGCGCCGGTTCAAATCCTGCTGCAGCCAGCTCACTGATGCTGGGTTCGCCGGTACCCGCGCCACTTATCGCCAGAAGCAGTTGGGAGCCGCGGTGGCCTTCCTTTGCGAGTTCGATTTCAGCTGCTTCGACTTGCTCCTGGGTTACCTTTTGTTGCAACCGCAGGTCGGCTTCCGGGTCCATGACTGCGAGGGGCAGTCGGCCCGGCGCATAGGCCCAATCGAGCCGCTCGCGCACGAATGTCTTGAGATCGCCATCCGGTTTCAGCTTCGGCGCTTCGGCGAAGATCTGAGCCACAGATACGACCCGGTAGGGTCCCGCGAGGGGGTCATTTGCTGTGTTCGCGCCCGGCCCGCAGGCGGACAGGAGCAGCGAAAGGGAGAGGGAGGAGACGAGAACAAGTGCGCTTTTCATGTCGGTCCAGAAGCAAATTGCGTGCCCGCACCCGCAGTGCGGCGTTATCCGGTTTACCATTAGAAGCCCGATTCAAGCCGCAAAAGGAACCATACACTCGCGTACCGGCTGCAAGACTCACCTGCTGGAGGGTTCTTGTCGGACTATTTTAATCGTATGACAGTGTGGTGCTGGGGAGCGCGTGTTTTGTTGAGTGATATGGCTGCCGATAGCTTCCGTAATACGTCCGAGGCCATGAGCGACACCTTCCTGGCCGCACTTGCCCTGAAATGGCGCGAGCTGAGGGATGCACCTCCGCCGGCTTCGGGGACGCTCGGATTTTTTCCGGCGCGGGAGGCAACCGAAATGCGTCGCCTGTGCCGGGACGCCTCCGCCATTGGGGCGCCGCCTGAAGCCATTGCGCGTCTCTGGCGCTCGATGTGTGGCGATGTTGCTGCGGCGCGTGGGCTCAAGGCCGTCTACGTTGCCGGCGGCGACGTAACCCTGACGCTCGAAGCCGGACGCAGCTATTTCGGTTTCGGCCCCGATCTTATTCCGCTCGTCGGCATCCGTGATGCGCTTGAGCGCGTCTCAACCGAGACCGGTGCATTGGCCTGCCTGCCTTGGCCTGAACATGCCGGTGCGGGCCAATGGTGGCCCATGCTCAATGAAAGCCGGTTCAGTGATCTGATGATCGGTTGCGGCTGGCCGAGCTTGCCGGGCCGGAAGGAAGAGGGGCCTCGCGTCGCCATCGTCGGCCGCATTCCTCTCGAATCTTCTGGCGATGACGACACGCTCGCCACCGCGCATGACGACCATTGGACGGCAGACAAGCTTCTCGGCGAGGTCGGGATCAAAGCGGAAGTGGTGGCGCGCGCCCGTTCGCTGGCGCTGATCCGCATCCCCGAATTCGTGGCCCCGGACGACCGCCGCATCGGCCTTGCCAGGGGCGCAGGGCTGGACGGCCTCCGTGTTATCGGGGTACGGCCTCGGCCCTGATAAGGGACCGATCCATGTCCGACCTTCCCAAGCCCCTGCCGCAGCTCGCAGGCGTTCACGCCTACGTGCCCGGTGAAGCTCCGAAATACTCAGATGGGCCAAGCTACAAGCTGGCCTCCAACGAGAACCCGCTCGGCGCATCGCCGAAAGCGCGCGAAGTCTATGTCGAGCTCGCCGCAAAGTTGGAGCTCTATCCCGATGGCCAGGCCAAGGCGCTTAAGGCTGCCATCGCGAAAAAGCACGGCCTCGACGCCAGCCGCATTGTGGTCGGCTCAGGCTCCGACGAGATTTTCCTGATGCTCGGCCGCGCCTTTCTCGGCCCGGGCGATGAATCCATCAACACTGTGCACGCCTTCGCCATCTATGCCATCATCGCGCAGCAACAGGGCGCGACAGTTGTCGAAGTCGCGGAGGACAATTTCACCGCCGACGTCGACGCCATCCTCGCCGCCGTGACGCCAAAGACCAAAATCGTCTGGCTCGCCAACCCCAACAATCCCACCGGCACCTATCTGCCGTACGATGAAGTGAAGCGCCTGCACGCCGGCCTGCCGCCGAACGTATTGCTCGTGCTCGACGGCGCCTATGCCGAGTTCGTGCGCAAGAATGACTACGCGTCGGGCATCGAACTCGCGTCGCAGTTCGGCAACGTGCTGATCACCCGCACATTCTCGAAGCTCTACGGTCTCGCCGGCCTGCGCGTTGGCTGGAGTTATGCGCCCGCCCACGTGGTCGCCGCATTGGAAAAAGTGCGCATGCCGTTCAACGTCAATCTTCCCGCGCAAGCCGCCGCCATCGCCGCGCTTTGCGACGACGCTTTCAACGAAGAATCCCTGGCTCACAACGACCGCGAGCTTGCGCGCGTGAGCGATGAGCTGAAGAAGCTCGGCCTGCCGATCATCGATGGTGTCGGCAATTTCGTCGTCGCGGAATTCCCGAAGGCGAAGGGAAAGACTGCCGCCGAGGCGCTCGAACATTGCAAGAATAACGGCGTCACGCTGCGCGGCCTCGCTGGTTACAAGATGCCGAACCACCTGCGTCTGTCGATCGGCACGGTTGATGGCAACAACGCGGCATTGCGGCTGATCAAAGAGTTTTTGGGTAAGTGATCCGATGATCTTCAACCAGATCGCCATCATTGGCGTTGGCCTGATCGGCGGCTCCATCGCGCGCGCCGCACGGGAGACCGGCGCTGCTGGAGAGGTCGTATTGTTCGATGGCGACGCGAAGGCACTTGCCCGCGCTGGCGAGATCGGCTTCGGCACCCCAGTCGCCACCATCGAAGAGGCGGTCGCCACGGCCGACGCAGTCTTCCATTGCGTGCCCGTCGGGGCGATGGGCGCCACCGCGCGCGCCAGCATCAATGCGATGAAGCCGGGCGCAGTCCTCACGGACGTCGGCTCGGTCAAGGGCAATGTCGCGCGCGATTTCCGCTCGCTCGGCCGCACGGACATCCACGTTATCCCCGGCCACCCCATCGCTGGTACGGAAAAATCCGGGCCCGATGCGGGCTTCGCCAGCCTTTTCGATGGCCGCTGGTGCATCCTCACGCCAGACGCCAACGGCTCGGCCGATTACCTTGAAGCGACTGACAAGCTCGCCGCCTTCTGGACGGCACTCGGTTCGAACGTCGAGCGCATGGACGCACAGCGCCACGATCTCGTGCTGGCTGTCACCAGCCATCTGCCGCACCTGATCGCCTACAACATGGTTGCCACGGCCTACGATATGGAAGCCGTAACCGAAGGCGAGGTGGTGAAGTTCTCCGCCGCCGGTTTCCGCGACTTCACGCGTATCGCGGCGTCTGACCCAACGATGTGGCGTGACGTCTTCCTCAACAACAAGGAAGCCGTGCTTGAAGTACTCGGGCGCTTTGAGGAGGATCTCACGGCGCTGCGCAAAGCCATCCGCAATGCCGACGGCCAGAAGCTGTTCGACACGTTCACTGAGTCCCGCCGCATCCGTCGTGAGATCATCGATGCAGGGCAGGACACTGCCGCCGCCAACTTCGGCCGCGACAAGGGCGAGAAGCCGTAGCTACTTTTGCGCCGCGCGCCCTTCGGCTACCAGCCTCTGCGTTGCAGGGTCCAGCGCGTCTTTCAGCGCCTGCGTGAACGCGTCGCGCTTCAGCCCCGGCGGGATTGGCGGCAAGATCTCGAACACGATCCGGCCGGACTTCCTCAGAAATCCTGAGCCTTGCCAGCACAGTCCTGTGTTCAAGGCGATCGGCACGCACGGCACTTTCAGCTCGTTGTAGAGCAGCACGATGCCCGGCTTGATGTCGGCCGGCGTGTCAGGCAACTGCCGCGTGCCTTCCGGGAAAATCACGATCTGCTGGCCACCCTGGGTCGCCTTCTTCGCAGCAGCCAGCATCAGGCGCATCGTCCTCGCGCCGCCCGCGCGGTCGATCGGAATGCCGACACGCGAGGCGTAGACGCCAAACACCGGCGCCTTCAGCAGTTCTTTTTTCAGGATATAGGCCGGGTTCTCCATGAACATGAATGGCCCGATCGTGTCATAAGTCGACTGGTGCTTCATCGCGATCAGCCCCGGCCCGCCCTTAGGCAGGTTCTCCTTGCCGCGCACCTCGGTGCTGATCCCGCAGATCAGCCACAGGCCGAACGCCTGCACCTTGGCGTAGAACCCCACCGCTCCGACCGCGAAGCTGCGCGAGAACATCGATATCGGCATGGCAAGCAAGCCGATGACCAGCATGGTCAGGTAGAACCAGAGTGCATAAACGGCCGAGCGGATGAAAGTCATCCCGTGCGTCCCTGATCGAGCGCCGCGCCGCGCAAACCCGCGAGCCTGAACTTGACCCACTCTTCAAGCAGGACCTTGGCTGTGGGAACGTCCTTGTACCAGTCGCCGGGGCGAACCTTGGTCGACATCACGGCGTGTGGAATGAAAGTCCCCTCCGGCATGGCGCGCTGAAGCTCCAGCAACGCCCGATCCATGTGATATTCCGACGTGACGACGATGATGCGCTGCACCTTCTTGCGATGCGCCCAGTCCGCGACTTCCGCGCCATTGCCCTCGGTCGTCGCCGCGGCCTTGCCGAGTGTGACGCAGCAATCGATCTGCGTGATCGATACGTTGGATATCCGTGCGATGTCGGCAGGTGTTGTGTCGATATTCACGCCCGAGATCAGCAGCGGCAGCCCAAGCGAGTCGGCCAGCTGAATTGCCGTGATGATCCGTGCATCGGCCTTGCCGGTGAGGGCCGCGACTGCGTCGGCATTGAGCGGCGGATCGGGCGTCACGGCGTGATCAGCCCGCGCCACGAAGCGCGAAAAGTCCCACCCCGCGACCAACAGGGCGAGGGTGAGGAAGATCACGAGGGCGCGTAGAGCGATTCTCACGGGGTCAGCTGATACCAGAACAGCCAGGTTTCCAAATACTCTCGCCGCAAACCCAAACTGTGCCCCTAAACCATGTCCGAAAGGGACCGCATCACGGTCACTTTCGCGGCGATCATGGAGGCGGCGCCTGCAACAAGCGGTGCAACGCCGAGTATGAGCCCGTCCGCCAGCGACAAGGACAGTTGTGGCAGCAACCAGACCTGTTCATCCGCCTGCCGCACCGCGAAAAGGATAAGCGCGGCCGCTCCAAAGGCCAGCAGGGCGCCCAGCGCCCCAGCCTGCACCCCGAGCATCAGGAACCGCCGCTCGAACAATCCGGCAATGAAACTGTCCTTCGCGCCGGTCAGATGCAGTAATTCGACGATGTCGCGCCGCGCCAGCAAAGTCGCATGCGTGGCGAATGCGATGACGGCAATGCCGGTCGCGCCCAGAAGCAGCACCGCCGACAGCGCGACGATCCCGATCGTGTCGGTCGCGCGCCGCGCATCGGTTGACCACATCGCATGATCATCCACCTTCGCGTCGATCTTCGCTTCGTTCAACGCCGCGCCAACTCGTTCGCCGACGCCGGTCGCGCCGTGTGACGCCTCGGCTGCAATGAGATGCGGCAAGGGCAGGTCCGTTGGCACGCCTGACGGGCCAAGCCACGGCCTCAGCAGCTCTTCCGACTCCACGCGCGTCAGCGAATGCGCCGATGCGATACCCGGTGTCGCTATCACCAGCTCGACAGCGCGCGAGGTGTCTGCATCCGATCCGCGCACGCGGACAGTGATCTGTCCCGCAACATCGCTTGTCCATTCCCCCGCCGCAGCATAAGCCGCCCGCGCCACCAGTCCGGAAAACGCCGCCAGAAAGCACAACGCACAGACGACGAAGAACAACGCCGCCTCGCGCGCGTCTTCGCGTGGCAATAGCGGCGCTGATGCGCGGCTCATGCCTGCCCATCCTGCGGGGCGGGTGAGGCTTGCATCTTCACGACCATGCCGTCGGCGAGACGCAGCACATCTGCCTTCGACCGGCGCACCAGCGCCATGTCGTGCGTGGCGATCAGCACGGTGGTTTTCAGTCGCCGGTTCAGTTCGCGGAATAGGCGGAATAGCCGTTCGCCCATTTCCTCGTCGACATTTCCGGTGGGCTCGTCCGCGATGATCAGGTCTGGCTTCACGACAACGGCCCGGGCAATCGCGACACGCTGCTTTTCGCCGCCCGACAGCGTGGCCGGGCGGGCGTCGAGCCGGTCGCCAAGGCCCACCCAAGTGAGAAGTTCGATAACGTCTTTCCGATAGCTGGCCTCCTGCCGCCCCATCACGCGCAGCGGCAGGGCAACATTTTCGTAGGCCGAAAGATGGTCCAGCAGGCGGAATTCCTGGAAAACCACCCCCACCCGGCGGCGCAACCCAGCCAAGTCACGGCGCCGCAGGCCGCCCGTATCGACGCCGAAAATCGACACTCTCCCGGCTGTCGGACGAAGCGCCAGATAGGCCAGTTTCAGCAGTGTGGACTTGCCCGCGCCCGATGGTCCGGTGAGGAAAGTCATGGAACCAGGGCGCAAAATCATCGAAACATCGGCAAGAACGTCCAGATCGGGCCCATAGTTGAGCCCGACCCGGTCAAACCTCAAAACCGGTTCATCACTGGGAAATTGATGTTCTGGCATCATGCTCCGCTAGGGTTACCATCCGCCCCAGCGGATCAGATTCCAGCCCCAATTGGACTATATTAACCCTAAGTGTGATTCCGATAGTGCGATGATCCTAGTCTGTCCCTCCTGCGACACGCGGTACTTCGCCGAGGACTCCTCCATCGGCAAGGAGGGCAGGCGCGTGCGTTGCGCCACCTGCGGCCACGCTTGGCATGCAAAACTGCAGGAAGAAGGCGAAACTGACCCCACGCCGGACGATACGGGACTGACGCGCGAACAGGTCGAGCGGCTGCGCCAGACCGCTCAGGCCAATTCCAAGGCCCGCGCTGGTCCGCACGCCGAATACCGGGCCCGCGAGAGCGCCAAGCGAAAAAAAGCCCAGGGTCGCGCCGTTACCATCGCCTGGATGGCGACCGGCGCGATATTCCTGTCGATGGTCGGTGGCGCTGTGCTTTTCCGCAACGAGGTTGCCCAGGCCTTCCCCCGCGCCGCTTCAATCTACCGGCTGGTCGGGCTGGACGTGAACCGCTTTGGCCTGACGCTGGAAAATGTCGCCGCAAAGCGGTCGTTCGACGGCACCACACCGGTTCTCACGGTCACAGGCGCTGCCGTGAACAATTCCGACGAGGCCCGCCCGACGCCCGAACTGCGCGTCACGCTGAAGGACGAGGGCGGCACTGAGGTGCAGACCTGGACCGACAAGCTGGCCGTTGCCGAGCTCAAACCGGGCGAACGGACGGAGTTCACCTCCCGCTTCGAGGCGCCCCCGGTCGAAACCTACCGGCTGACCGTCACCTTCGCCTATCAGGACGGCGAAACAGTCGACGGCAGCGAAACCCAGGTCGAAGCCACCCCAACCGCCGCCCCTGGCGAAAAATCTCCGTCCGAAGCTAGCCAGGCGGTTGCCCACGCCGACGAGCCTAAAGCGCCCGCCACCGATCATGCGCCGGCGCCCGCCGCGGCGGAGGCTGACCATCATTGAGCCATTCGTCCCGCCGAATGTGGACGTGCTGCTGACTGTGGCGGAGGTCGACGCCCGCGTCGGCGCGCTGGCTGACCGCCTGGCCCCGCGCCTGACCGGCCGGCCATGGACCGGGATCGTCACCCTTCTAGGCGCTACGCCTTTTGCGGCCGACCTGATGCGGGCGCTGATGGCGCGGGGGCTGGATCTCGGCTTCGACGCGCTCTGGCTCGAAAGTTACCATGATGAGCGCGTCAGTTCCGGCCGCATCGTGGTGCGGGCCGACATCTCCCGCGCGGTTGAGAACCGGGGCGTGCTGCTGATCGACGACGTGTTCGACAGCGGCCGCACCATCGCCTTCGCCCGCCACCACCTTGAAGCCAAGGGGGCCGCCGAGATCCTCACCTGCGTTTTTGCCCGAAAACCGGAAGCTGCCCTTGAAGGACTGGACGCCTGGGCGTGGGATGCGCCCGCGCGCTTCCTCGTCGGCTACGGCATGGACGATGCCGGAAGGATGCGTGGCCTGCCGTTTATCGGGGCGGTCAAGGGCGCGTAGGCGAGTGTACCTCGTGATCAATTCTCTACATGCGAGAGTCGACTCGTCATCGGCTCCATGCTTCCTATTTTCTCCATCATGCACCACCAAGACGCCCGCACAGAAACCCTGCAAATGCTGCGCGAACGCCGCGAGCGGCTTGCGACGGATCTGGCATCTCTCGAGCCGGTCTCCCCGGCTGAGGGGGGCCTTACCGCCCGCGAGCTTCATGTTTGGCGTGTTCGTCTGGCCGAGCTCGACGGGCGTATCGCCCGTTACACTTCGGCCGACTGAGCAAGCGCTGCCCGCGCAAGTCGCCGCAGTTGCTGAGGCGGCTGCCCGAACGCGCGCACGAAGGCCCGCCGCATGCGCTCGGGATCTCCGAAACCAACCTCTTGAGCGACTACGTCGATCGGGGCGGTGGTGTGTTCTACACGCTCACGCGCACTTTCGAGTCGCAGGCTTTCGACCGCCTTGGCCGGGGTGGTTCCCGTTTCCGCAGCAAAGGCGCGTGCAAAGTTCCGTGGGCTCATGTTGGCGTGTGCGGCCAGCATCTCGACCGAAAGTTCCTCATCCAGCCGCTCTCGCATCCAGCCGAGCAGGGGGGTGAAGCGTCCTTCGATCCGTTCGATGTCCAGCAGTGCCGAAAACTGCGACTGTCCCCCGGGCCTGCGGTGATAGACTACCAGTTCCTGCGCGGACCGGCGTGATACCTCCTCGCCCAGATCATCTGCGATCAGCGCCAACGCCAGGTCGATTCCGGCAGTGATTCCGGCCGAGGTCCAGAGCTTGCCGTCGCGGGTGTAGATGCAGTCTGGCTCCAGCTTCACGCTGGGATACCGCTTCTGGAAGTCTGGTGTGCGGCCCCAGTGAGTCGTCGCACGCTTGCCGTCCAGCACGCCTGCTTGCGCCAGAATGTAGGCGCCTGAACAGACCGAGCAGACGCGCCGGGCTGTCTTCATCGCCGCCTGCACGAAGGCCTGCACGTGCGGATCCAGCATTGCCGTGCGCGAGCCCCAGCCGCCGGCAATCACCAACGTGTCGTATTTCGGATGGAGCGGCATCGCGTCCGCCATCATCACCGCGCCAGACGATGACCGCACCGGCCCGGCTTCGGGCGCAATGATGCTGAGCTCGTAGGGCGGCGGGTCAATGCCCCGCATCGGCATCTCGAAAGCCCCGATAGGCCCCGCCGCGTCCAGTAACTGGAAGTCATCGAAGATCAGCACGCCAACGGTGCGCGGCTTCAGCGAACGCGGCGGAGGGGTCTTGGCCATGCCAGATAATAGCAGATCATTATTGGCAGAAAAAGAGGTAACATTGTCATTTAAGCCAAACAATGAGTTGAGCATAGTGGGTTGGTAGAGCGAGGTTCCTCCCCCATGCCGACAGCAGCTGGAACGACATTCACGACAGTGTTCGCAATCTGGCCGGGCATGACGCATCTCGACTTCACCGGTCCTCACCAGGTGCTGAGCCGGCTACCCGGATCGGAGACGATCGTGGCAAGCCCGGACGGCGGCGCGGTGGAAGCCGACGGCCTCACCTTCGGCGGCACGACGCGGATCGCAGACATCAGAAGCTGCGACCTCATCTGTGTCCCCGGAGGTGTAGGGGCGACGAAAATAGCGCAGGACACGGCGTTCACCGGCGAGATCCGCCGCCTCGCTCTGGACGCGCGCTACATCACGTCGGTCTGCACGGGCTCGCTGATCCTCGGCGCCGCAGGGCTCCTGAAGGGCAGGCGCGCCGCGTGCCACTGGGCCTTTGCGGAATTGCTACCGCTGTTCGGCGCGATGCATGATCCGGCGCGCGTTGCACGCGATGGCAATATCATCACGGGCGGCGGCGTGACGGCGGGAATCGATTTTGCTTTCTCGTTGCTCGCCGAAATTGCCGGCGAGGATTTCGCGAAGGTCGTGCAACTCGGCCTCGAATACGCGCCAGCGCCGCCCTTCGCATCGGGTCATCCGGATCTGGCGTCGCAGGCCATACGGGATCGCTACGAACCGATGCGCCAGAAATCGCTGCCTATCCGCCGCGAAGAGGCGAAGGCAGCGGCAGCGTTGATGCCCGTCTAATCGGCCTTCTTGATCCGCCCCTTGATCGCCGGCGTGATCGGCGCATGCGCCTTGAAGTAGGCTTCCAGCGCTTCGACGTCGCTGCCGATCGTGACGCGATCAGCACCCGCCTGCAGGCCCTTGAAGCTGTCGCCACCGCCGGCGAGAAAGTTGTTGGTCACAACACGATACGTCTGTGTCGGCAGGATCGGCTGACCATGCAGCGTCACCGATCCCGGCACGATTTCAATCGGCTGTCCGGCCGGCTGCCTCCACGTAAATGCGAAACCGTCCGAGACCTGCAGAATGTTGTTTCCGCTCGGTTGGTACTGCTGCTTTAGGATCGTCTCAATGTCGGCGCCCGTCAGCGTCAGCACGACAAGGTCGTTGCCGAACGGCTGGACCGTGAAGATGTCTGCGAACGTCACCTGGCCGCCATCATGAAACGGCAGGTCGGAACGGATGCCGCCCGGGTTCATGAAGCCCACATCCACTTTTTCGGAGTGGCGGCGCCCCGCCTCCAGCATCGAATCCGCGATGATATCGCCCATCGCACTTTCGCCATTCGGTCCGCCGCGTCGCGTGATGTCCGCGGTGATGGTCCCAACCGGGCGCTTCATCAGCGGCTCTGCCTGCTTGCGATAAGCGCTGATCAGGTCGACCTGCGCTGAATCTTCCGCGAAAGCCGTCTCGGCGATCGGAACATCGCGTCCCTTTGCGCCGATCACGTCGCCGCTTTTGGCATCGATCATCAGCGTGATATCCGTCAGCCGCGTCCCGTAGGCGCCAGCGCTGGTCACCAGCCGGCCATCGATGGTGCAGATATAGATGCCGTTGGTGTGGCCAGAGACGACCACATCCACCGCGTTATCGAACTTCGGCACGATCTCCGCGATCGTACCCGACAGGCCGCGGCAATCATCCTGCGCGCCGGTGGTGTAGCCGCCCTCGTGCAGCAGCACGACGATGGCCTCGACGCCCTTCGCCTGCAGCTGCGGGACAAGCGCGTTCACCGTTTCGGCTTCATCCTTGAACGTGATGCCCGCGCGCGCTGCCGGCGTGATCACGTCCGGCGTTCCTTCCAGCGTCAGGCCGATGAAGCCCACCTTCACGCCGCCAAGCTCGCGGATCGCGTAGGGCGGAAACAGCGTCGTGCCGTCGTCGAGATAGGTCGATGCGGCGAGATATTCGAACTTCGCGCCCGCGAACGGCTTCGGTCCCTTGCATCCATCCACCGGATGGCAACCGCCATTCTGCATGCGGCGTAATTCCTGCCAGCCTTCGTCGAACTCGTGATTACCTACCGACGTGATCGCCAACCCCATCTGTGACATCGCCTCAATCGTCGGCTCGTCGTGGAACAGGCTTGAGAGCAGGGGCGATGCGCCGATCAGGTCGCCCGCCGCCACCATCACCGTATTGGGGCGTTGGCTCAGCTCTTTCACCGCTGTTGCAAGGCGCGGCGCGCCGCCGCCGGGCACAGACCCGCGCGCATTCGGATTGGCGCGATCGACAACGAACACACCGCCAGAGGGCGGATCAAGATTGCCGTGGAAATCATTGATCGCCAGCAGGTGAACCTCGACCGGCGCGCCGCTGATCACCACGGGCGCTGCCACTGTCGTACACGCCCCAAGCGCCAGCAGCCCGCCGATCCCCGCAAACATCCTGCGCATGCCAATTCCCTCCACGACTGTCGCAGCCCTAAGGCGAACAGGTGCACAAAGGCAACCCCGCGCAGGTGCGCACTCCCGGCTCTCAATTCAAACGCGTGTTAGGGTCTGACTGTCAGCATCAGGGGAAGATGCATGCGCATATTTGAAATACAGCGTAGAATTGCGACAATCGCTACGCTCGCGACGGTCTTGGCCGCGCCTGCGCTGGCCGACATACGCAGCTTCAACGACGCAATGCAGGCCAAGGACCACAAGAAAGCCGCCGCTGAAGCCGTCTCGACATGGGCCACGCTGGTCAAAAGCCGCGCGAATTCGGCTGTCATTGCGAATGAGTTCGGTTTCACCTCATCATGGCGACCGATTACGAAGCGGCTCGCACCTTTGCGACAGCCGCGCTTGTTGGCGGCGGCGAAGATGCGTTCCACATCGGCGCCGAGCTCCTGCGCCGTCTATCCGAATTCAAGCAGACGCCATCCAGCGCTACCCGCGACAAACTCCAGACCGCTCTCGAAGCAAGTGCGACGCTGCCCGGCATCGATCTGGTGAGCTTTATCGGCGTCAACGCGCTGACGTCATATGACGTTGAAAACGACTGCTGGCGCGCCGCCTAGGTGAGCGCTGAGCTGGTTGAAAATCTGACATTGGGTCTGATCCGGGCGTCAGCTCGCTACGCCGTCGATCGCAACATGGGATCGTACAACGATCTGGTGGGATTGGCCGGGAAAGTCACCGCAGCAAGCGACGGCGCCGCCGCGGATGAGGAAGGAGCAAAATTCGAGCCCGTATACTGGCGGCTGCTAGCCGCGAAGTATTCGGCCGAGGCGCAGTTGACGTCGAATCAGGATTTCAAACGCTTCAAGGCGGATGACGGCGGCGCAATGCCGAGGCGGCTGAGGGCGTCGCGCCTCAATCTGCAGCCGCCGCCCGGGTCTTGCGCGCTCGGCCCGCCATCTTTCCAAAAGCCAGTAGCTTACCCAGCCGGTGCGCTCGACAATGGCGTTGCCGGTGCGGTGATTGTAAAGGTGGATGTCGAAGCGTCCTTCGCCGTCAACAACAACCGGATCCTTGCCGCAGTTCCGCAGCGATATTTTGGAGATGCCGTCATGGGGGCTGCGGACAGCCTCAAGTTCACAAAATCTGCCGATGCGCCTGCAGACTGCGCACTTGCCCAGAAGGACGAGGTCTTCACCTACATTTTTCAGATCGGCAGATAGTCAGGCAGCGGACTGTCATTCGCTAGCTGAACCTTGGCTCTAGTTCGGCTTCGCCGCCGCCTGTTTCTCCGCCGCAGCGCGGAACGCCATCAGTTGCTGCATCGCCGCCATCTGATCGGCGGGCAGGTCCATCTTGGCGCAGCGCGGGTCGGTGTTTTGGATCGCCCGTGCCATCACAGGCGTGACCGGGATCGGAGCGCAGCCATGTGTCTGTTCGCAGATCATGTCCCACTTCTTTTCGGCCTGCGCATGGCAGGTGAGACAGTTTCCGCCGAACTGATTCACAACGTTGGTCGAGCCGCGCACATTGATCTTCGTGCCGGCGGGCGAAGGAATGAGTTCGAAAAACTCCCAGTCATTGGTTGCAGCATCGAAGCCCGGATGGTGCTTCACCATCGCCTCGCCCGGCACCAGCTGCACGACGGAGCCCGGCGGATACTGTCCGCCATCCGCGTTGTTGGCGGCGGCGACAGTCGCGTCGATGTCACCGAGCAGGTTGCCGACATAATAGCCGCGCACAGCCTTGAGGTCGCGGATGCAACCGAAGCTGGCCTCGGTAATTTCCAGCGGCTTTGGTGCGGCTCTTGCGGGTGGAGCAGCAGCTAGTGTTGTCGCCTGCTCAGCGACGGGCGGGTTCGCGCATGCGGCGGCAGCCAGCAGCGCGAGTGACATCATCATTTTCTTCAGCATGGTCCCGACTCCCCATCGACTTCAGAAACTATTACGACCGACCAAGTCGGTGAGCAAACAGTTGTTTTGACACCGTCAGGCGCCCTGTCGTTTCGGACGCTCAATTGCGCTAGGATAGCGCTATGCCCCGCAAGGCGGCCCTGCAGAAGGCAGAGACCGAGCCCACGGCTTTCGGTCTTGCCATGCCCGGGACCACGATTGGTGCAGGATGGGCGACAACGCGTCTCCTTAAGCTGAGGGGCAAGATGTTCTTGGTCTTCGGCGACCGGAACGAGGCGCCCGGCGAACTCACCCTGACCGTGCAGCCGCCAATCTCTGCCGGCATGGTGCACCGCCTGTACTTCTTGCGGCAGGGCGCGGGCTGCTACCTGCAACATGATTGGGTGATTGCGAGGTTCAGCGCGGGCGATGATATCAAGGCCGAAATGCCCACACTCAAGGCGTGGATGACCCAGTCCGACTGCGTCATGGCCCCCAGGGGGCTCGCCCAGCTGGTGCGCGGCCCCGAACAGCTGTGACCCGAGGCCACATAACCGCCTTATCCACTTGCTTTCAGAGGCTTGAACCGGCTGGATAAAGGCCGGACGGGCCGAGTTTTCCGGAGGATGTATGAGACTTCTGAAGCGTGTCGCCGTGTCGATCGCCGCTGGCCTTGCCAGCGTGGCGCTCACCACCGGGTCGGGAGCGTTCGCCCAAACCGTGACCGTCACGCAGGGCGCGCAGGTCCAGACTGGCTGGCAGCGCGACCACACCGACCTGCCACACGATACCGATTTTATCCTCGGCGAACTGCCCAATGGCATGCGTTATTTGATCCTTCCCAACATCACGCCGCCGCGTCAGGTCGCGATGCGCATGCTGATCGACGCGGGCTCCATGCAGGAACGCCCGGGCGAAGAGGGCGTCGCTCACTTCCTCGAACACCTCGCCTTCCGTGGCACCACCAAATATCCAGACGGCAAGGTGCAAGAAGTGCTCGAAGGCCTCGGCCTGCAGATGGCTGCCGACGTCAACGCCAGCACCGGACCCGACACCACCACGTTCATCGTTGATCTTCCGCGCAATGATCGCGAGTCCCTTTCCACCGGCCTTGATGTGCTGCGCCAGCTGGTTAGCGACATGACAATCGCGCCGGACAAGGTCGACGCCGAACGGGGTGTTGTGCTGGCCGAAGAACGCTCCCGCGCCGGCCCCGGCATGGAGTCGGCCTTCGCCATGCTCAAGCTGCAGGTCGGCGACCATCCATATAGCCGCCCGCCCATCGGCCTGCGCAAAGTCATCGAGACGGTGACGCCGCAGACCATTCACGGCTTCTACGACGCCTTCTACCGGCCCGAGCGCGGTACGCTCCTGATCGTGGGCGATGTCACACCTTCCAGCCTGATCCCGATGATCTCCATCGCTTTCGGCGACTGGAAGGGCCGAGGACCTGCCGGCAACGATCCTATACCCATCACCGTGAAGCCGCCCGCGCCTGATGTCAGCATGGTGCTCACGCCCGGTGCGCCAGATACCAGCATTATGCTGCGCTGGTTCGAGCCCTACAGCGAACCGCCACAGACCAAGGCCGAACGCCGCCGCATGATGGTAGAAACTATCGGCGCCCGCATCGTCGCCCAACGCATGCTCGGCCTCAACGACGCAGCCGGAAAACCGGCAGCCGGTCTCGGCAGCCCGTTCCCGAGCGCAATCCATGACGTCTGGCGCGGCGAGGTCGCGTATTCCGGCGGCGTGATCGATGTGCCCAAGACCATCGAGCTGATGATCACCGCGCACCGGCAGGCGCTACAGTATGGCATCACACAGGAAGAGCTTGATCGTCAGCGCACGCTCGGCCTCGACGCGGCAAAGCGCGAAGCAGATCGCGGCCGCACCGGCACGTCCGTCTCGCAGATCGAGACCGCCATCGATTACGTCACCAACGACGTACCGTTCGTGTCGCTGCAACAGCATTACGCGCTGCTGCTGGAACAGCTTCCGACCGTAACTCTGGCCGAGATCAACGCCGCTCTCAAGGCGCGCTTCCAGGGTGAGCCGACCCTCGTCTATCGCGGCAGCAAGGCGCCAGCCGGTGGCGAAGCAGGCCTGCGTACCGCCTTGAAGAAGGCAATGGCCGAGCCGGTGAAGCCTTACAAACTTGATGCTATCAAGCCGTGGCCCTACACCAATTTCGGCAAACCCGGCACGGTCGCCTCGCGCGAGGAAGTTGCCGATCTCGGCGTCACGCTGGTCAAATTCGACAATGGCGTGAAGCTGACGATCAAGCCGCTCCCCACCAACAAGGACCTGATCAGCGTCCGCGTCCGCATTGGCCGCGGCCGCCTGCAGATGCCCACCGACGTCATCGACGCCTCAGACATGGGGTTGTCGTTGTGGTCGTCCGGCGGTCTCGGCAAGCTGACGCCGACCGAGCAGTTCCGCTCGCTTGCCGGTAAACGGGCCGGTGTGGTCGCGCGTACGCTCGATGATGCCTATGCGCTCGACAACATGAACGTCGCAACGCGCGAGGATTTCGGCCTGCAGATGGAGATCATGACCGCGACCCTCACGGATCCGGCCTATCGCACGGACGACTGGGCCTCGTGGATGCAGGGCGCTGACGCCGCAGACACCTCGCTCAACATGACCCCCTCGGGCGTGCTGGAGCGCGAACTCGACCGCCTGCTCCACAGCGGCGACCTGCGTTGGACCATCAACACCAAGGCTATGCGTGATACGTGGAAGCCGGAAGACTCGATCAAGTACATCAAGCCGATCGTCGAGAACTCACCTATCGAGGTGATCATTATCGGCGACATCGGCGTCGATCAGGTCATCACCGAAGTCGCCCGTACGCTCGGCGCCTTGCCGGCGCGTCCGGCTTACAAAGAGCCCGCCTCCCTGCGTGATGTGAAGTTCCCGAAGGGCGGCACCACGACGCTGCTGCATGGTGGGCGCGCCGACCAGGGCTATGCGCTGATCGGATGGCCGACAAACCAGGGCGCGTTCAAGAACATCAAGGACGAGCGCATCGCCAACGTGCTCGGCCAGATGCTGCGCGACAACGCCACGCGGAAATTCCGCTCGGAAGGCGGGGCGACCTACTCGCCGATGGAGCTGGTCGATATCTCGTCATTCCTGCCGGACTACGGCTACATCGCTGTAGCCCTCGAAGTGGCGCCGGAAACGATCGACGATGTGCAGAACCAAATCCAGGCCATCGCCACCGAACTCGCCACGACGAAACAGCCGCAATCGGAGATCGACCGCATCGTACAGCCCAAGCTGGAACAAACACGCCGCAACTATGTCACCAATGTCGGCTACTGGATGGAGCTGCTTGGCAACGCCCAGGATGGCGGCGGCGGGCTGGAGTATATCCGCTCCGAGTTCAAGGACTATCAGAGCATGACGCCCGAAGACGTGCAGGCTGCGGCGAAGAAGTGGTTCAAGCCCGAGACGGCATGGCGTCTGAAAGTGGTTCCGAAGAGTTAGTGTCGTCCAGCTCGGCCCACACCACATAACGCATCGGGCCCGACGTCTTTGCGCCCAGCGGCCAGCACGTCACCAGCGCGATGCGTGGGCGGCCGCCGTCGTGCGCGACGATGCCCGACTGATCCCAGCGCACGACTTCCGATCCGATAACGCGGAATGTGCGCGCCCCGCCCGGCGTTTCGACGCGGATGGCGTCGCCGGGCTTTACCTGATCCAGAAACGCAAAGTGCGTGTCGCGATGCGCCGCAAACACCGCGACGCCGCGCTCACCGGGCGCAACTGAAGCTGCCATCAGCGTCGGCCCGAACGCGAGACTCTCACCCGCCGCATCGCTCAGCGCGAGCACGCTCCGGTTCTGTGCGGGAAAACTGATCCTGGCCGCAGGCGTGAAGTCGGCCCACGGCCAGGGACGCGCGGGATCGCCGGTTGAGAGCTGATGCTCCCAGGCTGACTCCATGAGTACCTGGGCGACCTGCGCCTTGGCCGGGATGAAGGCAGCCTGCGCGGCAATGAGCGCGCCTGCAGTCAGGATTGCGGTTGCGGAAAGTGTGCGCGTCGAGATCACGTCCAAGTCTCCAAAAAACCAGGTCTCCAGAGTAAAGGCCAACCCGCCCTCCCGTCGGTGGGTCGAACGGGAGGGCGGGCCGCCGGCTAGCGCGCTTCCTCCCGCGTGGACGTTGGGCGCTCCTGCCTGTCATCGGTTGTCAGAGCCGATCCCCGAAGGCGGAGCACAGGACGTCCATGGCGCAGGAGGGCGGCGCCGAACAGCATCAGTGAAAGACCGAAGGCGAACATTATTTCCCAGCCGCTCGCTGTCCGCGGCAGGGCCAGCGTCTTTTCATCCGCAGGTTTTTCCTTGGCCGGGCGCGCGTTAATCCTCTGCATCACCGCGTCAGGCAGACGATCGAAGCGCAGGGCGCGCGCTTCGGCTTGCGGCCCGAACACGCTTCCGAACTCCCAACCCTTCGGCAGCATGCTGGCGATCTGGCGCGTATCGAGCCGTTCGCCCTCCGGCCGCACTGGCGTCTTGTCGAGCGCCACAAGACTAGTGAGACGCGAGACAAGATGGAAGTCGAGCGCGGTCTTGAGAACGCCCTTGTCGACCTCATCCTCGCCCATGCCAGAAAAGCGGCTCTCCTCGAAGCCCGCGATCTTCGCGCGCGCCCACAGCTGCGACACGCCTTTCGACTGTGCCGCATCCGCCAACGCGAATGTCTGGCTCCACCCCGCGCCATTGAGCTTGCCTGAAATGGTGAGATCACCCTTCAAGTCTTTTGCGCGCAGCACCAGCGTCACCGGCTCGCCCGCATAAAGATCAGGGAGAGGCGAGGGATAGGCATCCGCCGCGCCCGAAGGCAGCTTGACCTCCAGGTCAGTCATCATGGGATTTTCCAGCGCCGCGAAAAGTTTGGCCGACTGCTCCGCCACCTTGGACACGTCATCCATATAGGTGAACGTGCCGCGTCCCTGCCGCGCCGCGCGCGTCATGAAGTAGGCGTTGGGCGCAGACCCGATGCCGACCGTAAACAGACGCGAACGCCCGAGACCATCATGGATGGCGGCGAACAGCTCTTCCTCATTGCCGATCGAGCCGTCGGTGATGAACACGATCTGGCGCACTTCGTCCTTATTTGCGCTATCGCGATCAACCAGCGCCGCCTTCAATGCCGGCAGCATCTCCGTGCCGCCGTTGGCTTCGAGATTTCCAACGAAGCGCCTGGCGCGAGCAAGGTTCTGCGCGTTTGCCGGAACAGCCATCGCGAACAGCTGATCCATCGTGTCGTCGAAGCGGATCACGTTGAACTCGTCCGATGGCTGCAGGTGATCCAGCGCCAGCAGTAGGCCTTTCTTGGCCTGATCCATGCTCTCGCCGCCCATAGAGCCGGAGTTGTCGATCACGAAAATGGTCTCCCGGTCGCGACGCATCGCATCGACGCGCATGGCGGGAGGGTTCACCACGGCGAGCAGGTAGTCCTGGCCATTGCGTTCTTCGCGGAACAGGCTGGCGGTCGGCGCTTTCGCTGGCTCTGGCTTCCAGCTCAGCACGAAGTCGCGGTCCGCCGGAACCTCGCCATCCTTGAGCGAAATGTGCGCGCTGTCCTTATCATCGCGCGTGACTCTCAGTCCGTGTGTCTGCGAGGAAATGTCGGCAATCGGAATGCCGGCCTCCAGCGAGATATCGAAATTCACGGGCAGGCGAAGCCCCTCCGCGCCCGAAGGTTCATGCGCAGGGTGCAGGACGGGCGGCGTGATACGGTCGCGATCTGGCACGGGGTCGCTCACGCCGATCGTGCGATTGGTGCGATCAGCCGTCAGGCCATAGCTGGCTTTGGGGCTGTAGCGCGGCGCGATTACCAGCGGAAAGCGCGTTGACCACACACCATTATCAAGGCGCGCCTTGTCCTGATACTCGATCTGGATCGCCACCGTCTCGCCCGGCCCGATATTGGCCAGTGATGTCGTGAACAGGTTCGGACGCTCTTCTTCCACCAGACCCGCGCGCGGTCCGTTGGCGGCGGCTTCCGCATACATGATGCGCGCTTCCTTGCGCTCCTTGATATCGCCTTCGATGAAGCGATCACCGATCACGATCTTCAGCGTGTCGACCGCTGCATCTTCCGGCAGCGGGAAGGCATAGACGCCCTCGACCCACTTGTCGGTCGGGTTGGTGAAACGCTGTGTCAGCCGTGTTCGGATGATCGGTCCCGCGATATCCATTTTCACGTCAGCAGCAACCAGCGGCGCCTCGACATAACGGCCGGGCGTGGCCGACTGGAGAAGGAGAGAGCCGGAAGACACCTCTACCTTGCTGATTGTCCCGTCTCGCGGGACCCTGTCCTGTGCGAACGCGGCTGACGTCATGAAGGCGGGTGAAAGGCATGTGGCGGCAAGCAGCGCGGCCGCCATCGTAGGGCGCGTGCCGTGTTTTCCTGTTTTTGGCGTGATCATCTGTTCCCTCCGGCGTCCCAGCCCTTCGGAACCCCACACAACAATGTGAGCACGTCGGTGGTTTGCTTGATCGATGACGATGCAGCGGCGAGTGCGGCGGCGACGCGGCGCGAACGTTGGAATTGTGGCGAGGGCGCGCGATGCGTTAAGGGTAGGGCAGGACAGAACGTCTTTGTGCGGCTGAACAGGTCTGGAGGATCTATGCGTAAGCTTGGTTACGTCGCGGCGGCGATGACGCTGCTTGCCGCGTGCAGCAGTGCGCCCGCCGAACAGGCCGAGCCGATGTCTGCGTCCGCGCTAACCCCTGCAGCAACCGCCACTGGCGATAAGCCCTTCATGCCGAAAAACCTGTCGCCACAGGCCGTGAACGCCGCCGACGATTTTCTCTGGCTGGAAGATGTATTGGGGGCCCGCTCCCTCGATTGGGTCAAGGAACAGAACGCCCGCACCGAGACTGTCTTAAAGTCCGATGCCCGTTACGAGCCCTTCCGCAAGGAGGCGCTCGCCATCCTCACCGCGCAGGACCGAACGCCCGCGCCCGCCTTCGAGGGCGCTGGTATCCGCAACTTTTGGCAGGACGCCAAGAACGTGCGCGGCCTCTGGCGCGAGACAACGCTCGACAGCTACCGCTCGGCTGCGCCGAAATGGACCACCACCCTCGACATCGACGCTCTGTCGAAGCGCGAGAAGGCCAACTGGATCTGGAAGGGCGCTGTTTGTCTTGCGCCCGAGGAAAACGTCTGCCTCATCAACCTGTCCGATGGCGGCAAGGACGCCGTTGCCGTTCGCGAATTTGATGTCGCGAAGAAGGCCTTCGTCGCCAAGGGCTTCAACATTCCAGAGGGCAAGCATCGCATCGAATGGTTCGACAAGGATACGCTCCTCGTGGCCACCGATTTCGGCGCCGGCTCGCTCACCGAAAGCGGTTATCCCTACATTATCAAGTCGCTGAAGCGTGGCCAGAAGCTTGCCGACGCGCAGGAGGTTTATCGCGGCTCCGCAAAGGATGGCGGCTACGGTGTCAGCCCTCGCGTCATGCGCGACAGCAACGGCGCGGTTCTCGCCACCCTCGCCACGCGCCCGCTCGATACCTTCCGGCAGGAAGTCTACGACATCACGTCGGCGATACCGCAAAAGCTGAACCTGCCCGAACGCTCCACCCTCCGCGGCATGCTCGGTCGGGTTGGTGGTCCCGCTCCGCGTCTTGTCTTCACTCTTGAGGAGAACTGGCGCATCAACGAGCAGGACTTCAAGTCCGGCACGCTGATGTCAGTTCCGATGCGCATGCTCCTGCCGCCCCCTCCGGGCGTCGGCATCGTGCTAACCAATGGCGATCTCTCCATAATCGAGCCGACCGCGCGCCAGTCGATCGAGGATGCGCGCGTCTTCGACGAACGGATCGTCGCCGAAATCTACGACAATGTGCGTGGCCGCATCGTGGTGCTCACCGACAAGGGCGAATTTGGCGGCTGGCGGCAAAACCCGCTTCAGGCGCCAGAGAATGTCGCCATCCATCTTGGCTCCGCCTCGCGTAGCCAGGAGAAAGTTTTCTTCTCCTACGAAGGCTTTCTCACGCCGTCCACACTCAACCTCGCCAATATTGCAGCCCTCACATCCGACAAGGTGAAAGAGGCCCCCGCCAAATTCGACGCCTCCAACGACATCGTCGAACAGTTCGAAGCCACGTCAAAAGACGGCACGAAAATCCCGTACTTCGTCGTCCGCCCGAAGGGCGAGCTCACGGCCAAGACAGCCACCATGATGTTCGGCTATGGCGGCTTTCAAGTGTCCTACCCTCCCGTCTACAAGCCCGAGCTCGGCAAGCTCTGGCTCGAACGCGGCGGCGCTTACGTCATCGCGAATATCCGTGGTGGTGGTGAGTTCGGCCCAGCCTGGCATCAGGCCGCGCTGAAGGGCAATCGCCAGCGCGCCTTCGACGACTTCGCAGCCGTCGCTGCAGACCTCGCGGCCCGCCGTATCACCTCGGCCAGGAACCTTGGCATTTATGGCCGCTCGAATGGCGGCGTGCTCACCTCGGTTACGCTTACCCAGCACCCCGAACTCATCGGCGGCGCGGTGATCGAAAGCCCGTTGGTCGATATGCTGCGTTATCACGAGCTGCCACCCGGCGCGTCATGGATGGGCGAATACGGCGACCCGCGCGTTCCCGAAGAAGCTAAATGGATCGCCGCTTATTCCGGCTACCAGAACATCCAGCCCGACGCGAAGTATCCGGAAGTCTATGTCACCACCAACACGCGCGACGATCGCGTTCACCCTGGACATGCCCGCAAATTTGTCGCGCGCCTGCAGGCAACCGGCCACCCGGTCCTCTATTACGAGGAAACCAATGGCGGTCACTCCAACGATTCAGATCCGCTCCTGAACTCGCAACGCTGGGCCCGCCACTATGTCTATCTCGCCCGTCAGCTTGGCCTCGGCGAGTAGGTTGCAAATCGTACGAACAAAAACGCCGCCCCGAGCAATCGAGGCGGCGATTTGCAGTACAGTGCGATCCAAAACCTAAACGTTGGCGTCCACGATGACCGCCCAATTGCGTGCCAGCATGCCGGCGCCATCGTCGCTCTTCACCTCGGCCCACGTGGCCTTAGCGCCCGCTGCATCGCCAGCGCGATATTGCGCTATGCCGAGATGCAGCTGCGTCGCCGCTAGTTCAGCTGGATCGGTGATGCCCTTGGCGATCGCAGCCTTCAGCACTTCGACAGCCTTGGCGTTGTCGCCATAGCTGAGCTGCGCTTCGCCGTTGAGGGCGAGGTCTTTTGCGCTGCCCTTGGCCAGGGCGTCCTTGGTGTCTTTCGCCAGCGCGGCTCTGTCGCTCGTGGATTGCGACCGCGCCGTCGCGAGGGTATTCTTGTCGAAATCCGAAGTGACTTCGCCACGCGCGTTCGCCGATTCGAGCAGCGACAGCGCTTCACCCGGCAGGCCGCGACGTAGCGCTTCATCCGCAGCCTTGCTGCGTTCCTGCGGGGTCAGCTTCGCACCTGATTCCTGCAGAGCGCGATAAAGGTCAAGATACATGTCGTTGGAGAATTTCGGCTCTTTCTGTGCGCGGCCGAGCAGAATGCGCCAGTATTCTTCCTTCGGGTATTTCAACACCACCGATTCCATGACGGTGTAGTACTTTTCTTCCTGACCCGCCGACTGTAGCGAGCGCATATAAAGCCTGTACCAGCTTTCCGGCGCGGTCGTCGGCGATGCGGCGATTGCCTTTTCGGCATACACGACGGCCGTCGCATAATCGTCAGCCTTCGAGGAGTCATTGGCGATGGCGATCAGGTTGTCCGGCGTACCGCCGTATTGATCGATATAGGCACGGTAGACTTTCAGCGCGTTGGTCGCGTCGCCAAGATCGAGATAAACCTTCTGGAGCGCGCCCCTGTACTGCTTCGTCTCTTCGGGCGTCAGGGCGCCGGGCGAGGCGAGTAAGGCGTTCATCGCCTCAAGCTGCGTCTTGCCGTCCTTGTTCTCGACCGTCATCGCGACCTTGAGCCGGTTGATCGCATTGTAGTCGTCCGGGGTCTTGGCGCCTCTGGAGGCCTCCGCAAGCTTCGTCGTGGCGGTCGCCCAGTCCTTCCCGATGATGGCGTTGCGCGCATCGTTCAGGGGACCGACGATCTGTTTCGTGACCGGAGGCGGCGCTGCGCCATTTTGCGCGAATGCCATGGGTGTCGGCGCAGCGATGGCCACCAACAGGGCTGCGATGGCAGTGGCGCCAAGCGTGCGAAGCTTCATTCCAGGGTCTCCCTAAGTTTTTTCCCGAATAGCCATGAGATCGGCCTTTAGACAATCAAGACCACTGTAATTTGACCGAGTAACGCAGCTGATGTGGCCATTCCGGGGCGCTTCGCGAGGCGCCTTTCGCAGTTGACGGGTAAATTCGACGGGAAACCGGGGCACGAAGCCCGTTTCGGCCTTTTTTCCCATGACAGACTGGCGTATCAGCCGCGCGATAAATGCCCCGGACCATGAATACCCGGAAAGGTCGCCTGCATGTCCTCGCCCATCTCCGTCCCGGTTTCCGAAGCCTTGAAGCGGATCAAGCCGTCCGCCACCATCGCGGTCAGCCAAAAGGCGCGCGAACTTCAGGCCAAGGGCGAGAAAGTCATCGGCCTCGGCGCTGGCGAGCCCGACTTCGACACGCCCGACAATATCAAAGCTGCCGCCATCAAGGCGATCCAGGACGGCAAGACCAAATACACCGACGTCGACGGCATCCCCGAACTGAAAGAGGCCATCTGCGCCAAGTTCAAGCGCGAGAACGGCCTCGACTACAAACCCTCGCAGGTGAACGTCTCGCCCGGCGGCAAGCCGGTCATCTTCAACGCCTTCATGGCGACGCTGAACGTTGGCGATGAAGTCGTGATCCCGACGCCCTACTGGGTGTCCTACCCCGAGATGGTGCTGATCTGCGGCGCGACCCCGGTGTTCGCCCACGCCTACGCCGCCGACAACTACAAGCTGAAGCCCGAAGCGCTCGAGCGTGCGATCACCTCGAAAACCAAATGGCTGATCCTCAACTCCCCGTCCAACCCGTCGGGCGCCGCCTACACCAAGGCCGAGCTGCAGGCTCTCGCCGATGTCCTAATGCGTCACCCGCATGTCTGGGTGCTGACGGATGACATGTACGAACACCTCGTTTTCGACGGCTTCGAATTCTGGACCATCGCGCAGGTCGAGCCCCGTCTCTACGAACGCACGCTCACCATGAACGGCGTCTCGAAAGCCTACTCGATGACCGGCTGGCGCATCGGCTACGCCGCCGGACCCGAAGCGCTCATCAAGGGCATGGCGAAAGTCATGAGCCAGACTACGTCCAACCCGTCCTCCATCTCGCAATGGGCGGCGCTTGAGGCGCTGGCCGGCACGCAGAAATTCATCAAGCCGAACCAGGAGCTATTCCGGGGCCGCCGCGATCTCGTCGTCGGCATGCTCAACCAGACTGAAGAGCTCAACTGCCCCACGCCCGAAGGCGCTTTCTACGTCTACCCGGATTGCAGCCGCGCCATTGGCAAGACCACGGCGGGTGGGGTGAAGCTCAACAATGACGAAGACTTCGCGGCAGCCCTTCTCGAAGAAGAAAAAGTCGCCGTCGTCTTCGGCTCCGCGTTCGGCCTTAGCCCCGCCTTCCGCATCTCGTATGCGACGTCGAACGAAAAGCTCGAAGAGGCCTGCCGCCGTATCCAGCGCTTCTGCGGCAACCTGAAGAAGTAGGCGGATGGCATCGCCACAAACAAAAATCCCCGGGCGCCATCATCGGAGCCCGGGGTTCTTTTTTCGGTCGCGCTCGAACCTTACGACCCCATCTTCGTGATCATCACCGGCTTCTCGGAATACATCTCCGGCCACACGCGCTTGAAGTTCTCGACCTTCGGCAGGTCGTTGACGACGATATAGCCCGAGGTCGGATTATGAATCAGGTAGTCCTGATGGTAATCCTCCGCCGGATAAAACGCTTTCAGCGCTTCCACCTTGGTGACGATCGGGCCGGAGAACAGTTTCGCTTCGCCCAGCTGCTTGATGTAGGAGGTCGCGATCTCCTGCTGCTTCGGGCTCGCGTAGAAGATTTCCGAACGATAGCTCGGTCCACGGTCCGGTCCCTGCCGGTTCAGCTGCGTCGGATCATGCGCCACCGAGAAGAAGATCTGCAGCAGGTCGCCGGCCGAGACGACGCGCGGATCGAACGTGATCTCCACCGCTTCGGCATGGCCGGTGGTTTCCGTGCCCACCTGACGGTAGGTCGCTGTCTCTTTCGTGCCGCCGGAATATCCCGCGACGACCCGCGTCACGCCCTTCACATGCTGGAACACGCCTTGCTGGCCCCAGAAACAGCCGCCGGCGAGCACGAGGGTTTCGCTGGTGGCAGCCTTCGCCTTCGGCGCGTCGACCACAGCGGCCGGGATCGGCTTGTTGAGGTCCGCGGCGCTGGCGATGTTGAGGCCACAGGCGCCAAACATCAGCGCGAAAGCGGCGGCGCCAATGGCGAGGCGGGAAGAGAAGGTCATATTGGTCTCCCTTTGGCGGGCCGGCGCTCGGGGCCGGAACCACGCTGGTTGTGCAGTATCAGAAGCTGATACGTACCGGGCAGGCCATAGGATACACGAAGACTTGGCTTTTCCATGGCAGGGACCTCTATACGCGTGCGGCGTCCTGCCGGTTTGACGGCGTTACGCGAATGAATCAGCCTGCGTTCGGCAGCTGGGGAGCATCACGTGAGCGATAGCATTGGAACCCTAGGCGTCGGCTTCATTCTGCTCATCCTGTGCCTCGCCCTTACGGCAGGCGCCCTCTGGCTGGCCGCGCGCCTCGCGCCTTGGTTCCTCCAGCAACGTTTCGAACCCCCAACAGTTCGCAGCTTCTTCGTCGACTTCGCAGCCGAAGCAGAACTCGACCGCGCGCGCATGACGACAATGGTGCTGGCCGCCGCGATCGTCCTCGCCGTCCTGACCCCCGTCGTTTGCGTCATCCGCTTCGGCGGCTTCGCAGGTTAGGCGCACCCCGTAGCAACTGTCTTGTTTCTGCGTCTTTGGCTTTGAAGTCTCTGTTGTCGCGAACGATGGCGTTGAGGGTGACGAGGAGCCTTCTGGCGATTGCTGTGAGGATGAGCTTGAGGGGCTTTCCGGCGCTGGCCATTTGGGTTCGAATGGCTTTGAAGCCCGGGCCTCACCGGATGGCAATGAAGGCGGCGCGATAGAGGGTGCATTGAGCCTATAGAGGGTGCATTGCGCCCAGCGCAGCGAAGAGAAATGCACCGTTGCCACGGCGTTGCGCCAAGGTGCATTTCGCTCCGCTCAATACACTCTACGTCGGCAAAGCCCACCCTTCGCGATACGTCCGTCCGAGCAGCGCATTGGCGCTCTCGATGTTCGTCACGCGCCCGGTCGCACCATCATATTCGATCGGCGCCTCCGCCTGCATCGCGACAATACCCAGCAGCATCGTCTCGGTCAGCTGAGCTGCGTGCTCGAACGGGCAGGAAACGGTCTCCTCGCCGCGGATCGCCCGCGCCCAGTTCTGCTCGTGCCCCTTGATGCCGTCCTTGATGCGCGGCAGCGACTGCGCGATCTTCGCCGCGCGCGCCTTGGCTTCCTCACCGATGATCAGCGGCTTCTCGCCATACGTCTCGTGCAGCAACGTACCCCCATCGCCGACGAACATCACGCCGCCTTCCTCGTTCATCTTGGCGTCGGCAGGCATGCCGTGAGGCGTCGGTGGCGCGAGCCCCGAGTCATACCACATCATCGTCACCGGTCCGCCTTTAGCTTTGCCGAACTCATACGAGGTGATCGTCCCGAGCGGGAAGCTGCTTAGCTCCTCCGGCCGCTTGTAGTCCCAAGGATCGGTGTCGCCCCCCCACAGCGTGTGCCGCGTCTCGACCCGCGTCGGCAGACCCGGCTCCAGAGCCCAGAACGGGAAGTCGATCAGGTGCGCGCCCATGTCTCCCAGCGCGCCAGACCCGAATGGCAGCCAGCCGCGCCAGTTGAAGTGTGCGTAATCGGGATGGTAGCCCCATTTCACATCGGCAGGCCCCAGCCACTTGTCCCAGTCCAGCGTCGCCGGTGTCGCCACCGCTGCGAGCCGCGCCACGCCCTGCGGCCAGACCGGACGGTTGGTCCAGACGTGAACCTCTTTCACTTTTCCAATCGCGCCACCGCGGATCAACTCCACCACGCGCCGTCCATCGTCGCCCGAATGGCCTTGGTTGCCCATCTGCGTCACCAGCTTCGGATTGGCCCGCGCCATCGCCAGCAGCATCCGCGCCTCATTGACGGAGTAGGTGAGGGGCTTCTGCACGAAGACATGCAGCCCCCGCTCCATCGCCATGTGCGCCGCCAGCGCATGATGATGATCCGGCGTCGCGATCACGACCGCGTCGATGTCTTTCCGCTTGTCGAACATTTCGCGATAGTCGTTGAAGTGCTGCGCCTTCTCATAGGCCGCATTCAGCGCCTCGCGCTCGGGACGCACCACACCGTCCTTGTCACGCAGCGACCTGCTAACGCGTCCGAGATCGACATCGGCATAGGCGACGATGTTCTCACCCGTCAGCGCCGACATGTTCGACGAACCTTGTCCGCCCGCGCCGATCGCCGCCACATTGATCTTCTGGCCCGGCCTCAGCACGCGCCCCTGCGCCATCGCGCAGCCCGGCATCGCCATCACCCCAGCAATCGCCGCGCCTCCGCGCAGCAAGCCCCGCCGCGACCAACCCGTCCGCAATGCGTCACGTCCCGAAAATGTTTTCTTGCCGGTCATGCCGATTCCATCCCTGCCGTTTCTCGTTTGCCCCACTCTCAACGCTGCTCACCGCAATTGGCAAGCACGGATCGTCCCCAGGTGGAACGCCGGGCTCCCGCCCGGGGGTCGCAGCGTAGCAGTGAATTTCCTCCAATCACGCCGCTAACGCGTACCGTGGCCGGGCAAGAGCCCGGCGGTCATCCCATCAAATATTACGCCCCGTTTTGTTGGAAGGCAGCTGCGCTGACTCGGCGGGAACGCAAAAAACATCCCGAGCAATCTCAAACACTTCGGCGAAAAAAGGGTGGATCGGCGTACTGCAAATCGGACGGGTCTCCAGCGCGCCTATTATCGTACCCATGAAACGCTGGAGGCCTCCCATCTGGCTGCTGCGCGATATCCTGGCCCTGCTGGGTGTCCTGATCAGCTTCTGGCCGCTGATGATCCTCGGGATCACCAACGGCTTCAGAGGTATGCGCGGAAAGAAAGTCCCGAAGTCAGCTTTCGAGGACTTTCCGTTTCTCCTCGCCCACGCCGAAGCTAGGCCCGACTTCGCCTTATGGCGTGAAGCCTACCGCCGCCTCGGCGGGGACTACCGCGTCGTTGAGTTCACCTTCGTGGAAGCTTCCGACGACTGGAACGAGACCACGCACCGCTTCCAGTCCTACCAGCGGGCCTTCGGCAATCTCGAAGCCTGCGCCCGCGCCTACGGCCACGCCTTCTGCGAGCGCCAACGCATCAAAGAGCGCGATGTGACCGGCAGCCGCCGCCCCGGCTTCCCCCTGCGTTCTTCGAGCTTCGGCGGACATGTCGCCGAGGAAGGAAAACAGCACCGTTCTCTTTCCTCCCGCAGTGCGCAGCACTGGGGGAGGCGGATCGCTGCGCCTTCGCAGCGAGACAAGGGGACAGCCACAGCTGTCGCGGACCTCCGCACAATCCGACTTTCCGACTGACCACACCGTCCTCGCCCCGAAATCATCCGCTTCCGGGGTCGCGCCCACATCCGGCTACTTCAGCGTCGGCGAGCCGAGCTTCAGCTTGTCGATGTTGATGCGCTCCATGCCGCCGCGTTTAGCCTTCACATCGTCCCAGAACTTGGCCGCATCGCCCACCACGATCAGCGTCGCCTTCGCCGGATCATAGTAGGTGCGCGCCGCAGCCCCAGCCTGCTCAGCCGTGACGTTCGCAATGTCAGACGAATACGTCTGTAGCTTTTCGAGCGGCAAACCAAATTGAGCGAGAGCCGAATACTGCCCCGCCACGCCCGACGTCGTCTCCACCGAGCGGCCAAAGCCGCCGATGATGTAGGCCTTGCGCGCCGCCAGCTCCTTCTCGGTGATCGGCTCGTTACCGAGGCGGGTAAATTCCGAGATCATCAGGTCGATCACTTGCGGCACTGCATCGTTACGCGTCTGTGCGCTCGCCACGATCGGCCCGCTCGATTTGCGCGCCGCCAGCCCCGACCGCGCACCATAAGACAGGCCTCGCTTGATGCGGATTTCCGAATTGAGACGCGAGGAATAGCCATCGCCAAGCACCGCGTTCGCAACCGTCGTCTGCACATAGTCCGTCGACAGCCGCGAGGGGCCCACGCGCCCAAGTAACACAGCCGCCTGCCCAACCTGCGGAATATCGACGACCACCGATTTCGGCGCCGGTATCGCCGCCGACGCCGGCATGCTCGTCGTCGCGCCTGCGGCGCCCATCCATTTTCCGAAAGCGTCCTTCGCCAGCTTGAAGCCAGCCTCCGGTGTGACGTCGCCTGCGATCACAAGCACCGACGACCCGGGTTTCCACGCCGACTTGTGGAACGCCGCAAGGTCTTTCGTCGTCAACGCGCTCAGCGTATCTGGCGTCATCACATTGCCATATGGCGCCGCGCCAAACAGCGAGCGTGTCATCGCCATCGAACCCACGCTCGACGGCTGGCGCAGCTGAAGCATCAGGCCGTCCGCCGTCTCTTGTCTTGCGCGTTCGAGTTCTTCTTTCGCAAACGCCGGGTTCTGCACGACGTCCGCCATGATCGCGAATGCCTCGTTCACCTTGTCCGAGCGCGTCGAGATGGACACGTCCGATGCGTCCGGCCCCGCACTGGCGCCGATGGATGCACCGAGGCTTTCGATCTGACTTGCGATCTGCGTCGCCGAGCGCGACTTCGTCCCGCGCGTCATAAGGTCGGCCGTCATCGAGGCAAGGCCAATCTTCTTCGCCGGATCAAGCGACGAACCCGCACCAACGCGCAGGCTGGCGCTAATCAGCGGCAGGCCGGGCTTCGGCGCAACCACCACGCGCAGCCCGTTGGCCAGCGTCATCTCAATAGCCGGCGGCACCTTCGCTGCAACCGCCGCACCCGCTTCCGGCGGCAGCAGGCGCGAAGCTTCCGGGGCCAGCGTGAAAACCGGAATATCCGCCGCGGCGATGTTGATCTCGGATGTCTGGATCGTCGGCGCATCGGCGAACGTCGCCTCGGCGCCGCCCTTCTGCATTTCTTCCGGCAGGTAGTTGATGGTTACTGACTTGTTGTCCTGCATGATCGCCTTCGCGACCCGCTGGATGTCCTGCGCCGTCACAGTCTGCAGCCTCGCCAGCTGTTCATCCGACGCGCGCGGATTCCCGAACAGGATGATCGAGCGGGCGAGATCGTCCGCACGGCCGTTCGATGTCTCGCGGCCCTCAAGCGCGCCGGTGATCAGTTCGTTGCGCGCCTCGTCCAGCTCGGCCTGCGTGACAAGTCCGTCGCGTATTTTCCTGATTTCACCCTGCAATGCGGCGATGCCCTGATCGGCGGTCTTCCCTTCGGATAGGATCGAATAGAGCGCATAGACGCCCGGCTGCGCATTGATCTCAAAATTGGAGCCGACATCCGACGCCAATTGCTGATCATAGACCAGCGACTGATAGAGCCGCGACGATTGTCCGCTGATCAGGATCGCATCCATCAGCATCAATGCCGGATTGTCCGGGCTCGCCGCATCCGGCGTCGGCCACGAGATCACCACGGCGGGCAGGGGCGTGTTGGGTTCGTAGACGGTGAAGCTCTTAGCCGCCGTCCGTTCCGGCTCCACCGCTGTCACGCGCGGGATCGGTCGCGCTGGCGTCTTGATGCCGGCGAAATATTTCTCGACATATCCGTCCAGCTCCGCCTGACCGAAATTGCCCGAGACAACCAACACGGCATTGTCCGGCCGGTAGTACGCCGCATGGAAGGCGCGCACATCTTCCACCGTTGCCGCGTCGAGATCCTCGATCGAGCCGATGCCCGGTCGCCCATAGGGGTGAACCGAATAGGACGCTTGCGCCATGTAGAGCCCGAACAGCTTGCCATAGGGACGGCTCAACACCGACTGGCGCAGTTCTTCCTTCACCACGTCGCGTTCGGATTTAAAGTTGGCCTCGTCGATCACCAGCGTGCCCATGCGCTCGGCCTCGCCCCACATCACACGCTCGAGGTGATTGGCCGGCACGGTCTCGTAGTAGTTTGTGAAATCGTTCCAGGTCGACGCGTTGTTGAACCCGCCCGCATCTTCGGTCAGGCGATCAAAGCCCTCCGGCGGCAGGTTGGTCGTCGACTTGAACATCAGATGCTCGAACAGGTGCGCAAAGCCCGAACGCCCCTTGGGATCATCCTTCGATCCGACATCGTACCACATCGCCACCGACACGCTCGCCGTGTCCTTGTCGGGCATCGCGTAGATGCGCAGACCGTTCGCCAGTTTCTTGCACGTGAAATCCAGCGGCTTGATCGACAACTCGCCGGCCGCCGCTGCCGTTGGCTTGAAGGGCGTCTCATCGCCCACGCATGAAGAAAGCACAGCGACCTTCTGCGGCGCCGGGGTAGGCGTCACTTGCGCCGGCGCCGTCGAAGCCGAACCCGCCGCCGTCATTCCGCCGGGGGTCTCGGTCGTACAACTCGCGAGGGCTGTCCCCGCAAGGAGTGTGGCGAGAGCGGAGCGGGGGAATCGGATCATCGATCAGACCTCTGGCTGTTCAGGGACCCGATCCCTTACCAAGCCAGCCCTTTCGATGCGAGAACTTTTTATCGATAATCGAGAAACGAAGCGGTTTCTCGCTGCCGCTAGAAAATCGAATACCCGCCGTCGACCACGAATGAGTCGCCCGAGTGGTAGCTCGATGCATCCGAGGTCAGGTAAACCGCGACGCCGCCGAAATCCTTAGGCTCGCCCCAGCGCCGCATCGGCACGCGCGGGATCACCTTGTCGGCAAAAGCTGGATTGTCCTGCGCGCCTTGTGTCATGTCCGTCGCGATCCAGCCTGGCAGGATCGAGTTGGCCCGTACGCCATAGCGGGCATGCTCCACCGCGATCGATTTCATCATTGAGATAACGGCGCCCTTGGTCGCCGCATAAGCCTCATTGCGCGCCGCGCCCTCGATCGCCGCTAGCGAGGCGATGCCGACCAGCGACCCGCCCGGATCGCCACCCTTGGCCCGCTCCACCATATGCTTGGTCGCCTCGCGCAGCGTGAAGAACACGCCATCGAGGTTCACTGACAGCACGCGGCGATAGACATCGGTCGGAAACTCCGAGAACGATTTTGCGCCGCCGCCAATACCTGCGTTTGCAAAAACTGAATCGATCCGGCCGAAATGCTTGGCGACGTCGGTCATGGCCGCCGCGACCTGGGTTTCGTCCGCGACGTTTACCGTCCAGGCCTTGGTCCTTCCGCCGAGTTTCTTGACTGCGTCGGCGTTATTCTTTTCGCTCGATCCCCAGATCGCAACCGATGCCCCGGCCTGGGACAGGGCCTCGGCGAATCCCAGCCCGATGCCTCTATTTCCGCCCGTCACCAAAGCGACTTTTCCAGTGAGGTTGAACGGGGCATAGGCCATCACATTTCTCCATGGTCCCCAAGCTTGTTGGGAAGTTTACGGCTTGTTGGACGCTTCCGGTGCATATCCGTCAAGCCGCCGTCGGCGAACTGTTATGGGGGCTTGTGCTCGGCTGCCTTAACGTGAAGACGGGGCCCCTGAAGGTTTGAATGATGAGACTGGCGGCACTCCTTGCGATCTTGGCAGGCTTGTGGATTGCTGCGCCCGCAAGCGCGCAGCCGGGCGAGTTGCGCACGCTCCAGCCCGATCGTCTCCCCGGCATGTGCATCACCCTGGTCGGCGCCGCCGCCGAGGCCGTGAGCCTGCCTTGCGACGGCAGCGACGCCGAGAAATTCCTGATGCCTGGCGCTGAAGGCGGACCCATACATTTCGCCGCCCGCTGTCTCGTTCCGGTAGGCGAGGGAAACTATCCGCCGCTTGCCGCCGCAACATGTGACGGTTCGCCTGAGCAGACATGGAAGATGAGCGCGGCAGGTGAGCTTCGCTCCGCTGCTGGTCGCTGCATCTCGCTGCTCGGCTCATCGAGCCGCACAGGTGAACTCATTTTTGCTGGCGAGTGCCCGACGAGCGGAGAGGGACAGCCATGGCGCGCGCGCATGGTCGACGTCACCAACGTCGTCGAGGCATCGCTTGAATCCGTCGCGCGCCCCGGCCAGTGCATCGGATACGGCGCCCGGCTCGCGCTCTATTCCTGCACCGATGCCTACCAGCAGGTAATCAGCCTCGACGAGAAGTCGCCCGGTCAGCTCCGCATGATGAGTAGCTGCCTGTCAGGAGGCTACGTATTGGGTGCGCTCAGCCTCGGTGAATGCTGGGACATGCCGCAACAGAAATGGCTCATCCTCGAAGACGGTCGGGTTACCAATCAGAGCAAGGAGTGTATCGAGGTATCGAACGAAGATGGCCGCGATGTTCTTAGGACGAGAGCCTGCGCGACCATGCTCGAACAGCGCTGGCGTGTGCGCCGCCCGCCAGTCGTAGAAACCTCAGGTCCGCAGCCGGCTGTCGGTGACGCTGCCGCTGCTGCCCACGTCGACCCCGCTCCAACTGTCGAAGAGCCTTCGATCTCCACTGCATCCGCTGAGGATGTCGCTCCCGCTACAACTGATGCGCCGGCTGTACCATCCGTCACCGATGTCGCCGTCACGGACACGAGCGCTGCTGCTCCGGAAATTCTGGTCACCTCCATCGCCACGCCCGTCGCACCGCCGGCTACGGAAGCGCCGCCCGCCGTAGATGTCGCTGCTGCTGTCGCGGTCGAACCCGCACCGAAGCCAGTCCTTGTTGATCCCATCGCTACAGCTGCCGCCGAACCAGCCGCATCAGCAGCCACAACCCCACCGGAAACTGCGGCGGTCATACCCGCGTACGCTCCAATTGCGACTGTCACGACACCGATCCCGCCGATGACCCTGGCAATGACGCTGCAGCACGAACAGCTGCCTGGCATGTGCATGTCGCTAAGTGGCCGCGATGGCGAAAGCGAAAGCCAGCCGTGCGACGGCGCCGCCATTCAGACATTCGAACTTCCCGTCGGCGCGCCGGGTTCGATCCGCAATGGTGATCGCTGTCTCGCCCCGCGCGGGAAGGGCACATACCAGCAACTCGTTGCGGTCGCTTGCGACGGTAAGCCGGAACAGACGTGGATCATCCGTGCTGAGGGCGAGATCCGAAACGCCACTGGCCGCTGCCTCTCCCTGCTCGGAAACTCCAGCCGCAGTGGCGAGCGCGTGTATGCTGGCGAGTGTCCTGCGGGGCTTCCAGCACATCACTGGCGCGCCGTCGCTGTCGATCCTGCGCATCTGCACCCCGTCTCCGGCATGCTCGAATCAATTGGGCGTCCCGGCAAGTGTCTTGGCACGGACGGGGCGCTCGGCCTCGTCTCATGCGATGCCCGCCTTGGACGTATTTTCTCTTTCGATGCCACATCTCCCAGCCAGTTCCGCATGATGAGCAGCTGTCTTGCCAGCGGCTTCATCGCCAACTCGCTTGCCCTCGGTCAGTGCTGGAACATGCCGTCGCAGAAGTGGACGCTGACCTCCGCGGCGAACCTGTACAACCTCGACGGCAAGTGCATCGTCGTGGGGATCGAGGACGGACACGACGTACTGCGTTCTGGCGCATGCCTTCCGGTTCCCGAACAGCAATGGACCTTGAGGGAAGTGGCGCCCTGATCGTACACTACGGGGCGAGCAGAACGGGAAGACGATGCTGACGCGCTGTGTCACCTTATTGGCTTTCACTCTGCTGGCCGCCGTACAGGTCAGTGCCCAGATTTCACCGCACCCTGCGCCGCTATCCCGCCCGCCAGCGATGAAGGCGCAGGAATTAAAGACAGCCCTCTTCGGCATTCGCATGGAAGGGGTCGCAGACGGCACGGATTTCCGCTGGCGCGAATGCATCGATTCGAAAGGCCTGACGCTCTACGAGACCCCCAGCGGGGACATGCGCGGCCGGCTGTCTATCACACTCAAAGGCGAGGCCTGCTTTGCCTATGAAGACGACAATTACGCCAGTCTGAGCTGCTTTGTGATGCGACGCACCGCCAAGGGCTTCCATTTCGAAGGCGAATACGGCGCCAACTTCACGACAACCAAGGTTGAGGGCGGCGTACGAACCTGCGAAAAGCAGGATCTCATCGGCTAGGACAAGACGCCATGGCAGACGATCACGGAAGCAACGTCGCAACCTTTATCTCGCGCCTCACCGAAGCGTTGGGTCCGAAGGGTGTCTCCACGGACGCGCACGAGATCGCCCCGCATATTCAGGACTGGCGCGGCCGCTGGCATGGCACGACGCCGGTGTTGGTGAAGCCGTCTTCCACTGAGGAAGTCGCCAAGGCGATGACGCTGTGCGCCGAGTATGGTTTCGCAGTAAATCCACAGGGCGGAAATTCCGGCATGGTCAACGGCTCGGTGCCGGATGGCGAAGTTCTGATCTCGCTCAAGCGCATGAACCGCGTGCGTGAAGTCGATGTGCTCAACGACGCCATGACGCTCGAGGCCGGCGTCGTGCTGACGCGCGCGCAGGAGATCGCCGACCAGAATGGCCGCCTGTTCCCGCTGTCGCTCGGCGCGCAGGGCGTCGCAATGATCGGCGGACTGATCTCCACCAATGCCGGCGGCGTTGGCGTGCTGCGCTATGGTATGATGCGCGACCTCGTGCTCGGCATCGAAGCCGTGCTGCCGGATGGCCGCGTGTGGAATGGCCTGCGCGGCCTGCGCAAGGACAATACAGGTTACGACCTAAAACATCTCTTCATCGGCGCAGAAGGCACGCTGGGCGTTGTCACGGCTGCGACCCTGAAGCTGTTCCCGAAGCCTGCGGTCAAAGAAACAGCTTGGGTGACGGTCGATTCCCCCGCCAAGGCTGTCGAACTGCTCATGCTTGCCAAGCAGGCGAGCGGCGGCGCCGTAACGGGCTTCGAGATCGTGCCGCGGCTCGGTCTGCAACTAGTGCTGAAGCACATCCCCGACACGCGCGATCCATTGCCGACGGAGTTGCCGTGGCGCGTGCTTGTTGAGCTTTCCCTGCCGCGCGTCGAGGGCGCACGCGATCTCATGGAGACCATGCTGGGCGATGCGATCGAGCAGACCATCGCCGCCGACGCCGTCATCTGCGAGAGCGAAGCGCAAAAAGCCATGGTCTGGAAGATCCGCGAGAATATCGCCGTTGCCGAGCGCGCGCATGGCAAGGCGCTGAAGCACGATGTCTCCGTGCCGGTCTCGCGCGTGGCCGAGTTCATGGAGCGCGGTGCAGCACTCGCCCATCAGATGCAGCCGGGCGCTGATGTCATCGCCTTCGGCCATGTCGGCGACGGCAACATCCATTTCAACATCACGCCCCCGCCGGGCGCCGATCAGGACCGCTTCGTCGAACAGGACGGCCTACCGCTCTCCAAGGCTGTCCACGACCTGATCGCCAGTCTTAACGGGTCGATCTCGGCCGAGCACGGCATCGGCCGCCTCAAGCGCGACGAACTCGCCTGGCGCAAATCGGCGGTCGAGATGGATATGATGCGCGCGGTGAAGGCTGCGCTCGATCCACTAGGCAGGATGAACCCCGGCCGGGTTCTTTAGGAAGAAGCGCGCTCTAAGCCGCCAGCGTCGTAATCACCGGACCGTTGCGAGTCGCGACCATCGTGTGCTCGTACTGAACCGTCGGCGCCGGCTTGTCGGCGAACAGCGTCCACGCATCCTTGCCGTCCACGGCCCACGTTGCGCCGCGCGACAGGAATGGCTCTAGCGTGAACACCAGGCCTTCGTGGATGCGGCGGCGTTCGGACATGTCGCGCCAGGTCGGGATCTCGCCCGGCTCCTCGTGCAGGGCGCCGCCAACGCCATGGCTCGCGAGGTTGCGGATCAGCGTGTAGCGATTCTTGCGCGCGAATTCCTCGATGGCGACGCCGGGCGCATTCAGCGCGCCGCCAGTCTTCACCGCACGGATACCTGTCCACAGCGCCCGCTTGCCATCACGGCACAGCGCATCGAGTACCGCGTCCTTCGCGTGCAGCACAAAGCTCGCGCCGGTGTCCGCGAAGTATCCGTCCTTCTCAGCAGAGACGTCGATATTCATCAGCTGCCCGGCGCGCAGCACCTGGCTATCCGGAATGCCATGCGCGATGGCGGGAAACACGCTGATGCATGTGTCGCCTGGAAAGTTGTAAGTCAGACGCGGCGCCGAGCGTGCGCCATCCAGTTCCAGCGCCTTGGCGCCGATGGCGTCGAGTTCGGCGGTGGTCATGCCTGGCTCGGCGGCGGCGCGCATGGCTTCCAGCGTATGCGCAACGATCAGACCGATGCGTTTCAGCCCGTCGAGTTGCTCTTCACGATCGACCGTCACGCGTTCAGGATTCCCTGGCCGGCGTCGGCTCGGTTGCCTTCTGCCCCTTAGGCGCGCCGAGGCCGTAATAGGCCGTGGCCGGATCAACGGGTTTGGCGACCGAAGTTTCGCCCGGAACCAGAGCTGTCGTAACGGCCGGCCCTGCGACCGGCGGCGGCGTCATGTCTTTCATGATATTCGCACCCCAGTGCGCGCGTTCGACAACGCGCTCCGACAGTCCAAGCTCCTGTGCGGTGAACGCGACAAGGCCACCGGACTTGCACAGCATCTGCACGATGTTCTGTCTGGTTTGCATCTCGAGCATGCGCAACAGGACTTGGACCGTCTTCGGATCGGCCTTCTCGAGCATATCGACCAGATCGTCGAGGTGTTCGTTGTCATAAGCCATCGGTCCGTTCGCGAGATCGCGGTTGATCGCCTTTTGCGGACGCTCGAACGAGAACATGGCTTCGTAAATATGCAGGCCAAGCGGCATGCCCATCGCCTTGCTCTCATCGACTGGCGCTTCCATGTCGCGAAGTTCCATCAGCACGCGCTGTTCGATCTCGCGCTGATGCTTGAAGACGTCCTGGTCCTCGTATTCGCTAACGGCGTTGTCGAACAGGTTCTCGATGCGTGCGGCGAGGATCGTGCCGAACGACTCCATTTGTGTCGGAATCTGAATGCGCTCGACGTCGAGCTGGAACGCCACCTTCGGTTTGATCAGCAGCAGGCGCTTGTCGGTCGTCGTCGACATGAAAGGGCGCGGCGCGCAGGTGTGAACGCGAAGCGAGATCTCACCATTCTTGCGGACCAGAGACTTTTCGTAGAATACGCCCGTCGGATCGGTAGTCATCACCTTGATATCTGGCGCGTGCTTATCGCGCAGTACCTTGATCGAAGGGTTCCAGATCGTCATCGGCGCCCGCAGGGCGCCATAGAAACTGCCGCCCTTGGTGGTGATGAAGGTGGCGTGTGTCCCTGCATCATACGTGCGAGCCGCGCGGTAGACGAGGAAGATCAGAAGCAGTCCAAGCAGGACAGCGCCGACAATCGCTGTGATCTCAAGCATTTTTTTCGTCCCACACCACACGCCACCCCTAGTTCCGGCTCGAGACTAACCGCGATGGCAGGCGGCCACAATTGCCAAACACCGGGATTTGGGCGCCTCAGGCGCCATGAATTCTAGCGGAAGCAGAACGACAACTAGGCAATACCCTCAAACGGATGGCCTTTAACTATGCGACTATTCCAGCGCTCGCCCGTCAGCGCGAGCCAGCGCGCGTGACATAGATCGGGTTGCCGAGCAGCAACAGCTTGCCTGAAGCGTCGCGTATGTTGACCCGCACCCACCCGCGGGAGGCGCCTGAAGCCAGCTTCACCGTGAACGAAGGCGCCGGTCCAATCGCCATCGCGCTGGCCACCGTATCCAGACCATCAGCGACTATTTCCATTCGTGTTTCGCCCGGCACGTTCGCCGTCGTCACAGTGATACCTGCTTCCTCGCCGGAGCCGAACTGTATCTGCCCGCCCATCCACGCCGAGCGCGATCCCGCGCGCGCTTCCATATCGAGCACCGCGCCGGGCAAGCCAGCCGCATCGACGAACACGCGGCCGGATTTAACGCCCGCTACAATTTTGTGCGTCGAGAGTTCCTCCGCATAGACCACAGTCGATGGCCGCCCGACCGGCGACTGCTTCGCTCCCGTACGATCCATGGCATCGTGATTATCGCTGCCGCCAATGGCGGTGAGGCGATACCCTTGACGTAGCAGATTCTCCCAGAACGCTATGCCGCCGGTCGAGGTCTCCGCGCCGCCGGTGCGCAGCGTCGATCCGTTGATCACCTCGATGGCGGTAACGCGTGACCAGTCTGTGTTCTTAGCCGTCCATCCGCATCCCATGCAGATCTCGCCGGAGGGCAGGCCGGGATGGTTCACTGAAACAATCGCGTCTTGCGCCGCCGCTTCGTCGAACAGTTTGTCCAGCGTCGGAAGGCGAGGGCTGCCCAACTGGAAATCCACGAAATCCGAATTGCCGATGACGTTGGCGTGACCAAAGAACGTCGTCACTTCAGTTCCCGGGATCAGCAACGTCTTCGGGTAACTGGCCTGCATCGCGCGGATATCGGCAAGCTGCGTGATCGTGTTGTGATCCGTGATCGCCACGAAATCGAGACCGGCATCGCGAGCAGCCTTGAACGTATTCATCGCAGGACAAGGCCCACGCGAGGGATCGGCGTTGTTACGCGGTAGCGCGTCAGCGTCGCACGATCCATCGGAATGCCAGGTGTGCGTGTGGAAATCGCCCCGCCGCCAACCCGCTTGCGTGGCCAGGGGAATCGACAGGTCGGCAAGAGGAGTTTTGGGTTCCTCGCCGCGTTCTGCGCTGAAGGTGATGATTGCTTCGTACCTGGCTGTTTGCCCCTCACGGATATTCGGTACGCCCAGCACCAGTTTCCATTCGCCGGGCTGGATGGGGCCGGAGCGGTAAGAGGGCGTGGCGCTGAACTCCAGAACCGCGAAATGGTTCTTGTTTCCTCCGCTCCAACCGCGCGGCCCCAGCGTGTCACGCAATCCAAGGTCGATCACCGTGCGGTTCGTCTTATCATAGGTAAAGTCGACAGTGATGCGGCCCGTGCCCGGCGGCGCCGTGAAGGGTATCTCGCGATAGGTCTGGTGATCCGCCCGGGTGATCTCACCCGTCAGCACCAGCGGCGGCAATGTTGGATCAAATACCGGTGGCGATGCGCAGGCCGCCAGCATCAACAAGAACAAACTCATCACGTTCCGCAACAAATCGTCTCTCCGCTTTCCGCAAACCGTAGACGCGCTCCGTGCCAGAACCAACAGCGCCCTGCGCCAGCAAAAACGCCACCCCGTTTCCAGGGCGGCGTTCTTCCAACTCACCTCGCGCAGGCTCTACCAGCCGCAGGTTTGACCTTTGTTCTGTTCCTTGAGCCACGTTTGCAGCGGGGCGAAGTAGGAGACCAGCGCCGATCCGTCGATCTCGCGTGTGCCGGTGAAGGCTTCGAGTGCATCTGGCCACGGTTTGCTGGCGCCCATTTCCAGCATCTTGGTGAACTTCGCGCCGACTTCCTTGTTGCCGTAGATCGAGCAGCGGTGCAGCGGACCTGTCCAGCCTGCCTGTTCGCACGCGGCTTTCTGGAACTGGAACTGGAGGATGAAGGACAGGAAGTAACGCAGGTAAGGCGTGTTGCCGGGCACGTGGAATTTTGCGCCCGGATCGAAGGCATCAGCTGGGCGCGGGCCGGGAGGCGCGATGCCCTGATATTTCAGACCAAGGTCGACCCAAGCCTGGTTGTATTGCGCTGGCGTGGTCTCGCCGCGGAACACCTGCCAGCGCCATTTGTCGACCTTGAGGCCGAAGGGCAGGAATGCGACCTTCTCCAGCGCGCGATCCATCAGGAGGCCGATGTCGGCGTCAGCCGACGGCACCTTCGAGATCAGGCCGATCTCCTTCAGGTATTCGGGCGTGATCGACAGCGCGATGAAGTCGCCGATGGCCTCGTGGAAGCCGTCGTTCGCGCCGTTGCGGAAAAGGAAGTCCTGACCCTTGTAGGCGCGCTGATAGAAGTTATGGCCCAGCTCGTGGTGGACAGTGGAGAAGTCCTCCGCGTTCACCTGCGTGCACATCTTGATGCGGATGTCGTCGAGGCTGTCGAGGTCCCAGGCCGAGGCGTGGCACACGACTTCGCGGTCCCGCGGACGCGTGATCAGCGAGCGCTCCCAGAAGGTATCGGGCAGGGGTGGTAGGCCGAGCGATGTGTAGAAGGCCTCGCCGGTCTTCACCATCTTGATGGGGTCGTAGTTCTTCTGCACCAGCGCCTTGTTGAGGTCGAAACCGGGATCCGAAGCGGGAGGAGCGACGATGTCGTAGATACCATTCCACTGTTGCGCCCACATGTTGCCGAGGAGGTCGGCGCGGATCGGGCCGGTCGTCGGTTGCACCGCGTCGCCATACTTCTTGTTGAGCCTGGCGCGCGTGTAGCAGTGCAGGTCGTTGTAAAGTGGCTGGACCTGCCCCCACAGCTTCTCGACCGTGGCCTCCATATCCTTCGAGGGCATGTCGTAGTTGGAGAGCCACATGTCAGCGATGTCGGAGAAGCCAAGCTCCTTGGCGCCGGCGTTGCCGATCTCGACCATGCGAGCGTAGTCCTTGGCCATAGGCACGGCGACGGTCTGCCAACCTTCCCACGCCTGCTGCAGCTTCTTCGGGTCGCGGGAATCCGACAGGATCGCCGAGAGCTCTTCGAGGTTCAGCTCCTTGCCATCGATCGTGAACTTGCCCTTGCCGTAGGTCGACTGCAGGTTCGTCGTAATCGTGTTGAGCTCGTCAGAAATCTTTTTCTGCTCTTCCGGCGTGCCTGAGGAGGGCGCGGGAATAACCAGGCCAGCCAGCAGGATCGCCATCTTGCGCTTCTGCTCAGCCGTCAGCTGCGCGTTGGCGTAATCCTTCGTGGCGTTGGCCAGCCGCACGCCCAGCAGCGTGCCTTCCGACCCGGCGCGCGAGGCCAGCCAGTCAGTATCGTCGGTGATGAAATTCGAGTTCACCCATTGCACGCGGGCCGAGTAATCGGAGAAATCCGAAATTTCCTTCTCGGCGTTCGCCAGGAAGGTTGCGGCGTCCGGCTTTGCTGCGGTCGTGGCTGCGCCGTTACAGCCCGCAAGCGCGATTGCAAAAGCGGCGGCGCCGCCCAGAAGAATTTTTCTCATTTCACACGCCCTGTTGGAATGCCCGGCCCCGCCGGGTGACGCCGCGCAGACTAGTCGGGCGTCAGACAGGGTCAACAGGGGAGAAGATGGGCATTTCACACGCGCTTCGGTCCGGGGTACCGCGTATTCGTCCCCAGCGTCGGTGCGGCAAGTTCCAGTTCCTTGAATGCCGCTTCAGCGGCATGCAGCGCGAAGTCGATATTCTCATCTGTCATCGCGGCCGACATGAACATGTTGTGCCACGGATGAACGTAGACCCCGTGCGTGACCATGTTTGAGCACCAGTGATACCCCAGACGCATGTCGGGGTCTTTGTCGAACAGGATCAGCGGCATCTGCGCCGGGCCGCTCTGGCGCAGCGTGAAGCCATGTTTGCCTGCGCAAGCGACCAGGCCCGCGCGCAGTCGCTCCCCCATCGCGACGATGCGTTCAAGATAGTCGGTCGAATGAATCAGCTCCAGCGTAGTCAGGCTGGCCGCCATGGCCGCGGCAGCAAACCAGTAGGACCCCGTGGCGTAGATTTTCTCCGCCGCGCCGCGCGCCTTGTCTGATCCCACCAGCGCCGAAATCGGATGCCCGTTGGCAATCGCCTTGCCCCAGCATGACAGGTCCGGCACGACGCCCACGACCGACCAGCTGCAATCGCGCGCCATGCGGAAACCAGCGCGAACGTCATCGACGATCAGCAGCGCGCCGGTCTCATCCGCCAGTTCCCGCGCGCGCCTTGCGTAGGCAGCGTCAGGCTGTGTCTGGTCCACGAACACATCATGCCGATAGGGCGCTGCAAAGATCGCTGCGAGGTTTGTTCCTGCCGCCGCAACAGCCGCCTCGAGGCTCGCGACGTCATTGTAGTCGCAGAAATGTTGCTCCGCCTGATCGCCCGGCGCGATGCCGCGGGGGCGCGGATTGCTCCACGTTTGCGAGCCGTGATAAGCGCCGCGCGCCCGCACTACGCCCGTCTTGCCGGTATGCGCCCGCGCCGTCATCAGCGCCATCGTCGTCGCATCCGATCCGTTCTTGCAGAACATCGCCCAGTCGGCATGACCAATCATCGCGACCATCTTCTCGGCTAGTTCGACGATCAATGCCGATGGTCCGGTCATCGCATCTCCCATTGCCATCTGGTCGACATAGGCCCGATCGATCTTCGCATTGCCATAGCCGAACAGCTGCGGGCCGTAGGCGCACATCAGGTCCAGCAGCCGATTGCCATCCATGTCCCACAGCCACGCGCCCTCCGCTCGTGCGAAAAACTGCGGATAGCCTTCGGGCAGGGCGCCCACAGCCTGGTGGCCGTACATGCCGCCGGGAATGACGCGAGCCGCGCGTTCGCGCAGGGCTTTGTCGATAGGGTGACTCATGCCGGTTGATCCTCGACTCATGTCTAGACGAGTTACAGCGTTGCGCAGACCTCATGTCCAGCGCAGGCTTCGTCAGCTAGACGATTGCGCCTCTAAATGACCAACCCCAGTACGACGCAGGCAACGTGAATGAGCAACCGACTGATCGATCTTTTCGTCAAGGCGTTCCCTGCCGACAGGTCGCGTCCGTGCTTCATCCTGCCGGATGGACGACACGTGAGTTACGGCGAACTCGAAGCGGGGGCCTCCGCCGTGGCTGGAAGGCTGGTGGCGCAGGGCGTGGCGCCCGGCGACCGCATCGCGTTGCAGGCCGAGAAGAGTATCGAAAGCGTGATGATTTATCTCGGCGTCCTGAAGGCGGGCGCTGTCTACCTGCCGCTCAATGCGGCCTACACGCCCAGCGAGGTTGAATACTTCGTCCGCGACGCAGAGCCGCGCGAACTCATCACCGATCCGCCAGCTTACCTGCGCGACTGCCAGAATTTCTCGCCACTCAATGCAGCAGCGCCCCGCGGCAACGATGATCTCGCGTCGATCATCTACACCAGCGGCACGACCGGCCGCTCGAAAGGCGCGATGCTCACCCACGGCAATCTTGCCGCCAATGCTGTTGCGCTGCACAAGGCATGGGCCTTCACGCCGGACGATGTCCTGCTACATGCCCTGCCAATCTTCCACGTACACGGCCTCTTCGTGGCGATGCACTGCGCCTTCCTCTCCGGCTCTCCAATGATCTGGCTCTCGAAATTCTCCGACGTAGAAGTTCTAGCTGGCCTCAAGCGCGCCACCGTCATGATGGGCGTACCCACCTTTTACACGCGCCTCCTTGCCAATCCCGCTTTCACGCGCGAGGCCGCCGCCAACGTGCGTGTCTTTATATCGGGTTCAGCGCCGTTGCTGCCGACAACCCATGCCGAGTTCGAGCAACGCACGGGCCACCGTATTCTCGAGCGCTACGGCATGAGCGAAGCTGTTATCATCAGTTCCAACCCACTGGACGGCGAACGTATCGCGGGTTCGGTCGGCTATCCACTTCCTGGCGTCGATCTTCGCATCGGCGGGGGAGAGGAGACCGGCGTCATCGAAATCCGCGGTCCAAGCGTCTTCTCGGCCTACTGGCGGATGCCGGAAAAGACCGCGGAAGAATTCACCCGCGATGGCTACTTCATCACCGGCGATGTTGGCCGGCAGGACACAGACGGCCGAGTCTGGATCTCCGGCCGCGCTAAGGACCTCATCATTTCCGGCGGCTACAATGTCTACCCGAAAGAGATCGAGCTGATCCTCGATGAACTCCCCGGCGTCACCGAAAGCGCCGTCATCGGCCTCCCGCATCCCGACTTCGGCGAGGGCGTCGCCGCCGTGGTCATCGGGCACGGAGACGAGGCCGAGATGATCGCCGAATGCCGCAAACGCCTCGCCGCCTTCAAGACGCCCAAGCGCATCTTCTTCGTCGATGATCTCCCGCGCAACGCCATGGGCAAGGTGCAGAAGAATGTGCTGCGCGAAACGCACAAGTCGCTGTTTGACTAACCCTAAACAAAACGGCCGCCGCAGGTGAGCGACGGCCGCATGCGCTAAATTGAAGAGAGGTTACGGCTTCCCGTCCGCCGTGCTGGCGGTAGTCGCCAGCGGTTGGGACCTCGTCGGATTGCCGCCCAGCGCGGTGTGCAGAACGATCCACTGTTCCAGCCGCGCGCGGCGATTGGCGATCAGGTTGGACTCGGCCTGCTCTGCGCTATCCCGCACCGTGAACAGGTTGAGCAGGCTTTCGGAGCCTTCCTGATATTTCAGCTCGCCCAGCCGCAGCACTTCATTGGCCGCGCTCGACGCCTTGGTCAGCGCCACGTTGCGCGAACCCAGCGTGTTGAACGTATCCACCGCTGCGACGATGTCACCATAAGCGCTGATGATGGTCTGACCGTAACGTTCTAGCGCCGCGCGTTCCTGCGACGTGGCGACCTTCACGCGGGCGTCGATCGCGCCGCCGTCAAAGATCGTCTGCGCCAGCGAAGCGCCGATCGACAGGGCGAGGTTGTCGAAGCTGAACAGGTTGGACGTCGTGTTGATCGTGGTGTTCGTCAGTCCGACTGCAAGATTTGCGTCGAGCTGCGGCCACGGACCCATCTGCGCGATGCGCGTATTGGCAAACGTCTGGATCATGTTGAGTTCGGCTGAGACGACGTCTGGACGCGACCGGATGGTCAGCTCCGGCAGGCCAAGCGGCGGCGAGGTCGGCGGCTCGGGCAGGGCGCCCTGCGTGTTCAGCTTGTTCTGGGGGAAGCGGCCCAGCGCCAGTTCAAGCGCCCGTACCGCCGCGCGCGCGGACGCTTCGCTGGCGAGGATCGAATCCTCGGCCTGCGCAAGGCGGGATTCGCCCAGCACCAGTTCGTCGCGCGCGATCGAGCCCGCGTCGAAGCGTGTCTGCGTGATGCGAAAGGTCTGGCGCTGACGGTCGAGCGACTTGCGGTCGAGGTCGAGTTGCTGGCCCTGTTCGATCACCGTGAAATACGCACGCGCCACCTGCGCTGCGATCTGGCGGCGGGTCTGCTCATAAACAGCCTCGGTCGAACGAAGGCCCGCTGCCGACGCCTGGATTGACGCGCTGAGGTCGCCCATGATGTCGACATTATAGCGCGCGCTGACTGCGAACGAATACTGATCGAGGTTGTTGCTGAGATCGTCGGTCAACGCCGACGTATTCGCGCCCACCGAAGCTCCGACTTGTGGAAACAATCCCGCCCGCGTGCCTTGCAGTGCGGCTTCGGACTGGCGCACGGATTCGATGGCGGCGCGCAACGTGCGGTTGTTCTCGAGCGCTTCTTGAACGTAGGAGACGAGCTGCGCATCCTGGAAAACGCTGTAGTCGGAAATCACGGCGGCCGGATCGCCGGTCATCGGCGCCACGGTCCAGTCATCCGGCATGCCGGCGCGCTTGGCCGACAAAGCCTCGAAGGCGGGTTCTGCAATTGGCAGGTGGCCGCAAGCGGTGAGAAGAGCAAGAGCGCCCACGGATACGCCGCGGGTCATTATTTTATCAATCATGTCTCAATGCCTGGATTGGGTCGAGCTGGGCTGCCCTGCGGGCGGGGAAAAAGCCAAAGATCAGACCGACGGAGGCCGCAGCCCCCAATGCTGTTGCGATGATGATGGGGGATACCATCATCGGCGAGTTAGCGACCTGCGCGTAAACGAACACGCCGACCCATCCCATTGCCATACCGATCAGCCCGCCCAGGGTGCAGAGCGCGATCGCTTCGAACAGGAATTGCAGAAGAATGTCGCCGCCACGTGCGCCGATCGCCATGCGTAACCCGATCTCCCGGGTCCGCTCGGTAACTGACACAAGCATGATGTTCATCACACCGACACCGCCGACAATCAGCGAAACCGCTGCCGTGAACGCAAGCAACATGCTCATCGTCTCGGTCGCAGCCGCCCGCTGCTTTATCATGTCTGCAAAGTTAACAACCGCAAAATTGTCCTGCTCTCCGGGTGCTATTTTGCGTCTTTCACGCATCAGTGTTGTGGTTTCTTCCTGCGCGTCGAGCACGTCATAACCGTCCCGCACCAGAATCTGGATCGCAGAAACATGCCGTGAAACCCAACGATTTCCACCGGTAATCCGATTACGGACCATTCCGAGCGGCGCCACAATTGTGTCGTCCCGGTCCCCGCCCATCCCGCCGGACTGGCCTTTTGATTCAAGGATGCCGATCACTTCAATGGGAACGCCATTCACGCGGATGCGCTGCCCGATGGCCCGACCGTCCGGAAACAGGTTCTTTGCGGCCGTTGGCCCCAGAAGGGCGACGGTCGCGCCTCCCTGAACTTCCTGCGCCGTAAATTCGCGGCCTTCGGCTGCGCGCCAGTTGTTGACCTCGAAGTAAGATGCATCGCCGCCCTGGATGTTGGTGACCCAATTCGCCTCTTCGGCGACTGCGTTCGCCGATTGGGAGAGTGTGCCGGTGACAGCCTGCACGAAGGGCTGTTCGCCAAGGGCAGTCACATCCGCCTCCGTGAATGGCCGGCCTGAGCTCCCGCCAAGGTTGCGCCCACCACGGTTGAGATTGCCGGGTCTAAGCGACAGGACGTTGGTGCCGACGCTGCTGATCTGCTTGTCGATCTGCGCCTTTGCGCCTTCTCCAATCGACATCATGACCATCACCGAGGCCACCCCGATGATGATGCCCAACATGGTCAGCAGGCTTCGCAGCGGGTTGGAGAAGAGAGCTTCCGCAGCCGAGGATGTGGCGACGCCGAATTTCATGATCAGGCTCCGCTTGCGTGTTTGAGATCGGGGTGTGCGCTGTCGGATTCAATACGTCCGTCCCGAAAATGGATCTGGCGGCTTGCGTAGGCCGCCACTTCGCTCTCGTGCGTAATCACCACCACGGTGATGCCCTGACGGTTCAGGTCCTGCATCAGGTGCATGATCTCGTCTGTCGTCTTGGTATCGAGTGCGCCGGTCGGCTCGTCCGCCAGAAGAATACGCGGGCGATTTGCAAGCGCGCGGGCGATCGCCACGCGCTGCTGCTGCCCGCCGGACAACTGCATCGGCCGATGATCCATCCGGTCGCCCAGCCCCACCATCTCAAGACACGCTTTCGCGCGTGCTTCGTCATCGCCTGCATCCTTGCGTGCATAGCGAAGCGGCAAGCGCACATTCTGCAGCGCGTCCTGTCGCGCCAGCAGGTTGAATTGCTGGAACACAAAGCCGAGCGTCTCGTTGCGCAGGTCGGCGAGATCATCGCGCGACATGTCCGACAGCGCGCGGCCATTGATCCACATCTCACCGGAAGTTGGCCGATCAAGCGCGCCGATCAGATTCATCAGCGATGACTTGCCAGATCCCGATGGTCCCATGATGGCGACAAACTCGCCCTCGCTGATGTCGAGATCGACACCGTCCAGTGCGCGCACTTCCTGATCGCCCATCGTGTAGATTTTCGACAAATCGCGGCACGAGATGATCGGCCGGCCGGTCGCGATCTTGTCGTTCGGCGTTTTGTCGTTCGTCATACTGGCCTCGGGCGCGCTCACGACGCCGACGCAGATTTGTTGGTCGACGTGGAGCGGACGATCAGCTCATCGCCTTCCGCCGCGCCGCGAAGGATCTGCGCGTTCTCGCCATCCGACAGGCCAATGATCAGCTGCACCTTTTCCAGCTCGCCCTTGGCGTCAAGCTTGTAGGCCGTCACGCGCTTCTGCGACTGCATTTCCGACCGCGCCTTGGCGACGGCGGCATACTCGTCCGCATTCAGGTTCTTGCGGAACACAGACTCCTGGATCTGCTGAACCTTGGCAAATCGTTCGGAGCTCTGCTGTTGTTGCGCTATGCTTGGCGGTGGGCCAAAGCCTCCGCCGACAATGCTGCCACCCTGTCCCGGCTGCTGCGGCGTGCCCATTGACGCCATCGCGGCCTGCATTTCGGTCCGCAACTCGGTCATGATCTTCTCGGCACGCGCAGCATCGACGCCTGCAGTTTTTAGGATTTCCCCGAACTGCTGTCCGCCGCCAATCCCGCGACCGCCGCCGCCCTGGCCGCCGCCACGCTGCCCACCTTGTCCACCCTGTCCGTCTGGCGCGCCCTGTCCAACTTGGCCATTGGATGGCGTCTCGGCGTTCATGGCCGCGAGAATTTCCTTCGGCGGCTGGAAGCGCGTCGCGTCGTAATCGACACGCAGCACGTCTGTCGCCTTGTCAGCCGTGATTTCGACGTTTGCGGTCATCCCGGGCAGCAGCCGTCCGTTTGGATTACGCGCGTTGATCACTACCGTGTACGTGACAACGTTCGCCGTTTCGGCGCCCAATTGGCGCACCTGCGAGACACTTCCCTGAAAGCGTTCGCCAGCGAAAGCATCGACGGTGAACGCGACTGGGTCGCCGATATCGATGCCGCCAATGTCGGACTCGACGACGTTCGCCTCGATTTCGATCTGCGACAGGTCGGCCGCCACGGTGAAGAATTTGGCGACCGATTGTGATGATTGCACGGTCTGGCCCACTTCAACTTCGCGGCTCAGGATCACGCCATTGATCGGCGAGCGGATCTTGGTCCGCTCCAGCTTGGTAAGAGAGTCCTGCACTGTCGCCCGCGCGGTCTCGAGGCCGGCGAGGGCAGACCGCAACGAGACCTCCTGGGTGGTCACGTCAAGCTGGGCATTCTTGTAGGCTTGTTCGGCCTTCTCCATGTCGGCCTTCGACGTCGCGCCTTCGGTGAACAGGACCTTGGTCCGCTCGTACGTTTTGCCCTGCGTCTCGAGGTCGAGCCTGGCGCGCGCGATTGAGGCGCGGGTCGAGTCGACGGAGGCTTGCGACTGCTGCTGCCGGGCGCGGTTCTGGTCGAGCGTGTTCTGGAACGTCTCCGGATCGACCTGAGCTAAAATCTGGTTCTTCTTCACCACATCGTTGAAGTCGACATAGATCGCCGTGACCTTGCCCGAGACCTCGGAGCCGATCTCGACCTTCTCCCGGGGGTTCACGGCGCCCGAGGCGGTTACCATTCGGGCGACGTCGCCCTTGTCGACCTTGACGGTTTCGTAGGTGTATATTCCAGGCCCGGAGTTGCCCCCGCCACCCAACAGGAGGGCGCCCGCAGCGATCGCCAGGATCACGGCGCCAGCAATGCCAGCCAGAAGTTTCTTGTTCATACGCCTGTATCCGTTCGTCGCTGTTCGTTCGCCGTGTTCAGGCTCGTCCCGCGTCTGATCCCGGTCATTCTCGACACTGATATGTGCGCAAATATGAATGCTGGCTGCTAACGCCTGCGTGTCTCACGTAGATTTCAAAGCGGTAACAGGTTGTCGCAAGCCGGAAATTCTATGGTTTCCCGGCGCAAAATGTCTCAACCTTCGCCCTTTGACGGACCTGCGACGCAACCATACTACCTGTTGGGTGAGCGCAGAGGCTGCGGACAACGGCATGACTGGGCTGGGATCAATCCGGTGAGCGCCATGCTCGAACTGAGCAATCTGTCCGCATCCGTGAAGGGCGAACGCGTCCTCCACGACGTCACCTTCGACGTGCCGGCCGGCCGGCCCGCGGCCATCGTCGGGCTATCCCGCGCCGGACGCGAGGCGCTGGCCCGGCTCCTCACCGGCGCGGACAAGCCGCAGGCCGGGTCGATCAGGTTGGGCGGCGTCGATGCCGCCCGCGCACGTCGGGACAAGAGCCGCATCCTGCGGGTCGGTCCTGCCATTCCGCCCCCCTCCAGACAACGGGTATCCAAACTCATCGGCGCTGAAATGGTGGTGCGGGCGCGTCTGTCGGCCTGCATCGACGCAAAGGTCTGCGAACTTTCGCCGGACCTGCGCGTGCGTCTCGCCATCGCCCGGGCCCTCGCTGCTCGCCCCGACCTCCTGATCCTAGACGCCCCCGCTAGCGAACTCTCCGCGAGACAGCGCGACGACTTGGCCGAACATTTCGGTCAGCTAGTCTCCGCCGGCCCCGGCGTCGTCTTCCTCCTCGCCTCCGAAGCCAGCGAGGCGTTCGGCCTTGGTGGCGATATCGTCGTGCTCGACGCCGGCGCCGTGGTTCAGTCAGGCGCGGCGAGCGAGGTCAGCGCGCACCCGTTCAACCTCACCAGCGCCTTGGCGACGTCCTGGCCGACGCTCAATACGCTGCCCATGATCGCCCGCGAGGGCCGTTGCATGCTTTCGGACGGCGCCCGCCTGCAACTGCCCGAAGGCGTATCCACCCCGCAGGACGGCCTCTGCACGCTCGCCTTCCACCCCGAGGATGCAAGGCTTGATCGTGCGTCCCCCGGTTGTGTCCGCTTCGTCGTTCGCGCCGACACCGAAGAAGTCAGGGGAGGGAGGCGGTTCCTCAATGTCACTTTCGCGGGCAGGCAGTGGATGTGCCCGCTAGACACCAGCGCGCCGCACCTGGGCGCATTGTTGAACGCGTTCGTTGACCGTTCGCACCTTCTGGTTTTTGATGCCGAGGGCCGCGCCGTCGGCTGATGGGATCCAAACGCATGCTGGCTGGGGCGCTGGTTGTTTATCTGATCTTGCAGTTCGGCATTGCCTGGATCGCCTCCCGCACCATCAAGGTCGAAGCGGATTATTTCGTCGCTGGCCGCCGGCTCGGCGTCTACGCCATCGCCATGTCCGTCTTCGCAACCTGGTTCGGCGCTGAATCCGTCATGGGCTCCTCCGGCGCCGTCGCCGCCGAGGGGCTGGCAGGTGGCCGCGCCGACCCGTTCGGCTACACCATCTGCCTGCTCGCGATGGCGACCTTCATTGCCTTCAAGATGCGCGAAGCAGGCGTCATCACCTTTGTGGACTTCTTCCGCCAGCGTTTCGGCGTCACGGCCAACTGGGTCGCTGCGATGCTCACAATCCCGACCTCGATCATCTGGGCGTCGGCCCAGCTTCTCGCGATGGGGCAGATCGTCGGCGAGGTGACAGGGCTCGAAACCAATATCGGTCTGCTGATTGGTGCAACCGTCATCATCGCCTACACGACAGTCGGCGGCCTGCTCGGCGATGTGATCACCGACATCGTACAGGGGACAATCCTGATCGTCAGTCTCGTCATTCTGCTGATTGTCGTGCTGGTCTCGCACAAATTTCCCTTCGACCAGATCAAGCCAGAACAGCTGAGCTTCATCGCGATAGGCGATGACGGGCAGCCGCAAAGCCTGCTGGCGACGCTCGACGCCTGGATGGTGCCGATCCTCGGCTCGCTTGTGGCGCAGGAGGCGATCTCGCGCTTCCTCGGCGCCCGCACGCCCTCGGTCGCGCGCCTTGGCTGCTACTGGGCCGCGGGCATCTATCTGGTGATCGGCTCGGTGCCCGTTCTGCTTGGCCTGCTCGGAACCGCCGTCGGATTTGAGGCCAGCGATCAGGACCGCTTCTTGCCTCAGCTCGCCAGCCAGTACCTCGACCCGATCATGTACGTGGTGCTGATGGGCGCCATCGTCTCCGCCATCCTGTCGACCGTGGACACGACGCTGCTCGCAGTCTCCGCCATCGCCACCCGCAACATTGTCGAGCCCATGGCGCCCAACCTGACCGAGGCGGGCAAGGTGCGCGTCGGCCGAGCGCTGACAGCAGGCGCAGGGCTTGTCGCACTGGCCTTCGCCGCGTCAGGGCAGGGCATCAAGGACCTCGTCGAAATCGCATCATCCTTTGGGTCATCGGGTATTCTCGTCGCGCTGATGTTCGGCCTCCACACGAAGTTTGGGGGCGAACGCGCTGCTGTCGCGGCTCTCACCATAGGCGGCATCATCAGCATCCTCGGCGACGGCGTCATCTCGACTGTCGCATCATGGATTATTGGTGCAGATGCAGCTGGCGAACTGCCTGCGTGGACGCAGGGTTTTGAAGGCGGCTACATCTTCTCCGTCCTCGGCGCGCTGATTGCCTATCTCGCTGTTGCTTTCACCCCCGCGACGAGGCGTCCCGTAGAAGTTTCGGCGGGGGGCTAACTTTACGCCCGCTTACTTTCCCGCGTAAGGATCGGGCCCGCCATCGGCGATCCACTTGTCGATCCGCGCCGTCAGCACGGGCAGGGGCACTGAGCCCAGCTGCAGCACCGTGTCGTGGAACCAGCGCAGGTCGAACGTGTCGCCCAACGCTGCTTCGGCCTTCGCGCGTGCCTCGACGATCGCCATCTCGCCGAGATAATAGCTCAGCGCCTGTCCCGGCCACGAAATGTAGCGATCCACCTCGGTCGTGATTTCATGATCCGCCAGAGCCGTATTCTCGTGGAAGAAGGCTAGCCCCTGTTCACGCGTCCAGCCCTTGGCGTGAATGCCTGTATCGACGACAAGCCGCGCTGCGCGCCACATCTGGTAGCTCAGCATGCCGAACTTCTCGTAGGGCGTTTCATACATGCCCATCTCGTCACCCAGCTTCTCGCAATAGAGCGCCCAGCCTTCGCCGAATGCGGAGATGTAGGACTTGCGGCGGAACTCCGGCATGTCCTCCTGCTCGTCGGCCAGCGGCATCTGGAAGGCATGTCCCGGTGCGCTCTCATGCAGCGTCAACGCGGGCAACGAATAGAGCGCGCGCGAGGGCAGGTTGTAGGTGTTCACGAGATAGACGCCCGTGCCGCCGCGGCCGGCGGTATAGAACGGCGCGATGTCGTCGGGCACCGGGATCACCGCAAAGCGCGAACGGGGCAAGCGGCCGAAATAGTATTTCGCCTTGCCATCGAACATCTTTGCGACCCATGCCGCCCGCCACAGTAATTCCTGCGGTGTCTTCGCGTAGAACTGCGGATCGGTGCGCAGGAAGGTGAGGAAAGCCTGCAGCTCGCCTTTAAAGCCAACCGCCTTCATCACCTCGTCCATCTGCGCCCGGATCTTCGCAACTTCCACCAGACCGATCTGGTGGATCTCGTCCGGCGTCTTGCTCAGGGTCGTATATTCGCGGATCTGCGCGGCGTAATACGCATCTCCATCTGGCAGCTTGGTCGCCGCCAGCTCCGTCGTCGTGTGCGAATAGTATTCGTCGCGAAAGAAAGGGAGCAGGTTGCGATAGGCCGGAAACACTTTTGTCTCGATCGCCGTCTTCGCGTCTGCCTGCAACACCGCGCGGGTCTCCACCGACAGGCTCAGCGGCAAAGCTTTGAACGGTTCATAGAAGGACGACTGCTCGGCCGTCTTTCCCTCATAGACCGCCGAGATCGATGCCGCGCGCCCCTGCAACGTCACGCGGGGCGGCGTGAAGCCACGTGCGAGTCCCAGCTTCATGTTGGTGATCTGGTCTACAAAATAACGCGGCGTGTCGTTCAATCGCGCGATGTAGGCCCGCGCCTGCATTTCCGACCGGAACGCCTTCGGCGCTGAACTCGCCACCCCGGTCCAGAAGGTTGAATCCGCATTCAACGGCTTCTCGTATTCACGAAATTCGATCTCAGATATCCGCGCCGCGATCTGCTCGCGATAAATCGACAGGTTGATCTGAGCTTCCGGCGTAAGCGCCCCGCCATCGAGCGCGTCCAGCTTCACCATGACGTCCTTCATGTAACCGAGCCGTTCGGCCTGCGTCACGGCATCGACGCGGCCCCACGTCTTCGGCGCTTTCTCCTCGTCGACGCTGTCCTCGTCCTCTTCCGGATCGAGGCTCTGGCGCCAATCCCATTCCGCCTCATAGATGGCGCGGAATTTTGCGTCTGCCCCCGTTGCCATTGGCCCGCTCCCCATCGTCGCGCAGGCCGCAAGGGTCATTGCCGCGAAACCGATCGCCACGAACTTCATGCAGACTCCCGTCACGCTTCGGATGGAACGTAGCTGCGTTCAGCGTTTGTGTCGCGTCCCGATCAGGCCGACCAGAGTGCCGACCCAGCGTCCTGCAGCGCCTGCGCCGCCGTCGTGATCGAAGCCACGGCGCTGGGCGCGCGCGACAGCCGATCCTCGGCGAAATAAGCCGCCAGACCCAGCGTGCGCGCGGCATCCGCGCCGGACTGTTCGTCCAGCGCTCCGCGCGTCAGCAGGCAGCCGCCGACAATATCTCCCGCCAACGCCAGGTATGCCGTTGCACCTGACAAGCCCGTCTCGCGCGCAGATTTCATTGCAGTCAGCATCCACCGCGTCGCTTCTTCGAGAGCCCCCGCGCCCGCCTCAAGCCTGTCTGCGATCGTGACAAACTTCGGCTGGTTCGTTGCTCGCGCCTCACGCGCCGTTTCGCGAACTTCGGTCATCATGCTCGCCATGGCGGCCCCGCCATCCATCGCGAGCTTGCGCCCGACGAGGTCCATCGCCTGGATGCCGTTGGTGCCTTCGTAGATCGGCGTGATGCGTGCATCGAGATAGAACTGTGCCGCTGCTGTCTCCGACATGAAGCCCATGCCGCCGTGTATCTGCACGCCGAGGTTCGTCACCTCGATCGAGCGATCCGTCGACCACGCCTTGGCCAACGGCGTCAGCAGGTCTTCGCGCGCCTTCGCGGCCATGCGCGTTGCTTCATCCAGATGATGCTCAGCCATGTCGGCGGCGGCGCCACACGCATAACAGATGGCGCGCGCCGCCTGTACGCCGGACGCCATGGTCGCCAGCATGCGCTGCACGTCGGGGTGATGGATGATCGGCGCAGAGCCCTGCACGCCCGGCGCCGATCCCTGTTTCCGGTCCTGCGCATAGGCGACGGCGGCCTGAAGCGCCGCTTCGCCAACCGCGACGCCTTCTAGGCCGACATTCAGCCGCGCCGAGTTCATCATCGTGAACATGGCGGCGAGGCCCTTGTTGGGTTCGCCTACCAGCCAGCCCCTAGCGCCGGAATATTCCATCACGCAGGTGGGCGACGCATGGATGCCCATCTTGTGTTCGAGCCCGATGCATTTGAATGCGTTGCGTTCGCCCAGAGAGCCGTCCGCATTCACGAAGAACTTCGGCGCGACGAACAGCGAAATGCCTTTCGATCCCGCCGGTGCGTCCGGCAGGCGTGCGAGCACCAGCTGGATGATGTTCGGCGTCATGTCGTGATCGCCCCACGTGATGAAGATCTTCTGGCCGGTGAGGGCGTAGGACCCATCGCCACTCGGCACGGCCTTGGTCACCAGCGCGCCGACATCCGATCCCGCCTGCGGCTCGGTGAGGTTCATCGCGCCGGTCCACTCGCCGGAAATTAGCTTGGGCAGGTAAGTCTGCTGTAGCTCTTCAGAGCCATGCGCCAGCAACGCCTCGATGGCGCCGAAGGAGAGCAGCGGGCAGAGACCGAACGCCATGTTGGCGCCGTGGATCATCTCGAAGACGGCGAGCGCCAGCGGCTTGGGCAGTCCCTGTCCTCCGAACGCCTCGGGGAAGGCGAGGCCCATCCAACCGCCTTCGACGAACTGGCGATAGGCGTCGCTCAGGCCCGGTGCTGCAACCACACCTGCATCAGTCAACTTCGCGCCCGTCTTGTGTCCGATCGGATTCAGCGGCGCCAGCACATCGCGCGCCAGCTTGTTCGCCTCGTTGAGGATGGGCTCAACAAGTTCCGGATCGTAGTTCGGAAACGCCCCGGTGGCGGCGAGGTCATCCAGCCGTGCAATGCGGGCCAGCGTGTGAGCGATCTGTGCGATGGGCGCTGTGTAGGGCATGGATGCTCCTGATTATTTCGGGCCGATCATCTTCTCGGGACGCACCAGTTTGGTGAACTCCGCGTCGGACAGATAGCCGCCGCCAACCGTTTCTTCGCGCAGCGTTGTGCCATTCTTGTGCGCCGTCTTGGCGATCTTGGCGCAGGCATCATAGCCGAGGCGCTCGTTCAGCGCCGTCACCAGCATTAGCGAATTCTCGACGCCCCTGGCGATGTTGTCGATGCGCGGCTCTATACCGACGACGCAGTTGTCGGTGAACGATATCGTAGCATCAGCCAGCAGGCGGACCGACTGCAGGAAATTGTAGGCCATCATCGGGTTGAACACGTTGAGCTCGAAGTGGCCCTGCGACCCGGCAAAGCCGATGGCCGCATTGTTCCCCATGATGTGGGCGCAGACCTGCGTCAGCGCTTCGCACTGCGTAGGGTTCACCTTGCCCGGCATGATCGACGAGCCCGGCTCGTTCTCCGGCAGCGCCAGTTCACCGAGGCCCGCGCGCGGACCCGACCCGAGGAAACGGATGTCGTTGGCGATCTTGAAGCAGCTCGCGGCCACCGTCGTGATGGCGCCATGGCTCATCACCATCGCGTCGTGCGCCGCCAACGCCTCGAACTTGTTCGGCGCCGTCTTGAAGGCGAGACCAGTAATCTCCGCAATCTTCGCGGCCACCAGCTTGTCAAAGCCCTTCGGTGCGTTGAGCCCGGTGCCGACCGCCGTGCCGCCCTGCGCGAGCTCCATCAACGACGGCAGCGTCGACTTGATGCGCGCAATGCCGTTCTCGATCTGCTTGGTGTAGCCCGAGAATTCCTGACCGAGTGTCAGCGGCGTCGCGTCCTGCGTGTGGGTGCGGCCGATCTTGATGATCTTCTTCCAGTCCGCCGACTTCTTCTTCAGCGCCGCGTGCAGGTGCTCAAGGGCGGGGAGAAGATCTGTCGAGATCTGTTCGGCGCAGGCGATGTGCATGGCCGTTGGGAACGTGTCGTTTGACGACTGGCTCATGTTGACGTGGTCGTTCGGATGGACCGGTTTCTTCGAGCCCATTACGCCACCCATCATTTCGATGGCGCGGTTTGAGATCACTTCGTTGGCATTCATGTTCGACTGCGTGCCAGAGCCGGTCTGCCACACCACCAGTGGGAAGTGATCGTTCAACTTGCCGTCGATCACTTCCTGCGCCGCAGCGATAATGTTTTTCGCCAGCTTGCCATCGAGCTTTCCGAGTTCGAGGTTCGCTTCGGCGGCGGCGCGTTTGACGATGCCAAGCGCCCGCACGATCGGCGCGGGCTGCTTTTCCCAGCCGATCTTGAAATTTCCCAGCGACCTCTGCGCCTGCGCGCCCCAGTACCGGTCGGCCGCCACGTCGATCGGGCCAAAGGTATCGGTTTCGGTGCGGGTTTTCCCGGCCATTGGCGAACAGCTCCTCAAGAGGTCCAGAACTGGTCCCGGGACTAAACTGTTGGTTGGCGCGGATCAATGGATTGCGAGCGCTATTCTCAACGTGTCGCGATTCATAGGGCTCGCTCGATCAGCTTTGCTTCATGGGAATCGCATCGGCGCGCCGGAACAACAGCGCCAGCCCCTTCACGCGCGCTCCGGCTTTGCAGAGCGCATCCAAGGCCTTGGCCAGCGGCTTGCGCGCCAATGGTTCGGCATAAACGGCCACCAGCGTCGCAATGCCAAGCACAATTGCGATCGACGCCAGCAAGGCCAGATAGGGCGGTATGCCCGACACGATCAGCCATCGCATCGTGGTCGCGCCGGCCGCGCCATGAACCAGGTAGAGAGGATACGTCACCTTGCCCGCCAGTTTCAGCCTTGCGCGATTTGCTTCCGTGCAAGGCATAAACATCTCTGGCATGCGCGTGCACGCAATGATCACCCCGACTGCAGTCAGCCACACGATGACTGGCGCAATCAGCGGCTGGATCGCCGCGATCGGCGCTTCAAATGTTTGCAAGTCTATCGCGCGCAGCTCTATCTCGAGAATGCCGAAGGCGAAGGCCAGAACCAGCCCTACCCAGGCGTTGCGCGGGAGCGATCTGTTCGACAGCATCCACAGCCAGATGCCGATCGAGAAGAACACGCCATGACGCAGCGAGAACGGTTCCGCCTGTTCGGCGATTGCTTCAAACCAGCCGCCCGACGCTGCCATGCCCATCTGCTTCAGCATCGCGATGGTGAGATAGGCGCCGCTCACCAGGGTCAGCGCCCAGGCCATAAGCGGCAGACGCCAGAAGTTGGCAGTCAGCAGCAGGCAAAACACCAGCGCATAGAATCCGATCTCCACTGCGAGCGACCAGTACGCGCCGTCGATCCAGGTCCCCCGCGGCCACAACACCAGCGAGCGCAGGTATTCGATGTCCAGCGTCGGCGGGAAAGTCTCACCTGCCATCAGGCGCACGATCACTTCACGCTCGCGCACACCCATGCCGCCGGCCACAGGCGGATCAGGCGGCTGCGCAGAAAACTGAACGGCGCAGCCCCATTGGCTGAGTTGGCGATCACCAAGCCCGAGATGACGAAGAAAATCTGCACTCCCACCCAGCCCATCCAAGCCACGGGAGTTAGCGCTTCAAACTTCGCCGCAGCGGCGAAAATCATCGAAACCGAGGAATACTCGGATGCCCAGACATAAAAGCCGAGGTGGAAGGCGACGACCGCCATCGCCGAAAAGAACCGGATTGCATCCAGTCCGGAGTAATAGCGGTGCATGACCGGTCTCTCCCCTCGGCCACTAGGTGCGACAGCTTCGCCATCACGCGCAATGCGCTTAACCATCGCGGTCGGGTGCACTATACCCGCCGCTCGCCACCGCCTGCGAGGATGCCTTGGACGCGAACGACCCCGGCGCCACCGTCCAATGGACCCGTCACGGCAAGGTCCGCGCCCGTCTTGAACAGGACGGCGCGCTTGAGATCGAGGTCGAGGGGCTGACCACCCAAGCCAAATACTACAAGCCGCTGCTCAGGGATTTCTTCCGACTGCATTTCCACATCCGACCGCGCTGGGGAGATTGGTCCGCGCACATCGCTATGCAGTTCACCGGCGACCCACCGCACATGGACCTCGACAACCTCGCCAAGGCGCTTCTCGACAGCGCCACAGGCTCTGCATTTCACGATGACAGTCAGGTCGCCCGCCTCCTTGTCGAGCGACGCAAAAGCGAGCGCGAGGGCATCTGGATGCGTCTCGCGCTGATGTAGCCCGCGCCTCTCTGAGGCTGAGGCGAGCCGGCCGAGTTCACCGGTAATTGCGTGATATACGCCGCTCCTTTGGTCGACAGGGGGGGCGGTCTCCCCTAGTTTTCAGTCAGGTTCGTCGCAACGCACGGGAATATCCCGGCGGCCTGAACCTGGTTTGAGACGTCCACGGGAGGGACACATGAAACATTTCGCCATCAGCGCCTCTTTGGCTGCGCTGGCTTTTGCCGCGATCGCCACGTCCGCTTCGGCCCAGCAGGGGCCATCCGCCGAGACCGCATCGCCCCCATCGCTTCCCGCTTTCAAGGACCTCAAGCCGTGGGATCCCGCCTACAAGGCGCCGCGCACCGCCGATGGCCAGCCAGACCTGCAGGGCGTCTGGTCGACCGCATCGCTCACCACGCTCACCCGCAGTGGCCAGAACGGCACCGCCGGGATGGACCTCGTCATTCCGCAGGCGAAGATCGACGCGATCACATTCAATTCCTACTACAATGTCCGGCTGCGCAACGACAATGAGCGCACGGCCGAGACTGCCACCGCCGGCGACGGCAAGGGCGGCGGCGATGTGAAAGGCTACAACAATTTCTGGATCGACCCGGGTTCGGAATACGCCAAGGTCAACGGCGAATACCGCTCCTCGTGGATCACCTCGCCCGCCAGTGGCCAGATCCCGTTCAATCGTGCTGGCACGGCTGCTGCCGGGTCGCGCATGGCCTCGGCTCAGTCGAGCGCCAACACCGGCCCCGAGATCCGCTCGCTCGGCGACCGTTGCCTCGTCTCGTTCGCCAATCAGGGCGGCCCACCCATCACCAACGCGATGTATAACAACCACGTCCAGATCGTGCAGACGCGCGATCACGTGATGCTCGACATCGAGATGAACCATGATGCGCGCATCGTCCGCCTGAAGAAGCCCGGTGAGACGGTTAGCGAGACGCCCTCCAACATCGAGCCCTGGTTCGGCAACTCGATTGGCTGGTGGGAAGGCGACACGCTTGTCGTCGAAACCCGCAACCTGCATCGCCTGCAGGCGCGCGGCCGCATTCCGTTATCGAAGGAAGGCAAGGTGGTTGAGCGTTTCCGCCGCGTCTCAGATGTCGAGATCGACTACCAGTACGAGGTCATCGATCCGATCAGCTACACCGAAACGTGGAAGGGTCAGATGCCGATGCGCAAGACGAAGGAGTCGATCTACGAATACGCTTGCCACGAAGGCAATTACGCTCTCCCGGGCATCCTTGTTGGTATGGCCCAAGGCATCGACACGGCGCTGTCGGCGGACGGCGAGTAACAAGCACGAGTTGCAACGGATCGCCTGGCAACTGCCGGGCGTTTTCCGCTTCGGGTCTAGCTGCCCTTCTTGAGGCCCTTGAGGAAGATGGTCACCGCGCGTCGCGCGCGCACCTCGATGACGTGGACGGGCAGGGTGGCGTTGCTGTCCACCATCAGGCGGAAGCCTGAGTCCTGCATCACCATGCCGAACAGCATGGCGGCGGCGTCATCCGCATCCGCGATCGCGAAGCGGGCGCGGACCACGGGTGAATCGAGCCAGTTGGCCAGGAGTTCGCGCGGGAAGCCCTTGGGCTTGGAGGCGTTGATCAGTTCGGGATAGCGCCGTACCTCGGACATCAGCAGGCGCGCGAGCGCCATCGAGCGGGGGCTGGTGAAGTGCGTCACCATCCGCACAAGCATGCCGTAAAGCTCGAGCTCGATATCGCCGTTCTGCTGCGGTGGGGGAAAGGCCCCCATGTCGGCCACGTTCTCCAGCAGCAGGGCGCCGAGCAATTCCACCTGGCTCTTGAACTCGCGATAGATGGTCTTCTTGGACATCCCGGCCTGCTGGGCCACGGCGTCCATGGTCGCGTGCTCGGGTAGGCCGTCGAGGAAGATTTTTCGCGCGGCCGCCAGAATTCGCTCGCGGGGCGCTACAATTTCGACGGGTTCCTGAGATGCCTGCATACGATATCCGAATACTCGAAACGTGATCGACTTAACGCGATCACCATGTTTGCAGTCTATAACAGGATACGATAAGGAAACGCCAGAGTTTCCGAGTTGGGTACGATGGACCTCCCCGATAAGTCCCCAGCCGGCGGCCGTAAGTTGTCTGTTTCGACAGGCGAAGGCTCTGCCGTGCGCGATTTTTCGCCCGAAGCCCCCGTTGCCGGGGGTGCAGATCACGCGCAGGATCCGGAAACCGGTCCAAATCGTACAAACAGATCTGAGGCGCGCCGCAAACTGGCAGCGCCGAACGTCATCTGGTCGATACTAACGAACGGCAACCTCCCGAGAACGGCGCATGCGTCCTCCAACGCAACGCCCCCAAACACCGCGCCCCCAATCACTGCGCAAGGACAAGAATCGATGAAATCGCGCAAGCAACTGGCCTCCGTTGCCGCCATCGCAGGCGTCGGGATGCTGTCGCTCGGCCTTTTCGCCTGCGGACAGAAACCCGCCCCGGCCGAAGAAGCCGCAGTCGCCGCTTCGGGCTCTGCTCTCGTCCGGCCCGGATCTGGACAGTCTATGCGCGTGACGCGTATCGAGATGCGCAGCCTCGCGGGCGAAGTCGCCGCGACGGGTCGCCTTGTTGTGCGTGAAGAAGCAGCGGTGGGTTCCGAACTCACCGGCTATCGCGTTGCCGTCGTCTATGTCGACGAGGGTGACTGGGTGAAACAGGGCCAGCCGATGGCCAAGCTCGACGATGCCCTGCTGCAGGCGCAGATCGCGCAGGCTGAAGCCGCGCTTGCGACCCAGAAGGCCAATCTGGATTTCAAGAAAGGCCAACTCGACCGCGCCGTTTCGCTGGAGAAGGAAGGCGCCTTCTCGAAAGAATTGCTCGAACAGCGCAAGGCCGAGACCGCCAGCGCTGAAGCCACTACGCTGTCGTCGCAGGCTGCCGTGAACGAAATGAAGGTCCGCGAAGCGCGCATGGTTCTGCGTGCGCCGGTTGCCGGCGTTGTCCTGCAACGCACGATCCGTCCCGGCGATATTTCCGCTGCGGTCGGCTCCTCGCCATATTTCCGCATCGCCAGCAACGGCCTGATCGAACTCGACGCCGAACTGCCCGACGCCAAGCTGGCGCTGCTGCATGAAGGCTCGCCGGCCATCGTGACGCTTACGACCGGCGATACCATGCAGGGCAAGGTGCGCTACATCTCACCGCGCGTCGATCAGAACACCAATCTCGGCCGCGCCCGCATCGCGCTGCCATACAACAAGGCGCTGCGTCCCGGCAGCTTCGCTGAAGCGCACTTCTCCAGCTCCTCGGCTGGCGTGCTGGCCGTGTCGGCCGGCGCTATCCGCTATGAAGCCGGCGGGCCGTCGATCATGCTTGTCGGCGACGGCAACAGGATCAAACAGGTTCCCGTCAAGCTGGGGGAACGCACAGGCGATTTCGTGCAGCTCGTCGAAGGACCTCCGGCCGGTTCGCGCGTCCTCGCGGTGGGCTCGTCCTTCTCTCTCGATGGCGACGTGATCACGCCGCTGGAAGACCTGGGTACGGCCCCGGCGACCGCCACGCCCGGCTCAAACTAGATCAAGGTCAGTAGAATGAACCTGCCGATTTCGAGCTGGGCGATCCGCAACCCGATACCGGTTGTGGTTGCCTTCACGCTGATGATGATCGCTGGCGCGTATTCCTACTCGCGCCTGCCGGTCAAACAGTTCCCGAACATATCCTTCCCGATGGTGGTTGCCACCATCATTCAGGAGGGCGCCGCCCCGACCGAACTTGAGAACCAGGTTACGAGGATCGTCGAGAATTCGATCGCCAGCCTGCCCAGCATCGAAACCCTGCAATCGTCAGTCACACTCGGCGTGTCGACGACGATCATCCAGTTCGAGATCGGGGCCGATCTCCAGAAGGCGAAGGATGACGTCGAACAACGCGTCAACCAGGTCCGCACGCAATTGCCCGCAGCGATTCAGCCGCCGCTGATTCAGGCTCTGGATTTCACGGGCGGGTCCCTGATGACCTTTGCGGTCTCGCATCCGACTATGTCGGCGACCGACCTTTCCTGGTTCATCGACGACCGCATCGGGCGCGAGCTGCAATCGGTCAAAGGCGTCGGTCAGATCAATCGCGTCGGCGGCGTCAACCGCGAGATCAACGTCACGCTTGATCCGATCCGCATGTCGGCGCTTGGTGTCACTGCTTCCGATGTGAACGGCGCGCTGCAGCGTTCCTACCGCAACTATGGCGGCGGCCGTGCCGCAGTGGGGGGCGCTGAAACTACAACCCGCGTCATAGGTGAAACCCTGACGGTGGGCGAACTCCGCGACCTCTCCATTCCGCTCCGCGGTGGCGCTTCCTATGTGAAGCTCGCCGACGTTGCTGAAGTCGGGGACGGTTCCGCCGAAGTGCGTTCCTTCGCTCGTCTGAACGGTCGTCCCGTCGCGGGCTTCAACGTCGTCAAGGTCGACGCCGCGTCGGAAATCGACGTTGAGCAGGGCACGCTTGCGGCCATCGACAAGCTTGAAAAAGCCAATCCGGGCCTGAAGATCACCAAGATCTTCTCGATGACCGATGACACCAAGGCCAACTTCCACGCCACGCAGGACGTGCTGCTTGAAGGCATGCTGCTCGCCGCGCTTGTCGTGTTCCTGTTCCTGCGCGACTGGCGCGCCACGGTCATCGCCGCGCTGGCGATGCCCTTGTCGCTGATCCCGACCTTCTTCGTCATCTCGTTGTTCGGCTTCTCGCTTAACACCGTTACGCTGCTTGCCCTGACGCTGGTCATCGGCATCCTTGTCGACGATGCGATCGTCGAGATCGAAAACATCCAGAAGCGGACGCTGGCGGGCTACACGCCCTTCCGCGCGGCGATGGAAGGCGCCGACGCCATCGGCCTCGCCGTGCTTGCCACCACCGCGTCGATCGTTGTGGTGTTCCTGCCGACCTCCTTCATGGGCGGTATGCCCGGTCAGTTCTTTATCGAATTCGGCATCACGGTCGCCGTGGCCGTCGTGTTTTCGCTGGCGATCGCCCGCTTCGTGTCGCCCCTGATGGCGGCCTACTTCCTCAAGGCGTCGCCGGCCAAGCATCATGGTCGCGATGTCCGGAAGCTTCCGGCGTTCTACGAAAACGCGCTGGCCTGGGCGCTGCGTCACCGCATCATCGCGTCCTTCTTCGGCTTCCTGTCGCTTGTGGCCGCCGTCGGTAGCGTCGCGGCCCTGCCCAAGGGGTTCATTCCAACCGAAGACCCGGGCTACATCCTGTTCAATATCTCGGCGCCTCCCGGCTCGACGCGCGAGCAGATGGAACGTTCGGCGACGCTCCTCAACGACCTGCTGATGAAGCAGCCCGACGTCGAGGACGTGTTCATCTCGATCGGCACCGGCGGCGCCGGCGGCCAGGCGGCCATGGGCGGCGGTGGTGGTGGTGCAGGCCTGACATCCGGTTCTGCCACGGTCGTCATGCGTGACGGCCATGCCATGACGACGGACAAGCTCAAGCAACACATCCGTCCGCAGTTGAAACAGATACCGGACATTCGCGTCACCGCGCTCATGTCGGGCGGCGGCCCGACGGGCTCCGACGTCAACATCCTTCTGACCAGCGAAGACGGCGCGGCGCTTGACAAGGCCCAGCTCGATCTTCTCAACGAAATGAAGGGGCTCCCGCAGATTCAGAATCCGCGCCTGTCGCCGGAACCTGCCGGACCTGAATTGATCATCCGTCCGCGCAATGACGAGGCAGCTCGTCTCAACGTGTCGACGGACGCCATCGCACAGGTCGCTCGCATCGCGACGTCCGGCGATATCGAAGCCAACACGCCAAAATTCTCGGAAGGCGAGCGCCGCCTAGCGATCCGTGTGCGCCTGCCGGATTCTGTCCGTAATGATCTCGCAGAGTTGTCCCAGCTGCGGGTTCCGACGCTGAACGGCGGCTCGACCACTTTGGGCGCCGTTGCAACGCTCTCGTACGAAGCCGGTCCGGGCGTGATCCAGCGCCTCTATCGCAAACGCATGGCCTCCATTCAGGCTGACCTTGCCCCCGGCGTTGCGACTGGGGCCGCGACCGACGCGATCGACAAGACGAAAACTATGAAGGCGATCCTCGCCGCAGAGAAGGCCGGAGACGCGGTCGTTTCGCGAGCCCGCATCGGCAGCGAACAGGCGATGGCGCAGATGTTCGGCGGCATCGTGATCGCACTGATGGCGGGTGTCGCCCTGATCTATTCGGTCATGGTTCTCTTGTTCAAATCGGTGTTCAAACCGGCCGTCATTCTGGCTTCACTGCCTCTGTCCTTCTCGGGCGCCTTCTTCGCGCTCCTGATCACGGGCAAGGAAATCTCGATGCCGGTGATGATCGGCTGCGTCCTCCTGCTCGGGATCGCAGCCAAGAACGCCATCCTGCTCGTCGAGTTCGCAATCGAGGCGCAGCAGCGCGGCAAGAACACCTATGACGCGCTGTTCGAAGCCTGCCGCGAGCGGGCACGTCCAATCGTCATGACGACGGTCGCCATGTCCGCGGGCATGATCCCCACGGCGCTTGGGTTGGGCGAGGGGGCCGGCTTCCGTACGCCAATGGCGGTCGCGGTGATCGGTGGTCTGATCTCCTCGACTGTCCTGTCGCTGATCCTGGTGCCGGTCGTGTACTCGTTCGTTGACCAGTTCGAACGCTGGATCTCGCCTCTGGCCGGTCGTCTCGCGACCAAGCCGACTGCGGAAGACGAAGCCCTCCTCCGAGGCGACCATTCTCCGGTCGCGCCGACGCCAACCAAGCCAGCAGAATAGATCGGATCAGCGCCTTTGATCGAACTGAGCGGGCGAGTCCATCTCGGCGGTGGTCTCGCCTGCGCGCGTTGCCCAGATGAGGCCGACGAACAGCCCCTTCATGCGCGGCAGCAAGAAAAACGTCAGCCCCAACACCACAGTCGCGATTAGGAAGAAGGCCATCAGACCGACTTGCGGGTCCTGCGTGGCGAACAGGAAGAACAGCGGCGCCACGATGTGCCCGACCAGCAGGATCGTCGCCCACGCCGGAGCATCGTCAGCGCGGATCTCGCCGGTTGGCTCGCCACATTCGCTGCAGGCGGCCGCAGGACGCAGATAACCCGCCAACAGCTTTCCCTGGCCGCACGCCGGACAACGCACGCGCAGTCCGCGCCGGGCCGCTAGCCATGTGTCGCGATGGGGTTCGTCGAGCGTGTTGTTCATCGGGGCATACTGCTGCGGTCCGGGCCCAGCGTCGATCCCGCGCTTCGTCGCAACCCGGTTAGCTTCAGGTCAGCGGCTGTGTCAGGTCTTCACGAATTGCAGGCCGGCCGCGCCGCGCGTCTGCCACACAACATACGCCCAGGTCTTCAGGCGTAGTGTCGGTTCCGACAGCAGCACGCGATCCGGCAGCTGCATGTCGCGCATGAACTCCACGCGGGCGCCTGTATCGCTCACGTTCTTTACGACCACTTCCACGCGCTCGCCCGTGATGAAGGCAAGGCTTGCAGACTTGAAGGTAGGCTTTCGTTCGGAGCGTTTTTCGCCGGGGGTTACTGTCGAATAGGTCACGTCTTCCTGAGACACGGCCGCGATCTTGCGCATGCGCTGCGCGAGTGGATCAGGCTTTCCCGTGTCAGTCTTCTTGAACATGTCCGCGCGCTACGTGACCCAGAGCTATGATTAATACCACTGAACTATAATAAAACGCTTTCCCGACCTGTGTACAAACGCCGGGCTCATACAAGTTCCGTCTGTGGAACTCAGGTAAAGGCCCCGAAATGAGGCCTAACCAATCGTTATCGAAGTTCCACCATCCACCGGCAGCACAGCGCCGGTGATGAAACGCGCCTCATCCGAACACAGGAACAGGGCGGCGTTGGCCGTATCCCAGGCAGTTCCCATGTGTCCCATCGGCACCCGCGCATTGCGTTCGGCGCGCAGCTGCTCGGCAGACTTGCCACTTGCGGCGGCGATTCCCGTCATGGCCATGGGCGTGTCCATCAGACCCGGCATGATGACGTTGCAGCGAACGCCGTGCTTGGCGTTGCCTGACGCCACCACAGTCGTCAGGCGGTTCACCGCCATCTTGGAAACTTCGTAAGTTACCATGTGATGCCCCGCGATCGCCGCGAGCGATGAGATGTTGAGGATCGCCCCTGACTTTTGCTGGCGCATCACCGGCAGCACATGGCGGATCGTCATCGCCATCGATTTGAGGTTGACGTTCATGATGCGATCCCACGCATCTTCCTCGATCGCATGGGGCGGGGCGTCGCCGCGTCCGGTGCCGACATTGTTCACCAGAATGTCGATCTGCTTCAAGCGCACGACACCCTCGCGCGCGATCGCCGCGCAGTCAGGTCCGTTGGTCACGTCGGCCTCGAATGCAAATGCCTTGCGACCCGTATCTGGCGCGCTTTCATCTGCGATCATGCGGACAGTCTCTTGCGCACTGTCGAGGCGCCGATCGACGCACATCACCGTCGCACCCTCACGGGCAAACAGTACGGCCATTGCGCGACCATTGCCGATAGTTTCACCGGGGGTCTGCCCCGCGCCGACGATAATGGCGGTCTTGCCTGCGAGACGTCCTGTCATGTCACGATGCCTTCAGCTCGGGATCCACGATCTGGCCGTCCTCGACCTGGATGCCGAACGAGTTCAGGATCATGGACACCTGCGTGTACTGGCCGACCGTGAAGACCAGATCCATGCACTGGCGTTCCGAATAGTGTTTCGACAATTCGGCCCAGGCGACGTTGGAGACGAAATGATCGCGGTTGAGATCGTCGACGGAGATCAGCATGGCTTTCTCCGCCGCCGACCATCCGGCGGCGCCGGCGCCAACCTTGATCTGCTCGATCTCGGCTGCATCGAGCCCGGACTGAAGTGCGATGCGGTGATGCTGTGTCCACTCATAGCCCGACTTGCATAGCCAACCGACGCGCAGGATGGCGATCTCGCGATCACGCGCCGGCAGGGAATTGCGCGACATCACATAACCGCCCCACCACGAGAACGCGCGGAAAGCGTCGGGCGCGCGCACCAGCGTGCGGAAGATGTTGAGGACCGAACCATCCTTACCGCGCGACTTCGACAGCCGCTCGACCTGCTCAGCGTCGAGTTCGCTGTCCTGCAGTGGCGTGATGCGGGGTTTTGAAAGTCTCATGGGTTGCACCTCAGTTCGGGGTTGCGGGCGTGGTGACCGCGCCGACCGCAGCCGTGCGCAGCGGAAGGAGTTCAAGCACATAGCCGTCCGGGTCTTTTGCAAGCCCCACAGCCGCGCCGCCGACAGCTTCGCTTGGCGCATACTCGCGCGTTATCGCATAGCCTGCCGCGCGGATCTTCTCCTGCAGCGCCGCCGGATCCCTCGAGCGGGTGACGACCTTAACCGGCAGGTCCTTGTAGTTGCGCAGCGACCCATCGGACCAATGCATCAGAACGATGTAGCTCTCGCCATCGGGATAACGCAGCAGCTCCTCGTCCATGTAGTCGAGGTGATACGCGCGCACCTTCTCCATGCCCATCACGGTCACATAGAAGTCGGTGGACTTGGCAAGATCGCTGACACCGAGGCCGACAGCCGACAGCATCGGGTCCTTCTGCGCCAGCGTCAGCGTGGCTACAGGCGTCGCCACAGCTTCCGGCGCAGGCGTCTTCGCTGTTTCATTGCTGCAGGCGCCAAGCATCAATGCGCTGGCTGCGCCCAACGCCATCAGGGTCCGCTTCATGTTTCTCTCCCGGTTCTGGTCTTTTGCAGACTAGTTAGCCGGTCGAGACGCTTCCGGCTATCCGGCCGCCCGGGTTTCCCCGGCGGGACCGTCAACGGCCCTGCCGGTAATGTAGAGAAAGCCATCATCGTCGACGCGGCCAGCGTCACCCGTCGCGACAAACCCGGCAATGTCGCGTTGGCTCCGCATCGACCCGTTGCCGATCTCGCATTCCAGCGTGCGCGGCGTGCGCGCCCAGATTTCGCCGATCATGCCCGGCGGCAACCTGCGGCCATCGAGGTCGCGGATTTCCACCGAGGCGCCGCGAATGGGCCGGCCACAACTGCCGCGCTTGGCCTGGAACCGGGGCGCGGCGAGAATCGAAATCAGTCCCGCCTCCGTCGATCCGTACGCTTCGCTGACAATCGGTCCGAACTGCTCGACCAGCCATGCCTTCAGGATCCACGGCGCTGCCGCGCCGCCGATCACGACCTCCGTCAGCGATCCGGTGTCGGCTTCGCACACGGCATCGGCGCCAAGCCGGTGCAGCTCGGCGAACGCTTCGGGCAGAGCGCACCAGCTGGTCACGCGATGCTGCGCGATCAGCTTCAGAGCTTCGGCCGGATTGAACGCGCGCGTCAGCACAACGGAGCGTCCAGCCGAAAGCGCGCTCCAGAACTGCACGCAGCCCCAGATGCGATGCAACGGCGTCGTGATCAGCGACACGCCATGATCCGGCATCGGTGGCCGTGAGATCGACGCAGCTGCATTGCGGCGTCGCGGTAAAACCACGGCGCGCGCGCCGGGACCTGAAGACCACGCCATTATGGACGGTTGCGCCCGGCCAAAGCGGCGTTGGGCCACGGGCGGGAACAGGTCCCAGAAATTGAAGAAGCCGGGGAAGGGCGCATCCATGCTAGAGCGCAGGCGCAGGCTCAGCCCCTCCAGCGCCGCTGCGAGGCGAATCGGCGCGGTGTCGCCGATGATCACAGCGGAGGCCCGGCTCGTGATCAGGCGCTCGCGCAGCAGGCGCGGCGGCAAGTCGGCGTCCAGCGTCAGCAGGCGCGCGTCGATCTTCGCGCACGCCAGGGCGATCACCGCCCATTCGATCCGGTTCCGGCAACGCACCGCGATCACATCATCAACGCCAAGGCCGCGCGCGACGAACGCATCGGCCAGCATGTCGGCATGCTCGTTCCAGTCGCGATACCCCAGCGATGCGGTTCCATCGAACAGCGCGGGCGTATCGCCACGCACGGAGGCCCAATACTCAAGGCTGCGAGCGGCGGGCTCGCTCAGGCCTTCAGCATGGTCCGGACGTTCGTGATCAGGCAGTCGCGCATGTGCGACAGGGAAACGTGATCGGGATTGATCAGCCACTGAAACAGTACTCCACGGATAGAAGAAATTATGATGGCCGCTTCGGCCAGTGCATTCACATCGGCGCGCACTTCGCCCAATTCACGGGCCAGCATGATGAGACCGGCAATGTCGTCGATCGACTGCATGGTTATGCGGTCGACCATCGGTTTCAGTTCCGGCCGCGTCAGACCGCCGATCAGAATGATCTGGTAGGCGCGTACAGCCACCGGATTGTGGAGGGCGTCGTCGATGCAGAAGCGAACAACATCGCACAGCATTTCCAGTCCCTGGCTCTCGGTCGAGCCCGAGCGCATACGCTCGGCGTAACCGGCGAGGATGTGGTCGCTGAGCGCGTGGATCAGCGCGCTTTTCGTTCCGAAATAATGGCCGGGTAGGGCGCGCGAATAGCCGGCAGCCTCGCCGACATCGCTCATGTTCAGCTCTTCGAGGCCGCGTTCAGCGACAATCTTCTCCGCCGCCTGCAGGATGGCGCGCTCAGCCGCCTCCCGCCGCTCCGCCTGCGTCTGGCGCTGAGAATCGGTCGCTTCGAGCACGTCGTCCTTGCCGGTATGCCTCCGAGGGTTCATGACGCATTGCAACATACTAGTTTGCCAACAAGCAAGTATGTGACGTAGGGACAGGTTACAGTCCGAATGTCGCAGATGTTTGCAAGACCTGTCGCCCGGGGATGAATCTGCCCGGTCAGTTGACGACGGCCTGCCGTCACGGCACGGAAACACGCGCTTTCACACAGAACCGGACGCGGGAATGCCCGCGCCTTTCTAGTCGAGGACACCTCCATGACCGCCACCCTTACCGCCCCCGCCGCCCCCACCGACGAAATCTCCGCCTACATCTCCGCTTCCACCAAGGCCGCGTGGGACGTGAAGGGCCTGCCGGCGGGCACGCCGATAAAGCCAATCCTGAAAGTGGGCGTGCTCGGCGCCGGCACCATGGGCGGCGGCATCTCGATGAACTTCGCCAATGTCGGCATCGCCGTGACGATGGTTGAAGTGCAACAAGCGGCGCTCGATCGCGGCCTCGGCGTGATTCGCAAGAACTACCAGAACTCGGCCGACAAAGGCCGCTTCCCGCAGGAAGAAGTCGGCGTTCGCATGGGGCTGCTCAATGGCACCCTCAACCGCGCTGATCTCGCTGACTGCGACCTGATCATCGAAGCCATCTTCGAAGACATGGCGATCAAGAAGGAAATCTTCGCGGACCTCGACAAGATCTGCAAACCCGGCGCGATCCTCGCCACCAACACCTCCTATCTCGACATCAACGAGATCGCCTCGGTGACCAAGCGCCCGCAGGACGTGATCGGCCTGCACTTCTTCTCGCCGGCCAACGTGATGAAGCTGCTCGAAATCGTGCGCGCGAAACACACGTCAGATACGGTCGTCGCCACGGCTATGGATCTCGCGAAGAGGATCGGCAAGGTCGCAGCGCTTGCTGGCGTCTGCCCCGGCTTCATCGGCAACCGCATGCTGGCGCGCCGTGGCCAGTCTGCAGGCTATCTCGTGCAGGCTGGCGCGATGCCGTGGGACATCGACGCGGCGTTCAACGCGTTCGGGTTTAAAATGGGGCCCTACCAGATGTCCGACCTCGCCGGTCTCGACATCGGCTGGAAGCCCGGCGCCAAGACGGCCAATCCGCTGCGCGACATGATCTGCGAACGCACACCACGTCGCGGCCAGAAGTCCGGCGCGGGTTACTACGACTATGACGAAAACCGCGTCAGCCGCCCCTCGCCGGAAGTCGAAGCCATCGTGCGGGAATACGCCGCCAAGTCCGGCGTTGTCTCGCGCACGGTCAGCAGGGAAGAAATCCTCGAAGAGTGCATCTTCCCGATGATCAACGAAGGCGCCGCCATTCTGGAAGAGGGTATGGCACAACGTTCGGGCGACATTGATGTCACCTGGCTCAACGGCTATGGCTTCCCGCAAGACAAGGGCGGACCGATGTTCCTTGGCGACAAGGTCGGTCTGCAGCGCGTCCTCGAAATCACCGAGCGCGTCTCGAAAGTCGTGCCGGAGATCAAGGTCTCCAGCCTGCTGCGCTCGATGGCGAATGACGGCCGCAAGTTCGCCGACCTGCCGGCCCAATCGATCAAGGTCTAGCCTTGGCTCGTTAGACCAGCGAAACGGCGCTGGGCGCGGGCTTGTGAAGCGCGCCCAGCATCGCTGCTGCGATGATCGCCGGAAGTATCGCCAGCCACGGCCAGCCGTAAGCGCCAAGCCCGGCCGTTGCGGTGATGCCCATCGCCACCAGCGCCTGACCCAGCCCCGCCATCAGCGTCCCCTTCGATCGCCGCCGCACGAACTCGCGACGTGTTCCGGGCGCGCGCCGCCACAAACCGATCAGCGCGGCCGCGTTCGAACTCGCAATCACGCCGCCCGCTGTCCACACGCCCGCCCACGCATCGCGCACGAACAAAACCACCACGGGTATCGCCATCAGCATCAGCACTGGCACGACCGCCGACAGGAATTTCGCACGGTCGACCATTTTCGCGGAGACCGGCGCAGACGCCAGAAGGTCAGGCGCGTCTTCCGCCGAAACCGTGATCCACGTCAGGCTGCCCGCCAGCGTCCCGGCTAGTAACGTCAGCGCTGGCGCGAACGCAGCTTCGGTCAGGATCATGCCGCGATCCGGCCGGATCAGAATGAAGGCCAACGGAATGAAATAGATCAGCTGCAGCCCCACCTGCGACAGCAACAGCGGATCGCGCGCCAGCAGGCGCAACTCTTTGCGCACCACCGACTGCATCACGCCGCCATGTACGTTGGCGACGCGCACATCCGCCACGCGCTTCCTCTTGCCCATCGCGGAGGCGGCCGCCGCATCAGCGACGAAACTGCGACTGAAGACAAAGACGCCAAACGGAAACAAGACGGCGACTGCGACCAGCCACAGAAGCGTCGAGGGAATGTCGCCCGTGAAGGCGCGCGCCGGAAACATCCACCACGCCTGCGGATCGAGATGGAGCCCGGCGATCATCGCGGCCAGCTCGTCCTCATTCATGCCCCCCGTTCCGCGCCCGCTGATGTTGAAATACTGGAACGAAAGAAACACCGCCGCGCCTGCAACCGCGCTGATGATCTGCGCCAGAACCCGCGTGCTGCGCGGCCCGATCAGGCGGAACAATCCCGTCACGATCAGCAGCGCCAGCCCGGTCGCCACAAACGCCAGCGTCGCAAGCACCACAATCGCCGACAGCCACAGCGGCGAGGAGAACACCGCCATCCAGAGCAGCGGCGGTCCAAGCATTCCCGCATAGAGTGGCAGCGCACCAACCGCGATGGCGGAGGATCTCACAACCAGCACACGCCACGGCGATACCGGTGAGGACAGCAACAGATCGAGGTCGTTGCGCGTGTAGATCGCATCGACCGCCGCCAGGATCGCCCCCGACGTCATTACCGACCCGATGAATCCCATCACCACGCTGATTGCGGCCAGCGCCAGCCCGTCGCCCGGTCCGTTCAGGAAGGGTGGGGGCGGGATCATTGGCCCGATCTTCTGGAAGAAGAAGAAGCTGAGCACCAGCCACAGACTCAGAACGAGCCCGATCAGGATCAGGCCGCTCTTTGGCCGCATCTTTCCGCGCCGCCAGAACAGGCGGAGCTCATGCGCCATCAACCAGCGGATACTTCCGGGCTTTGCGCTCCCCAGATCTATCATTGTGCTGCCACGTTGGGAGCAGTCACAGATGGCGCCGCCGTCAAGGACAGGAACACATCTTCAAGCGACTGCCCCTGGGCGCCTGCATGATTGCGCAATTCCTCGAGCGATCCCTCGATCAGAAGCTTGCCATCCTTGATGATGCCGATGCGATCCGCCATCCGCTCCGCCACTTCCAGAATGTGCGTCGTCAGGATCACCCCTGCGCCCTGCGCCACGCGCTCGCGGATCAGATCCTTCACCAGCCGGCTCGCCGCCGCATCCAGCCCCGTCAGCGGCTCGTCGAGCATCAGCAGCTTCGGCTCATGGATCAGCGCGCCTGCAAGAACTGCCTTCTGCTTCATCCCGCGCGAGAATGTCTCGCACCTGTCGTTGCGATTATCCCATAGGCCGAGCAGCTTCAGTAGGCGCTCTGCTTCCGCGCGCGCCGACACAGGCGGCACGCCCCACAGCCCGGCGACGAACTCCAGGTATTCCCACGCGGTCAGCTTGTCATACAGCAGCGGCTCATCCGGCAGCCACGCGATCAGCTGTTTCGCCGCCAGCGGATCCTTCCGCGCGTCGACGTCGAACACGCTGATCCCGCCCGTATCAGCCGCCAACAACCCCGCCACCATGCGCAGTGTCGTCGTCTTGCCCGCACCATTCGGGCCGAGCAGGGCATAGAGTTCCCCCGCACGCACATCGAGGCTGATGCCGTCGACCGCACGCTTGCCGCCGTAGCTTTTGGCCAGGTCGGTGACGCGCAACGCAGTGGACATGGAACAGGGCGCCTGTGTCTGCGCCGCCAACCTGCGGCCATGGGATCCTGTTTTTTAGCGCATTCGGGCTGATCCGTCAGCACTCTCCGCGCGTATCCTCTGCGTGACCCAGATGATGCCCTTCATAGTCGTACTGTTCGGCATGGCCGCCGTGATGTCTGTTGCCTGGGTGATCCAGCTTGGCACACGCAATGGCGGCTGGGTCGATGTGTTCTGGACATTCGGAACCGGCGCCGCTTGTATTGTAGCCGCCCTCTGGCCCGATGGGGTGGGGCCCAGCGGCGCTGCGAGTGACGCACGTCAGGTGCTCGTCGCAGTCCTTGTGGGCGTCTGGTCCATTCGCCTCGGCAGCTACATCGCCACGCGCGTGCTAGGCGATGCTCATGAAGACAAGCGCTACGCCGGCTTCCGCACCGAATGGGGCGGTGACTTCGAGCGCAACATGTATGTGCTCTGCATCGTCCAGGCGCCCGCCGCCGCCCTGCTCAGTCTCTCGATCTACGCTGCCAGTCATGGCGGCGCTTCCGAACTCGGACTTCGCGACTTGTTCGGTGCGCTGGTGCTCATCGCGGGCATCATCGGCGAAGGCGTGGCCGACGATCAGATGCGGCGCTTCCGCAAGACCGCGAGCCAGGGCTCGGTGATGGACAAGGGCCTCTGGAGCTGGTCGCGCCATCCCAATTATTTCTTCGAGTGGATGGTTTGGCTCGCTTATCCGGTCATCGTGTTGGACATTTCCACGCCCTGGACATGGCTCAGCCTTGTCGCGCCCGTCATGATGTTCCTCTTGCTGCGCTTCGGCACCGGCGTGCCGACGCTGGAAAAAACTATGCTCGCCAGCCGCGGCGAAAAATTTCGTGACTACCAGAACCGCGTCAGCGCATTCTTTCCTCTGCCTCCCCGACATGGCCCGCCCAAAGGAAGCTCCACATGAGCCTCGTCTCCCGCGCGATCATCGCTTTCGAAGCGGCCCCACTGCCGGATTTTGTCCGCAAGGGCGCCGTATCCTTCCTCGTCGAGCGTGTCCGCCGCGACCTCAAGCACACGCCAGCCGACGCCGCGCGCAAATTCGCCGAGGACATGAGCAATCACCCGATCGCCACGCACACGGTCGACGCCAACAAGCAGCACTACGAAGTCCCCGCCGAATTCTTCGCGCTCTGCCTCGGGCCGAAGTTCAAATACTCCAGCTGCCTCTATGAAGATGGCGACACCCTCGCCGACGCAGAGATCCATGCGCTGGAAGAAACCTGCGCCAACGCACAGTTGTCAGACGGCCAACACATCCTCGAACTCGGCTGCGGTTGGGGGTCGATGACCCTGTTTATGGCGGCGCGCTATCCCAACGCCCGCATCACGGCCGTCTCAAACTCTGCTAGCCAGCGCGAACACATCGAAGCCAGCGCCCGCCGCCAGGGCCTCGCCAACATCCGTATCATCACGGCTGACATGAATGTCTTCAACACGGACGAGCGCTTCGATCGCATCGTGTCCGTCGAGATGTTCGAACACATGTCCAACTGGCGCGCGCTCCTCGAAGGTTGCCGTCGCTGGCTCAAGCCCGACGGCCGCATGTTCATGCACGTCTTCGCACACCGCACTGCGCCCTATCGCTTTGACGTGAAGGACCCCGCCGACTGGGTTGCGCATCATTTCTTCGCCGGCGGCGTCATGCCTAGCCGCGACCTGATCGCCAACTTCCCCGACCTGTTCGAAGTCGAACAGGAATGGTGGTGGAATGGCAAGAACTACGAAAAGACAGCGCTCGACTGGCTCAAGAATTTTGACACCCATCGCGGCCAGATCCGCCCGATCCTACAAAAGGTCTACGGCGCCGACGCCAAGCTCTGGGAAAATCGCTGGCGCCTCTTCTTCCTCGCCACCGCCGGCCTCTTCGGCCACGCCGACGGCAATGAGTGGGGCGTCGTGCACCATCGTCTGAAGCCGGTATAGATTGCAAACAAAACGGGCGGACCTTTTGGGTCCACCCGTTTCGATTTCAGTTCGTGGCAGGTTTACTGCCCGATGCTCTGCTGGGCCTGCGCCTGCTTGATGCGGCCATTCATCATCTGGTTGATCGGCCCCATTTCGCTGACGTCGATGAAGCCGTCGCCGTTGCTGTCGACCTTGTCCCAGTTGCTGAGAAGCATCTGCGCCATGCGGCCGCGCACTTCGCCTTTCGCGACCTTGCCGTCGATGTTCGTGTCCATCATGCCCATGGTGCGCGAAGCCTCGAGTTCTGTCTGGTAGGCGTCCTTGCGGTTGGCGACAGTCTCGTCGTCCCAGCGGAAGCCGAGCGCTGTATACTGCATTTCTTCCCACGACTGCTCGCCCCACTTCACTTCGATCGTGGGGTCCGGGTTCGCCGGGTTGTTCTTCGAGTTGTCGTAGACATAGCGCGTGATCAGCTTGGTGCCCGGCTCGATGCTCAGCGGCGTGGCGAAGTCATAGCCGCGCTGCCAGTTGAAGTCGTATTTCGGTAGGCTGACGATCAGCTCTTCCTTGTCCGACCCCGGCTTCAGCAGCGACACGTGCATGCTCTCGCCGCGATAGTGCGCGTGCGGGAACACGGTGTAGAGCGTCGCCTTCTCGGGGAAGGTGATGTAGGCGGTCTCCAGGTGACGCGCTTCACCCGGCGGGATCACGAGCCCGGCGTTCAGCACGACAGCCGAACGACGCATGATCTCCGGCGGGGCGTCCTTCGGATAGAAGTAGAGACCGACGCGGGTCTTCTCGACCGTCTGCTTGCCATACGGCGTGTAGTGCATCTGGAATTTGAAGTCCTGGCCCGGCGTGACCCACGAGCCGACCTGTTTGGGGAACACGGTGGTCTCCGCGCCGACAGCATAGCCGCCTACGCCGTTGGAGAGCAGGTGGTGCACAGCCGACCGATCGCTCGGCTTCACGGTCGCAGCGCGTAGCCAGCGGCCCTCGGTCATCATGTTTTTCACGACCGGGTTCTGATAGTCGACCACGCCCGACGCCGGAACCGTATAGGCAGGCAGCTCGATGACCATGTCAGGCGTGCCCAATTCCCACTCCGGCGCCGGCTTGGCGTTGAGCTTTAGCGGATCGCCACCCGTGCCGCGCGGGGCGCCAGCTTCGATCCAGTGGATCAGCAACTTCTGTTCTTGGGTCGACAGGTTCATGTCGCCGACGAATTTGCCGACATGCGGATCGGCGTTGTAGGGCGGCATACGATCGGTGCGCACGGCTTCGCGCATCATGCCTGACCACTGTTTCACCTTCTCATAGCTGTCCATCGCGAACGGACCGATGCCGCCTTCCGTGTGGCAGGCGACGCAGTTCTTCGCGAGCATCGGGGCGACTTCCCTCTCGTAGGAAATCTTCGCGAAGTTGACTTTGTTGTCGCGGCTCGGGAAGGCCAGCAGCGGCGTCGACAGGTCGACGTGCGAGACTTTGACAACTTCGCCAGCGCTCAGCGCCTTCACGGCATCAGCAACATACGCCGTGTCCCTCGTCGCGGTTGCGCCCGAGAGCTTGGCCGTGAGCGGACCGGAGTAGACGACCTTCCAGGTCTTCGGGCTGATCACCAGCGCCTGTCCGACGCGGCTCATGCCGAGGCCCTCGCCGATAAGCTGCGTGTCGTCGATCATCACCGGCAGGTCGAGGCCGAGCGAGGCCATGTCGGCCTGGATCGCCTCGCGCGTCACGTCGGGCGTGGAGTTGAGGAGGAAGAGCTGGTTGTCGGTTCCCACGAATGAGGCTTGCATCGCCTTCAGGGCCGGAGCCGCCGCTTTCATCTGCGCCGAACCGGCCACGTGGTTCACGATCACGATCGCCGGGGCGAACTTGTAATAGCTCAAAAGGTGAGCGTTCGAGTTCTGGTCAACGAGGCGGAAGTCATCCGCGCGATCGGCGGGCTTCACCTGCACGGCCACCATGTTGGCGCCGGCAACCTGACCGTAGGCCGATACGCTAACAGCAACGAGTGCAGCCGCGGCAACCGAGGCCATGGCAAGGGCGAGAGTCCGGGTCTTCATGAATTACCTCCCGAGGATCGGATGCCGCGTGAAACTGCATCCCTGCGATCCTCCAGGGGAGGCCGCATTTGAGTGATCTAGTACCAGAAAATTCGCCCCTTCGGCAATGTGGCTGATACTGCCCGGCATCAATATCCCGTCAGCGGGAAGCTCTACACCTCGGGAAAGTTCTGCGACTCATTCGCAGATCTGGCCGGGCAGATCTGGCCGGGCAGATCTGGCCGGTATGGCTAGCCGCGCAAGCCGCGCATATTGAAAGCTAGCCCAGCTCTGGCGTTCTCGCGATCACGAGGCGCCAGCAAAGGAGCAAGCCGCATGGCTGAGCCGGTCTATCGCTTCAATTCGGCGATCGTGCGTTGTCCCGCGCGCTCCGTCATCAACGGGCTGCGCGCCGACGATCGCGGCGATCCCAGCTTCGACGGCGTCGTCGCTGAGCATGCCGTCTATGTCGAAGCGCTCGAAAAGGCCGGAGCGCGCGTCACAATGCTGCCGGCGCTCGAGGAATTCCCGGACTCGATTTTTGTCGAAGATCCGGCGCTCGTCTTCACCGAGGGGGCTATCATCCTGCGACCCGGCGCCGAAACGCGCGCCGGCGAAAACGCGCACCTCGCGCCGATTCTGGCTCAGCACTTTGAGAAGGTTCTCCGCGTCTCTTCCGGCTTTGCCGAAGGCGGCGACATCCTGACGACGCCCTCCCGTGTCATGATCGGGCTGTCTGCGCGAACCAACCGGGCTGGTGCGGAGGCTCTGCAGTCCGCCCTCACCGAGCTTGGACGCAAGTCGGAGGTCGTCACGACACCGGCGGGCGTTCTTCATTTCAAGACCGACTGTTCGCTTCTCGATGAGGAACAGATCCTGTCCACCAGCCGGCTCGCCGCGTCCGGCGTGTTCAGGGACTTCAAGGTCATCACCGTGCCGGAGGGCGAAGAGCCTGCCGCGAACGCGCTTCGCGTCAATGATGTGGTGTTTGTCGGCGCAGACTATCCGCGCACGATAGAGATGCTCCAGAGACAAGGCTTCAATGTCGCAGCGCTGCAAACGACGGAGATCGGCAAGGTCGACGCTGGCCTGTCATGCATGTCGCTTCGCTGGTTCAACGCGCGTTAGTCGCCCAGTGTTTAGCCACAGAGAGGACCGGCGTATGTCGCCGCGTGCGCTACACAGCTGAATTCCAGCAGCCACGGTCCCTGTTTCCTGTCCAGAGGCCCAACCCAGGCTTTCAGCTCCCGGCTGCCCCACAGGTTCAGGATCAGCTGTTGCGGCCGCACAAGGTTTCGCGCTGCCGGCCCGGTTTCTTCATGCGCCAGTATGCCGTCGATATACCAGCGCACATAGGCGGGCTGCCAGTCGAAGCCATAGGTATGAAAGCCATCGGCCGCATCGAACGGCAGCGCCACGATCTTGGACGTCGCCCGGCCGCTTTCGTGGATGGTCAGTTCCGCCGCACGCGTATTCCTGCCGAGGATCTCGATGTCGATCTCGTTCGGTTTCACGCCGTTGGTGCGGTTGGCATAGGTGAACACGCCCGAAACCGTCCCGGCTCCGCGCGGCACGCGCATCCGCACCTCGAAATAGCCGTAGCGCATGAAGTCGTGCGTCCGCACTTCCCCGCTCATCAGCTCATAGGCCGACCCGTTCGGCCCCGGCTTGAGGTTCAGCGTCATCTGGCCCTGACCAGCCTTGACCGCAGCGCGGCGCCAGTCATTCGCCATCCATTTTCCGTTCGACCAGCCATCCGATACAAACCAGCGGTCCGCGATATTTGTCCGGTCGAACCGCTCGACGAACGGCGTTCCGGTCGGCAGCCGGTCAGCCTGCGGCGTGGCCGGCGCCGGTGTGCTCTCCAAACTGTTCGGATCTGGCACAGTTCCGCGCAGGGGAGGCGCTGCGGCCGGCGGCAAGTCGTGCTGCTGGGAGGGGTGTTCGCCGGAAGCGATCATCCGGTCCTCAAGCGCCCGGTGCGCGTAATAGTCTCCATAAACCAGCGACGTCAGGACGAGGCCGATAACCATGGCCATGGCGACCAGACCCGAAGCCATGCCCGGTGGCAGGGGCTCAATCCCCACCATCCAGTCCTTTTTGGTCCAGTAGTCCCGGAAGCTGGTCCAGCCCTGCCGGACCTGAACCCGGCCGCTAACCCAGGCCTTGCCGGCGAGGACGCGGGCGCGGTCATACCCGGCCCGGGCGGCATCCTGCCCGGACCGCGCAATCATGCGCAGCTTATCCAGCGTTTCCTTCATACAGATTGCGGCGCAACCGGCATGCCAACTGAACAAAAAATCCTGTCAGGCGAATGTCTTGTCGCGGCGCCGCCCCGCCAGCTTGGCCCCCATCGGGGCTTCTGCTAGACGCCGCGCCAAGGAACCCAAAAATGACTCCCCGCGACAAGATCCGAAACTTCTCCATCATCGCCCATATCGACCACGGCAAGTCGACGCTGGCGGACCGCATCATCCAGATGACGGGCGGCCTCGCTGCGCGTGACATGACCGAACAGGTCCTCGATACGATGGATATCGAGAAGGAACGCGGCATCACCATCAAGGCGCAGACCGTGCGCCTCGACTACACGGCCAAGGATGGCGAGACCTACGTTCTCAACCTGATGGACACGCCCGGCCACGTCGACTTCGCCTACGAGGTCTCACGTTGTCTTGCGGCGTGCGAAGGCTCGCTCCTGATTGTCGACTCGTCGCAAGGCGTCGAAGCGCAGACCCTCGCCAACGTCTACAAGGCCATCGACGCCAGTCATGAGATCGTGCCCGTCCTCAACAAGGTCGATCTCCCAGCCGCCGAAGTCGGTCGCGTGAAGCAGCAGATCGAAGACGTCATTGGCATCGACGCGTCCGACGCCCTCGAGATTTCAGCCAAGACTGGCCTTGGCGTCGACACCGTGCTCGAAG
>JBBQJV010000003.1:0-112232 GCA_038326205.1 Caulobacterales bacterium | reverse complement strand
CGGTCATCGGGGCGTCCCTGCAACCATCCGGGTTAGGTGAAACGCCGGCGGCGGCCCAGCTCCCCCACAGCCCGCAACGGCTAAGGTGGCAACGGCCCCTCCGCCGGGTCGTCCGCCGGGCGGCCAGGCCCGGCGGGCCATACCCGCAGACGCGGCAAACTAGCCGTAGCAGCACAAACAAGGTGGATCGCGACGTCTCCGCCGCGAGACGGTGGGGGCAGCCACAGCTCGCACGGACCTCCGCTGCTCGCGCTCAAAATCAACCCAACCTGCCTCAGCGCGCCCGCGTGTAAGATCGCACGCGGGCGCGCGATCCGACTTGATTTCCCTCAAATACAACGCCGCAGGACCACGTAGCGTGTCCGCAACCGCAGGAAGGTTCCACGATGACCTATCGCAACATTCTCGTGCAGATCGATGAAACAGATGTCGCCCGGACGCGAGCCGCCACAGCGGCACAGTTGGCGGTCAAGTTCTGCGCAACACTCACGGGCATGTTTCTGCGATCGGATTATGTGCCGGCCTTTGTCGCTGGCGACGCATTTTCCGCCATCACCGCAGTCGAGGCTTATGTCGAACAGCGCGACAAGAGCATCGCAAAGTCGAGCGCCTCCGCCCGCGCCAACTTCGAGGCCGCGATCGCTGCACACCAGGTTTCTGCTAACTGGATCGAGGTCAATGGAGACGATGATGACAATGTGCTGGGTGCCGTGCGCCGCTTCGACCTCACCGTGTTTCCGCACGTCGCCGCCTCGGCGCTGGGGACATACGCACTCAGCGCCGCGCAGATCGGCATGGGCTCGGGTGCGCCGGTTCTCGTCCTGCCCGAGCGCGGCTTCCAGATCCCGTTTGGCAAACGTATCCTCATTGCCTGGAAGGAATCGCGCGAGGCTTCGCGCGCCATGCGTGACGCCTGGCCCTTCCTGATGACGGCGGAGGAGGTCCACTTCCTGACCGTGTCGCGGAACGCTCCCGACGGCTTCGACGATGTGATGCGCAAGAACCTTGAAGCGCATGGCTGCACCAACGTGCAGATGCACGTCGATCGCAATGACGACATCGATGTCGCGAACGCGATCCAGCGGTATTCAGGCCGGGTCGGCGCGGACATGATCGTACTCGGCCTTTATGGCCATTCACGGATGCGCGAGATGATCCTGGGGGGGGTCAGCCGCCAGATCCTGAATGAACTTCACCTGCCGCTTCTCGTTTCGCACTAGCCACAAGCTTGACGGCTCGCCCTCGCCGGCGGCACATGCGGCTCCCCAATCAGGAGCGACCCATGCCGCAAAAGGAAATGCGCATTATCCAGAAGCCCTCAGCCGACGCGGTCGTGCTGGCGCCTGAAGCCGGCAAGCTGGCGCTCGAAGGAACAAATGGCGACACCACCTATCGCTGTGGCGCCTGCAAGACCCGCCTGATGGACAAGGTCAGCCACATGGACGTTTTTCACGGCGAGCCCTTCGACGCCGTCAAATGTCCCAAGTGCGGCAAGTTCAATGCGCTTCCCCACGAAGAGCATCATCATCACTAACTGAAACATCGCTGGAATCGGACTGGCGCGTTCCAGTCCCGATTCCGGTCTGTTCCCGCTCCGATTCCTTGGCGTTTCTGCGTTCTGTTGATAACCCTAGCCTGTGTATAGGTTCAGGCCGCAACCAGATGGCCGGCATCGCGGCGCAGCGACAGGTCAACCCGCATCGCGGCCTTGTCCGGGTCCACGACCGCTTCCGCCGGCAGGTAGCGATCGTGGCACAGAACCATGTCGGCCTCGATCCCGTCCGACGACAGCGGCAGACGCAGCCAGTAGTGCAGCGTTCCATCCGGCATGGGCGTCACGCCTGAGACAGGCGTCGCGCGCAGCATCGAGCGTGTCGCCAGCTCGGCCCACATCGCACCGCCCCGGCACGCCTCGATTTCATCCGCGCCCTTGCCCCGCGCTTCACCGCCGAAGACGTGATGCAGCCCGGTGCCCGCGAGACGAAAACGGAAGCGACCTTCCTCGCAGCTCAGCACCGACACGTATGCGAGCTCGCGATTGATCGCGGCAATATCGATATCCTCGCATGTGATGAAGTTGCGGCCACGCAAACGCTTGCGCCACGACTCAAGCACCTTGACCTGCCCGGACGGGGCAGCGTCGACAACTTCGTATGACATTCTCTCAGCCCCTAGGAGTCCTTGCCGACACGGGCCAACAGGCCCGGCAATCGGAGCAGACATTTTTTGTTGGACAAGTCTCGAACTGGCCAGCCCGACCGAGTTCGCAACCTTTACTACTGAGGGAGCCGCATCCCGCACAAACAACTGACAACCAGCGACCCGGTGATTTTCATCACTTCACTCAACCTGATTCGGTTCGCGGAGTCGCGCAAGGCCCAACCGCAACCATTTCTTCATTAGCGTCAATAAAGTCCCAATGTGTCTCGTTACGGCGTCGATTCGATCGAAGGCGGAACTCACCTCAGATCAGGAGCCAAATCGCCGCTACCAGGGTGAACGCACCCAGGCCGATGCCGATCGCAACTCTGCGAATGTTCATCGGTTTCAGCGCTTTTACCGAATGGCTCTTGATGCGGGCGGCGATCAGAAAGGCGCGCGTTTCGGCCATGATGATCAGAAACGCACTCAGCAGGATGAAGATGCTGGCCAGAACCTTGGGCGCCCATGACGGCTGCATCGATCCGAACAGGGCCTTGAATGCCAGCCCGATGCCGATGGCCGCTATCGCCGCGCGAGCCCATCCGGCGAAGGTGGGTCCATTAGCGAGCTCCGTCCGAACCTCCGCCAGATCGGTCCGATCCACGGCCAGCTCGGTGCGGGAGGGCGTCTCTTCGCTGATGGGAAAGCTAACCCTGGCTATCCGTTCCAGCCGATCCGCGAGCGCCGCCACGCCGGTCACAGCCCAGGCGCCGCAAGCTATTTCCGCATCAGGCCAAGGCCCATCTTGCGCGCCAGTTCCGAGCGTTGCTTGGCATAGTTCGGCGCAACCATCGGATAGTCAGCGGGAAGACCCCACTTCTCGCGATAATCCTCCGGCGACATGTCGTAGCGCGTGCGCAGGTGCCTCTTCAGCGATTTGAATTTCTTGCCGTCCTCGAGACAGATGATGTGGTCCTCCGTCACCGACTTGCGCACGGCCACCGCAGGCTTCAGCTCGCTCTTCGGCTCGGCCGCCGGTGCGCCGTCGATCTCGGACAGGGTCGCGTGAATCCGCTCGATCAGGCGGGGCAATTCCGCCACGGGCACTGGATTATGCGCCACGTAGGCAGACACGATCTGGGAAGTCAGGTCGATAAGGCCGGGCTGGAGCCGAGCGTCACGTTCCATGTGATCTGTGATCCGGGAAAGAAAGAATCAAACTGCTTGAGAGGCAATACTACGACGATACTCAGTCAGTTCTCCGATACTGTAAACATCGCGGGGAATTCGCTGACTAAACTGCGAGTTGTTCGCAGCTCTCTGCTAGCCGAACAGGATAACCACCAGTACGAGCCCCAGTATTGCGAGGCTCCATATTGCGGATGCGCTTGCCGGAACCTTGGTGGCAACCCACCCGTCGCTTGCAAACATCTGCCGGCCCGCCACTCGGAAGGCCTCGCCTGCCCCAACCATCCAGCCGGCGCATACTCGCCCCGCCAGCTGCGCCGGCTTGGCGATGGCGCCCCACAGCTGCGGCCCGCCCCGGCGCCACAACCATTCGGAATCGATGATCAAGCCCCGCTGCTCGGCTGGGTAATACTTCCGCCACTGCAACAGCATGAAGGCCAGGGTTGCGAATACCAGCAACTGAAACTGCTGGATCAAATGCGCCGGCGTCCACAGCTCTGACTCGAGATAGGCGATCGCCGATTCCTGATACGGCAGGAACTGATAGAGCCATGCTGGCGCGACACCGATCAGGATGCACAGCGCCGCGGCCATCCCCATTGCTAGCAGCATGTTGAACGGCGCCTCCTGAGGGCGCTTCCCGCTGTCGTGACTGAAGAACGCGAAGTACGGGATCTTGATGCCCGCATGCTCGAGCACGCCGGCCGACGCGAACAGCAGCATGATCCACGCCATGAACAGCGACGCGTCCGCGTGGGACGCCGACATGATCATCGACTTGGTTACGAAGCCCGAGAAGAATGGCAATGCCGAAATCGATGCCGCGCCGATCAGGCAGAACAGGGTCGTCCAGGGCATTGTCCTGTGCAGCCCGCCCAGTTCGGTCGCCTTGGTCGTGCCCGTTCGCAGCATCACCGCGCCCATGCTCATGAACAGAAGCGACTTGAACATGATGTCCGCAAAGGCGTGCGCGACCGCACCGTTCACCGCCAGCTGCGTGCCGATGCCGACGCCGCACACCATGAAGCCGACCTGGTTGTTGACGCTGTAGGACAACACCTTGCGCAGGTCATTCTCGATCACGGCAAAGAACACCGGAAACACCGTCATGATCACGCCGATCCAGATCAGCGCGTCGAGCCCTGCGAAGTATCGCGCCAGTGCGTAGACGGCGAGCTTGGTGGTGAAGGCCGACAAAACGACGGTCCCTGTCTCCGAGGCGTTGGGATAGGCGTCCTGCATCCAGTTGTGGACGATCGGGAATGCGGCCTTGATGCCGAACCCCGCAAGAAGGAAGACTGCCCCCGGCGCTGCGATATCCATCACGCCAACCGGGAGGCCCGCCATGCTCGGCGCCATCAGGGCGAACTGGGTTTTGCCCGTCGCGGCCACAAACATGCACACTCCGGTCAGCACCAGCAGGCCAGATGCAACCTGGAAAAACAGGTAACGCATCGCCGCGCGCCCGCTCTCTCGGGTCCGCGGCGCCAGCACCTGGAACACTGAGGAAATCGCCGTCAGCTCCCACGCGATGAACATGCTGATCAGGTCGCCAACGAACACCGCGGTCACGGCCGAACCGGCGTAGATCATCGCCGTCGAATCCTGCAGCGGGTCGCGGCGGTGCAGCGAATAGACGCCAACAATTGCGGACGCGATGATGAAGGCCAGCCCGAACACGAATGAGAGGCTGTCGGGCCGATAAAGTACGAGTTCCAGCCCCAGCACCTTTACGGTCGACAGGTTAATGCTCAGTCCCTGCGCGTTGATCAGCGCAACAAGCGCAACGACCGGCCCGCCCACCAGCAAGATTGCGCGCGAAATTACATCCTTCGCGAAGGGCACAAGCAGCGCCGCTGCGATGATGAAGAAGCCCGGATTGGAGTTGGCCAGCCAGTCGGCCAGGCGTTCAACGGTCACGGCCTGCCTCCCCGCTTCGCCTGTCGTAATAGTCCTCGGGCCGCCGCAGCCACTTGCCGAGTGGCCAGCCGCACAGCACGGCGAATGCAAACGCGACGAAGCCGAACACGCCCTGGAAGCCCGGCACGCCGGTTACGTCCTTAATCGCATACGGCGAGAGAAATATCTCCGCGAGGATCAGGCCGACGCCTGCGATACAGAGTCCGATTGCGAACACGCGCAAGAACAGCGGCGTCCGCATCCACGAGAAGAGCAGCACGGACAGCGGATGCTCGCCCGGTTCTCCGGGGCCTGCAGGCGCTTCTGCGGGACGCTCAGGCTCTGCGCTCATGGTGCGGCCTCCACGAAGCTGATTGTGCGGATCGGTTCAAGAAATTTCGCGATCGGATCGGCTAGCACGAACAACACGATGCACGCCCCGGCAGTGACCCCTATCGCCACGAGCGCCAGACCTGGCGTTCCGCCCGGTCGAACAAATTCGCGCGGGGCCGGATCGCCTATCGCCGGGAACAGCGCGCGCAACGCCACCGGCAGCAGATACACCCCGGTCAGCAACGACGAGACAATCATCGCAGCCGCCGTCAGCCACTCATTCGATCCGAACGCCGCTGTCACCAGCAGGAATTTAGGCCACATGCCCGCCATCGGCGGCAAGCCCATCACCGAGATACTCGCGATCAAGAAGCACACGAAAACGATGGGCATGCGACGCCCCAGTCCGCCCAGCTCCGACACGCGGCTCGCGCCTGTTGCGACGAAGATTGCGCCGGCGCACATGAAGAGCGTTATCTTGGCAACTGCATGGAAAACCATGTGCAGCCCGCCCGCGACCAGTCCACTCGCCCATGGCAGCATCGCCGCCGACGTGATGTAGGCAAGCTGGCCGACGGTCGACCATGCCAGTCGCGCCTTGAGATCGTCCTTGGTCATGGCGATCAGCGAGGCGATGACGATCGTCGCTCCGGCGACCCACAGAATCCAGTTCGCGGCCGGCAGCGTCGCAATCAACTCGGGCCCGAGAATGTAGGTCGACACCTTGAGCACGGTGAAGACGCCCGCCTTCACCACAGCCACCGCATGCAGCAGCGCCGACACGGGCGCAGGCGCAACCATCGCGTTGGGCAGCCACCCATGCAGCGGCATCAAGGCTGCCTTCGCCGCGCCAAATGTCAGCAGCAACAGGATCATACTCGCCACAGCGCCATCGACCTTGCCAGTGAGCAATCCACCCGTCGTGAATGTGGTCGAGCCCGCAAACACAGCAACCGCGATAATTCCTGGCAGGAACAGGAGCACAGATGCGCCGACCAAGGTGCCTAGATAGATGCGCCCTGCCCGCCGCGCAGCAGCATCGCCATTGTGCGTCACCAGCGGAAAAGTCGAAAAAGTCAGCACCTCGTAGAAGATGAACAGCGTGAACAAGTTCGCCGCCATCGCCACACCCATCACGCCGACCATCGCCAGCGCAAAACACATGTAGAACCGCGTCTGGTTCGGCTCGCGCTTGCCGCGCATGTAGCCGATGGAAAACAGAGAATTGACCCCCCACAACACGCTTGCCATCACGGCAAACAGAGCCCCCAGCGGCTCCAGCTTGAAGGCGATGTCGAGCCCGGCAATCGGCCGCGCCAATGTCATGGTCGGTGGCGCGCCCGCGCCGACGCGCACCAGCATCGAGACCGTGACAATGCTCAGCGCGATACACGCCACGACCGTCATCGTCTCGCGTACATCCGGCATCCGTCCGACGGCGTAGGTCACCAGCGCCGAGAACAGAGGCACTGCCAGCGCCAGGAAGATCAGGAGCTCGCCGCTCATGGCGCAACTCCGAAGAGAGCAGCAGCGGCGGATTTCGCCAGACTCTCCGGCAGGGAAGCGTCGATGCCGAACCACAGCGACAGACCTGCGAGGACCCACAAGGGTGCGAGCACACCCACCGGGGCTTCACGAACGCGGGGCGCACCGGGAGGAGGGCTACGGAAGAACAGAGCATCGGCTATGCGCCATGTATAGACTAGGGTCAGCGCAGAGCCCGTAGCGATGACTAGCACCATCCAGATCGCGCCGGCCTCCAGCGCCGCTTCGACAAGTTTCCATTTGGCGAGGAACCCCATCGTCAATGGCAGGCCGGCAAGGCTGGCCGCGCCAACGCCCAACGCCGTTGCCGACCACGGAGCGTCACGCGCAACGCCCGCGAAATCGTCCAGCTTCCGCGCCTTGATGCTCATCGCCAGAGCCCCAAGCGCCATGAACAGTGAAGCCTTCATTAGAGCGTGCGCAAAGATGTAGAACAGCCCCGCCGACGCCCCCGCCGCATTCGCCAGCGAGAGGCCGAGCATGATCAAGCCGACCTGCGCGACCGAAGAGAAGGCCAGCATCTGCCGCACCTCCCTTGCGAAGATAGCCTGCAGCGAACAAACGATCACCGCCACAGCCGAAAGCGGGGCCAGCACGAACTGTGTGAATGCGAGGCCAAATGCAAAGGTGTCTGGGAACACGTCGAACATGAACCGCGCGATCAGGTAGATCGCGGTCTTGGTGGCTGTCGCTGCGAGAAAAACCGAGACGAGGCTTGGCGCCCCCGCATAGGCACCGGGCAGCCAGCCATGAAGGGGAAAGATTGCAGCCTTAATGCCCAGGCCTACAACAACGAACGCGAAGCCCGCCTGTACCGCCGCGTTGTCACCTTGTGTCGTCAGGCGCGCTGCCATGTCCATCATGTTCAGCGTGCCGGTCGAACCATAGAGGAAACCGATACCGATGACATAGAATGTTGCGCCGATCGTGCCCATGATGAGGTAGTTGAAAGCCGCAGGCAGAGCCCTTCTGTCCCTCTGCTCGCCTGCTGCGACGAGCGCGTAGGTCCCGATCGACGACACTTCGAGGAACACGAAGGCATTGAACGCATCGCCGGTGAACACCAGTCCGAGGAAGCCAGCGATGCAGAGCAGGTATCCGGACTGAAAAAGCGTGTGCATCTCAGCGCGGACGTCCGACACCAGCGCATGGCCCGAGTAGACCGCGCCAATCAGACCCATGCTGGAAACCAGCAGCGCCATCGCCGAGCCCAGCGCATCGATGCGCAACGCGATCCCGAGCGGTGGCTGGAAGCCGCCCATCACATAGATCATGACGCCCTCACGCGCGACGTCGCACGCAACAGCAACCGACATCCACAGCGCAAAGGCGGCGGTGATCACCGAGATTATCCACCCGCTGCGCGGGCCCGGGCTCAACGCCGCAGCACAAGCGCCGATCAGCGGACCAGCGATCGCTAGGATGGGCGCGTGCACCGCCAGCGCCGCCGGCGCAACATAGAGGTTATCGAACAACGTCACGACACTGGCTCCGCGCGCGCCGCATCGACGCGCGCCAGCGCCTCGATCTCTTCGGATTCGATCGTCCCATAGGCTTCACGAACGCGAACCGCGATCGACAGGCCGACAGCAAGGGTAGCGACGCCCACAACAATGGCCGTCAGGATCAGCACATGTGGCAAGGGGTTCGAGTAGACGACACCGTCAACGCCATACTGCGCAACATATTCGGGGTTGAGCGCGGCAGCGAGCGCCCGCCCGTCCGCGCTCTGCGCGTCGACGACAATCGCTGCCGTGCCGCCCGACACCTTGCCGAGGCTGATGTAGAAAAGTCCTGTCGATGTCTGGAACACGGCAAGTCCGATCATTCGCTTGATCAGGTTGCCGCTCGAGAAGACGATGAAGAGCCCCACCATCAAGAGAACGACGACGGCCACATAGTTGAAATGGGAGACGATCATGCTCATCGCTTCGCGGCTCCCCCGTCCATCATCCGCCCGGCAAAGCCGTAGAAGATCGTGACCATGGTCGCAGCGACGGTCAGCAACACGCCAAGTTCAATGAAGAAGATTCCGAAATGCTGGCCCCAATGATGCGCCCCGTCGGGATCGCCCAAGAGGCCGGGCGGGATCATCGCTTCGACCTTCGACGCGAACAGGTGATCATAGTCGAGAAAGCCACCGCCATTGACGATGCAGATCAACCCGATGACTGCATAGATCAACACACCCAGCGTCGCCAAAGTCCGCGCCAGCTTCGCCGGTATCGCGAGCACTGTCTCGCGCAGTCCAAACACCAGCGCATGAAGAATGACGGCCACCGCCAGTATGACGCCCGCCTGGAAACCGCCGCCTGCACCGAGATCGCCATGGAACTGCACATAGAACGCGTATAGGGCGATCAGCGGCATCAGCAGCTTGGCCGTGACGCGCAGCACGACATGATGATCGCCCATCACATCCGGCGGCGCCGGCAAGGTCGCGCGTGGGCCGAAGCCAAGCATCAACGCCACGCCAATGCCCGCCGCGAAGATCACGACCGTCTCGCCCAGCGTGTCAAAACCGCGATAGCTGCCCAGCACTGCCGTAACCACGTTGAGGGCGCCGGTCTTGTGCTGCGCCGCCTCCAGATAGGCGCGGCCGACATGGCTGTTCGCAGGCGAAGCGGGGTCGCCGAAGTTCGGCAGGTCAAGCGCCGCATAAATCAGCACGCCGCCGACGACCGCCGCCAGCAACGCGGGAGCGACGAGGCGCCGCCAGTCATGCCGCTCGGTATCGCCGCGCGCCAACAGCATCGCGCCGAGCAGCACGATCGTGGAAACGCCTGCACCAACGACCGCCTCCGTGAAGGCGACATCCGCCGCATCCATCACGACCAGCCAGACGGTGCTTACGAGCGAATAGATCCCCATCAGCAGGATTGCCGCCAGCAGGCTGCGCGTCGCAGCGATGGCGATGCCCACACAGACCAGCATCAGCAACAGCGCGACGTTCAGGGCGAATCCTGCCTCGAGCGAGAGGTTCATCATTTCGACTCTCCTCCATATTCCTCTTTTACGGTCGCCGCGTCTGGCTGGGCGGCGGGCATAATCTGGAACGTGCCGATGCGCGGCTTGTGACCTGAGCCATAGGCGGCGTTGGCTAGAGCGTTCGCCGCAGCAGGCGTGGTCAGCATCACGAAGATCCACACAAGACCCAGCTTCAGCGTCTCGGCGTTCAAGCCGGAGATCAGCGTCAGACCCAGCAGCACAAGGCTTGCCCCGCCGGTGTCCGTCAGGCTCGCCGCGTGGATGCGTGTGTAGACATCGGGAAAGCGCAACACGCCAATCGCCCCGAGCAGCGTGAACAGTGCACCGACGACGACCAGTCCGCCGCCTGCCCAGACGAGCGCGTCATGCATCGTCGGTATCCTCCGCAGCGCTGGCGGTGAGCGGCTGAGCCAGCGAGTTGTAACGGAAGAACTTCATCAGTGCGATCGTGGTAACAAAGTTGATCAGCGCATAAACGATAGCGATATCAAGAAACGCTGGACGCCCGAACAGATACCCGATCACGGCGATCAGCAGGACTGTCTTCGTCCCGAATGAGTTGGCGGCGAGGATGCGATCGTATTGTGACGGACCGTAGATCGCCCGAATGATCATCAGCGCCATGGCCACGACGAGCCCGGCTGCACCAGCTGCCAGCAACATGGTTCAGCCTTTCCGTCGGTCGGAATCGGCCGCAGCAGCGGCCCGGCGATCCATCGGCTCGAAGCCGGCGACGCTCGCTTTTGCGCGCACCAGCGCATGCACCAGCACCTTGTCACCCTCGACATCGATGGTCACCGTGCCGGGCGTAAGTGTGATGGAGTTCGCGAACAGCGCCTTGCCCAGATCGGTGCACGCACGGGTGCGAAGGCGCAAGACAACGGGATCGATCGCTCGGCTTGGGCCAAGCACTCGCGCGATGACAGCGATATTGGACTTTATGATCTCGCTCGCTAGCCACGGGAGATAGAGCAGAATCTGCGGCAAGCGGTGATAGGGCGAGGCATCGCGATCAATTATGCGCAACCTCGCCGCAAGCCATAGCGTCAACAGGACGGCGACCACGGCAAGACCGATGAAGAACGGGGATGACTGACCAGAAAGCGCGAACCAGAACGCCGCCAACGCGAGAACTAGGCCGGGCAGATAGATCATTCTGGCGGCCTCCTCTGGTTCAGTGTCACAAATTCCTGAGTCCCTGAGCGTTCGGACCTGATTTCACTTGGACCAACCGGGCGAAAATATCCAGCAAAACCGGTCAGCGGCCGAAAGCTGTCAACGCGGCCGCCGCATCCATATGCAACAGGTCACGCGAGAACCCCGCCGCGTCGTCATCTTCCGCGTCGCCGAACGCCGACACCAGCGACCAGTTCCAGTAGCGCAACACGGTCTGCGCTTTGGCAACAGCGATCGTTTCGTAAACTTCCGACACACGGATGAAGTCTGCGTCATCATCCCCATCAGGCCGGCGCAGCGCCTTCCAGAAGCCGCGCAGATAGGGACGTTTGAGCCCCGTCGCTTTGCACAGCACGGCAACGCCCTCGCCGCCGACATCGTTGAATATCCGCTCGGCCGTCGACGCCTTGACGCCTGACAGCGAGGCGATGTCCATCATCACCTCCGGCGTAATACCCGTTACCGCTGCTGCGTCGATCGCTGCTTCGAGGCCCGCATGCTTGGAGCGATCGATTGCGCCACGGTCGCGCTGGCGGCGTTCGATGATCTGCAGCGACTTGCGAACGACCGGATCTCTCTCCTCAAGCGCCAGCTTGAAGATGTCTCCGCACATGTCGATCAACAGAGTCCGTTCGGCGGAGAAGCGCAGCAGGATCTGGCGCCGCTCAGCGGGACCGGCCCACCAGAACATGGCAAGCGCATGCGCCGGGCGCACTTCTTCACGCTGGATCAATAACGGCGGCAAGGCTGGCGCGTCGCGCGAGGCAGCCACCATCAGTTCAACCGAGCGGTCGGACAATTTCGATTGCGTGTTGTCGAGCAACGCCCGCATCGCTACGGCGTCACCGCTCTCCGCGATGGCAGAAGCGACAGCGGGTCCGATGTCGCGTCGCTGAGCAACCGCCACGCGATGAGGGGTGCTGCCCTTTTCAACGATCTGGCAAAGGTCGGCATCGTCAAATGCCCGATTGTCGGCAAGGATCACCTGCGCCACGTGAGGCACATCCAGCGCGAGAAAGCGCAACAGGCGCTTCGGTGCTTGCGACATTTCACGCAGCCGGCGTGCGCACAACTCGCGGGCCGACACATCCGACTCGATCAGGATTTCCATCAACAGGTCGCCAGCGATGGCGCGGTCCTGGATATTGCCGCGCGACGACGGCAGGGCGACAACGTCCATCAGGCGGCGCAGCAGCGCGCGACGCGCAAAGCCTTCGGCAGCGGTTGGAACAACCACGCCGCTCTGCTCGCCCGCCGCAGCGGACCTGCCGGGAATTACCGTATCGTCTGACATGGCCCCCCTTGTTAGCTGCCTCTGTCAGCATGCGCGAAACGCGGTTAACGGATCATCAACCTCCGGCGGACGTATGGCCGATTCCGCGCCTCTGGGCCAAACCAAGCGCTCCGGTCAGTTGGCGGCCTTGCCCGGATGGACGAAGATCAGCGCAACTGAAGCCGCCAGCAGACCCACGATCAGGTAGAAAAGCCCGGACGGGTCCGTAGCCGTGGTCACCACGCCGGCCTCGCCGATCGCATCGACCGGCACTTTGATCCCAAGCATCATCAGCTGCCCCACCAGCGCGCCAAGACCGAGCAACAACAGTGTCGCGAGGATAGCTCCAACTCGGCGGGTCATCGGAAGGAAAACAAGAAGCGCGACGAGAACCTCAAAGGCGCCAAACGCAAAACGACCCACGGGCTCGAAATAAGCGATACCTGAACTGTCGCGGAACACCTCGAACAGGTGGTTCTTCGCCGGCGGCTGCGGCGCCAGCGCCTCGGCCGCCACCCACAGCAGCATCACGGTGACGAACAGGGCAATCACCCAACTCGCCAGGGTCCGGACTTCACGCATGACAGGCTCCCTCACGCACCAACAGCCTCCAGAATGGCGCAAATTTGGCCCAACGCCAAATAAGGCAGGCGCCCGCATGAATGACAGACGCCCCGACCTTGCGGCCGGGGCGCTTGCATAGCGGATACCAACGACCATCAGGCCTTCGGCAGATACTCCTGCAGAGAAAGCTTGCCGTCCTTGTTGGCGTCGAGGCGCGTGAAGGCGGCCTTGATCGCCTCGGGCGACACTTCCTTCATGGCCGGCATGTCGACCTGCGGCGGCTCCGGCGTATCCGGACCCGTCTTCCAGTTCAGCTTGGCCATCGGCGGCGCCACGACCTGCCCATACTCGTCACCGCTCAATGACTTGTCGCCATCGGCGTCGAGCAATTCGAAACCGCGTGTCAGCATCTCCGTCTGACGGGCGCGATACTCTTCAAGGCTCACCTTGCCGTCCTTGTTCGCATCAATCGAGCCGAACTCCTGTTTGCGCAGGTCGTCGACCGTGAACGAGTAGGTCTGCGTCGATGTCTGGTCGCCCTCATCATCGTCATTCACCTCTTTTACTTCGCGGTGCGAGATGAACTTGAACTCGTGGTGCTGGTTGTCCGGCTGGTCTGTCTTTGCCGCACCGATCTCCTCGGGTAGCCAGAAGGTGAACGCATCTTCCTTGATGTCATGCGTCGCGAGCGCCGGCTTGTCCGGTCCATCCTCGTTGTTCGTTATGATCGAGCGCGTCTCGATCACGACCTTGCGCTCGTCGCCGCCGACAGACTTGTCATCAGGTCCAAGAAACCCCCCGACCGACAACACGCCGTCGCCATTAGCGTCGAGCCGCGCGAACTGCGCCTTGAAGTCCGGCGCTGCGGCCGAGGGCAGAACAGCCAGCGCGGTTAGCCCCAGTGCAGCAAAGCTGCCTGCGGCCACGCGGGGGCCATAGCGGCGGACCTTGGGAGAGAATTGCATGACGAGCGTCCTTTTTTCCTGTTGTTGAGGCTGCTCGTGCGCATCGAGTTAGGACTGCACCTGATCGCGAACGACTTCGCTCGCGGTGGTGCCGTTGTCCCGGCAGGCGATAAGGAACGCCCGCTTGGTCTCGTGAGGGATCCGGACTTCCAGCGTCTCGGATTTCTTCATCCGGGATTTTGATGAGCCCGGTTTTTCAAGACCCGGTTTTTGAGGGGTGGTCATGGAACTCTCTTCCCTTCGGCGTGAGACCGTCCCTCACATGAGGAGGTCCACGTCCCGTGCCCAGCAAATAGACGCCGGGACGCCCGACAGATTGCGTCCGGTCGCGGCAGGATCGCGGCGTCGCCCCGGAAAGCCTTCTTCAATTCCTGCCCGGACGCCAGAAATTCCGTGTCCGGACACGGCTTGCGCCTGAAAATCCAGCGAATAATGTGCCTCACAAAATCAAAAGGAAGCGCGCGCCATGCGTCTAGTCAATTTCGGGGACCTTGAATCCCTGGTCGGAACCGAAGTGGGTATCTCGCCCTGGCACCAGATCACCCAGAGCCAGATCGACAAATTCGCCGACGCGACGGGCGACCATCAGTGGATTCACGTCGACATTGAGCGCGCGACCAAGGAACTCGGCCACACGATCGCCCATGGTTATCTGACGCTCTCCCTTCTCCCAATGCTGGCCGCTCAGGTCATGCGGGTCGAAAATGTCCAGCGCGGCATCAATTTCGGCTGCAACAAGGTGCGGTTCACGAACATGGTGCCGTCGGGATCGAAGGTCCGCCTGCGGCAGAAGTGCCTCAGCGTGGAATCCCGTGCTGGCGGCAAGCAGATCACGATGGAATCCACCATCGAGATCGAGGGCAAGGATCGCCCCGCCTGCGTGGCAGAGTCGATCGGCATCATCTACGGCAGCTGATCCGCCCCGAGCGATCGCTAAAGTTCCAAAATTCTGTGCAAGGGCGGAGGACAAGCCGTTCCGCCCACATGGCATTACCAGTGCGGGCCTTGGGACGAATCACCCATTGCCCGACAAAGGCCATGCTGACTGCATAGAAGTGGATTCATGGCGTACAAATCAACGAACAAACCTGCCCGCACGAGTAAGGGTGCCGGCGGGTCGCGGCAGTTTCCGCTGGTAGCTGCGAACGTTTCGCCCCCGCACGCGCGGCGCGACTCCCACGCCGTGATTGAACAGCTCGGCCGTGCGCGCGTCGATGCCTACGCTTGGCTCAAGGATGACAACTGGCGCGAGGTGATGCGGGACACGTCCCGCCTGCGCCCCGATATCCGCACCCATCTTGAGGCCGAAAACGCCTACACACAGACGACGCTCGAGAGGCCGACCGCCGCTCTGCAGGACCAGCTGTTCGAGGAGATGCGCGGCCGCATCAAGGAAACCGACAGCTCAGTCCCAGCCATCGACGGGCCTTGGGCTTACTATCGTCGCTATCGCGAAGGCGGCGAATACCCGCTGTTCGCCCGCCGTCCGTCCGAGCATGCCTTCACAGGTGATGACAGCGTCGAGCAATTGCTGGTCGATGGCGACGAACTAGCAAAGGGCTGCGAGTATTTCGACATCCGCAAAGTGTCCCACTCGCCCGATCACAGCCGCCTCGCCTACGCAGTCGATGACAAGGGCTCGGAATTCTACACGCTCCACGTGCTCGATTGCGCTACAGGCGCGATCATTGAAACGATCGGCGATACTTATGGCGACTTCGTCTGGGGCGAAGATTCAAAATCTGTTTTCTGGGTCGCGCGCGACGAGAATGCGCGCCCGGCCGCCATATTCTGCCACCGCCTCGGCCTTCAGGTGGACGAACTCATCTATCGTGAGACCGATCCGGGCTTCTTCATCGGCGTCCAGAAAAGCCAGTCCGGCAAGTTCATCTTCGTCACTGCGAACGACCACACGACAAGCGAGTGGCGCTATCTCCGCACCGACTCGGAGGATCATATCCTGACGACCATCGCCGAGCGTGAGTCCGGCGTAGATTATTCCATTTTCGATTTCGACGGCCGCTTCTGGATCCGAACCAACCGCAATGGCGCAGTCGACTTCGCGCTGGTCTCAGCGCCGCACGACAACACCGGTGAAGAGAACTGGCGCATCGAGATACCGCATCGCCCCGGCGTGCTGATCCTCGAGGTCGACACCTTCGCGGATTTCATCGTGCGTGTGGAACGCGAGAACGGCCTTCCGCGTATCGTCGTACGCGAACGCACAACGGGCGCAGAACACGCGATCGACTTCCAGGAAGCCGCCTACGCGCTCGGCGTCTCCAACGGCTATCTCTGGGCTTCGCCGTGGCTGCGTTTCGACTACTCTTCGCCAACCACGCCAGCGCAGGTCTTCGACTACGACATGCGCACGCGCCAGCGCGTGTTGCGCAAGACGCAGCAAGTGCCCTCCGGCCACGTCCCGACGGACTACATTGTCGAACGCATCGACGCTCCGGGTGATGATGGCGCGCTTGTGCCCGTCACGCTGCTTCGTCACCGCACCACGCCGCTCGATGGCTCGGCGCCGGTGCTGCTCTATGGCTATGGCTCCTACGGCATCACCATCCCAGCAGACTTCCGCACCGGACGCCTCAGCCTCGTCGATCGTGGCTTCATCTACGCTGTCGCCGACGTGCGCGGATCGATGGCCAAGGGCTATCAGTGGTATCTGGACGGCAAGCTTGAAAAGAAAGGCAACACCTTCGCCGACTTCGTTGCCGCCGCACGCCATCTCGTCTCGCTGGGCTACACGCGACGCGGCGCCATCGTGGCGATGGGCGGATCGGCGGGCGGCCTGCTGATGGGCGTCGCCGTCAATCTTGACCCCACACTGTTCGGAGGCATCATCGCCGCCGTGCCATTCGTCGATGTTCTAAACACCATGTCCGACGAAACCCTCCCCCTCACACCCCCCGAATGGCCCGAATGGGGCAACCCGCTGACGGATGCCGACGCCTATGACCGCATCGAAGCTTATTCTCCGTATGATCAGGTGAGCCTGCGCGCCTATCCGCCCATGCTGATTACGGGCGGCCTGACTGACCCACGCGTCACCTACTGGGAGCCGGCGAAATGGGCCGCACGCCTGCGTCATGAGGCGCCGGAGGGCGGACCCTATTTCCTGAAGATCAACATGGAAGCCGGCCATGGCGGCGTCTCAGGACGGTTCGCCAGCCTGCGGGAAACCGCGCTGGAGTTTGCCTTCGCATTGGCATGCGCCGGCTATCCCGGCGCCGCCGCAGCAGCGCCACCTGTCATTGGATAAGCTTGGCAAGACGGACCATTGCATACATACCGGTTTGCATGAGGGGCTGCCACCATGCTGATCTTTGCTCACATCCGGCTGGCAGCTAGGTCACATTCCATTCCCTTGGGGGGAAGAGGATCGATATGGACGGCGACGAAGACCAGACGGGCAAAGCGAGCCCGAAGTCCGCACCACGCTCCAAACCCCGCGTCGACAGGGAAGCCCGCAAGGCTGACTACCTGCGTGCAGCCGCGCGCACCTTTCTGACGCGTGGCGCTGCAGCTTCCATGCAGGACGTGGCGGACTCAGCCGGCGCGCCCAAGCCTGTGTTCTATCGCATCTTCCCGTCGCGGGCTGAACTGATCGACGCGCTGTTCCAGCACGTGCAGGCAACCCTGCTCAAATCGCAACAAGGCAAATGGGACGGCTATGGCTGGGCCTTGCGCGCCTTCTATCTGGAAGCCAAGAAAGACCCGGAGATTTTCCTCGCCGCCCTGAAGACGTTCCGGGGTGATCCCACACTGGCGCATCATCGCGAGCGCCTGCAGGGGCTGGTGCATGCACAAGCCACCAACTTCTTCCAGCCGGCCGAGGGCGCGCCGCCCGGCCCGCCCGACCGGACGGCAAAAGCCGCGCGGACGATGACTGACCTGATGTTCGATACGCTGGTCAGCTGGCTTGAGAACACCGACGGCCTGACCGACGAAAGGCGCTTCCTCTGGTACGGTCGCATCATACGGGAATGGCGCCTCGCCATGCGAGAGGCCTACGAACTTGATCCGTCCGAACAGCCGAAGCAGCTGTAACGCGCCTCCTCCCAGCCCCTTGCTGCGCCAACGGTACATGCGCAATGATACACTTTGGTATCGGTTCGATCGGCGCGCCAGCACGGACGAGCTCCCGGGAGATCCGAAGATGAAACTTGCTCGTTCGCTTGTCTGCTTAGCCTTACTTAGCCTCGCTGCCTGTTTGGCCGGCGCACAACCAGCACCGGCAAGCGGAAAATTCTCCGAGGAAAAGATCGAGCATGACGGCCGCGAGCGCCGCGCGCTCATCCACGACTTCTCAGCCGGCAGTCCCGCGCCCGCGGTCATCGTGCTGCATGGCGGAGGCGGTCATCCCGAGAACGCTGCCGACATGAGCCAGATGGATGTCATCGCCGCGCGCGAACACTTCATTGCCGTCTATCCCGGTGGCACTGGCGGCATGCCCGGCGGTCGCCTGCTGACATGGAACGCGACCCATTGCTGCGCCTATGCGCGTCAGAACGCGGTCGACGATGTCGGCTTCATCGCCAGCCTGATCGACCAGCTGGTCGCCTCTGGCCGCGCTGACCCCAAGCGCGTCTTCGTCACTGGCATGTCGAATGGCGGGATGATGACCCATGTTCTGGCCCGCGAACTGCCCGACCGCATTGCCGCCATCGCTCCGATCGTCGGAGCTCTGTTCGGCGACGAGCCACTTGCCCGCGGGCCGGTCGCCGCACTGATCTTCGTCGGACAGGACGACCAGAATGTCCCCGCTGCCGGCGGGCCGCTGGGCGGCGCCGAAAAGCGCGGATCGCTGGCCGCGCTGCGTCAACGCCCTGAAGACCATGATGTCGCACCAGACATCGCTCAGGCTGACTATTGGGCGAAGGCAAATGGCTGCGCCTCGCCCATCGAGGCCAGCGACAAATCAGGACGGGTTGTGGAGATTCGCTGGGAAAATTGCGCCAGCGGCAAGCCGGTTCATTTCTATCGGGTCGCCAACAACGGCCACGCATGGCCGGGTGGCCGCGCCGGGCGCGCCGAAGCCGATCAGCCGACACAGGCTCTAAACGCCAGTGAAATGATGTGGCGCTTCTTCCAGGTCCATCCAAAACGCTGAGGTCTACAGCCGCATCGGCCACCTTTCCGCCACAAGACTGTTTTTGGAATTTGACGCGGGCCGCTATGCGCGAAAGGTTTCCGTGCTCAACCGCAGGTGCGGGGTTTTCTATGGCCGCGCGGCAGGCTAGGCAGTCGGTGCCCGGAGCGGGAAGCTGGGCCGTCCGGACATCCCGCGGCGTAAGGCCGGGTAGTATTGTACTGTCAGTTCAGGAGTTGACGGCTCTCATGACGTTCAAGGTGCGCCTGCTGCTCGGAGCTGCAGCTCCATTTGTATTTAGCCTGCCCGCCTTCGCCCAGGTGTCGATTGCCACGGCGACGACGACGCCGGTTTCGACTGGCACAGCCAACAATGGCGCGGCCTCAGATGTAACGATCACATCGGCCGGTTCCATCACGCTGACCACTGCAGGCAGCACGGGCGTGACGATCAACAGCAACAACTCGCTTGCCAATGCCGGCACGATCGCCATCAACAATGCCGACAACGTGTTCGGTGTCCGCGTCCAGCCCGGTGTGACGGGCGGCTACACCGCGACCGGCTCCATTAACATCCTCGAAGATTACACACGCACCGATACCGACGCTGACGGCGACCCCGACGGACCGCTGGCCCTGGGAACAGGCCGCGTCGGCATCCTTGTCGAGTCCGGCGGCGCCCTCAACGGCGATATCATCTTCGGCGCGACCACCGGAACCAACGCCTCTATCGGCACGGTCACCGTTGAAGGCAACGACTCGTACGGCGTGTCGCTGCGTTCGAACCTGAACGGGAGTTACATCCAGAACGGCGGCGTTTCGATCACAGGCGCAAACGCGGTCGGCGTCGACCTCCGCGGCGATATCAGCGGCAACGTAGAGATCGGCTCTGAGACGTTCAAGGCCAGCACGGGCGTGTCCACATCGTCCGGCGGCGTCAACGTCCTGGGCCAGAACGCGGTCGGTGTTCGTGTCACCGGTGACGTCGCCGGCGAGTTCATGATCGATGGCGCCATCGCCGCGACTGGTTTCGCGCAGGGATCTCGCAGCAACTATTTCGACCCGGATCTGGTCACGAGCACCACCGTTCTGGTGAAACTCGATACCGATGATTTGCTCGTCGGAGGTTCGGCGGTCGAAGTGCGCGGCAATCTCGCGTATGGCCTACTGGTGAACGGCGCGGCCGTGGGCGGCGTCGATCCGACGGATACCGTCAAGGACGTGGTCCAGGACTTCAACGAGAACCGCGTGAGCGGATCGATCGCCGTTCAGGGCTCTTCACCGGCCCTGCTTGTCCAGGCGCAGGATGGCGCGGCAGGTGCATCGATCACACTCGGTCAGGTTCGCGAAACGATCCGCGACTCGCTCGATGACGACGCAGACGGCAACATTGCGGAGACGATCGGCGTCTTCAACTACAACTACGGCCTCATGAACCGCGGCTCGATCACCTCCAGCGGTGTCAACATGGGCTTTTCTTCGACCGCCTTGAAGGTCGCCGGATCAGCAGACGGAACCCACACCACTACGGTTCTTGGCGGTATCTTCAACGGCAGCATCCTCACAGCTTCAGCCTTCGAGGCCGACGCCGTCGGAGCGCAGATCGGCTCTGGCGCCATCACGCCGCAACTCCTCAACAGCGGCACAATCCGTGGCGATGTCCTCACCGAAAACACGGACTCGGCTTTCGGCGTCCGAATCGACGCAGGTGCATCGGTGGGCAGCGTAACGAACAGCGGCCTCATCGCCGCAAGTGTCCGTGGTTGGGATGGCAACGCCACTGCCTTCCAGGACCTCTCCGGCACGGTCGGGACGTTCACAAACACGTCGCGCATTGGCGCTGTCCAGATTGACGACGACACGAGCGACACGATCACGAGCGGCCTTGGTCGCGCCATCGCAATCGACCTTTCGCACCGCGCGACGGGCGTTCAGCTGACACAGACCGACACCAGCGATAACGCCCGCATTGTAGGCGACATTCTTTTCGGCGCCGGCGCCGATCGGTTCGACCTGCTGTCCGGCGAAGTTTTCGGTGACATCAGTTTCGGGACCGGGTCCGACACCTTCGTGGTCAACAGTGCGAAGCTGACTGGCGACACCACATTCGGGGGCGCGGGCGCCAACGTATCTCTCACAGGCGGCGAGATCGGCGGCGACCTGGCGCTCGGCTCGGCTTCGGGCGCGTTGTCGTTTGCTTCTCTCTCGACGTTCAACGGGTCGATAACTCGTTCAGGCGCCGCCGCGATGTCGCTCTCCGTGGACAACTCGACGGTGAACAATTTCGCTGCGGGCACTCTCAACCTGTCGTCGATGTCGCTGACCAACAACGCGAACCTTGGCCTTACGATCGACAACACCCGCATTACCGGCAACACGCCGCTTTACAATGTGACGGGAACACTCGGCATCGACGCGAATGCGCGCTTCACGCCGGTCTTCACCCAGTTCGTCAGGCAGCCTTTCACGCTGCGTGTCATCAACGCTGGCACAATCAACAATGCCGGCACGCTCGGCGACCAGATCACCGCGAACGGGCCCTTCCTCTACAACATGAGCCTTGTCCAGCCGAACGCCAACGCGATTGACCTCGTGCTCAGGGTCAAGTCCACGGACGAGCTCGGCCTCAATACGCGCGAGGCGGGCGCCTACAGCGCTGTGCTCGATCTGCTCGGCATCAATGACACCCTCGCAACGGCGGTTTCCTCGATCTCCGACGCCCCCACCTTCCAGCGCGGCTTTGCTGATCTTCTGCCAGGGTCCGACGTGTCGGTGATGCGCGTGCTATCTTCTAACGCCACCGCCGCCTTTGGCGCCACGGCGAACCGTCTCGACATGATCTCATCCAAGCCCAACGCGCCGGGCGGCGCCTGGACGGAGGAGTTCGGCGTCTACCACAAGGCCGAAGCGACAGCCGACACGACTGAAATTTCAGGCGGCGGCTTCGGCGTCGCGGCAGGCATTGACCTCATCTCAACAGGCACGGCCCTGATCGGAACATATCTGTCGCTGGAGTCAGCAGAGCTGGAAGAAGAGGGTCGCACCGGCGCGCCTCTCAACGTCTCGCAGACCTCGATTGGCGGGTACGCCGGGTGGATCAATGGCAACCTCGCCGTAAATGGCACCGTTACATATGGCCTACTCGACTTCACGTCCGACCGGAAAGTAACGCTCGGCGCGCTGTCGGATCGCATCAAGGCGAACTGGAGCGGCCAGTCATATTCGGCCGCCGCACGCGCCACCTACAAGATTCCGCTCGGCTGGCTCGATGTGAAACCGTTCGTTGGTCTCGACTATATCGGTTTCAACCAAGACAGCTATGAGGAGATGGCCACGACCGAACCTGGCCTGGCGCTCGTTGCGGGTGATGCTGACGCCTCGCTCGCCACGGCATCCTACGGCTTCAAGCTGATCGGGAATCTCGGCGCTGACGACGCTTACTCGATCCGTCCGGAAGTCTCAGCCGGCTACCGCAACGTCCTGAGCTGGAAGAACAACGCCGCTTCGCTTCGCTTCGCGAACAGCCCGACGACCTCAAACTTCGTACTCGCCTCCGGCGTCGAGCCCGAGGATGCGATCGTCGCTGGTCTTGGATTGAACATCGATAGCCAGTTCCTCAACGTCAAATTGGGCTACGATGCCGAAATCTCGGATTCCTCTACCACCCACTATGGATCGATCACGCTCCGTATGGCGTTCTGGTAGTGCGCGACGGCCTCGCGCAGGGGAGCTTCCCGGCATGAGCCCGCACATCTTCACCGCGCTGACGCTGGTCCTGCTTGCCGCCTGCACCACGGCGTCACGTCCCAGTACGCCGCTGGCTTCTCCGCGCGGCGCAAACCCTGTCGGCTTCGACAACACGGTGCGCACCGAAACGACCGACTACGACTTCCACAAGGAAAACGCTCCCAAGGCCTCCAAAGCCATAGCAGCCTCGGCTGACCGCACAGTCGACATGCTGGCTCTCTCCGGCGGTGGTGCAGGCGGGGCATTCGGCGCAGGCGTTCTCGTCGGCCTCACCAATGCCGGCACGCGCCCGCGTTTCGAGATCGTCACCGGCGTCTCGACCGGCGCTCTCATCGCGCCTTACGCCTTTCTCGGCTCGGACTGGGACGGTAAGCTGACGCAGGCCTATCGGGGTGAAGCGACCGACGGCCTGATGCAGGCGCGCGGTCTGGGCGCCCTGTTCGACGTCGGTGTCTTCGACGGCAAGCCGCTGCGCCAACTCGTCGAGCGTTTCGTGACCGACGAGCTGGTCTTCGCCGTCGCACGCGAAGCTGCCAATGGTCGTATGCTTCTTGTCGCCACCACCAACCTCGATCGCGAGGAAACAGTGATCTGGGACATGGGCGCCATCGCTCGTCGCGGCGGCAAACAGGCGCGCAATCTTTTCCGTGACGTGCTCGTCGCTTCTGCCAGCGTCCCAGGCGTCTTTCCACCCGTGATGATCAACGTCGAAAAGGACGGCAAGAAGTACCAGGAGATGCACGTCGACGGCGGCGCCACCACGCCCTTCTTCGTGGCGCCGGAAGCCGTGCTGACCATGGACAGCACATCGCTCAATCTGCGCGGCGCCAACGTCTATGTCGTCATCAACGGACAGTCCGCCTCGGCCCCGCGCTCCACCTCCAATAACACCATCGACATCGCCGCGCGCAGCTTCACCGCCATCCTCAACCACATGACGCGCGGCGCCGTCGACCAGACCGCAGAGTTCGCCAAGAACAATAGCATGGGCTTCCGCTTCACCGGCATTCCGTCGGACGTGCAGTTCGGCGGCTCGCTAGCCTTCGACAAGGCCAACATGGCTGCGACGTTCGACTACGGCGTCCGTTGCGCCTCGCGTGGCCAGGTCTGGGTCACCAAGGAACAGGCGCTGGAACGCACCGCTCCCGAGGACGCCACCCTACAGCCCTTCGCTACAGCCGCGTGTCCGCTGGCCCCGAAGCCATAGCGCACCGTTTCGCGTTGAGCTTTAACGCTTATTAGCCATTCTCACTTGCTAGGTAGCCCCCTTCGACCAATATCCACGTTGGTAACAGCGGAGGACATCTCATGGCCGATGGTGGAACAGGCGAACTGGGCCGCATCGCGCTGAAGCGCGGCTATCTCTTCCGCGAGCAATGCTACATCAACGGCAAATGGACCGGTGACCCGACCGTCGAAGTCCGCAATCCAGCAACCCGCGGCGTTATCGGCCGCATCCCCAGCCTCGGCAAATCCGAAACCGAAGCTGCCGTCGCCGCCGCTGCCGCTGCCCTGCCGAAATGGAAGAATGAAACCGCCGCATCGCGCGCGAAGATCATGCGCAAGTGGAACGACCTCATGGTCCTCCATCAGGAGGACCTCGCGCGGCTGATGACAGCCGAGCAGGGCAAGCCCCTCGCAGAAGCGCGCGGTGAAATCGTCTACGCCGGCGCCTTCCTCGAATGGTATGGAGAAGAAGCCAAGCGCGTCTACGGCGATACGATCCCCGCCCCCGCCGCCGACCGCCGCATCATGGTGCTGAGACAGCCCGTCGGCGTCGTCAGCGCGATCACGCCGTGGAATTTTCCCTCCGCGATGATCACACGCAAGGTCGGCCCCGGCATCGCCGCCGGCTGCACCTTCGTGCTCAAGCCTTCCGAGATGACCCCCTATTCCGCTCTCGCGATTGCCGTGCTCGCCGAAGAAGCCGGCCTGCCCCCCGGCGTGCTCAACATCGTCACGGGCGACGCCGAGCCCATCGGCCGCGTTCTCACCGAAGATCCGCGTATTGCGAAGTTCACCTTCACGGGCTCAACTCCGGTCGGTAAGAAACTCGCCGCGCAATGTGCGGGCACTGTAAAGCGAGTCTCGCTCGAACTCGGCGGCAACGCGCCCTTCCTCGTGTTCGACGATGCCGACCTCGAAGCCGCCGCCTCCGGCGCGATCATCTCGAAATTCCGCAACACAGGCCAGACCTGCGTCTGCGCCAACCGCATCTATGTGCAGGACGGCGTCTACGACAAATTCGCAAGGCTTCTCGCCGAGAAAGCCGCCGCGCTCGTCGTCGGTGACGGTCTCGCCGGCGTCACCACACAGGGCCCGCTCATCAACGCCAAGGCGCTCGAAAAAGTCGAGGCCCACGTTGCCGACGCGCTCGGTCACGGCGCGAAGGTTCTCACGGGCGCTGCACGCGATTCGCACGGCGGCACCTTCTACCAACCCACTGTCCTCCGCGACGTCGCCCCCGACGCGCTGCTCGCCCGCGAAGAAACCTTCGGCCCGGTCGCTGGCCTCGTCCGCTTCAAATCAGAGGAAGACGCCCTCCGCCTCGCCAACGACACCCGCGCGGGCCTTGCCGCCTATGCCTTCACGCGAGACCTCGCCCGCTCATGGCGCGTCAGCGAGGGCCTCGAATACGGCATGGTCGGCATGAACACCGGCCTCATCTCCACCGAAGTCTCGCCTTTCGGCGGCGTCAAAGAATCCGGCATCGGGCGCGAAGGCTCGAAATACGGCATCGACGAATACCTCCACTTAAAGGCGGTATTCGTTCAGCTCTAGGCTCGGGCGCCATCTCTCACGAAAACCTGTTTGCCGCCGACAAACGTCATGTCCACGTTGAGGTTCAGCAGCTCGCTGTCCGCCACCTTCAACGGGTCCTGCTCTATCACGCACATGTCGGCAAGCTTGCCGGTCTCCAGCGAGCCCTTCTCCTTTTCCTCCCACGTCAGCTGTGCGCCATTTGCGGTGTAGGCGCGGATCGCCTCCTCCCGCGTGATCGCCTCTTCCGCACCGTGGACCTCGCCGCTTGGTCCTTTGCGCGTCGTCGCTACGTAAAGCCCGACGCGCGGATCGATTGGCAAGTTGTCGGATGAGAATGCCGTCAGGATGCCGTACTTCTTCATCGGCGTGGCGACGGAGTTGTTGTGCGCCAGCCGCCAGTTATCCAGCAACGACATATAGCGCGCTTCCAGATTGTAGAGAAAGTTGGGCTGCTGCGCGATCATGATGCCGTTTGTCGCCATGACCTCCATCGTCCCGTCAGGCGGCATGATGGTGAAGTGGTCGAGGAACCAGCGATGGTCCTGCCGCGGCGTCTTCTGCAGCGAGGCGGCATAGGCCTTCACCGTTTGCACGATGGCGGCGTCGCCGATGGCATGCAGTCCCATCTGCCAGCCATACTCATTGGCCTTGTCGACCATCGCCTGCAGCTGCGTGTCCGAATAGCGTCCCTTGCCGCGGAAGCCGGGCTGGCCCTTGTAGTCCGCCAGCAGCCACGCGGTCGGCCCCGTGAACCCGCCATCCACCAGGTTCTCGCCGATCGGCCCCAGGCGCACACGATCGTCGCCATCGCCCGACTTGAGTCCGAACGCCTTCATCCGCGCCTCGCCGGGATAGGCGATGTAAAGCGACGCTCGCGGCAGGTCCGCCCCCATCACGTCGTAGATGCCGCGCATCCGCCGCCAAGTGAGCCCGCTGCGGTCGAGCTCGGGCTCGCCCTCAACGGGTTCGTCGAAGATGCTCGTCGTCGCTGACTGAAAGCTCGTGATCCCGAACTTAAGTAAGTATTTTAGCGAGTCGATATAGCTCGCGCGCAGCGTCGCGAACGAGTCCTCCGGCACGAGCCGCTCCACCACATCGAACCGCTCACGAATGATGCCGTTCGGTTCGCCTGAGGCGTCCTTCTCGATGATGCCGCTCTCTGGGTCGGGCGTCCGGTGTGTGACGCCCGCCAGCTCAAGCGCCCGCGACGAGCACACCGCCGAATGCGCTCCAGCCCGGATCAGGATCACCGGATTGTCCGGCGCCGCCGCATCCAGATCGCTTCGCGTCGGATTACGCTTCTCGGAGAGTTGCGCCTCGTCCCAGCCATAGCCGACGATCCACTCACCCTTGCCCAGCGCCGCCGCCTTGGCGCGCAACACGTCCTGCAGCTCCGCGATCGACTTGACCTTATCCGGCTCGATGGCGCGCGGCGACAGCGGATAGATGTGTACGTGCGCATCGTTAAAGCCCGGCATCAGCGTCCGGCCCGCAAGGTCGATCACCTTCGGCGACGACCAGCTGTCCATGAGCTCGGGTCCGCCGACAGCAACAATGCGTCCATCCTTCACCGCCACCGCAGATGCCTTCGCGAATTTTGCATCCACGGTCAGCACCTGTCCGTTGTGCAGGATCATGTCGGCTGCCACCGTTCGCGCGTTGCAGCCGGTCAGCAGCAGGGCCGAACCGCCCAGAAGCACGTCACGTCGTCTTGCCCGCATCGCGGCCTCCCCATGTTTTTGCGCAACCCCGAACCAAGCAGCCAACAGGGGAGTTGCCAACCGGTTGATCTCGGGTGCTGATGCATTGGGACAAGAAGCTGCCGTAGCGACAGCTGGAACATCGGGAGAAGACCGCTTGGAGACGATAGCGATCGAGCCGGGCGCTGCGCCCAGCCTGACTAAGTCCCTCCGGGCCCGCCACGTCGCAATGATCTCTATCGGCGGCATCATCGGCGGCGGCCTGTTCGTCAACTCGATGGTCTACATCGCCGACATGGGCCCAGCCGTGATTGTCAGCTACCTGTTGACCGGCATCATCATTCTCTTCGTGATGCGCGCGCTAGCCGAGATGGCGACGGCGCGCCACGGCGTCGGCTCCTGCACCGAATACGCGCGCCTCGCCATGGGCAATCTCGCCGGCTTCAGTTTCGGCTGGATCTACTGGTATTTCTGGGTGGTCGTCGTCGCGTTCGAGGCGCTCGTCGGCGCGGAGATCGCAAGCCACCATCTGCCCGGCGAGACGCCGTCCTGGGTCATCGCACTCGGCCTCACCGTGCTGTTGACCGGCTCCAATCTCCTGTCGACGCGCTCCTATGGTGAGTTCGAGTTCTGGTTCTCCTCCATCAAGGTTGCAGCCATCGTGGTCTTCATCCTGGTGGCCGGCGCCTACGCCTTCGGCTGGAATTCCACCGGTGCCCCGACGTTCGACAATCTCGTCAACAATGGCGGCTTTGCGCCAAACGGCTGGAGTGCTGCCTTTGTCGGCGTTGTATCGCTCGTCTTTACGCTAGTCGGCGCCGAGATAACGACAGTCGCCGCCGCCGAATCCGACGCGGGCGAGAAGATCATCGCGCGCCTCGCCACCACCCTCATCGTGCGAATGCTGCTGTTCTACATCCTCTCCATCGCACTCATCATGTGCGTAGTCCCTTGGGGCGAAATCGCCGCTCAACGCGCGCTTGGCCCGATGTCGCCCTTCACCATGGCGTTGAAAAAAGTCGGCGTCGCTGGCGCCCCGGAGATCATGGACGCCATCGTGCTGGTCGCTGTCCTGTCCTGCCTCAACTCCGGTATCTATGTCGGCTCGCGCGTGATGTTCGGCCTCGCCAGCCGTGGCGATGCGCCCACTTTGCTCAGAAGGATCGACAAGCGCGGCGTGCCGACCTGGGCAATCCTCGTTGCTTCCGTGTTGTCGATGGCGGTCATCCCGCTCGCCGCCTACTGGAAGGATCTCTACGCTTTCCTGCTCAATGCATCGGGCGCGTTGATGCTGTTCGTCTATATTGGTGTCGCTGCTTCGCAGCTGATCCTGCGGCCGAAGACCCCGCCGGAACAACTGCACGTGAAGGCGTGGTTCCATCCATGGGGAAGCATCTTCGCCATCGCGGGCATGGCCGCAGTTCTGGTTGCGATGGCAATCACGCCGTCCAAACAGCCGGAATTCATCGCCTCCATCATCCTGTCGGGCGGCATTGTCGCGAGCTATTTCCTCTTCCGCCGCAACCGGGAGACCATCTGACGCTGTACAAATTCTGCGGAACGGCAAAAATCTTCCACTGCGCGTTCAAGCGCCTGCGTAAAAAAGCTGTAGGGCGGCTCCACTGCATAAATACAAACCTGCAGATCGCTTCCCGCCTACCACCCCAGCGGCCGCACAATGCGCCCCATGACTCGAACACAAACCCGCGCATACGGAGTGATTGTCTCATCAAGACGCCAGCTTTTGCTCGCGGCCATGCTGCGCGTGTTTGCCTGTCTCGCGTCCAACATGGAATCGATGTTTTGGACGATCTTCAACTGCCACACCCATGATTGGCACACGGGTCACGCGGAAGAAGGTCAACTTCCGAAATCGGATGACATCACACAGAAAGGAACTGCTCTCTTTTCTCCATCAGTCCGAAGGACTGGGGGGAGGCGGACCGTCGCGTCTTCGCGACGAGACAAGGGGGGCAGCCACAGTTCGCGCGTACCTCCCTTTTGGCTAATACCTACGCGCCATTCGCTTAACGCACCTCAGCGCGCGAGCGTCGGAGATCGCCGTCACGCGTCTGATCAGAAATCCTGACGGATGCCGATGCTCCCGAACAAGCCACGCTCCTGGGTCGTCACAAGCGGATTGTTATTGTCGGAATACTGCCCACCAACCTCGACATCAAAATATGTCGAGCGGTTCAGCGTATAGGCGAGCGCCAGCGATCCCCGCATCGACAGCTCGTCGCCCAGCCCATCCTTGCGTGTCCGCTGATCCAGACGCAGTTTAGTGTTGAGCCGGAAGTCACTGTTGATGGGATAGCGCGCGTTCAGCTGCACCGTCTGCTGCTCGATTAGTTGCGTATCCGCATAGCGGAACCCGGCAATGACAATAGCGCCTTCGGTGAAGACATCGGACGCCACCAGCTGTCCCGAATAGTAATACTCTGTCCCGGTTCCAGGGATTGCATCAATCCCGCCAGAGCCCTTCGTACCGGAAACGTTGGTCGCGATCATATCAACATTGATCTGCAGCTTCTCCATCAATGGGCGCGAATAGCTCAGCGAGACCGATCGCGCATAAGCACTGCGATCCTGCGCCAGCTGATAGATTTCGTCTTCGCTATAGGTTGCCAGCAATTCGTTCGGATCCATCACCGTCTGCCCAAAAATAGAGTTGAACGTCGTCAGCAAGGGTGAACGTCTGTAATCGACAGCGACCGAAACACTCGACTCGTCATCGAACCGCAGCGACCCATTCAGCAAGGCTAGGTTTGTCTGCTGGAAGTTCACATCGTAGTCGTAGACGCCGTAAGCCGTCGCATGCGAGTTGAAATATCGCGCTTCAACGCCCACCGCCTGCCGGTCGACGAGCCCACCAAATTTCTGGTCCACGTAGTAGACAGTCGTATCCAGCGCATCCGGGATCAGCGATACGTCCGCACTGCCACCGACGAACACGCGATCGGAGTTCACCTTGAGATCGCGCGAAGACTGCACTGGGAAACCGCCGACAAGATTCAGTTTGAGTCCCTCTGTCGGTTGAAAACTCACCAGCCCGCCATCGAACCGTCCGAATATCCCGCCCGTGTTTCGCGTCTGCCTTCCGATCCGCAGCGCCGTGTTCCACTCGCGATCGGACACATCGAGGTAGAGCGTGCTGACGGCGCCCTCGTCGCGCTGCACGCCGGCCCTGAAATCATCGCGAAATACACCTGAGAATCTGAACAGTCCCTCGATCCGGTCATTACCGACAGACAGGTTGATGTCTGCCCCCCACAGCACTTCGTCGAGGTTTGTGCGGTTCTCTTCGATCGGATCTGGATTTACCTCCGGCCCGCCAACAACCGGCACATCCTGAAACAGGAAGCCGCTCTCGTCGCGCTGGTAGAGCATTGACAGACTGCCTGACAGCTCGGTGCGAAACGAAGCGGCGACAACTGTCACCGGCGGTCCATCCGCACCCTTCGCGGGCGTCTGCTCCGGCTTCACCTCGTCGCCAAGCAAGGCGGCCAATCTCTGCCTGACACGCGGGGCATTGGCATGATCGGGGTAGCGGGCAAGAAAAGTTTCGTACTCAGCTTTCGCATGTGCCAGTTGTCCGTTGCGCTCGCGCGCCAGTCCGAGAAGCTCCTGCGCGTCCGGCGTCGCCGAGCTCTCAGGCTGCCCCAGAAGGCGCTCGGCCAGCCGAACCGCTTCAGCATTGTCTCCAGCCGCTAGCTTGTCGCGCAATTCCTGCAGCATCCCATCCGACACAGGATCGACCGGCAACGCGCTCGGTATCGAGCTGACGCCAGAGCGCGCCGCCAGCCAGGCCTGATAAACCCGTTCCCGCTCCGCCCGATCAATGCGCGCAATCCACGCCTCCGGATATTCGGGGGCAACCTCAGCCAAGACCTGATCGGCCTCCGCGCGTGTCGCAAACGTACCAAGGCGAAGCCGCGTCCATTCCGCGCCGTTCTCTTCAGCCGTGTAGGCGTACGCCGCGAAGCGCTTGAACGCATCTATCTGCTTTAGCTCGTCCGCCGGAACGTCCTTGCCGCGGTTTGAAAGCAGGTTGATCGCATAGTTGCCATTCGGTTCCAGCGTTGGTGGGACAAACTGCGTCACGGCCATGATGATGTTCGACGCGGAGCTTGCTGCCGGCTGTCCGCCGCCCGTCGCTGCGCAACCTTCCCGGCCTGAAACCGTGACCACAAGTCGTGTCACGGTCTTGTCCGCCTTGACCTCCCAATTCGCGTCGTGATCGAACTGAATCACCAGCGTTGGGCCTGCAGGATCCGATACGTCGTACTGGATGCGCTGAATGCCTGCGACTTCGCTTACGGGCGGCCGTAGGCTCTCGGTGGCGAGCGCGGTGGACAACGATCCACGATTGAAATTCAGCGGCTGGACGCCAATGCGCAGCTCCCGTCCGCTCCGTTCCGGGAAGTGAGACGTATAGCGAACCGGAACGTTGAAATCGATGCTTACGGTCGCACAGGCGCCGTTCTCCTGAGCCGTAACGCGAGAGAGGAAGCGGTCGCTTACCGTTTGCGCGTACCCTGCCGGCGACAAGGCCCCTGCCAGTGTCGCGGCGAGACCTCCAGCCAGCACAGCGCGCATACCGAATGACGGGTTTTGGACTTTCGTGACGTCGGGAATATCCGCCCCTGCGCCACCAGACCCGTGCCGCTTCGCATCCTTCGGCGTCATCCACACACTCCCGCGGAGAGAGACTTCGCTGAAGTCTGCACCGCTTCCGTCCTGGCCCCCGCCGGTTCGTTCGAAACAACCTAGTTGAAGCTCCCATCGCTTACGCGATGGTGCGAATTCCTCCGGGTTGTAATGGTTGTCAGTGTCCCATCCGTGTAGACATGGCACGAGCCTGTGCAGTCGCGCAGTTCGGACACGGTGTATCGCGTGCTCGGGTTCTGCGTCTTGCGATGAGGATCGGCTTTGTAATTGTTGGCGTGGCAGGCGGCGCAGTCCGGTTGATAGGCAGCGTTCGGCCACGGCACCTGCTGCGCATTCGTCCGGTGGCAATCCGAACAATCGAGCGCGGAGCGGTGTTGGCCCGGATAACCGGCACTTGAGTGAACAAAGCGGATGGTCGTCCAGCCATTGCTGTTGTGGCACTCCTCGCACGGCAGGTTGGTCTGGAAGTGCGACGACGGTTTGCCCGTGGCACTCGTGCCATTGTGACAGGTGGCGCATGAGCCTGTGACGGACGCGTGGTCGAACCTAGCAGGAATCCAGGCCAGCGTTGAATGACAATCGCTACATTGGGCCGATGTTGCGATGTGGGTCGGCGGCTTGCCTGTGGCCGCATTTCCATTGTGGCAGGATGTGCAGGTCCCCGTCACCGCATTGTGGTCCACGCGCACATTGGTCCAGTTCGTCGTTACATGGCAGTCGTCACAGGTGCTGGTCGATGCAATGTGGGTCGGCGGCTTCCCGGTTGCCTGCGACCCATTGTGACAGGTTGCGCAAGACCCGCTGACGGCCGAATGGTCAAACTGCACGCTCGTCCATGTCGACGCCGAATGACAGGAATCGCAGCCCGCCGTCGTGGCGATATGGTTGGCCGGCTTTCCGGTGGCCTGCGTGCCATTGTGGCAGGTCGCGCAGGAACCAGTGACGCTCGCATGGTCAAACCGCACGCTCGTCCACGTCGAGGTGTTGTGGCAATTGTCACATCCCGCTGACGTAGCGATGTGATTGGCAGACTTGCCCGTCGCTGAAGAACCGTTGTGACACGTCGCGCATGCCGCCGCGACGCCTGCGTGATCAAATCTGGCGTTCGTCCACGTGGTCGTGCTGTGGCAGTTTTCGCACCCTGCGGTCGTCGGGATGTGCGCCGCAGGTTTGCCCGTCGCCTGCGACCCGTTATGGCAAGTGGCGCACGACCCCGTCACGCCGGCATGATCAAACCGCACATTGGTCCACGTGGATGTGTTGTGGCAGCTCTCGCAGCCTGCGGTGGTCTGGATGTGATTGGTCGGCTTGCCAGTGGCGCTGGTCCCATTGTGACAGGTCGCGCAGGCGCCCGTCACGCCTGTGTGGCTGAAGCGAACATTCGTCCACGACGAGGTGTTGTGGCAGCTGTCGCACCCCGCCGCCGTTGCGATGTGATTGGTCGGCTTTCCGGTCGCCTGCGATCCGGTGTGACAGGTGGCGCACGATCCGGTCACAGCCGAATGGTTGAATCGGACCGATGTCCACAACGCCGTTACGTGGCAGGTATCGCAGGTCGCAGTGGTCTGGATGTGTCGCGCAGTTTTACCTTGAGCGAGCGAGTTGTTGTGGCAGGTCGTGCAGGGTCCCGACACCGCAGCGTGGTCATACCGCACGCGAGTCCAGCTGGCGGTGACGTGACACGAATCGCAATCCGCATTTGTCGGCACGTGCCGCATCGGCTGGGCCGGTGCGATGCCTCCATTGTGGCAATCGCGGCATCGCGTGGGCAATCCACCGAAATTGCCGCTCGAATGGCAGTCTTCGCACGCCAACGATTTGTGGGCGCCGTCGAGCGGAAAGCCGGTCGAGAGGTGGTCGAACCCCACGACGACGGTGTCCTGCTGCGCCTCGGCAGGGACGCCAAAACCACCGGCGCTCATCAGCAGCATCGTAAGAATCGCGAAGAACTTCGCGCTCAGACTTGCTGATCTAAGATTGGCGACGCGGCAGTAGGGCATCGGGCCTTTCCAGATATACGCCACAGCACCCCAGCATTCACCAAGGACAGGTATTCCCGTCGAATGATCCAAGCACAATGCATGTACCGAAATTTAATGCGCGCTGACGAAGCCAGAAATAGTTCGCTCTTCGGAACGATACTCAGCGTATTTTAAGCTAGGCGTCAGGTTGTATTCAGACGATACCTATTTGCGATGTGACCGACGCGATCGCGCCCTCATGGTTTGACGTTGATTGACTTGAAGTCGTCGGTCGAATGGCAACGTTCGCAGCTGGATCCGAAAGAGCCGCGATGCTTGTCGTCGGCAGCGTGGCACGTCACGCAACGCGTCGAGAGCTCGATGCTACCTTTGACCGGCGTGCGGTGACAGCTCACACACACCACGTCGCGATGCTTTCCGGTTAGCGGAAACTCGGTCTGCTTGCTGTGGTCAAAGGACCAGCGCGTCCATGCGGCCGCCGTGTGGCAGGTCGAGCAGTTCGGCCCGAGCCGGCCGCCATGAACGTCCTCCTTGGCATGGCACGACACGCATCCCGGCTTCGCATCAAGGAAAGCAGCGCTCTTGTGACACTCCTCGCATTTTACGCCTGCATGCTTGCCGAGCAAGGGGAAGTCGGTCTGTCCATGATCGAAACGAACGTCGGCATTCCACGCTGTTTCGCCATGGCACTGACCGCAACCATCGCCCAGTTGTCGCTTGTGCGGATCGTCATCACGGTGACACCCGATGCAGCTACTCGGCGGCGCCTTCACATGCGTCGGCTGTTTGTGACATGCTGCGCATGTCGCAGCGGCATGCTTGCCTCTCAGGGCAAAACCCGCATCTCGATCATGCTGAAAGCGCACCTTTGTCCACGCGGTTTCGGCATGGCAGTCCTTGCAGACGGGCCCCAGCAGACCTTTGTGAACGTCGTCCTTCGTGTGACAGGCGTTGCAGTCCTCGGGAGGCGTCCACTCCTTCACCGGCCGCGTGTGGCAGCTCTCGCATTTGACCGAGGCGTGCTTGCCCAAAAGCGGAAAATCCGTCTTGGCGTGATCGAACGTGACTGCTCGCCAATCGCGTGGCGTGTGACAGTCGGCGCAAGCCGGGCCGTTGCGTCCTTTGTGAGGGTCGTCCTTGGCGTGACAGCCGTTGCAGGTACGCGGCAAGGCCGTCGTGACATCCTTCACGTGACACGACTGACATGTCGCATCGGCATGCCTCCCTATCAGCGGGAACCCCGTCTTCGCGTGATTGAAACTCTGCACCTTCCAGCCGGTCTCGACGTGGCATGAAGCGCAGTCCTTGCCCAGCTTGCCGTCGTGGGCGTCGTCCTTCGCATGGCAAGATACGCAGCTCGCCTGGATACCCTTCCACGCCTGATTGATGTGGCACGCGGCGCACTGTGCGTGCGCATGCTCGCCCTTCAGTGGGAACGCTGTCTTGCTGTGATCGAATGAAACGGTCTTCCAGCCGGAGACGACATGGCAGGTAGAGCAGGCTGTTCCCAGGCGCCCCATGTGCGGCTCATCCGCCTTGTGACACGCCACGCAGTCGGTCGGCGCTTTTGCATGTTTCTGCCCGTTTACATGGCATTCCGCGCACTGGACGCGCGCATGCGCCCCCAGCAGGGGCATATCGGTCAGGCGGTGATCGAACGTCTTTTCGTCAAGCAAAACGATCCTGGCGTTCCTGCCTTCGTGTTCCACGTGACAGGTTTTGCACTCGCCGCTGCTGACTTGCGGCGAGCGGCCGTGAAAGCCGCGCTTGTTCTGGACGTCCCAGTTTATTTCCTTGTGACAGGCCAGACACCTGGCCTTCTGCGCCCCCTTGTTGAAGGACTCGTGGCACGCGTTGCATGTCGCATCGAGCTTCTCGTGCGCTCGCGAAAGCTCGCCAGGCGAAACGAGTCGCTCAAGCGGATTTTGCGCGCTCGCATCACCGCTAAATGCCACTGTGGTGACAATGGTCGCCAGCGCGACCAGCAAGGCACGAATGAGTGTCATGCCGGCGTCTAGTAAAGATGGACGGCGACGATGTGGATGCCGGCGGCCACCACCATCAGCAGGAAGAGCGGCATGTGTATAATGTGCCACAAAGCGAACAGGCGCTCAAAGAATGTCAGATAGGCGGCATGCCGCATGTGGCGACAATAGGCCTTGACCAGCAGGGTGCCGTCTCGCTGCAGGCGTTTTGAAGCTTGTCGACCGCCCGGTTGTGCAATCGCAACACTTCGAGCGCCACGCCTTAGCGCGTTGAGCATCTGCCTGCGCGCCACTGTAATGCGGGCGGATGCCGCTATGGCATAACCAAAGGCGTCAAACACATTGAGACGCGGCTTGTGGAGAGACGCCTCTAGCGCTTCGGCAATCGTCGCCACCTCGGCAAACTCGCTGACCAAAGTCTGTCGCAGGAAACTCGCGTCATGGGCCAGAGCTCGAACTTCGGCACGCTTTCCGACTAGATCACGGTGTATACGGACGTACAGCATACGGCCCAACAATCCGCTGCCCGCGACGATCAGCATCGCGAAAAGCGCAATAGCCGCGTTTACTGAACCGGTCCTGAACCCAGCATGAAAAAGTATGAGTGTCGGCGCCAACAGGCCCAACGCCATATGAAAATGAAACCAGCCGGGAACGCTTCCCATAAATGCGAGACCGGGAATCCGTTTCCGCAAGGGATAGACCAAAAGGATCCCGACGCATGTTATGCCCGCGATGCCCAGCCAGTATCCAATGCCTTCTTCTCCCTCGATGCCGAGCCTGTCCTTGAACATCCAACCCGCGGCCAGCGCACCGATGATCGCCCACAAAAACACAGGAAATGCATAGACTTCGAAGGCTGAACCACGTTTCGTCTGGACGCGCGGCGCCAACGCGGGAGATGGGCGCGTTCGCTCCACCGCTGGCTGGGGCGTCACGAGTTGAAGCTCAGGCTGTTCGGCCAAATCGCGACTGAGAGGCAAAGCAGAGCCGCGTCGCGAACCGTGAGGAGTGTTCAAGTTAAACTCCGCGCATCAATAGCCGCGCACCCCACACCATAAAGCTCTGGCATGCACCCACCCTTATGAAAAGCCAGAACAAGATGAAATAAAACATAACTTGAAACAGTGGAGTTCTGACAGGAAAGGGTCCATTGCTATTGTGCGTGGGGCGCGTCGCGGTGACTGACATCATTGTTGTCATCGCAAGTATTCAGGCCCGCCCTTGATCAGCGAACTCGGACTCTTCGCCCTTTCTCTCGCGCTTATGACGTCTCTTGTGCAGACAACTGCCCCGTTGTGGGGCGCAGCTACCGGACGTGCGCGCCTGATGAATGTCGGCGCCTCGGCAGCTGTCACGCAGCTCGCGCTGATAGCCTTCGCGTTCGCATGCCTGGTCTGGGGCTTCGTTACGTCAGACTTCTCGCTGCGCGTCGTGGCCAGCAATTCCTACACGTTGATGCCGATGTTCTACAAAATAGCGGCCGCCTGGGGCCAACATGAGGGCTCGATGCTGTTGTGGGCGCTGGTGCTCGCCGGCTACGGAGCGGCTGTCGCGATCTTCGGAAACAACCTGCCCGCTACCCTGAAAGCCAGAGCGCTGGGCGTGCAGGGGCTGATCGGCGCGGCATTCCTGGCTTTCATCATCTTCACCTCGAACCCGTTCGCGCGCCTCAGTGAAGCTCCTCTTGAAGGTGGCGGCTTCAATCCGCTGCTGCAGGACCCCGGCCTCGTGGCCCATCCGCCAATGCTCTACCTTGGTTATGTCGGCTTCTCGATCGCGTTCTCTTTCTCTGTCGCCGCCCTGATAGAGGGCAAGGTCGACGCCGCCTGGGCGCGTTGGGTTCGCCCCTGGGTGCTGACCGCGTGGTGCTTTCTTACCATCGGCATCGCCCTGGGCAGCATGTGGGCCTATTACGAACTGGGTTGGGGCGGCTGGTGGTTCTGGGATCCCGTCGAGAACGCCTCGTTCATGCCATGGCTGATCGGCACGGCGCTTCTTCACTGCACGCTGGTGGTCGAACGACGCCATGCTCTTGTGAACTGGACGCTCCTGCTGTCCATTCTGACATTCACGCTCAGCCTGATCGGCACATTTCTTGTCCGCTCCGGCGTGCTGACCAGCGTGCATGCCTTCGCGGTCGATCCGGCGCGCGGCATCTTCATTCTGGCGATGGTGCTCGGCGCTTCCGGCGGAGCGCTGACGCTCTACGCGTTCCGGGCTCGCCAGCTTCAACAGCCGCCCAGCTTCGCTCCGGCGAGTCGCGAGGGCGCCATCCTCGCCAATAATTTCCTGCTGCTCATCGCCACCGCGATCGTCTTCCTCGGAACGTTCTATCCGCTCGTGATTGACGCGCTGACTGGCGACAAGATTTCCGTGGGTCCGCCCTATTTCAACGTCACCTTCGGACCAATCATGCTCTGCGTCGTTCTGGTGATGGCGTTCGGCCCCATGATGCGCTGGCGCAACGACTCGGTGAAGCCGGTGGGCAAGTCGTTGAGACTGCCCATGCTCGCCGGCGTCGGCGTCGGCGCGGCATTCGGCATATTCGGGCAAAGCCTGCCGGGCGGTCTCGGCATGGGCTTCGGCGTCTTCCTGTGTGCCAGCATGATTCGCTGGATGCAGGTGCGCCTGAGAGCCGGTCAGGTCACACCACGACAGTCATTGTTTCTCGCACACGCCTTCCCGCGGTCGACATGGGGCTTCGTCACCGCTCATATGGGCTTCGCGATCGCTGTGTTCGGCGTCACCGCAATGTCGGTTTGGCAGACAGAGTCCTTCGCTTCGATGCGTCAGGGCGATGTCGCAACACTTGGCGACCAGACCTTCCGCCTTGAACAAGTCCAGCTGGTGAAGGGGCCCAACTACGATGCCCAACGCCTGACATTCAGCGTCCTCCGCAACGGGGCCGCTGATGGTGAGCTGGTCACCGAACGCCGCTACTTCCCCGAGCGCGATACGATGACAACCGAAGCCGGCATCCGCGGCGGACTGTTTGCGAACCTCCATCTGACGACCGGCGAAGACGATGGTTCTGGCGCGTTCGCCGTGCGCATCACCAATCACCCGCTCGCCATGTGGATCTGGTCCGGCGCGATGATCATGGCGATAGGCGGCTTCATCTCGCTGTCCGATCGCAGGTTCCGCGTTGGTGCGCCGCATCGCGTCAGCGTCGGCGCGGCTGCGCCCGCCGGAGCGTGAACATGTCAACCATGCCTCCCGCCGCAGAAGCACACCCCACCCGATCGGCGCTCCCCGCATGGGCTGCGTTGATCCCTGTCGTCCTGCTGCTTGTCGTCGCCGGATTTTTCGCTTTCGGCCTAACGCAAGATCCCAAGGCGATGCCGTCGACAATGATCGACCGGCCGATGCCCGAATTCGATCTCGCGCGCCTCACGCCGGATCGCGACGCCCTGACCAACGCCGATCTGATCGGCAAGGTGTCGCTGGTGAACGTCTTTGGCTCCTGGTGCAGCAGCTGCGTGCTGGAACACCCGCAGCTCACCGAGATCGGCAAGTCCGGCACGGTGGCGCTCTACGGCGTGGACTGGCGCGACCCTCCAAGCGACGGCGCGGCCTGGTTGAACCGTTACGGAGACCCCTACCACAAGACCGGCGTCGACTCTGACAGCCGCCTCGCCATCAATCTTGGCGTTACGGGCGCCCCGGAAACGTTCGTCATCGATCGCGGCGGCCGTATCCGCTTCAAGCAGGTCGGGCCGATCACCCCCGAAGTGTGGTCGACCACGCTGCTTCCCCTCATCCGCAAGCTGGAGGCGGAAGCGGCATGAGACTTCTGCTCATCACACTGGCGCTCACGCTCGCAGTCACCTCTCCTGCGCTCGCGCAAGCCGCGCGGCGCACGTTTGACCCACAAGTCGAAGCGGTTGCACGCGACGTCGGCAAATCACTGCGGTGCGTGGTCTGCCAGAACCAGTCGATCGAGGAATCAAACGCGCCGCTCGCCGCTGACATGCGCACGCTCGTGCGCGAACGCATCGCGGCGGGCCAGACCCGTGATCAGGTGATCGCCTACATGACGGACCGCTACGGGAATTTCGTCCTGATGCAGCCGCCCTTCCAGGCGGATACGCTTCTGCTCTGGCTTGCGCCGCTGGCGCTGATGATCGGCGGGGTCTGGGCATGGCTGGCTTATCTGCGTCCAGCAGGACGACGAAACCTCGCTCCGGCGCCGCTGACTCCAGACGAAGATGCAGCACTGGCTCGTCTTGATAGCGGGAGGCCAGCCTGATGCTCTGGTTCGCGATCACACTCCTGATGGCGGGTACGCTGGCGCTCGCGTGCTGGCCTTTCATCCGCAACGCACGAATGGCCCACGGGGCAAGCGCGGATATCTACCGATCGCAGCTCACTGAACTCGATCGCGAACAGCAGGCAGGCCTCATTTCCGACGAAGACGCCCGCATGGCGCGAACGGAAGTTCAGCGTCGCCTCATTACCGCTACCGGCCCTGACACGCCCATCGAGGACACCAGCATGACCCTTAACGACCGCACGACCTTCATCGCGATCGCCGCTTCGGTCGCGATCGGATCCGCCATTGTGTACTCGTTCGTAGGTGCGCCGGGCGTCTCTTCCACGACTCACGGCTTTGTCGCGTCGCAGGACATGCAGGGCGGCATGCCCTTCAACACGGCCAGCAATGGCGCGGACAGCCAGACCAGCGTGGCGCCGGTCGACGAGATGATCGGCAGCCTCGAGACGCGGCTGGCGACACAGCCGGAGGACGTCGAGGGATGGCGAATGCTCGGCTGGTCCAAGTTTCGCACGGATGACTTTGCCGGCGCAGCGGCGGCCTATGCGCACGCCGCGAAACTCGCGCCGAACGATGGCGAGACACTCTCATCCTACGGCGAGTCTCTCTCGCGCGCCGCCGGAGGCATGGTGACGCCGGAAGCCACGCTAGCATTGCAGGCCGCCGTCAAAGCTACTCCGACTGACGCCAGAGCGCGCTTTCTGTTGGGTCTGAAAAAGGATCAGGAGGGCAAACCGCAGGAGGCGCTCAACGCGTGGATCGCCATGTTGAAATCCGCCGAGACGGGTGCGCCATGGTATGATGAAGTTCGCGGACGTGCCGTCGAACTGTCACAGTCCTCCGGTATCGACATCGGCTCGCGCCTGCCGCCTGTACGCACGGCTGGTGCGTCGGAGACTGCGCGCCCCTCCGGTCCTTCCGCCGCTCAGATGTCCGACGCACAGGCCATGGCGCCAGAAGCACGGCAGGCAATGGTGGACGGAATGGTCGCGCGGCTCGACGCCAAGCTCAAAGCGAACCCGGACGATCTCGATGGGTGGAAACGCTTGATCCGTGCGCGGCGCGTGCTGGGCCAGACTGGTCTTGCGGAGAAAGCCTTCGCTGAGGCCCGCACGCACTTCGACGCAAGCACTGCGAGTGTCAGCTCATTGCAAGAGGCGATGAGCGAGCCTCTCAACCTTCCGCCCACCTGATGAACTCATCCATGGTAGACACGCTCATTGCAGCTCTCGTCTATATTGTGCCTTTCATCGGTGGATTGATGCTGTTCGCCTCGAGCCGTCGCAAAGCGGCAAAGCGCGCGACCAACACCTGGCAGGAGTCGGTCGAGGCTGGCATCACAGAGCCAACTTCACTTCACCCCCACATCGATCTGTCCTTGTGCTGCGGGTCCGGCGCCTGCGTTACGGCCTGTCCGGAAGAGACGGTGATCGGCCTCGTCGATGGGAAAGCGCAGGTGGTGGACCCCACGGCATGCATAGGCCACGGCGCCTGTGCTGCAGCCTGTCCCACGCGCGCGATCACGCTGGTGTTCGGAACGGAAAAGCGCGGCGTCGAGTTGCCCGTGGTGACGCCACAATTCGAGACCAACGTGCCCGGCCTGTTTATAGCAGGCGAACTGGGCGGCATGGGTCTCATCCGCAACGCGATCACGCAAGGCGTGCAGGCGATTGATTCAATCGCCAAACTTTCCGGGCTTCGCCGCGCCGATCGTCTCGACGTCCTCATCGTCGGCGCAGGACCAGCCGGCTTTGCGGCCAGTCTCGCGGCCAAGGAGAAAGGGTTGCGGTATCGGACGGTCGAGCAGGAGACATTTGGCGGCACAGTCTCGCATTTTCCGCGCGGCAAGTTGGTGATGACGGCACCCGCGAAGCTTCCCATCGTCGGCCAGATGCGCTTCCGCGAAGTGTCCAAGGAGACACTGCTCGGCTTCTGGGATGACGCGAAGAAGCAAGCCGCAATCGAAATCTCCTACGAGGAACAACTGCTCGGTCTGGAACGCGATAGCGACGGTTTCGTCGCGAAGACCTCTCGCGGAAACTATCGCACCCGCGCCGTCCTGCTGGCGATTGGCCGACGCGGCACGCCACGCAAACTGGGTGTCCCCGGCGAGGAGCAATCGAAAGTCATCTATCGCCTCGCCGATCCGGCGCAGTTCGCAGGCAAGCGTGTGCTTGTCGTCGGTGGTGGCGACAGCGCCCTTGAAGCAGCTGCGGCCATTTCCGAGGAAACGGACACCATTGTCGACCTCTCCTATCGTGGAGACGCCTTTGGGCGCGCCAAGCGCAAGAATCGCTCCCGCGTTGATGCGGCGATCGCATCGGGTCGTATCACCGCCCGCCTGTCGTCACAGATCAAGCAGATCGACAAGCTGTCCGTGAAGCTCAAGACTGGCGAGGGCCTTATCGACCTGCCCAATGATGCAATCATTGTATGTGCTGGCGGTGTGATGCCGACAGATTTCCTGAGATCGCTCGGCATCTCCACGACGACCAAGTTTGGCGAGGCTTGACGACTGAATAGCTAGCGCAAACCTGATGAGCGGATGGCTTGGCCGAGTTCCAGAAGCGGCTGCTTCTGGACATCGGGGATGGTCGAGTTGGCCATTGGCCCCACATTGATCAGCAGGTTACCGCCGCGCGCCGTGAGATTTTTGTAAAGGTCGATCAACTCCGCACCGGTCATGTAGTCTTGCGTGCGTTCGTCCTGATTATAGCCGAAGGCGAGCCCAAGACCGCGGCACGCCTCCCACTTCTTCTCGGCCATATGCTCGCCGGTCGAGTATTCCACAGTACGGAAGTCGCAATGCGGCGGCGGCGGATTATCCAACTCCCCCCCCGCCTCCGCAATTCTACCCTTCACCATCGCATTGAACCCCGCTCGCGCCCCTGGATCCCGCAGACCTTCAAACAGCGCTGACGAGCCAAGCCAACGATCATTGATCACGCCGTCGGGCACAGCCGCGTAGTAGTGCGCAAACAGTTCCGGTTCGTCGGCATCGCTTGGCCATGCGATGTCGTTCCACAATACGGACGGCTTGTAGCGGTCGATCAACTCGCGAACCTGAGCCGAGGCGTATTGCCGATAGTCATCGCTCGTCGGCACGCAGGCGAACATGTCGCCGAAGTCGGAGATGGGGTGGTGGTGGAAAGTCCAGTCAAGGCCACCCGAGTAGTAGAGCCCGAAGCGCATGCCGCGGGCGCGGACAGCGTCGGCTAGTTCACCCACGAAATCGCGGCTCGAATTCCAGCCTGGTTTGTGAGGGTTTTCGACGTTGGTTGGCCAGAGGCAAAAGCCGTCATGGTGCTTTGTTACAAACACCACATACCCTGCGCCGGATACTGCGAAATGATCGGCCCACGCGTCTGCATCAAAGGCCTCGGCCGCGGCTTCGAAATCTTCACGGAAGGACTCATAGGGGCGGCCAGCATGAATGCGGGCGTGGCGTTCGGCGGTCGGGCTACCGGCGACGCGCATCGCGTTCCAGTACCATTCCGCATAGGGCGAGATCGCCATCGCGTTGTCGTAGTCCGTCTTGAACAGGTCGGCTATCGAGACGCCGCCGGGCGCATAGGCGGGGACTGCGAAGATGCCCCAATGAATGAATATGCCAAGCTGAGGCTTCGCATACCAATCCGGACACGCGCGGCCCATGTATGTCGCGCTCACATCTTCAGGCATTGGCATTTCCCCTAACTACTACTTCCGGCGAACGATAGCGCACGGTCGAGGGTATCGTGAACCGGTTTCGGGCGCCGATAGGGAAAGCGCGAACGCTACCAGCGCAGAACGCGCGGTCCGAGAAGGGCGCCCAAGCCGGCGCTCAGGATAACGCCGACCGAGTACCAGAGCGCAACGAACGGCGCTGCGGTTTCCGCGCAGTGGATGCCGTAAACTGTAGCGGCGACACCTCCCGCCAGCAGCCCTGCAGCGGCGCCAGCAAGCGCAAGGCGGGTCGGGGCGAGGTGGCGCATCGCCCACAGGATGAGGACTAGACCGGGGAGGGAGAGAGCGAGGATGCGCCAGGGACACTTGTCCCAGGTAGCCCCCATGAATGCCGCACGCATTTGGTCCGGCGACGTTGACGCTAGCTGGACGACAGCCAGCGCAATGATCGTGACGGCGAAGATGCCGACAAGTATCCAGCCAAAGAGCCCCTTGGCGTCCGGCCGCGACAAGCGCTCGACCAGCGCGAAACCAGAAACGCCGAGGCCGAGCGTGTAGATCGTTTTCATCCAGTAGGTCATTCCGCCTACGGCTTCGGCCAGATCCGGACGGATGCCCAGCCATGGAACAAGGATGATGAACGCGGCCAAGGCGCCAACGAGCACGACCGCCACGAGGCGTGCAGGCAACGCGCCCTTATTCACGGGCGTCGCATCACGCGCAAGCAGGGTGATCAGTTCATCAGTCTTCACTGCGCGCCCTCTTCATCAGAGTCTGCAGACTGCGGTGGATGCTAACCTTCACGGCGCCTTCCGTCATGCCAGCTTTCTTCGCCGCCTCGGCATTCGAGAGACCGACGATCTTGACGTCCTCTAACAGGACACGTTGCTTCTCGGGCAACGTCGCCACCAGCTTTCGGAGGTCACGTCTGACTGCGACTTCCGCCGTGTCGTCGCTTCCAAACATTTCGGTTGCCTGTTCGAGCGGCTCGGTACCGCGGCTACGGTTGCGGCGATACCAGTCGATCAGCTTGTAGCGGGCAATGGTGAACGCCCACGCAGTGAAGGGCTGCGCCCTATCGTACGTGTCGCGCTTCAGGTGGATTGCCAACAACGATTCCTGCACCAGGTCCTCTAGATCAGTAGCGTTCCGGCCCATCTTACGGGCAAAGAATCCACGAAGATAACCGGCGAGCATGCCAAGCAGCTCTGCATGCGCGGCGGCGTCGCCCGCGAGTCCGCGAAGCATCAACGTCTTCAAACGGGCTTCAAGATCCGACACCAAGCCGAGGTCCACCCAATCACCGCCCAATGGCAGGTAATGTCTGTGTAGCGGAGCCTTGCGGCATTTGTCATCAACTCATCAGATCCCGGCATACCATTCGTAACCGCGGTCTTCCCAGTAACCGCCCTTGCCGTGGCCGAAGCTGTCGAGACGCTCGACGATCTCTATTCGCATCAGGTATTTCGCCTGCTTGTAGCCGAGCTGCCGCTCGACCCGCAGACGCAACGGCGCACCATGCGAGACTTCGAGCGGCTGGCCGTTGAGCTCGTAAGCAAGGATGGTCTGCGGATGGAACCCGTCGATCAGATCAATGCTCTCGTAGTACATGTCCTTGCCGCCACCATAATTGTCGGCGCAGTGCATTACGGCGAAGCGGGCATTCGGTTTGAGGCCGGCGGTCTGCAGGAGAGGGCCGAGTTGCGCGCCCCTCCATTTGCCAATGGCGCTCCAGCCTTCAACGCAATCATGGCGCGTGATTTGGGTACGGGCAGGCAGCGCCTGTAGCTCGGCAAGCGATAGCGTCTGCGGGCGATCGACCAGGCCGTCGATGGTCAGGGACCAGTTGGTGAAATTGCTATCGACCAGCGCCTGATAAGCGGCGGTCTTTGGATCCTTCGTTCCGTTGGCCTTGAACTTCGGCGAGATGTCGCGTTCGGAAAATTCGCGGGCCAGAGGCTGGCCGAACATCAACGCCCGCTGCGCACCCATGGTGAGGCCTTCCCCGCTCTTGAGGAACGACCGAAAATCCGGCGAGCGCGAAAGCGGATCGCAACCGGAAAGCGCAAGGCCGCCGAGCGTGATGGCGCCCGCAGTGAGCAGTTTGCGGCGGGTGAGAAAGTCCTTCATTGCGTGTCCTCCGCGAGGGCCTTGGGTTGGGGCACGACGAACTTTCCCGTGATCATGGAGCGGATCTCATTCCATGCGCCGGCGACGACGACTTCGACCAGGTGGATCACAAGGAAAGCCACGAGCAGATTGGCGGCGATGAAATGGACGGAACGAGCTGACTGACGACCGCCGAAGATGTCGAGCAGAAAAGGTGCGATTGCGTTGAATCCGGGCGACATGGTGAGTCCCGTCAAGATGATCAGCGGGAACAGGAGGAAGATCACCACGGCGTAGGAAATTTTCTGCAGCGTGTTGTAGGTTTTCGCCCTGGAGCCCCTGATGCGCTTGAATTGCGCGTGGTGGACCACTTCCTCCCAGAGATGCGCGGGCTTCAATTCTTCCTTCCTGGGAATGATGTCGCGCTGGAGGTGGCGGTTGATAAGATTGAACACGAGATAGATGATGCCGTTGATCACCAGCGCCCACGCAAAAAAGAAGTGCCAGTTACGCCCAGCGCCGAGATCGCGATAGCCGGGCAGCGTGAACTGGAACGGCAGACCGCCGCTAACCGACAGCCAGGGCGTGTCGTAGTCGGCGCCATACTGTCCCCAATACAACATCGGATGGGCGTTGAAGATCTGTAGGCCGCTCATCAACAGCATCAGAAAGCACAGCGCATTGATCCAGTGCGCGATGCGCACGATCCGCGTGTGGCGGTAGATGGTTTCGCTGATGCTTGTCATTGTCATTCGGCTCATTAACACGAAAACGGCGGTAGCGAGACGCCCGGGCGCGTCGGAGAGAGTTGCCGGGCGTCTCGCCTTTTGGCGTCAGTGGTCCATCGGTTTCATCGGATCGGCGGCCATCGAATCCGCCGGCTTCATCGCGTCCGAAGACATGGAGCCAGTCTTCATGGCGTCGGAAGACATGCTGTCCGTCTTCATCGCATCCGGGGTCATCGGCGCGTCGGCCGGGCCAGAGCAGGCGGCAAGGCCAAGCACGAGAGCTGCAGCAGTAATCGACAGGAGGAGTTTGGAGGTCATTGGATGGTCCCTTGTTTGAGTGCCGGAGCACGATGGTCATTGGTCAGGTTGGAAATCAGGATTTGAATGAAGCGATGATCCGCCCGCCCGAGGCGCCCTGAACGAGAATTGCCGTGCGGTAATTCGCGTCGGTTGCGGCCGGCAGCGTGTAGGTCGCCGCCTTCCCGCTCCACCTGCCGAGGCAGACGAGTTCGTGCACGACGTTGCGGTGCGGCAGCGTGCGGCCGCCATTCTCGCCGCCCTTGATTGGCACCTGCACGGTGCGCGGATCGTAGCGAACGAGCCAGACATCGGCGTTGCTCACAGGCGCAGTCGATGCAGCAATGCTCACCGCAGCACCCGTCACCGAGATTGCCGGCGCCGATAGGGGAAGCCTTGTGACGCCAATTGCGCGCACGAGTTCATCGCGCCGGTTGCCGACGATGTCGACATGGCCATTGATGACCACTTGCGGCGTCGCGACATTGCGGCGGTGCAGACCGCCATTGGCGTAGTCATACTGGCGCTGGGTGTTTTCCTTCGAGGCAAACGTGTCTTTCCAGCCGAGGCGATCCCAGTAGGTGACGCCGAAGCTCAACACGAGCAGGTCTGGCCGCTCGGTCAGTGTCAGGATGTTTTCGTTGGCGGGCGGGCAGGACGAACAGCCCTGGCTCTGGAATAATTCCACCACCGTCGGCGAGCCGCCTGTCGCTTCCCTGGAAAAAGCTGAGCTGGCGACAAACGCCGCGCCGGCAATGGCGGCGAGGGAGATGACACCTGCAATCAGACCGCGTGATGTTGGCATGGAGCCCTCTTGGCGCCGTGTTGGCGCTTACGAAGGGGTATTCGCGGTGTTTCGGGCGAAGGTTACAGCCATCGGAAGCTTTCTCGCCTAGACTGGCAAATTCTCAACAAACGGAGCCTCCCCGCATCGCGGAGAGGCTCGAACTGTTTGTCGATTGGCGGTCGGCCGCCCTTACGGCGCGTTACGGCCCGGTTCGTGCTTTTTGATCTCGGCGCGGCTCACCACCATGTGGTGGACCTCATCGGGACCATCGGCGAAGCGCAGGTGGCGAACATCCGCATAGAGTTCGGCGAGCGGCGTCCATTGCGAGATGCCGGTGGCGCCGTGAACCTGGATCGCCTCGTCGATGATGCGGCAGGTGATTTCTGGGATCATGGATTTCACCATTGAGACCCAGACGCGGGCTTCCTTGTTGCCCAGAACATCCATAGCTTTCGCCGCCTTGAGAACCATGAGCCGCATCTGTTCGATGTCGTAGCGGGCGCGGCTGACGACTTCCGGGTTCTTGCCGAGCTTGATGAGCGGCTGGCCAAAGGCTTCGCGCGAAAGGCCGCGCTTGATCATCATTTCGAGCGCGGCTTCGGCCTTGCCTATGGTGCGCATGCAGTGGTGGATACGGCCCGGCCCGAGGCGGACCTGACTGATCTCGAAGCCGCGGCCTTCGCCGAGCAGAATGTTGTCTTTCGGCACGCGGACGTTGGTGAACTTGATGTGCATGTGGCCGCGCGGCGCGTGGTCGGAGCCGAAGACGTGCATCGGCCCGAGCACCTTCACGCCGGGCGTGTCCATGGGAACAAGGATCTGCGATTGCTGCAAGTGAGCAGGCGCGTCGGGGCTGGTCTTGACCATCGTGATCATGATCTTGCAGCGCGGATCCCCTGCGTTGGAAATGTAATATTTCTCGCCGTTGATGACCCACTCATTGCCTTCGAGTACGGCCGATGTGGAGATGTTCTTGGCATCCGACGAAGCCACGTTGGGTTCAGTCATCGCATAGGCCGAGCGGATCTCGCCATTGAGCAGCGGCTCGAGCCATTTCTTCTTCTGGGCGGGCGTACCGACGCGTTCGAGCACTTCCATGTTGCCTGTGTCCGGCGCCGAGCAGTTCAGCGTTTCGGAAGCGAGCGGCTGCTTGCCCAACTCAGCGGCGATGTAGGCGTAGTCGAGGTTCGAGAGGCCCTCGCCCGTCTCAGCGTTGGGCAGGAAGAAGTTCCAGAGACCAGCAGCCTTGGCTTTCTTCTTGGCGCCATCGAGCAGTTCCAGCTGTCGCGGATGCCAGCTCCAGCGATCGGTCTTGGCGTGGTCCAGCTCCTCGAATTCCTCATGGATGGGAGCGACATTCTCCACGATGTGACGCTTCACCGCCTCGTACAACGGGCGGCCCTTGTCCGACATTCGCAGGTCATTGAGCTCGTTCTCGCGGTCGATATCCGTCATGGATCTGTCTCCTCCAGGCGTCCGGGGCTTTGCGATGCCTATTCTGTCGGCTGGAAACTGGTTTAGCCTTGGTCACGCGCTGGGCGCAAACAGAATAGGGGCAAACCGTACTGCTGCGACGGGATGACAGTTTCGTCGAGACATGCTCTGTCACGATGCCGAAGGGGTGGAGCGCGTCATGAGAACTGGCCGTATTTGGCGCCTGGCCTCGCAATTCGGGCTGGCGTTGATGCTCTCGGGACAGACGAGCATCGGTGAGACGCCGCAAGGCGCGCCCAACAGTGTCGTGCAGGGCTTCATCCGTTTCATGGCCTATCACGAGGCTGGCCACCTTCTGATGAACCAGGTCCACGGCATCAACGCATCGACCTGGCCGATCGCAGATATCGAACGATATGCCGACGAGATCGCGGCCATACTCCTGGTTCCGGATGCGGGTGATCCAGACGGCGTCGATGAGATCGTCGGTGCGGCGGTTGGATGGCTCAAGGCTGGCGCGGGCTACACGTCCAAAGACCCACACGCGCCGCCAGAGGAACGCGCCTTTAATATCATATGTTATGTCTACGGCAGCGACCCGGAAGGGTTTCGCGATTTCGCACAATACGTAGAGCCGGATTGGAACTGCGCGGAAAAATTCAAGGCGACCGACGACGAGGTCGAAGAAGGCTTTGTCAACAATACCGGCGAGGCGGGCATCCCGATCGAACTGTCCTACGCGGCTGCGAATCCCAACATGCAGGACGCTAAGGCTTTTTTGGAGGACAGCGGCATTCTGGAAGACCTGATCGCGGACATCGAAGGCGATTTCAAGCTGACGCGCCCGACGAAGCTCGTGGCCATGAACTGCAAGGGACAGGGCGATGAAGGCACCTTTCACTTCGACACGTTCCAGAATGACGACCCCAGCAAGAACTTCGACCGCATAGCGATCTGCTACGAACTCGTCGATATGTGGATGAAAGCGAAGATCGATCTGGACGAGTAGAAACGGGCACGGTCTGCCTGAGCTACATTTTCCATTTGCCGCAGATGTGCATGTGGCAGTATTTATGCCGGCGTGGTCATTCTCTTTCCTGGGCAGGACAACATGCAAATCCACTACAGACCAGCGATTGCAGTCGCGGCAATTCTAGCGCTTTGCGCTACAGGCGGGTTGGTTGGATCAACAGCCAGCGCGCAGCCGCCCGCATCTGATACGACGGCTCCTGAATCAGACGAGGCGATCGTCGATGCGGCTTCCGAGGAGGACGCTTCCGAAGAAGCTCCTGAGGAAGCTCTGGTTCAAAGCGGATCCGAAGCGAGCGTGCCTGCACCACAGGAACCGGAGGCGATTTCACCAGATACGGCGCCGCTGGGATCGAGCGGCGGTGGCGGCACGGGTGGAAACGGGCGTCCGACGCAGGACCCCATCAAGGACGGCTGAGGCCTTCGGTGGCCGACTATTGCGGCAGCTCCTCGGCCAGCAAGCCGGCACGAGCGCGAAGTGTCGCAACACGGATCGCTCCCACCTCACCTTCGCAGACGTCGCGTGAGGCAACCGACCATTCCGACGCCAGCAACTGATCGGCCTCGATTTCAAGTTGTGAGAACCTGCGGCCATGGGCGCCGAGCAGCGTGTTACAGGCATCGGTCGCTAGCTCTGCCCATCCCTGACTCAGCCTCGCCACGTCCCACAGCTTCACCGTGTGATCGCCGCTCGCCGTTATGATTCGCGTGCCCGTGGCGTCGAACACGGCGCTGTAGACGGCATCAGCGTGACCGCTCAACGAAACGAGCAGGCGGCCACCTTCCGCATCCCAAATGCTGGCGGTCTTGTCCTGGTTCGCGGTGACGATACGCGTCCCGTCTGGCGAGAAAGCGGCCGATGAAATCCAACCTTTGCCCGCATTCAATGTTGCGAGGACACGACCGTCGCTGACACGCCATACCTTCGCCGAACCATCGTCGCTGGCCGTTAGCACGCGTCCGCCGTCTGGCGAGAAAACCGCAGCGCCGACCCCCGCGCCATGCCCGTCGAGCGTGATGACGACCTTGCCCGTGACAATGTCCCAGACCTTCGCCGTCTTGTCCTCGCTGGCAGTCACCACGCGCTTTCCGTCCGGAGAAAAGGCAGCGCCCCTGACCCAGTCTTCGTGCGCTGTGAGCACCTTTTCGATCCGCCCGCTTGCGACATCCCAGATGATCGCGGAGTGATCTTCGCTGGCAGTCACCAGCCGTTTGCCGTCAGGCGAAAAGGCTACGCTGATGACCCATGCAGTGTGCCCGGTTAGCGTGATGAGCGGATATCCATCGGCGGCGCGCCAGATCTGGCCGGTACCATCCTTGCTCGCGGTGGCGATCAGCAACCCATCCGGTGAGTAGGCTGCGCCTGAGACCTCGTCCTTGTGACCGGATAGCGTTTCGACGACCTTGCCGCTGCCAGCGTCCCAGACCTTCGCGGTCTTATCGGCGCTTGCCGTGACGAAGTGCCGCCCGTCGGGTGAGAACTCCGCGTACCAGACTTCACGCTCGTGCGCACGACCGGTTGTGAGCAGGCGGCCGTCGCCGGAATTCCAGACCTTGGCGCTCTTGTCCCGACTGGCGGTCAGAATTTTGCTGCCATCTGGCGAGAAGACCGCGCCCCAGACGGCGCCGCCATGTCCGCTCAGAGTCGCGAGTGGCTCTGCCGTGCGCGCGATCCAGATACGCGCGGTTCCATCGTCGCTGGCCGTGACGATCCGTGCGCTATCGCGCGAGAAGGTGGCGCTGCGAACGCGGAGGGTGTGGCCTGTATATGTCGCGAGCGGGCGACCATCGCGTGCAATCCAGACGCGCGCCGTTGTGTCGACCCCTGTCGTGGCCACCAACTCCCCGTCGGGCGAGAACACGGCGCTCCAGACTTCCAGCTTGTGACCCTTCAGCGTCAACAGCTGCTTGCCGGACTGGGCGTCCCAGACCCTCGCCGTCGTATCATCGCCCGCGGTGACAACGCGGCGTCCATCCGGCGAGAACGCAGCGCTATAGACCCGGCCCTCATGACCCTTGAGCGACGCGAGCAGCTTTCCGCTTTCGGCATTCCATACGCGAGCAGTCTTGTCGCTGCTCGCCGTCACGATACGGGCGCCATCCGGGGAATAGCTGGCGGTCCACACCTTCGCTCCATGACCTGCCAGCGCCGCCACCAGATGCCCGTCCTCAGCATTCCAAATACTTACGCCACCGCCGTCACCGGCCGTGACGATCTGCTGACCACGAGGCGAGAAGGCCACGACACTCATTGGCGAGCTTCCTGCCTTCATTGTCGCGATCCGTTTACCCTCGCCCGCGCTCCAGATTGACGCTTCGCCATCCGCACCAACTACCGCGACCTGTTGACCATCGGCCGAAAATGCGGCGCCGTTCACGCGGCCTGCCTTGGTGTTCAGCACATGAAGCAGCTTGCCGTCAGACGCGCTCCAGATCTTGGCCGAACCATCATAGCCGGCCGTCGCAATGTGCGCGCCATCTGGAGAGAATACGGCCATCGCAACGGGCCCGTCATGGATCAGCGACGGCAGACTCTCGCCCGAACTTTGCATCACTGCGCCCAGCGCGGCGTGATAGGAATGAGCATTCTCCGGCGACAGGCGCATGCCTGCGATCGCATAGCGCGCCGCAGCGAGACTATCGCCCTCGGACAATCGCTCCCAGGCGCGCTCTCCAAAGAACCGTGTGAGGTTTACCTGTGCGGTCTTCGCGTTCTCGTTGGCGCGAAGACCGAAGAACACCGCGGCGCCGGCCAGTATCGCGAAGATGATGGTCAAGGCGGCGGACGTGCCAACAATGGCGCGCTGTTGCTGTTCTGTGCGGCGGCGTTCTCTCTGCCACAGGTCATCGAAGTCGACGCCAAGCAGGCCAGCCGCCAACCGCGCACAGGCGCGCGACCGGCCGTCCTTGCGCACATCCAGCCCGAGCGGCTCGATCGGCAGAGCATCGGGATCATCCGGATCGCTGCCCGCTCTCAACGCCTGCGGAAAGCATTCCGTTTCCGGATCGCCCGAATTGGGAACGCCATCGACGATGACGGCGAATACCTTTCCAGCGCGGCCAGTTCGCCTGAAATGTTGGATTTCAGCCGCTACCCATTTGGACTTTGCCGATCTGGGTGAGCAGACAACGATAAGGCTTTCCGCATTCTCGATTGCCCCTTCGACAGTCACCGCGATATCCGCGGCGGCGGCCATCTCTTCATCGTCGCGAAAAAACCGGCCAAGCCTGCGGGATGGCGGAAGATCAATCTCCACGCCACGCGGCACCCGATAGCGCTCCAGCCAAGCGTGAAGGCGCTTGCCCCAGACTGCGTCCTGCTGGGAGTAGCTGATGAAAGCGCGATAGGCCTTGGGCATACCCGCCAGCAGAGCTCCCTGTCGTCCAGCCGCCATGCGGCGCGTGCTGACGATTAGCCCCGGATGCCAAACAAGTCGATCCGGGCGTCCCAATTCATGAGAAACGTGCCTCGTTCTTTCCCGCAATCCCGCACGGCAGTTTGAATCTCGTGAGCGGAGCACACAACAATGGCCGCTAAAACGAGAATCGCGCCGCGTTCGGTCAAGGCGCGCCCCACAATCAGCCGCTGATGGACTTTGGGACGGCATGAGTCCAGCCTGCGCTCGGTAACGGTATCGAGCCAAAGACAGGTCCTGTGCATGACGCAACGTCCAAGCACATCACGGCGAGTTGTGCTGGCCGCACAGGCCATCGGCGTACCGACACGCGAGACATTTCGAGTCGAAGACGTGCCGCTGCCAGCGCTCTCCGAGGGGCAGGTTCTAACCCGCACGCTTTATTGTTCAGCCGATCCGGGCACACGCTCGCGCATGTCGTCGGGCGCCAGCTACGCGCCGCCGCTGCGGATCGGTGACCCGATCGACGGGTTTGCAATTGGCGAAGTAATCGAGAGCGCCAACGCGCGGTTTGGGGTCGGCGACATCGTGGCGACAGGCGGCGGCTGGTCAGAACACGCGATTTTTTCCGGCCGCGGCTACATCCAGAAGATTCCCCATACGCGCCTTCCGCTGTCCTACTGGATCGGCGTGCTTGGCGTGCCGGGCATGACCGCGTGGTTTGGGCTGAAGCGCGTCGCGTTGCTAAAGCCGGGTGATCGCGTGCTGGTGACTTCAGCAGCCGGTCCAGTCGGGGCAACTGCGGCACAGATCGCGCGCGGCCTTGGCGCTTCTCGCGTCGTCGGAACCGCCAGCGGCGCCGATAAGGCATCATGGCTGCGCGAGGAAGCAAAGCTTGATGCGATAATCGACTACAGGACGACCGCTGATCTCGCGGCCGATCTGAAGGCCGCAAGCCCCGAAGGCTATGACGTGCTGTTCGACAACGTCGGAAATGCAATGGTCGACGCCGTTATCCCGCTGCTGCGCCCTGGTGGCCGCATCGTGATTTCCGGGCAGCTTGCTGACTACAATGCGGTTGGCGGCAATGTGCCGGGTATCACCAACACACGCTATTTCATTGCCAGTCGCCTTCGCATGGAAGGGCTGGTCGTGTTCGATGATCTCAAGGCCTTCCCGACTGCGCAGGAAGAGCTTGGTGCGATGATCGAACGGGGTGATGTGAAAGTGCGCGAGCAACGTTATCGCGGGCTAGAGGCGGCCCCGCAGGCATTCATCGACCTCTTCACAGACAATGCCTTTGGCCGTCGCATTATCGAGATCAGCGCGGAAGCGGCTTGAGGATTCACGCAATGACGCCCGACTTCTCCGGATATCAACGCATCGTCGCAACGCGCAATGGTCGCGTTCTGACGCTCACACTTGCGGCGCCCAATCCCGTAAACGCTGTTGATGGCGAAATGCATCATGAGCTTTCGCGCATTTTTCTGGACGCACAGGATGATGCGGCAAGTGATCTTATTGTGCTGACCGGCGCCGGCCGAGCATTCTGCGCAGGCGGCGACACAGCGTGGTTCAAGACCCACATCGAAGACCCGGCATCCTTTCGCGCACTCGGCCCGGAAGCCAAGCGGATCATTACGTCGCTGCTCGATATGGAGAAGCCGATCCTTTGCAGGCTCAACGGTGCTGCGGCTGGGCTCGGCGCGACGATCGCTCTCATGTGCGACGTCATCATAGCTTCGGAGAAGGCGGTGATTGGCGACCCACATGTGAAGGTCGGCCTAGTCGCGGGAGATGGTGGCGCAATCATATGGCCGCAGCTGATCGGCTTTGCCCGCGCTAAGGAATTGCTGATGACCGGCGAGATGCTGACGGCCGAGCGCGCGCTTGCGCTGGGCCTCATCAATCATGTCGTGCCGCCTGACCAGCTTGATGCGAAGGTGACTGAGGTTGCGAACAGGATTCTCGCCAACCCCAAATGGGCGGTGCGTTGGACCAAGACGACCGCCAACATTCCGTTGCGAGCGCTGGCCGCGCAGATGCTGGACGCTGCAATGGCCTACGAACTGCTTTCTAATTCGCTTGCCGACCGCCGCGAAGCCGTCGCCGCCTTTGTCGAGAAGCGGGCGCCAAAACTGACGGGTGAGTGATGATCGAGAACACGCTTCCCGAACCCGAGCATGTGACGGCGCTTCGCAACCAACTACGCCGCTTCGTCACGGAGAAGGCGCCACGTGAGAAGCGACGCGCATGGGACAAGGCGCACGACTGGCCTCGCGACCTGTTCCGTGAACTCTGCGAAATGGGCGTCTGTGGTCTCACCATAGCCGAGGAACACGGCGGCCTTGGACAGGATATCGTTGCCGCCGTAGCGGTCATTGAAGAACTGGCGCGAGCTGGCCCTTTCCTCGCCGGACCGTTCATCCACTGCACTTTCTATGGCGGCATGAACATCTCAGAGAACGGTTCGTCCGCACAGCAAGCCGAGCTTCTACCAAAACTGGCGCGTGGGGAGCTCCTGTTCGCATACGGACTTTCCGAACCTGATGTAGGCGGCGATCTCTCCAGCGTGAAAACCCGCGGTCGTATCGATGGCGAAACGCTGGTCATCAATGGCGCCAAGCGCTGGTGCACGGGTGCGGACTGGGCCGACTATATTTACTGCCTGATCAATACTGCTCCCGATGCACCGCGTCGCGAGGCGCTGACGTTCGTGCTGATCCCCGGCAAAACCAAGGGTGTCTCGACGACACCAATCGAACATATGAACCTGCGCTATACCGCGTCCAGCGACGTTCATTTCGACAATGTCCGCGTCCCTCTCGACGCCATCGTCGGAGGCTCCGCGAAACTCAACAAGGCGTGGGGCATGCTTGCCGGTCGGGCGCTGGACGTTGAAAAGCTCGAAGTCGCCGCCTGCACTTTCGGCTTTGCGCAAGCTGCGCTTGACGAAGCGTGGACCTATGCGCAGGAGCGCGTGCAGTTCGGCAAGGCAATTGCTGGCCACCAGGCCGTGTCGCACCGTCTGGTCACCGCACGCACGAAACTCGAAGCCTGCCGCCACATGTTGTACCACGCGGCTCACATGGCGAATAACGGTAAGCCCTGCGGCGTTGAGACGTCGATGGCGAAACTGTTCATAGCCGAGACGGGCGTCGAGATTGCGCTCGCCTGCCAGCAGGTCATGGGCGCTTACGCGCTGTCCGACGCCTACGACATTGATCGCAATGTACGCGACCTACTCGGCATGCCCATCGTCGGTGGGTCATCAGACATGCAGCGCAATAATCTCGCAGGCCTCTGGAGACTGAAGGGATGAACGATCTGGTCGCGCGCGCTCGGGCACTTCACGGTGAGATCGTTGCCGCCCGTGAGGAGATGGATCGTTTGCGACGCCTTCCGGACCAGCTCGCCACGCTTTTCCGAGACGCCGAATTCTATCGCCTCTGCATGCCGCGCACCTATGGCGGACTCGAAGCTGAACCCCGCATCGTCGTCGAAACGATCGAGGCGCTGGCCGAGGCAGACGCATCCGCGGCCTGGTGCGTGACAGTGAGCGCCACCACCGGATCATTCGGCGCCTATCTCGATCCCGATACCGCCGGCGCCATCTTCTCGGATCCATCGCTCATCTTCGCCGGCGTCTACGCTCCGATGGGCACGGCCACCGTCGAGGGCGACAACTACCGGGTGACGGGCCAGTGGAAATGGAACAGCGGCGGCCAGAACGCAACATGGCTGTGCGGCGGCTGCGTGATCCACGAAAACGGCGCGCTGCGTATGCTCACCGAGAAAATTCCCGACCATCGCATGATGCTGTTTCCTGCCAGCGCCGTGACGTTCATCGACACGTGGCATACAACCGGACTTCGTGGCTCTGGCAGCGGCGACATGGCCGTCCGCGATCTGCTCGTGCCGAAATCTCACTCCGTCTCACTCATCACGGACAAACCCCGGATCAAGACGCCACTCTATGTCTTCCCGATATTCGGCCTTCTCGCAATCGGCATTGCCGCCGTCGCGAGCGGCAACGCGCGCGCCGCGCTGAGGGAGTTTGCGACACTTGCCTCGACCAAGCGTACGCCGACGGGTCGCACCCTCAGCGATCGTGGCACTGCCCAGTCGGCGTACGCAGAGGCATATGCCCGCCTGCAATCAGCCCGCGCCTTTCTCTTCGCCGAGATAGACGCAGCGTGGCGCGAGGCCCAGACCAACTCAGCCATCGCGCTGGAACAACGCGCTACTCTCAGGCTGGCGGCCACGCACATGACGCGCACCGCAGCCGAAGTCGTCAGGACAGTTCAGGATCTTGCCGGCGGCGCAAGCGTGTTCCTTGCCGGCCCGCTGAATCGCCGGGTCGCCGACGCGCAGACAATGACCGCTCATATCATGACGGCGCCGGCAACCTTTGAACTCACAGGTCGCGCGCTGCTCGGCTTACCGGTATCTTCCGCCGAACTCTAGCCTACCGCCTCACGCGCAATGAGCACGCGGACATGTTCTTTCATGTCCTCGCCCGACTTGAGCGCGTTGACGGCGCCCATATCGAAATACTCGCGCAGCCCAATGATCTTGCCATCGCGAAACTCGACAACCCCCGCATACGGCGCCGAGACCAACCGCCCCTCCGCCGACACGTACTCATCCACGCCCTCCACGAACAATCGCTCACCGTTCTCGGCGTAGTCGAAAATTCGCCAGGTCACATCGCGAAGCTGCGGCGCCATTCCTTCGAGAAGCTTTCGCGCCTTCACCTTGCCTTTGAGTGGCGGCGCAATCACAGCCGCATAGTGCCAAACGATGTCGTCGTGCATGAGCGACAGCACGCCATCAATATTCTTGGCCTTCCACGCACTGATCAACTGAAGCAGTATCTGGATGTGTGACATTTCATCGGACTCCATTCGCTGTTACAAAATGGTGATTGGTGTGCGGCAATGGTGAGCCTTGCGCATGGAGACGCCTACCATGAACAGCGCTCTGCCGATCGACTAATTTTGGACACCCACGGGCCAATCCGGCGACAAAAGCGGTAAAAACGGGCGGAACATTTTTCAGGAAGTCCAGCTGTCGCCGTTCCCCGTGAAAATCGGTGCTCGAACGGAAATGGTCCCCGCGCTGGACGTCATGCTACTCCGGGTTCGGGCGAAAGCATTGCAGAGCGATCAAAAGGTCATCCGCAGCCTCATCGCACTTTTTGGAGGTTCGGCGGGGAACGGCTTGCAGAGCGCTTCCAACTCTTTGGGGAGTACGGGGTCTCAACCTGAGCCACACTTGCTGTTGCCACGCAACATAATAGCCGCAACGGAGACCTCTCCATCTCTATGCTTGTGCCTGGACCCCGATTTGGTTTCCGACAAGTGAGATTGCCAACTCGCGCGAGAGACAGAACCGTATCCGTCATGCGGCGTGTCACCAGCGACCATCATGCGAAACTGGTCTCTACCATTTCAGCGACGACTGGGACTTTCCACTTTTCGCCGTGGCCCGGAGACTCGCCCAAGCAAATGGGCCGAAGTCGCGGCGCATACGAACGGCAACCGAGTCTCTAGGAGGAACCTCTGCCGCTGTGTGCCGGATACTTGGGCTCAATACCAAGTCTCAACGGCCGTGGGCCGGAGACTGAAACTCCCTGGCTGTGCGGCCACCGCAATGGAGTAAGAGCTCTGATAGATTCCCTGCTTGCAGGGAATTTTCGGCCTTTTTGAGAGACTCAGAACCGCGCTTGAGTGGCGAACCGCCGGAAATTCCGAGATTTGTTGCCTTTTCAGCGATGTCTCCGGGCACAAGTAGCAGGGAATTGCTGACCGCCGAGCAGGGAATTTGCGAGAGAAATGTGAGGAATTTTCTGGGTTTGTGCTGGCGCAGCGGCGGCTGTCGGAGCGAAGCCTGCTAATATGCCAAAGCTATCAAAAGTGCAGCCTACCGAAAAACCAGACTATGCAGTTGGCTATCGCCGACCTCCCAGCCACTCGCGCTGGAAACCGGGCCAATCCGGCAACCCAAACGGCCTCAAGCCACGAGACATCATGAAGGAGGTCTTGCTATCTCCCTTCCCAATCAAAATTGGTTCGCGAACAGAAATGGCGCCCGCAATCGACGTAATGCTTCTGCGCATTCGCGTGCGGGCGCTCGAAGGCGATCAGGAGGCGATACGATGCCTCATCGACATCTTGGACGCAAAACGTCTTTGGCAAGACGCCTCATCGCACCACACGCCAAGAGGTAACGATCGACAATTCGGCTCTTCCGATTTGGCTAAAAGTGGAGAATTCCCAATCAACCCATCCACTCGGACGGACTCTCGCGTACTCGGCCCATAACGTCAGCGCCGACTCGATTACCTGGAAGCACCCGCTGCTCACGAAGAGACCGCCAATGACAGCAATTCAATTACGAACGGCGACCTGCAGTGAGGAAGATGCATGAAGCATCGACTTCAACTCTCGGCTTCGAGGACAGGTCCAGTCGGCTGAGATCCGACAGTAGGTGTCGTCGACTGCGGCCGACCGTCGTCTCGCATGACCACATAGATCGCAGGGATCACGAGTACGGTCAGCAGCGTCGACGACGCCAGACCGAACAGCAGCGAGATGGCGAGACCTTGGAAAATCGGATCAGTGAGGATTACCGCCGCTCCGATCATTGCCGCGACCGCGGTCAGCAAGATTGGTTTGAACCGGATCGCTCCTGCTTCAAGCAGGACATCGCGCAGAGGCCTATCCGTATCCTTCGAGTGACGAATGAAGTCCACCAGCAGGATCGAGTTGCGAACGATGATCCCTGCCAACGCGATGAAACCGATCATCGACGTGGCGGTGAACGGCGCGTTGAACAGGACGTGACCGATAACGATGCCGATCAGGGTGAGCGGAATCGGCGTCAAGACTACCAGCGGCAGGCGGAACGATTTGAACTGCGCAACGACAAGAATGTAGATGCCAAAGATCGCAACCGCAAAAGCGGCACCCATGTCGCGGAATGTAACATAGGTGATCTCCCATTCTCCGTCCCACAGCAAGGTCGGCGTCGCTTCATTCTCGGGCTGGCCGTACATGCTGATCGCCGGCTTCGGGAGAGCGCCCCAATCATGGGACTCGATGGCCGTCTGAACGTCGAGCATGCCGTAGATCGGCGCTTCATAGGCGCCGGCAAGATCCGCCATAACCATCTCGGCGGCGCGGCCATCGCGTCGGAAAATCGGATAGCTGCCGATCTCGTCGCGAGCTTGGACGAGTTCGCCCATTTCGACGAGTCGTGAACCGTCCGCGGTCTGTGCGACAGGCATCGCCGCAAGACCTTTGGACCATGTGCGTGCCGATTGCGGCAGGCGGACCGCGATGCCGATCGGATTGCGTCCTTCGCCACGATGAGAATAGCCGATAGCATGACCATTGAGCGTGACGGCGATGGACTGCATGACGTCGCCTTCGGCAACGCCGAAGAAATCCATCTGCGACCGGTCCGGCGTCAGGCGAAGCCGCGGGCGCTGGTGGCCGAAGCTGTCATCTGTATCGACGATATACGGAACGCTGTTGAAAATTTTGCGGACTTCAGTCGCGACGGCCCGGCGAGTGACAGCATCCGGCCCATAGATTTCCGCCAGCAGAGTGGCGAGCACCGGCGGTCCCGGAGGGACTTCCACTACCTTCACAGAGGCGCCTTCGGGCAACGCAAGCGCCTTGAGCCGCTGGCGCATATCTAGAGCAATCTCATGACTCGATCGGCTGCGCTTGTCCTTCGGCGCCAACCTCACCTGCAGGTCGCCCATTTCTGGTTTGTTGCGCAGATAATAGTGGCGCACGAGGCCGTTGAAGTTAAACGGCGACGCCGTTCCGGCGTAAGCGTCCGATGCGAGCACCTCTGGCATGCTGCTGGCGAGACCCGCAGCGTCGATAAGGACGCGCTCAGTCGCCTCCATTGTCGCCCCTTCGGGAAGATCGACAACGACCTGAAGCTCGGACTTGTTGTCGAAAGGCAGTAGTTTCACGCGCACCGTTTTGGTCGCAAAGAGCGCGCAAGCTGCAATCGTCACAACGCCAACGACGACCAGGAAAATCACCGAGGCCTTACGCGAGGCAATAATCGGGGCCGCAACCTTACGATAAAGGCGACCCAGCTTGCCGCCATCCTTGCCATGCCCTTCTCCAACATGCGCCAGCGTGTTGCGCGCAAAACGGACCATAAGCCAAGGCGCCAGCACCATGGCCACGAAGAACGAGAACAGCATTGCAGCGGAGGCGTTGGCAGGGATCGGTGCCATGTAGGGGCCCATGAGACCGGACACGAACATCATGGGCAGCAGCGCCGCGATGACTGTAAGCGTCGCGACGATCGTTGGATTTCCTACCTCGGCAACAGCTTCGATGGCGGCCTGATAGCGCGAGCGGCCATCATTCATCCCCCAATGACGCGCAATGTTCTCGATCACCACGATGGCGTCATCAACAAGGATGCCAATTGAGAAAATGATGGCAAACAGGCTGACACGGTTAATCGTGTAACCCATCAGGTTCGAGGCGAAGAGCGTCAGCAGTATGGTGGTGGGAATCACGAAGGCGGTTACGATCGCCTCGCGGACGCCAATAGCAAAACCAATCAGTACGACGATGCTTATCGTCGCGAGTGCAAGGTGGAACAGAAGCTCGTTCGCCTTCTCGTTCGCTGTCTCACCATAGTTGCGCGAAATGTTGGCCGAGACGCCCTCGGGAATCAGCTTGCCTTCCATCTGATGCAGGCGCTGCTCTATCGCCTGGGAAACAACAACTGCGTTTGCGCCGTCCCGCTTTGCGATGGCGAGGCTTACGGCAGGCGCCATTCGCACGGCATCGCTTTCGTGGCTGAAGCGCCAGGCGCGGGCTTGATCCTCACGAGCCCCCAAGGATATATCCGCAACGTCGCGGAGATAGACGGCGCGGCCGTCAGGCGCGCGAATTGAGAGCAGCTCAAGCTCCGAGACAGTATCGATGGTGCTGCCGACAGCGACGGACTGGACTTTGTCCACACTGCGCAGATCACCGGCCGGGAAAGACGCGTTGGCGCTGCTAACCGTGTCTATGACTGACTTCAGCGGCACGCCATAGAGCGACATGCGGCCAGGATCCGGCGAAATCCGGATTTCCTGAGGACGCCCGCCGACGATGAAGGACAACCCAACGTCCTGCACCTTCGTCAGTTCGGCCTGAAGCTCCTCGGCCACCAGATAGAGGGCTTGGTCATTCCAGCGGTCTGCCGCCGGTGCTTCGGGTGAAAGAGTAATGACGACGATCGGAACATCACTGATGCCGCGACCGACAATCAGCGGCTCGGGAATGCCGGTGGGGATTTTATCGTAGTTGGCGCGGATACGCTCGTGGATGCGCAGAATCGCATCGTCGCGATCCGTGCCAACCTTGAAGCGAACAGTAACGAGGACGCCATCATCCTGTGTCTGGCTGTAGACGTGCTCGACACCGTCGATGGCTTTGACGATAGTCTCGAGCGGCTTGGTGATCAGTTCGGCAGCATCAGGCGCTTTGAGGCCGTCCGCGCGGATTGCGATGTCGACCATCGGCACGCTGATCTGAGGCTCTTCTTCGCGCGGGATTGTGAACAAGGCCAGCAAGCCAAGCGCAATCGCCGTGAGCAGGAAAAGCGGTGTCAAAGGCGAACGTATAGTCGCCTCGGTCAGCTTACCCGAAATGCCGAGCTTCACGAGGCTTGCTCCACTGGCAGAATTTCATCACCGGAGCGCAGACCCGACAGGATTTCGACGCCGTTCGGCATGTCCTCAAGCGGGACGCGCGATCCGCGCTGCACTGGAACTTCGATCGTTGCCCCGCCTTTCCGACTGAGACGAACATAATCGGCACCATAGCGTGTATCAATGTAGGTCTCAGGGACAACGATGGCTGTGCGCTCACCCGCCGGCGCCAAAACGCGCACGCGGCCGCCAACAAGCTGCCGATCGATGCCCGACGCATCGATGTCGGCCATGACGCGGCCCGATGTCACCGCAGGATAGACCTGCCGGATCGTGGCGAGGCGCGGCTCTTCGCTATCATCCGCTAGGAACGAAATGGACTGTCCCTGCTTCAGGTTTGCAGCCTCCGACTCGGGCAACTCAATCCGGAGGACAGGTGCGCCGGTCGTGATAAGGACGACTGCTTCTCCCGGCATTATGACGGCTCCGCGCGGCGCTGGAATGCGAGTTACTTCTCCATCAGAGGGAGCAACCACTTGGCCCTGATTGTTGAGTGCGCGTGCGGCGCCTGCCTGAGCACGTACAGCCTGCATTTGCGCTTCCGCCGTTTTGGCGCCGGACCTGGACTGGTCAATGGCTGCCCGGGAGATCGCGCCGCTTGAGAAGAGGCGCTCAGATCGCTGAAGGTCCTGCTGAGCCTGCTGGTTAGCGGCCTCGGCTGCCCTGACGGATGCTGCGGCAGCATCCGCTTCGAGCGCGATACGTTCGTCTCGAATCACGGCCACAACCTGCCCAGCCCGAACCAGATCGCCTTCCTTGACCAGAATCTGAGCAATGCGCCCCCCAATCCGTGCGCGAGCATCGCCAACATCACGATTGGTGAGGACTGCCGAAACCATCCGGAAGTCCGGTACGGTGCGTTCAGCAATCGTCAGAGCGGCAGAAGTGGCGCTTTGCTGGCTTTGCGGGGCTTGCGTTTGCGACCCGCCACAGCCAGCGGCGAGCATCGCCGTGACCAGCATCAGACTTCCAACCAGACTACGCATGCCCATCCCCACTAACATCTAGACGCGATCTCGAACGGCGCCAGTCGATGGATCGGTCGAAACAACCGGTAGGCCCGTCGCCTTCCAGGCCATGATGCCCCCATCCATATGGCTGCGCACCACGACACCTGCAGCAAAAGCCTTCTGGAATGCCATCCCCGAGCGCTTTCCCGAGCCGCAGTGGAGGACAACCTGCTTACCCATCGCATCGGGAAGCCCCGCAGGATCAAAAGTTGAAAGCGGGAACAGCATTGCACCGTGGATGCGCTCGACCGCATACTCTGATGGCTCGCGGACATCGATCAAAATGACCTCTCCGCGCGTCATGGCGTCGTGAATTTGCTTGGGCGTTTCCGTTGGGACGCTGCGTGCTTTGAACATGTGGCTATTCCTCAACCTGGCTGGGCTTATTGACCGGGATTGCATAAAAGTGCGCAGCTAACGTTTCGGTGATTGCTTGGGCCACCCCGCTCGTCAGGCGATAGCGGGTCATCTGGCCCTCGCGCCGCGCCTCAACGACACGTTGCCGCCGCAGGATAGCCAGATGTTGCGACACCAACGTCTGTCGCAGATCAAGATCAGCTGCGAGGCCGCCCCCGCATTGATCTCCCTCAATCAGACGGCACACGATCATGAGACGATGCGGGTTCGCCAGCGTCCTCAGAAGGTCGCTGGCGTCCGTCGCTCGTTCTGCCATGTCTGCAATCGTTATTTGCATACTTGCGTATATACGGGCGTACGCATATATCGTCAACACCGGCGGACGCCGAAGCCCGGGAGGACCCAATGGCACATATCGTTGTACTCGGCGCCGGACTTGGTGGCGCGATCGCAGCCTACGAAGTGCGCGAGCAACTCCGCAAGGAAGACGCAATCACAGTCGTTTCGAAAGGGGCGATCTACCAGTTCGTCCCGTCGAACCCTTGGGTCGCCGTCAACTGGCGCAGGCGGAAGGACATCGAGGTTGACCTCCGGCCCGTGATGAAGCGAAAGGGTATCAACTTCGTCTCCATCGGTGCATCTCGCGTCGTTCCTGCCGAGAACCGGTTGGAACTCGAGGACGGGAAGTCCATCAGCTACGACTATCTAATCATCGCCACTGGACCCGATCTGGCTTTTGACGAGATTCCAGGACTTGGGCCGGAGGGCTTCACCCACTCGATCTGCCAGGTCGAGCATGCGGAGCAAACCGCAGCGGCCTTTGAAACGTTCTGCAAGAACCCCGGGCCGATTGTCGTTGGCGCCGTTCAGGGCGCATCGTGCTTTGGACCAGCCTACGAATTCGCCATGATCCTCGATACGGAACTGCGCAAGCGCAAGATCCGCGACAAGGTGCCGATGACGTTCGTCACCTCCGAACCTTATGTCGGCCATCTGGGCCTCGACGGTGTGGGCGATACCAAAGGCCTGCTGGAAAGCGAGATGCGCAACCGGCACATCAAGTGGATCACCAACGCGCGCGTCACCAACGTGGAAGCTGGGACGATGCACGTGGAGGAAGTCGGCGAGGATGGTGCCGTAAAGGCGACCCACGCCCTCCCGTTTGCCTTCTCGATGATGCTCCCCGCTTTCCGAGGCGTGTCGGCCCTTCGCGGCGTTGACAACCTGGTGAACCCGCGTGGCTTCGTGCTGATCGACAAGCACCAGCGCAACCCGACCTACCAGAACATCTTCAGTATCGGCGTCACCGTTGCGATTCCCCCCACGGGCAAGACGCCGGTTCCTGTCGGTGTGCCAAAGACGGGCTTCATGATCGAATCCATGGTTACCGCGACGGCGCACAACATTGGCGCCCTCCTTCGCGGCGGAGCAGCGGACGCGGAGGCGACCTGGAATGCGGTGTGCCTGGCCGACTTCGGGGATGGCGGCGTTGTCTTCGTCGCCCAGCCGCAAATTCCGCCGCGCAACGTAAACTGGTCTGCCAAAGGTGGCTGGGTCCACATGGCGAAAGCCGGCTTTGAATCCTATTTCATCGGCAAGATCAAGAAGGGTGAGAGCGAGCCATTCTACGAGAAACTTGTGATGAACACGCTTGGGATCCACAAGCTGAAGGGATGAAACGATGAACGTTGTCCGATCCAGTCAGGCCGTCTGCACCGCTTGCGGAGCGGCAAATCGCGTTCCCGTGGACAAACCCGTAGCGGCCGCCAAGTGTGGTCGCTGCGGCGTGCCTCTCGGACTCGACACTCCCGCCGAGGTTGACGATAGCCAGTTGAAGCAGGTTCTCGATAAGTCATCTGGCTTGGTGCTGGTGGACGTATGGGCCCCTTGGTGCGGTCCTTGCCGCGCGATGGCGCCTCATTTCGCATCAGCCGCTGAAGCGCTGGCTGGACAGGCGCGGCTTGTGAAACTGAATGCCGACCAGAGTCAAATGGTTCGCAGCCTGGGTGTGTCCGGCATTCCCGCTCTCATCCTGTTCCGTGACGGGGCTGTCATTGATCGTAAGGCTGGCTTGATTCAGGCCGATGCTCTGACTGCCTGGATCCGCGGCTACGTTGGCGACGCAGTCGCTCAAACAAACTGAAGGAGGTCTTTATGTCACTTGATCGCGCAGTTATCGCCTTTGCCGGACTTGTCGTCCTGGCAGGAATCGCCCTGTCATTGACCGTTCACCCGCTGTGGATCTGGGTGTCAGCTTTTGCCGGTGCGAACCTGCTTCAGGCGGCCTTCACGGGCTTCTGTCCGGCCGCGATGATCTTCAAGAAGCTTGGCGTGAAGCCGGGAACGGCATTCCGATAGGCCTGATTGGCGCTAGTGGCTTGGCCCGCCATAAAGTTCGCAGAGCACGCTAATCAGTCGCACTGCGATCGGATCGGCCAAGCGATAATAAATCGTCTGCGCCTCACGGCGCGTGGCGACGAGCCCTTCGGCCCGCATCTTGGCAAGATGTTGTGAAAGAGCCGATTGCGTGAGATTCACGTGCTGTCCGAGCTGGGTTACGGACATTTCTCCACCGCTCAGCCTGCAGAGAACAGTAAGCCGCTGGTCATTGGCCAAAAGTTTGAGCAATTGCGCAGCTTCCGCCGCTCTTGGCTCAAGCTTGCGCACAGCTGGAATTGCTGCGCTTGGCTTGCGACGGGTTGCGGGCATAGGCGACTCCAGAAAACGCCTCTGCTAATTTAGCGGAGGCTAAAGAACATTCAAGGCGCGCCATGTAGCAGAACTCCGTTCATGCAGGGCCAATCGCGCGCCAACCTACATAGACGGCGACGACCAACACGAATATGGCGAAGAAACGCTGCAGGAGCGCACGCCGCCCGGCCAGCTTGCGGCTAGCCCACACGCCGAGAGCTCCACCAACGACGCCACCGGCCAGCATCCAGCCTGCGATGGGCCAGATCACCAAGCCCGACAAGGCGTAGTTGACCGCCGTGGTAGCGCCAAAAAGTGCGACGGCAAGTAGTGAGGAACCGACTGCGTTCAGCATCGGCATGCCGGTGCCGAGTATCAGTCCGGGAACAATCAGGAATCCACCACCGATACCGAAGAATCCAGACGCAAGACCGACGCCAAGACCGATTGGAATGAGACGCATCGCGATCTTGGGCGTCAGATGAACGTCAACCACTTCCGCACCACGCCTTGGTCGCCACATCGACAGAGCCACGGCAATCATCGCGATCGCGAAGAGTAACGTCAGCGGCTGCGGGTCAATCAGCTTGCCAATGGTGGAGCCGATCGCCGCGCCGACAATGCCCGAGAGCGTAAACGCAATTGCACAGGGCCAGCGGACAGAGCCGCGCCGCGCGTGGCCTATGAGACTGGTTGCAGCGTTAAGCGAGACGCCCACAGCGCTTGTGCCGATGGCAATATGGGCATTTGGGACACCGACGAAATAAAGCAGCAACGGCACCGCCAGAACGGAGCCGCCACCGCCGAGCAATCCCAATAGAAAGCCGACCCCAGAGCCAGAGATCGTTGCCGTGACGGCTTGCCAGTCCATTGCGACCTCCCGGGCTCCAAGCACTTGCATTAGAGTTTTCTAATTTATATAATTGCGAACACCTTGCGAAGAGATCTTCCGCAATCAATCAAGGATGCACCGAGGCCCCGTCAGTCGCCGACGCCGCATCTCACGCGAATGCTTCCTCAAGCGTTTGAGTTCACGCTCATCGGAAACCATTCTGTGGGGCCCAAAATTATTGCACGCGTATGCAGACAGGCCTTTCACATTGTAGCGCGGGATCGCGCAGCCCCCCAAAGACAACGATCGCTTGGCAAAAACCGCCCCTTTCATCTCACCTCGCGCTAGCGACGCGCTCGGGCGCCGCAGCTAGACCGCCGTCAACAATGTATAGCCATATTCCTGCGCTCGGTTCACAGCGACGACGCCAGCAGCCGCTAGGTGCGCATTCGGAATAAGATTGGCAACAAAATCCTGGTAGATGGCTTCAGCATCGCCTTTTGTTTTCAGCGCCACCGCGTTTGCTATGAATCGCGTCGCCGAATTGCAGACCGCGAATTGGACGCCCTTCTCGACAAGGCTCGCTATAGTAGCTCCACGATTGGAGAGTGACATCCCGTTGGCGCCGGAGTTGTAGAGATTGGTCACAGGCGCTTCCTTGGTCACCGGGTTCTTGAAATCGATGACGTCCGAGATCGCCTCACCGTACTTCGCCCAGATCGCGTCCGTGAAGGCGAACGGCGTCGATAAGTGCCGCAACACGACGATGATTGCGATGTCTTGCGCGCTCAGGCCATAGCCGCTCTTGTTCGCAAGGAAGTTGTTATTTGCGTAAAGCAGCGCCGCCCCGCCCCCCGCCGGGAATGCTGAGTCAATAACGATGCGGTGCGCGACACTCGGTGTCTCCATCCAAGCATCTTCCGTGTGACGCTGCGGTTTGAAGGCGTTCGTCTGTGCGACCGCAGGTCGGGCGGCGGCCATCCCTGCGCCCACACCGGCGACAAGGGCAGCGCCTATTCCGAAGCGTGACAGAAACGAACGGCGCGCTGTCTGCGACAATTCCTTGGTCATGAGATATCCCTTTCGTAGTGCCAGCGTTAGCTAAATGCGCGATCTCGTCCAGCGTTGATGCATTCGCCGCCAGCTCCGGACCTCAAAGCATGTTCAATGGAAGCTTGAGGTAGCGCTGACCGTTCGTCTCAGGCGGCGGAAACTCGCCAGCCCGCATGTTCACCTGAATTGAAGGCAGGATAAGCCTCGGCATGCCAAGCTGCGCGTCACGAGCCCTTCGCATGGCAACAAACTCGTCCTCGGTTACGCCGTCATGGACATGGATATTGCCTGCGAGTTCAGCGGCGACCGTCGTCTCCCAGAGAAACTCCTCGCGTTCAGGCGCCTTGTAGTCATGACATAGAAGCAGGCGCGTCTCAGGCGGCAGCGACAACACCTTCCAGATCGAGCGAAAAAGTATGCGCGCATCCCCCCCTGGGAAGTCGGCTCGGGCTGTTCCATAGTCAGGCATGAACAACGTGTCGCCGACAAATGCGGCGTCCCCAACAACATATGTTACGCAGGCTGGCGTGTGTCCGGGCGTATGCATGACCCTGACCTTAAGCTCCCCGATCTCAAACGTTTCACCCTCAACGAACCTGTGATCGAACTGCGATCCGTCGAGTGCGAAATCAGAGCCTTCATTGAAGATCTTGCCAAAGGCTGCCTGCACAATGGTGATATGCTCACCAATGCCAGTGCTTCCACCCAACTTCTCCTTCAGATAGGGAGCGGCGGAAATATGATCAGCGTGGGCGTGGGTTTCCAAGATCCATTGGACAGACAGCGCACGACCACGAACGAAGCGGATGATATCGTCAGCATTCTTCGTAGACGTCCGCCCAGCAGCGGGATCGAAGTCGAGCACCGAGTCGATGATCGCGCACTGCAATGTAGCGAGATCGATCAGGACGTGGCTCGCAGTAAAGGTTTCCGGGTCAAAGAAGGTTTTGATTTCCGATCCCATCACACTCTTTCCCGAAGTGGCCATCGCCTCTCGAACGACCCAGAGCGGCGCCCCGGGTCCGTATCAGTTTTCTAAACGGTCTTCTTTGCGAAGTACCAGTCGGTGTAGTCGAAACCTTGAGCCTTGCGAGCCTCCGCCTCAGCGGATGTCTGAGGTGGCGGGACAATGACCGGTTCACCTGGTTGCCAGTTTTCCGGCGTAGCTACCTTGTTGGCATCGGCGACCTGAAGAGCCGCAATGAGCCGCAAAAATTCATTGATCGAGCGTCCATTCGACATCGGATAGTACACCATCGCCCTGAGGACGCCCTCAGGATCAATGATAAATGTCGCGCGAACAGCGGAGGTGTCACTCGCTCCAGGCATGATCATGCCATATGCATGAGCAACACGCATCGAAAGATCTTCGATGATCGGGAACCGAACATCGACTCCGAATTTTTCCTTTATCGAGCGTACCCAGGCAATATGGGCATACTTGCTGTCGATCGACAGGCCGAGCAATTCCGTGTTCAGCGCAGCAAACTGATCATGCGCACGGGCGAACCCCAGGAATTCGGTGGTGCAAACAGGGGTAAAGTCCGCCGGATGCGAAAACAGAATTAGCCATTTGCCCTTGTAATCCGACAGTTTCCGCATGCCGTGCGTCGTGACAGCCTCGAAGTCAGGGGCTCGCTCGTTGAGGCGCGGCATTCCGCGCGGAGCGAACGTGTTTTCGGGTGCAGGCAATCATCAGACTTGTCCCTTCGCTAGCTCAAAAGCACTTCTTTTCTGCGCATATTCTTATATGCGTTCTTGCTTATTTATAACCATTCAAATTGACGCATGCTGCCAGCGGGACCGGTCGCAGTCGGCCTCCGGCTTAAGATGCCGACCCCGCCGTGACCGAGTCAGGGGCGACGCGATGAAGTTGCAATATCGCGGAGTTCCTGCACGCGCGCGCCAAGCAGAGTATTCGTGAGGCTTTGGTTGCCTTCGTGACAAGCGCTTTCGAAAAGCTGTTGCGTTGTTCGTATCATGGGTAGCTCGACAACCAGCGGCTCCAGAAATAGTTCGGGATCGTCGACGCGATATCGATAGAGGATGATGTCCTTTGAGATCGGAACAAACCATTCAGTGATCTGCGAACTGGGCATGATGGGAAACCCCGACGAGCCCGGACCGGATATGCGCCGATTGGGATCATCAGCGCGAAAGCCCGTGGTTTCAATCACGAGGGTATTGTCACTCCATGAGGCAATCGAGACGCCTGTCCAGGACAGGAATGTTTTGCGATCCACCTTCATCTCGCGCGGAAATATGCGCGGAGGATCCATTCCCTCTTTTCGGATCACCAAGTGGTCTGGCGTCTGAATGATCTGAAAAAACATCTCTCCAGACATCACGCGATACGGCGCTCGGCCGGCATCGGCGATACAGCGCTCGTTCACAGGTCGCGCCTCCGGTCCGTCATAGCCGTCCGGCTTTTCCAGAAGCCTGGCTTTGCCCGCTGGCGTCAGCGCAAGATGGCCATCGGCTGGCTGGACGATAGACGAGGTACGTCGCTGACCATCAATGATAGCAAGGCCATCCCCGTCTGGCGTCGACGTGCCCGGATCGAACCGCTCGGCCGTCAGACGTTGCTGCATGATCAACCCGATCAGCGCGACTTCCTCTTCAACGCTGACGGTTGCATTCGTCACGCCTGCCGGCCGCTCGAATGGCGTCAATGTACGCAGCGCCCACGTACCTTGCAGGTCCGGATGGCCATCGATGGTGCGCGCCAGTACGGATTGCGCGACTGCCGATGGCACAACGAACGCAAGCCCTATCACCGACAGTATGAATGGCGGAATGAACGTCTTCATTGTTGCTGACCGAGCACCTACTACCGCCTAGGGCTTCAGGTACACAAATCCCAGGCCCTGCAGACGGGCAATCTCAGCGACGCCACTTGGAACGATGTCATCTTCCGTTATCCGGTAGACGTCTTCAGCCGTCAGATTCAAAGCCCGCATGGTGTTGCGGCAAAGAAGAAGGCGCACGCCCTTCTCAAGCACCCCGTCGATTGCTTTAGCCAATTCTGGATCGGTCATGGCTTGCTGGAAGACCTTCACGCCTCCCGAGAAACTCACGAGTCTGATCTCAACATTGCCCTCAGTAGCGGCGACATGCGCCCCAATATTGCGAAGCTCACGAAGGAAATACGCGCGATCGTCCTGCAAACCACCGGAGTTCTGATACACGACCTTCTGGAACTGATAATAACTTTGCGATCCCGGCGCGACAGTGGTCGAAGCACCGGTCGGGATCTGCACACATCCTGCTGCACACACCGCGAGCAACGACACCGCCGTCGCCATCCGTACAGACCTGAACATCAACAAATCCTCCCATGGCCGCGCGCAAGAGCGACGGAGCGAAACATCAGGGCGTATCAGTATTAATTTTGCAAGTCCTCTGACGACCGAGGCTGTTTCACTCATCTGTTCGCCAACAACCTTGTTTGTATCAACATTGCTGGCATCGCGGTCTTTCTGATTCAGGGACTGCCACCGAGGCGCTGGCGAATTACGGCGGGGATTCTGAGCGTATGGATCGCGCTGCTTCTGATATTCATCGGCATGATCACCGGGCGTATTGCACGCGGTATCGCGTGGAGTGGATAGCTCCCTCTGACGAGCATCATCGCCATGGGGAGCAGCGTCGCGCAGCACGCTTCTTGTATGCGCCTCGCTATTTCTTGAGCGAGTAGAGATATTCGGCCAAGGCATCCAGCTGGTCTGCTTCGACACGCACGTTTGGCATGTCACGATGAGGAGAACTGTGTAGCCATACGTTTAGGGCCATCGGCGTCATTCCAGGCGTGTTGGCGATGACCTCAAATGTGGGAGCCTTCGGGTGTGGCGATCGAACTTGGCCCACACTCACTGCGTGGCAGCCCGCGCACGCCTTTTCGGCGTATGAATAGCCCATCGAGCGTGACTCAGTTGACGACGCTTGAGCTGTCGACATGCCCTCTCTCGCTACTGCATGTGGCACACCTCCGGAGACGCACGCCGTGACAATGGCCGAAAAACCCAACGCTACCAAGCTGCGCAGCATCGCATTCACTCCCTCAGATGTTGGCCTTGCGAGTCGTTAGCAGAGCTCCCTTCTAAATGCGCCGACTGTTGGCGGAAGACTTGATGCATCTCAAGTGCTGCGCACTTTGATCGAGGATAGCAACACCAATTCACTGTCACAGAATTACGATTCAGACGTATTGGCGCCGATCCCTAGTCTTTCGAAAGGCCGGAAGTATCGACAACTAGTCTGGCGGCCCCCCGGGGTCAGTGCTTCCCTGCTTCAGGTTGCCACCAAACAAGCACCGCCGCGCTCGACAAATTCCACACTGAACTCACTTTCGACGTCGACTTTCTCGCCATCCATGACCACTGGCGCTGCAGCACCGCCGTCGCATGACACGGTAAGAATTTCGGCGGGCAGGATTTGAGCACCCGGCATCTCGCGCCATCCCGACTGGAAAGACGACCACACGTATTCAATCGCAGAGAATGCCGACGGCAAAACAAGCGCAGCAGCTTCCATCCGGCCATTGTGACATAGAGGCCCGACCAGCGCCCCAACCACATTCGCCCCTTTGCCAAAGCTTTTCGTTGGCTCAGTTCTGTTTCCGACTCTGGCGACAAGATGAAGATGGTGGACCGTCTCGAAGGCAACGCCGACATGTTGAATCGCTCGGCCGAAATCACCGTGGCGCAAACTTTCTCGCGCTTCCGCAAGGAGCGCAGGAACTCCTGCCAACAGAGCACAGAAAAAGCGGGACTCCTGAACCTCTCCAGCGGGAAGAACGCGGAGCTGGGAGGATTTGAGGACATCCTGAAGAATCTGGTCCCAAGAGCGATCACCATGAATCCATTTCGATAACAGGTTCATCGTGCCACCCGGCAGCAAAAGCAAATCTGAAGCCGCGCGGCCGACAATGTTGAGCGCTGTGCGATGCGTGCCGTCACCACCCCAGACGACAAATAGGTCATGGGGGTAGGCCATCATGCGTCGCACTTGCTCATCACCCGCTGCAAGATCCAGCGCAACGACTTGCGGGTTCGCGACCCCCGAAGACGCCAAGGCATGACGCATACGTTCGCATCCGTCCTGGCCGACGGTCCCCGCAACTGTATTGACGACCGCAATAACCTTCACGACGGATGCCTGAACGAGGACAGCAAGTTATTCACGCCTGAGGCAAAGGGCGCCACGGGCGGTTTGAGGATCACGCCGGAGTGTGCGCCATCATGTCTCGCGCGCAAACCTAATAGTGTCGGCAAAATCCTTGCTTGTCAGCTCCTTTCCGGGCTTTGGGGTTTGTCGGGGATGTATCGACCTTGACGGCGCCATCGCGATGCAATGACCGCACGGCGAACAACGCGCACAAATGTCCGTGCTCGCACGTTGTTGACGACGATCAAACCTCAACCGCAGTTCTGCGTTCAGTCTGATCTCCTCGTAGATGCCGATATGCCAAATGCTGGGTGGATTCGCCAGAATGTGCTGGAAAGCGAACGCGCTTGAATAGCCGCTGCCATCTACCTTTCTTTCAAGTCTATTGAGCTGGAGTTACGCCGTGACAACACGCCGGTTTTTCCTGGAACGAGCTGGCGCCGCCACAGCATTGGCGATGACCGGCCAAGGGTGCGTGACGGGCGGCAAGCCGCCTTTTGTAACGCCACTTCCGATTCCAGCCTTGCAGGAAGCCCGTAAGCGCAATGGCCATATCGATATCATCGCCACCAAAGGAAAACATGCGTTCTTCCCGAACCAGCAAGCGGCAACATACGGCTTCTCAGCCGCCTTTCTTGGACCGGTGCTGATGCTGCACAGCGGCGACGAGGTTCAGTTTTCTGTCGAAAACAAGTTGGACGAGGTCACGACGGCCCATTGGCATGGCGTGCTGGCGCCCGCCGCCGTGGATGGCGGCCCTCATCTTGCGATCAAGCCGGGGGAAATCTGGCGACCGCGCTTTCGGGTCAATCAACTTGAGGCAACAGCATGGTACCATGCTCACCCCCACGGTGATTCCGGGCGGCAAGTCTATATGGGCCTCGCAGGAATGGTGATCATCAAAGATGGAACATCGCAGAGACTCGGACTACCCGAGTCATACGGCGTCGATGATTTGCCAATAATTCTGCAGGACCGGACGTTCGACAGCACCGGCAATCTAAAATACGCAGTCAACGGACCGGCCATGATGATGGGCGTGCGCGGCGACACCTTAATCGTCAACGGTGCAATTGCACCCGTCGCTCGTGTGCCAGCCGGTATTGTCCGCCTTCGCATTCTGAATGCCGCCAACGCACGGAATTTCGACCTTTCGTTCCAAGACGACCGGGCCTTTCACGTGATTGCCTCCGACGGAGGCTACCTGCCAAATCCGGTAGCCATGACAACCCTAACGATCGCACCGGGAGAACGGTTCGAAGTCCTCGTTGATCTTTCCGACGGCCAAGCGGTCGAACTAGTGACCGCTGAGGATCGACGCGCACTGATGGGAATGGGATCCGGCATCGGGACAGCAATGACGAATGAAATGTCTGGTAGCGGCGCAGGCTCCCTGATGCGCTTCGAGGTGGACGGGTCGTTGGCGGCGCCGGTGAAGTCGATACCGCTGTCCCTCCTCGCGCTTCAAGAGCCCACGTATCCTGACTCGATTGTGCGCCGTCAGATCTCACTAGATATGGGTCCGGGAATGATGCGTGGGATGAGAATGGGCGGCGGCGGGATGGGGTCAGGGCCGCCGGTTGGAATCAATGGAAGAGTATTTGACATGAACCGCATTGATTTCGAGCCGGCTCTTGGCTCGAGCGAAATCTGGGAAATTTCTCCGACCATGATGGCGCATCCGTTCCACATCCACGGGGTGATATTCCGTATTCTGTCGATGAGCGGAAAGCCGCCGGCCGCACACTTGGCCGGCGGCAAGGACACCGTTCTGCTTGACGGACCCGCCGAGTTACTGATGCGCTTTCTACAACCTGCAAGCCGTGAAGCTCCCTTCATGTTCCATTGTCATATTCTCGAACACGAAGACCGCGGCATGATGGGTCAGTACGCAACGCGCTAGCCAGCTTCAGCGGCCGGGCTTATTCTCCAAGAGTGGAAAATCCGCAATCACGTCGAGGACCTAACGACTCCCCGTCAGACAATTGGGAAGCTGAAGCCTATTCGTCGCCTACCAGTTCCGGTCCGTTCCAGAGCGCAATGGGATCCACGATCGATCAAGCACCTCGACGTGTTTGTATGGTCTCAAGATACGCGAGAATCGCCTTGATCTGCTCCGGACCAAAGTGAAACTCCGGCATGCCGGGATGACCCGTCATGATTCCAAGCGCGAATGCCGCCTCCAGCCCGTTGACGGAATAACGCTCTGAAAGCGTCCGCAGTGCGGGGACCTTCGGATTGTGACTCTCGTCGTCGTTGCGGACAGCGTGACAGCTGATGCACTGTTGCTCAACGATAAGCTTACCCGCTTGGATCTCTCCCGGCGTAGCGCTTGACGGAGGCGGAGCCTCAGAGGCGCTCTCCCCTTTGGATTTGGCCTGTATCGACTGGAGATAGACGACTACGGAGTCGACATCGCCTGCAGTGAGCTTGAATTCGGGCATCGCTGGGTGGCCAATGCTTATCCCTTTGGTCAAGGCTTCCTCGAGCCTTGCGACCCGATAGTGTTCCGACAGCTGGCGAAACGGCGGCGCCTCTGGTGCCGGACTTTCACCGACGACACCGACAGAATGGCATGAACTGCAATTCGCATCGACGAGTGACCGCCCGCTTTCAAGAGCGGAATTCTGCGGGGCCGAAACACACGCCATCAGGGCCAGCGCGGGAACACCTATCCAGTAAAGATTGTAAGCGTGTATCATCATCAACAAAGCTACCGCTGTCTTGCTGTGGTCGCAAACACTGGAATTCAGAGTGACCCACCATACGCTCACGAGCGGGTACGACCTCGACCACCAACGCTCCCATCCTTAGCCGCCACAACCAAGCAGAGCCTTGATCTCGGTCAGGCCGGCCGGCGATGGTTTAGATGGCCTCGACCAACACTCGCATCACAGCTGCAAGTCTCCGCCGAAATGCGCACCGCCAGCGTCGATGTCGGCGTCGCCACCCAGAATCAGGACCGCGCTAGCCAAACTGAATCGACAGATCCGCATGGCGCGGTCATGCCGGTCTTGGCATATGCCTTTCGGCGAGCGCCTTTTGGAAACACCACCGACATGATGGGCCACGCGAGATGATCGCCACCGTGTCTCGCCTTTCCGGTCTCCACCACTCGTAACCAGGTTCTGCCGGATCGGCGCCGCTCCGGCGCGCAGCCTGACGTCTCTACTCATTTCTCTCCTTATGTAACGGCAAGCCACCGTTGGTATGTGATAACTCCGAAAGGACCTGTCGTAGACCGTGCACCTGGTCCAGCAAATGAAGCACTATCCCGATGCCTTCTCGATTCACGCGAAAATCGTAAGTTAAGTCCCGAACCAACTTCGCGCGCGCAACGTCCGTTTCTGTGAATGTCACATCCGGGCCCTCGCCGCTGGGAATGATCCACTCTTCATTGATCCATACCTCAAGCGTTTCTGCGCTGAGGCCTGCCTCGCCAAGAAAGGCATCTCTGGGGAGACTCATGCCTGCATACCTCCTCGTGGATCATCGTCAGGATCGGGCGTCCAATTCTTGCAGAATGCCTCGAGCTCAGCATCTGCCTTGGATGGCAATACGAGCTTCACTGCTACCAGTTGATCCCCTGGCGACGACTTCCGCGCCACGCCCTTACCTTTCAGGCGTAAAATCGTACCTGAGTTTGCGCTCTTGGGAATTGTCAGCATCACCTCGCCTGATGGCGTCGGCACTCTTACACGCGCGCCGAGAACCGCCTCCTTCAGGCTGATAGGCAGCTCAATCCGGATGTTGTTTCCCTCCCGCACAAACAGCGGATGGGCTTGAACCGACACCTCGATCAGCGCATCGCCAGGTGGCCCGCTGCCACGCGACGGCATTCCTTTTCCTCTCAAGCGCAACGCCTGACCGTCCTCGATGCCCGGAGGAATGACTACATCAAGGGCGCCACCCTCGGGCAAGTTGAGGCGTTCGGTTGCGCCATTCACAGCCTGCAGGAAGCTGATCGAAATGCGATACAGCCGATCCGCCCCAGGCGCGCTCGCCAACTGTTCGGCCTGCCGCCGTAGAATTTCAGCGAAAAGACCGTCCGCACTCGAAAAGTCTGCGAACCCGGAGCTGTCATGATATGCGCGCGCAGCGTCGGCGCCGTTTGCAAAATCCTTGTAGTACTTCCGCGAGGCTTGTTCCGCTCCACTCGCGTCGATTTCGCCCGCGTCGAAGCGTTTTCGTTTTTCCGGATCCAGGAGGAGGTCCTGCGCCGCAGTTACCTGCTTGAATCTTGCTTCAGCTGCCTTGTCCCCTGGGTTGAGATCAGGATGAAGTTTCTTGGCGAGCCGGCGAAAGGCTTTGCGAATGTCTTCATCGCGCGCGGTCGGTGAAACTTCCAAAACGTCATAAGGACTTTGCACGTGCTAGGCACCTTCACAGTCAAGACTATATAGTTACCAACACCGCAAAGATTCTTGATTTACGCGGCATCTACTCTGCGATGGATCAAGCGGTGGCATCCCTACCGCCCCCCACCATCTCTAGAACTCGTACACCTCATTCGATCCTCTGTACGATTTCACGAGCGCTAAGTCCGCGATTTTGTGGGGCTTACTAGAGCCGCCGCGCAAAGGAACAGGAAACTGAACCTCCTTGGTAAGCAGAGAATTTCACCCTATCAGAGGCAACTTTCTGAACGCAGCAATTTCCAAATTGGATCAGTTGGTCCGCCGATTTCGATCATGCCCGCGAGTATGTAGATCGATTGAGTTTATGAGGCAGGCTTAGGCAAGCCCAGCAATAAACCCAACGTTCCGGATTGCGCCTACGTCCATATTTCTGTATTTCTGTAGCTATGGAAATGACATCCGCCGTGGCGGCACTGTCTGCCTTCGGACAAAATAGTCGGCTCGCAACCGTTCGGCTTCTGATCAAGGCTGGGCCGGAAGGCATTGCCGCGGGCGACGTCGCAGAGAGTCTCCAGATGCCGCCATCCTCACTCTCCACCCACCTGATGCTTCTCGCAAACGCTGGCCGCGCATCCTCGCGCCGAGACGGGCGTTCTATCATCTATCGCGCCGACTAAGCAGCAATGAGCGAGTTGATCAACTTTCTAGTCGATGACTGCTGCAACGGCTCGGCCGAGATTTGCACTCCGCTCGCAGCCACGCTTACAAAGTGCGGCACTGCAAAGTGCCGATGATGCCCGACAATCACACTTATGATCTCCTGTTTCTCTCTCACAGTACACATGCGCGACGAATATCTTCGATGCCAACCCTCAAGCGACGAGTAACTGGTGACCACACGCAACCTCGAAGCTCTGTTTCGTCCCTCTGCGATCGTGTTGGTCGGCGCCAGCCGGCGGACTGGATCTGTCGGCCACGTCGTTGCACGTAACCTGCTTGCAGGCGGCTTTGACGGCGGCATCATGTTTGTTAACCCGCGCGCGCAGGAACTACTCGGTCATCCCTGCTATCCTGCATTGGCAGCATTGCCGGAACGGCCCGACCTTGCGGTCATTGCGACGCCGTCACAGACCGTGTCCGGCCTGATCGCCGAACTTGGTGAACTTGGATGCCGGGCCGCAGTTGTGATCACTGCTGGTTTCAACAGCCACCAGAAGCAAGAGATGTTGGACGCGGCGCGACCTTACCTAATGCGTATCGTCGGTCCCAATTGCCTCGGCTTCCTGTCCCCTGCGAGAGGCATCAACGGCAGCTTCTCTCACATGAAACCGCTGCGTGGCGGAATCGCTCTGCTCTCCCAGTCCGGCGCAATCGCCACATCGATCATCGACTGGGCCAACGGGCGCGATATCGGATTCTCGCACATCGTTTCCATGGGCGACATGACTGATGTTGACTTCGGCGACCTGCTGGATTTTCTGGCGATGGACACGGACACACGCGCGATCCTGCTCTATGCCGAGAACATCGCAATCGCGCGCAAATTCATGTCGGCGGGGCGCATCGCCTCTCGCGCCAAGCCGGTGATCGTCGTGAAGGCCGGAAGAAGCGCAGCAGGCGCAAGAGCCGCCGCCTCGCATACCGGCGCTCTCGCCGGCGCGGACGCAGTCTATGATGCCGCGTTCCGGCGGGCCGGCATGCTGCGCGTCGATACGCTGCGAGACCTGTTCGATGCCGCCGAGACCCTGAATTCGGGTATGCATGTATCGGACAACCGGCTTACGATTCTTACAAATGGCGGCGGGCTGGGGGTGTTGGCTGCGGATGCTCTCGAAAAGGGCGGTGGCCGTCTCGCACAGCTCACTGCTAGCATCGTTTCTTTGCTCGATGAGTCATTGCCCGGAACGTGGTCAGGCGCCAATCCCGTCGACATCATCGGCGACGCCGATGGTGCACGTTACGAGAAGGCGCTGGACGCCCTGACGGGCGAGAAAGACAGTGACGCCATCCTAGTGATGAACTGCCCGACCGGTGTCGCCGACAATGTCGATGCGGCGGATGCAGTCTTGCGGATACAGAAACGTCATGCACGGACTCCAATGCTGTCGTGCTGGATCGGCGAAGCGACGGTGGCAGAGCCCCGTCGTCTGCTATCAGACGCCGGTATCCCAACCTACGAGACGCCGGACGAAGCCGTCCGCGCGTTCCTGCGCTTGCACGAATACGCACGTAACCAGGCGCTGCTTTACGAAACCCCGAGCCACGCGCAGTCCGAACGCTCAGCCGGCCAACGGAGCGCAGCGCGATCACTGATAGCAGGCGTGCTGGCGGAGGGGCGCTCAATGCTCACCGAGCCCGAGGCCAAGGCAGTTCTCGATGCCTATGGGATCCCCATCGTCCAGACGGTAACCGCCTCGACACCCGAAATCGCAGAAACTGCCGCGCGCGAAATCGGCCGTCCCGTCGCCCTCAAGATCCTGTCACGCCAGATAAGCCACAAAAGCGACGTCGGAGGCGTACGCCTTGACATTGAAACGCCGGGGGCCGTCCATCGTGCGGCGCAGGAGATGCTGGAGCGTGTCACGCGCGAGCGGCCTGACGCAACGATCGACGGCTTCACAGTGCAGGAGATGATCAAACGCCCGCATGCCGTGGAATTGTTGCTCGGAACGGTGATCGATGCAACCTTTGGGCCTTGCATTCTGTTCGGGCATGGCGGCGTGGCGACTGAAGTCATCGCAGATCGAACGATCGGCTTGCCGCCCCTTAACTCAGTCCTCGCACGCGACATGATCGACCGCACTCGCGTTTCCCGGCTCCTCGCAGGGTATCGGGATCGCAAGCCGGCGGACCTTGATAAGATTGTTTCAACGCTGATCGCTCTCTCACAACTCGTCATCGACATCCCCGAGGTAGTCGAACTCGATATCAACCCCCTGCTGGCCGATGCAGACGGCGTCGTAGCGCTCGATGCGCGGATCGTCGTGAGACAGCCGAAGGAGGAACCCTACCGACTGGCAATTCGACCATGGCCGAAAGAGCTCGCACACGATGTCGAGGTCGATGGCCAGCAGATCTCTGTCCGTCCGATCCGGCCAGACGACGCCGGGCGACTTTTCGCTTTGGCGGCACAGGCAGGGCCGGACGACATCCGTATGCGTTTTCATGACACCATGAGCCGCGTCACCGAGGCGGCGGCGGCGAGGCTCTGCCAGATCGATTATGATCGCGAAATGGTACTTGTCGCAGATGCGGGAGAGGAAGTGCTCGCAGGCCTCGTACGGCTCGTCTTCGATCCCGATTTTTCGAGCGCAGAGTGCGCGATCTTCGTGCGGTCCGACATCCGGGGCCGCGGGCTTGGTCGCAGCCTGCTTCACGCGGCCTTGTCCTATGCAAGCGACAGGGGGGCTGCGCGGGTGTGGGGAGATCTACTTATGGCGAATAAGGGTGCGCTCGAACTCGCCCAACTGTTTGGCGCGCACGTTGCGCAATCTGCGACCTCGCACATTGCCCGTGTCGAATTCAAAACCGGTTGAACTGTACGGGAGAGGACGAGGTGGCAGTACTGACAAGTTGATTTAAAAATGACCCAGTTCGGCTTGCCGAGCGAAAAGGTGACATTTGACATCACTCGGATTTTCGAAGCCGCAAAGGCGGCTTTCAGCCGAGATCACTTAACTTGTGAGCACCGTTGCTTCACCGACTGTCGCTACTCGCCTGCCGACCCGAGAAGATGGAAGAGCGGGTAGCATCAACCTACCACCTACTGCGTGTCAGTCGGCCGCCAGCGCTTCAAGCAATCGGCTCCGATCATTGTTGACATAGTTGCCATGCACTTCCCGCGCGATCTTTTCAGCTAAGGTGCGCGAGGCCACACTCCGAAAAGTACCTAAGGCGCGCGGTCCTGCAGCGACGATCAATTCGTCAAAGGCCTTCTCAGCGAGCCTCTTGTCTAGATGTTCGGCCAGCGAGGTCACAAACGCGTCTTCGAGATTTCGTTCTGGATCTGTGTGCGGCTCGACGCTGCTTCGACCCGATCCCGCGCTTGAGTAGACCCTGCCCGCACGCTCGTCGAAGTTCGGCTTATGCGGGCCTTCGCGTCTTTCGCCAGCGATCTCTTCCAAGCGACGAGGCGAGCCGTCATACGTAAAGATCCGGGACGATGCGCCGTCGAAAGTCGCTACCCAAATACGCTTCTGTCGCATGCGCTTGACCTCGATCGGATTCGGGCACGCCAACGGCAGCGCTCGGAGACATGTCAGACTTACCACCGCGCAGTGACACTGTCACGTAAATCGGCTGGCAGGCTGCGCGCACCGACGCATTCTGAACGCCATTTCCGATCCAAGCTGAACGCGCGTTCCGACCGAACCTGAACATCTGTTCCGACGGAAGCTGAACAGCGATTCCGACGATCCTGAACAGGCCCGAGAAGGCTATGTGCCGTGCGAGACGTGGAGCCCTGAACGAAGGGGATTCCATGACCGCGAGGAGGAAGTCGATGCGCCAGGTGCGCGAGGTTTGAATAGCGTCTAGTTTTCTAGACGCCTCCGGCGTCTCGGTGGGGGGTGATCCAGATCAAAGGCATCGCAACGGCGGCAATTTCCGTTTTAAGTCACACAAGCCCCGACGATGTCGCGCCAAATGACCACATTTATTCTATGAAGCGACGACGCGCCGGCTGCCGTTTTCGAAGTGACCTGTTTACGTGAAGCCTCCATAGGCCATCTTAGATTGCTCGACCAACGCGCGGGTCAGTGAGACATGAGGACAGGAAGCGTTGCAGTTTTTAGCATTTCGCGAGTCATCCCTCCGAAAATGAACTCACTCATTCGGGAGTGCCCATAGCCTCCCATGACGATCAGGTCCGCCTCGATGGCCAAAGCGTGCTCCTCGATTATTTTGACCTCGGTTCGCCCCATCGAGTCGAGGTTCGCAAGTTCTACCTGGACCCCTCGCCGCGCCAGGTGAGCGGCAATATCGATCCCGGGCCTCGGCCCATAACTATCAGCGGAAGGCTGAGCATCGATTGTGGCTATGGTAACCTGACTTGCACTTGCAAGAAAATCGTCGGCATCGCCCAATGCCCGCGCGGCCTCTCGTGTCGGCTTCCAGCAGACCAGAATGGACTTTCCGATCTGTCGTGGCTTCCACGCAGGCGGCACGACGAGCACTGGTCGGCCAGACTCAAACAAAGGCCCCTCCACGATGGCCTGACCAAAATCCGCACGCGGTCTGCCGACAACAGTGATATCGGCGTGCCTGCCTCGTAGCCCTGTCACGATACGACCTGCGCTTAACTCGAGCAACTCTGACTCCACGCCAGAGCCTCGATCGGTGCGATCGAAACGCCCTTTTACGCGGTCCAGCTCGGTTGCAAGTTGTTTCTTGGATTCCTCGACCACGTCTCCCCAAACGGGAGTCACGGCCCACCCTTCGACGGCCAACGAGACAGGCGGAAGCCACCCGAGCAAAAGCCCGGACACCTTGCCATCATTCTGCGAAGCGAGTTGATCCGCGGCGGCAATAACGTGTTCATCAGCCGTTGCCGATGCAACGATCGCAAGAATGTCTCTGAATCTCATAGCCCGTTCCTTCACTGCCGCCTAAACTGGGACCGGCGTCTACACCTTCACACCGTCGGCAATGGTGCAAACCAAAGCGTCAGTCAGATTGCACGCGCGCCAACAAGCGATGCGGGACCTGAACTGATTCAATGGGACAGCATCGTAGGCACTCGCAGATTGTTGAGGACGTGTTCCGTCGCGCCCCCGAGAACAAATTCCCTTAGCCTGGAGCTTCCATAACCACCCATAACCAGTAGCTGTGGCGCATACTCATCGATGTAGGCTTCGATTGACGCGCTAATGCTGTGATGGGCCCCATCGATCTCGTCGATGGTCGCCTGGACCCCGTGGCTCGTTAGGTGTCTCATCAGGTCTATCGACAACCCGGCAACAGCAGACGCCTTTTCACCTACGATTGTCAGCACGCGCACATCTATTGCTTTCCTGAGCATGGAAATCGAATCGGCAACCGCGCGAGCGGCGCAACGGCCACCGTCCCACGCGATAGTCACACGACCGAGGTGCTCCGCCGGCAGCGGGGCCTTATCAGGATGGAAGACGAGAAGGGGTCGCCCGGTTCCGAAAAGCACATCTTCGGCAACACTGCGTTGGCTGTCGCTCGGGCCGGTAATCGGAACGATGCAAAGATCGCGTGTGCGTGCGTGCCAGACCACGCAAGGGCCGATTCCGTGCAAGTTGGTGCGGACCACAGCTGCTTGGCCAAACACTCCCGCCGCAGACGCAACCCTCTCGAAGTGCGCCAGGGAGGATTGCCCCGCCTCGCGGCTCTTGCACTCCTCTGTCTTCGCCAAACTACTTATGTTAAGAAGCTCTTCAGCGAGCCAATTGTCCGGAACATTGATGTCAATGTGAGTTGCAAGTGCACTGATTTTGCAGTCGAGGATCTTGGCCAGCGCCACCGCCTGATCGATCGCTGCAGGTGCAATTGGCTCCGCGTAGGTGTCGATCTGCAGCAAGACATCACGCATTTTGTTCCATTTCCCACATCGCGCCTGGCAAGCGTTTGCCGCCGGTGACGTTATTTTGTCTCGCTCTTCTTGGGGTGGCGTGTATGCGTGACGGCGTACCCGAGGAGACCCACGGCCGCTGCAGCGAGCGCCGCGGTCGCCACGGGATGCTCCCTGATTTCCTCGCCGGCCTTCCGCGCCACCACGACGGACTGCTTCTTGATTTGGTCGGCTAGCTCGGAAGCCGCATGAACAAAGCTCGCCGCGGCTTGAGAAACAGCATCACCGGCATCAGCCCCAAGGTGCTTTGTCATGCGGCCTAGGCCGCGCACGACATCATCATAACCTTCCGCCAGATCCGCTGTAATGTGGTTCGTTGCGCTTTGGCTCATGGGACTCTCCTGTGCTCCATCGACTATTCTGCAGTGTCGGATGGCGGCGGCCTTGATGAAGATCAAACTCAGCATTTCGGTTGCCCCGCTGTAGGTATGGTTGAGGCGCATCGACCCAGCTGAATTGGGTAAGGCTATCTTCCCTCGTCTAGCGCCCTCCCGCGGCGGGATTTGACAATGACAACAAGAACTTTGGACGCCCTCCTTGCACCCAGAGCAGTTGCGCTGGTGGGGGCAAGCAACGAACCAGGTTCGCTAGGGAATGTTCTGGCCCGGAATATTCTGAGCGGAGGCTTCACCGGACCGATCATGCCGCTCAACCCTCATGAGCACGAGATATGCGGTATCAGAAGCTTTCAGAAGGTGTCGCAACAGTCCTCGAAGCCAGATCTTCGCCGTCGTCGCAATCCCGCCGCGCGCGATACCGCAGCTGATCTCAGAACTTGGACATACCGGCTGGCGCGCCGCGGTGATCATCACAGCAGGATTTGGCGACGATCCGCGCGCGGCAATGCTGGCAGCTGGCCGCCCTCATCTGATGCGTGTCATCGGACCGAACTGCCTCGGCTTGCTGTCTCCGGTAAGCGGCCTCTGGCAGCCACTATCCTCGACATATTCCAGATTCTTGAGGGCCTTGGGCGTCGCCGAACCCGGAGTGACGCTAACTACGGAATATGCTTCAGGACCGCATTGATAGACCTCAGAGATACAGCGACGGCAGCGGGCCAACATGTTGCTATGCTTGGGCCTAGTCGCGACCGCTTGTCGGAAGTGCTAAGGCTTCAAAAATGCCGAACGCCGAACTAAGAACCCCATGAAGTGCGTGGCGCGAAATGACAGAACGAACTCCCCGCGACTTCTTCGCGCGGCTGCGCCTGGGCTGATCTCGCTTCAGCTTGCGCCTGGTCAAGCGCCACCCTGGATGCTTGGCTAAGTATGTCGGAGGCTGAGGCATCCGATGACATATGCAGGATCTCACTAACGCCCGACACCATGTCCAGCGCCGACGTAGCGGGAGGTTATCAACTACGCTCCTTTTCTGATGAAACTGCCGTATATAACTTCCGCCGTCTGCGCCGTAGCCGGAAAATCGCGCTGAGAACTCTTATGGCGAACGAACCACTGACAGGGCTGAGCGTTGGAGAAGCCGCGGCGCTTCTTAAAACGCATGGCCCAAACACATTGCGTGCAGCAAGGTCCCGCAACTTGCTGACAATCGCGCTCGGAACATTGCGCGAGCCAATGTTCATATTCCTGCTCGTGGCCGCTTCGCTTTACCTGCTGGTCGGCGATCTCGGCGAGGGACTCTTTCTTCTGGGTGGCGCAGCCGTTTCGGTTGCATTGGTTATATTTCAAGACGCCCGCAGCGAGCGAGCGCTCGCGGCGTTGCGAGAGCTGGCTCAGCCATTCGCGGACGTCATACGGGACGGAACGCAGCGGCGCATAGCGGCTCGCGAGCTTGTTCCCGGAGACGTCATCGTCATCATGGAAGGCGAGCGGCTTGCCGTTGATGCGGTATTGCGCAGGGGAGACGTACTCACAGTCGATGAGTCCGTCCTCACGGGCGAGTCCGTTCCGGTAACTAAGCAGCCGGGACCGTGGCACACGAACGACGCCGATAACGACAATAGAGAAAGTGAGAACGGCCTGTTTGCGGGGACGATTCTGCTCGCCGGGCAAGGTCTGGCGCAAGTGACCCAGACTGGTTCTCGCACACGTATAGGCGGGATCGGCGCTGCGCTGTCCGGTGAGATGGAACGCACGCCGTTACAGGAAACGACCGGACGTCTCGTTTTGCGCCTGAGCGTAATCGCTGTCGCGTTCTGCCTGCTCGTGGCCGCTGCCTACGGTTTCGTACGAGGTGACTGGTTCGCGGGTGGATTGGCTGGGCTCACTGTTGCTATTGCACTTCTGCCCGAGGAGTTCCCGATGGTGTTGGCGGTCTTTCTTGCCATCGGTTCGTGGCGGCTCGCGCGCCATCAGGTTCTGGTTCGCCGGGCGGCAGTCGTCGAAACACTAGGCGCGGTGACAATGCTGTGCGTCGACAAGACCGGCACGCTTACAGAAAACCGGATGAAGGTCGGGGCGATCTGGTCGAGCGCCGGCCAACTCGGCCTGGATATGGACACCGCCGCCGGCGACGTCGCTCGCGTCGCTCTTCTTGCGTCCGCGATCCACCCTGTCGACCCCATGGATCGCGCCATTCACGAAGCCCTGGAGGATCGAGCTGCTACAACGCTGTCCAGCAATGGTGATGAGCCCGTAAGAAGCTTCCCACTTCGGCCCGATCGCCTTGCTGTTATCCAATCGTGGCGAACCGGTGCTGGCGGCGTCTGGGCCGCAAAAGGCGCTCCCGAGGCAGTACTGAAGTTGTGCAGGATGTCCTCGGCCTCGCAGCAATCCGTCGAAGCAGCGCTCGCCGGGATGGCGGCAAGCGGATTGAGAGTTCTAGGTGTCGCCCGCGCGGCGAGCTTGGTGAGCGCTATCGAAAATCCGGACGCCGCGCTGTTTGAGTTTGTCGGCCTGATTGGGTTCCTTGATCCCCTGAGAACTGACGTCCCAGCCGCGCTCGCCGAGGCTCGGGCAGCAGGCATCGACGTTTCGATGATCACCGGTGACTATCCGGCCACCGCTCTTGCGATCGCGCGACAGGCAGGCCTTGATCTGGCCGGTGGAGTGCTGACCGGCCCCGAAATCGCGGCGCTCAGCCCGGAAGTTCTGGCAAAACGCGTTGCGACGGTTCGTATCTTTGCGCGCGTCAAGCCAGACCAAAAGCTGGCGCTGGTCGAGGCCTTCAAGGCGCGCGGCGATATCGTTGCGATGACTGGCGACGGCATCAACGACGCACCAGCTCTGGAACGAGCACATGTCGGCATCGCCATGGGAAAGCGCGGTACAGACGTTGCGCGCGAGGCAGCCGACCTCGTCCTGCTCGACGACAGCTTTCCTGCAATCGTCGGAGGCGTGCGCCTTGGCCGCCGCATTTTCACAAACCTGCGTAAGGCGCTGATCTACGTAATGGCTATCCACGTGCCCATCGCTGGCGTGGCCCTGCTGCCTATCCTCTTTGGCTTGCCGCCCCTGCTCTATCCAATGCACGTGGTCATGTTGGAACTGATCATCGACCCCGTCTGCTCATTGGTATTCGAATCCGAGCCGAGTGATCGGTCAGCCATGCTCCGCCCGCCGCGATCGATCAAGGAACCGCTATTTGGACGGCCCCAGATGATCCTTGCCGCCGTACAAGGGCTTGCACTCCTGGCTGCAGTGCTTGGCATCTATGTATGGGCCCTCAACAGCGGACGTCCGGAAGGCGAGGCGCGCGCAGCTGGATTCATTGTGCTCGTGATAGGCAACCTGGTTCTGGCCCTGACCGACGCATCGGAATCAGCCACACGGCTGTTCGATCCCCGGCACAACATATTTTGGGGTGTGAGCGCCATGGCAGCAGTTGTTCTTACAGCTACGCTGACCGTCCCAGTCTTGTCCGAGATTTTTCGCGTGGAAACCCCAGACAGCGTCGTCGTCGCAATTGCTGGTCTCGTCGCAGTCATCGCAGGTGGATGGTACGGCGTCGCGCGGCGATGGAATCCGTTGGGACCATCAAAGTCGCGCTCCGCCAGCTCCCTCAATCCTGAGGCGCAAATCGCGCCTCCTTCAAGCAAGCAGGTGAAACCATGAGACGACTGGCCGGAAAAATTGCAATCGTCACGGGCGGGGCGCTGGGGATCGGGCGGGCGGGAGTAATACGCATGGCCGAAGAAGGCGCCGCCGTCGCCGTTCTCGACCTGCATGCCGATAAGGGAGAAGCCCTCGCAGCTGAGCTGCGTGCTCGCGAATTCCCAGCCCGCTTCTGGCGATGCGATGTCTCCAGTGAAGCTGAAGTATCGAGGGTGTTCGGGGATGTAGCTTCGCACTTCGGTAGCATCGATATCGTCGTAAACAACGCAGGCGTTGCAGGCGCCAACAAGCCGACGCATGAGCTGACGGAAGCGGAGTGGGACTGGGTTCAGTCGATAAACGTCAAGGGCGTGTTCTTCTGTACCAAGCACGCCATACCGCTACTGCGGAAGGCAGGCGGTGGCAGCATCATCAATCTGTCCTCCATCTACGGACTGGTCAGCGCACCCGACATTCCAGCCTATCACGCCTCAAAAGGCGCCGTGCGGTTGATGACCAAGACGGATGCCCTCCTTTACGCCGCCGACAGGATCCGAGTAAACTCGATCCACCCGGGTTTCATCTGGACGCCACTCGTGGAGGCACATCTGAGAGCTTCCGGCGACCTCGAAGCGGGTCGAGCCGCAACGGATGCACTGCATCCTCTCGGTCATATGGGCGAACCGGACGACATCGCATGGGGCATTGTCTATCTTGCCTCCGACGAAGCGAAGTTCATCACAGGCGCAGAGCTTGTGATCGATGGCGGTTACACCGCTCGATAAATTTCGATTTGGCGCGTTGCGGGTCGGCGCGAATTTTCTAGCGTCGCGGCCCCGTAACCGCCTCCGGATCGTCAAAGAAAGTGGCGCCTATGTAGCCTGCGACCTCGTCGTTTGTCCGGAGACGACTTGCGGTTTGCTCCAAAAGCGCATGCGCCGGTTAATGCAGCCACCTGCTAGCATGGCGCAGACGACGTTGGGCCATAGCGGTGTGACAAGCTATCGGCGGCGGCGTGGCAAAATCCGAACGAGCGTGTTGTCCTTCATCACAAAATGATGGAAGAGCGCGGCCGCGGCGTGCAGGCCAATGAGAAAGTAGCCGATCGTTCCGCCAGTCTCGTGCAACTCCTTAGCCGATTTGGCCAGCTCCTCATTGGTCCCGACCAATGGCGGCAGGTTGAGTCCCCAGAGCGGGACGGCTTTTCCTTCCGCGCTAAGGATCAGCCATCCCGCGATCGGCATGGCGAGAAGGAGAGCATAGAGCGCGGCGTGCGCGCCTGCCGACAACCAGACGAGATATCGCGGTGGGTCTGGAGTGATCCTTGGCGTTTTCCAGACAGATACTCGGAGAGCAATTCGCGCCAGACCGAGCCCGAGGACCGATAGCCCCAGCATGAAGTGCCAGGCTTTCAGACCTTCACGAATGTCGCTGCCGCGAGGAAAATTCTCCCGCAACAGGATGATTGCGTATACCGCGATGATGAGCGCTAACATAAGCCAGTGGATCGCGATCGCGCTCTTGTCATAACGATCACCGGCAGATTTTTCGGTCATCATTTTCGCCCCGTTGTATGTCAGCTACATGTCTTGTTCGGCGCAAGCCCACGTTGACTGCGATCAAACCAAATCCGCCCCGCCACCTCTGCTCTGGGGCCAACCGGCAGGTGCCGATGACGCGCCAGCCGTGGCGTCGCGTCGCTCATCGCCGAGCACCGACTCTATCGCGGGCTCAACTTCTGCCGATTGACTGGCATCAAGCTCCGGAAGTCTGACACTGTGATATCAATGCCCTTCCGGATCGGACAATCTCGGAGAGAATCGACGCCGACGTATTCACTTAGGAGAGTCAGCAGGCGCTCTGTTTTTGGCGCAGCGGTCGCTCAAACCTACGCAAGACACAACTGGAGTTTGCGGTAAGTGCGATGCTGTTATGTTTGGGCTTTTCCGTGATGACGGTGTCACGGCTATCGACTTTTCATCATATGGCGACCGGCGCACAGAGGGACAATAATGGCTGCAGAACACGCTGGACGCTCGCAGCTGAGGATCCGCCCGATCAATCTGGATACGATGGGTGAAAACGTTGTGATCCTGTCGCGCGAATGCCACGCGCTCAGGCCAGAACGTCTAGCGGGATTTCGAAAGGTGGAGGTTCGGGTCAATGGGGCGACGATCGTCGCGAACGCTCTTATCTCTGATGGATTGGAAGGACTCGGCGCTGACGAAATCGGACTGCCACAACCTGCCCTTCGTCGCCTGGGCGTTAAGACCGGCGATCACGCTCATGTTTCTATCGCCCCACCCGCAGCAAGCCTCGATGCGGTTAGAGCCAAGATCCGTGGCGAGGAGCTGACGAGGGAGGAAATCCGCGCCGTCGTCGAGGATCTAGCGGCCCACCGCTATTCCGATATCGAGGTCGCGGCATTCCTGATCGCGACATCCAGTTTCATGACAACGGGCGAAGTTCTGGCGCTGACCAGCAGCATGGCAGCCGCAGGCACTCAGTTGAAATGGAACCGTCCAGTTGTCGTGGACAAGCACTGCATTGGCGGCATCCCCGGAAACCGAACGACGATGGTTGTGACGCCCATCGTCGCCGCACACGGACTTACAATGCCCAAGACTTCATCTCGCGCGATCACTTCTCCGTCCGGAACCGCGGATACCATGGAGGTGCTCGCCCGCGTCGAACTGACGGAAGATGAAATGCGGGATGTGGTGGAGCGATGCAACGGCTGCATTGCGTGGGGTGGACACATCAATCTTTCACCTGCTGACGACGTGTTGATCTCCATCGAGCGGCCCCTTTCCATAGACACCCCGGAGCAGATGGTTGCTTCGATCCTATCGAAGAAGATCGCAGCCGGCTCCACCCACCTCTTGATCGACATGCCGATGGGCCCGACCGCGAAGATCCGTTCGCATACGCACGCGCAAAGCGTTCGAAAGCTGTTCGAGTTTGTTGCGTCGCGCCTTGGACTTGTTGCCGAAGTAATAATCACAGACGGCGCCCAACCTATAGGATTTGGCATCGGCCCGGCCCTGGAAGCCCGCGATGTACTCGCTGTACTCAACAACAGGCCGGATGCACCGACTGACTTGCGCGAGAAATCGATCCGACTTGCCGGCCGTATGCTGGAGCATGACCCTTCCCTGCCGGGGGGACGCGGCGAACAACGCGCCCGTGAGCTTCTTGCAACGGGCGAAGCGCGCAAGGCACTCGACAGGATGATCGAAGCACAAGGTCCCCCACCCCGGCCAGCGCCAATAGGCTCACTCGTTTTCGAAGCTCCGGCCCCTAGAGATGGCGTCATCAATCAGATCGACTGTTTCCGCATCGCGCGGATCGCGCGTACGGCGGGCGCGCCGAACGACCCCGGCGCCGGGATTGATCTGCAGAAGAAGCTTGGCGACATCGTCCGCAAAGGTGAACCACTGTACCGCGTCCACGGGCTCGATGGCGACGACTTCGCTGCGGCTTGCGAAGCCTCGATGAATGACTCGGGCTTCCGTATCGACAGTGCGGGCCGATGACAATCGTGCTGCACGCCTTTCGCGATCAAGCCGCTGAAGCACAGCGATTGGCAGATGCCCTGCAGGCGCCATTAGCCTTTGTCGATGTGCACGGGTTTCCCGACGGCGAAATATTGCCTCGCGTTCCGGCGCCATCTCCGACGACAATTGTCTACCGCTCGCTGTTCCAGCCCAATGCAAAGCTCGTGGAACTCCTCCTGGCAGTCGACGCTTGGCGCAGAAATGGCGCTCGGCGGCTTGTTCTCGTCGCTCCCTATCTACCCTATATGCGCCAAGACACGGCCTTCAGAACCGGTGAGCCCGTCAGTCAGCAGGTGATAGCGAACTTACTGGATGCGGCTTTCGACCGGATCATCACCGTTGATCCTCATCTGCACCGCACCACTTCGTTGACGGAGCTTTTTCCAAGATGCGAATGCACACACTTGTTCGGAGCTGATGCGCTGATCCCGCATCTTCGCGCCCTGCAACCGGCGGCAGGAACACTCGTCGTGGGTCCGGACGTTGAGTCAGGTCCCTGGGTCAGACGGATATCCGAACCACTTGGTCTTGATCATGCAACGATGCGGAAGCAGCGGCAGGGAGATGCGGAAGTGGAGCTATACCCTCCACTCGACTTCAATCCTGCTGGACGGCCTATTTTGCTAGTCGATGATATCTGTTCGACCGGGGGCACGCTGCGCAAAGCAACACTTCTACTCAAGTCATTGGGCGCCGGAGAGATCACAATCTTCATCACGCATGCTCTTGGTGGCAAAAAAGCGATGGAAGACCTGCAGGTAGCTGGGGCCACTCGGATCATTTCAACCGATTCAAGTGCTGATCCCACGAACAAAATTTATCTTGCGGGCCTGCTCGCCCAATCTCTGAAGGAGTCCGCATAAAGCAAGTCTCAGTTTGACGCTTATCAAGCCCGCCTCCGGCAGATCCGGATCAATAGGTTCCAGAGGTGTTGAAATGACAGCCATGCTGAGCTGCTACGGCGCTGCCGGCTGCGTAACCGGATCATGCATGCTGCTAGAAAGCGCCAAAACTAGGGTGCTTGTGGACTGCGGAATGTTTCAGGGCACGAAGACCCTGAAGGAACTGAACTATGGACCGTTTCCATTTGATGCGGCGTCACTGGACGCAGTCCTCCTGACCCATGCACATATTGATCATAGCGGCCTGCTTCCAAAACTTCGGCTGGCAGGCTTTGAAGGGCCTGTATTTGCAACCTCAGGCACGCGGGATCTCTGCGACGTTCTCTTACCCGACGCAGGTCACATCCAGGAACTCGAAGTATCGCAACTCAATCGACGCAACAGGCGTCGCAGCGGAGCCAGCCTCGAACCAATATATACGGCATCCGACGCACGTGACACTCTCTCGCAATTCCAGACGGTACATCTGAAGGAATGGGTAAACGTTGCTTCCGGGATACGGGCTCGTTGGTGGAATGCCGGGCACATACTTGGCGCGGCATCGATCGAGGTCGAAATTTCGAACGACCAGAAGGAAGATCCATTGCGCCTCTGCTTTTCTGGCGATGTCGGCCCAGGGGGACGAGATCTTACCGACGACCCCGAAGGTCCCACCGACATTGACCATCTGGTCGTCGAGAGCACCTATGGCGGCGTCGAGCGCGAGCAATTTGACACGGTGGCTCGCCGAAGAATTCTTCGTGACGAACTTCGTGCAGCGCACGCAGCCGGCGGTCCCTTGCTCATCCCTGCTTTCGCTGTCGAACGAACCCAGGAGCTTCTGGTCGACCTTCTCGAACTTATGGAAAGCACGGAGGCGCCGCCTGGGGAGATCTTCCTGGACAGTCCGCTAGCCATAAAGGCAACGAACGTATTCCTTCGGAGAGGTCACAGAGATTCCGGCGAAAATCCCTTTAGCGGGCTGCGCGAATCGCGGCTGCTACGATTCACGGAAAGCCAAGCTGAAAGCCGGGAACTAGAAAGGCAGCGCGGCTGGCATGTGATTATTGCGGCGAGCGGCATGTGCGACGCGGGCCGCGTTAGAGGCCACCTTCGGCGGCTGTTGCCACGCGAAGACGCTTCGGTGCTAATCGTTGGGTATCAGGCGGTTGGCACGCTCGGCCGCCTGTTGCTCGAAGGGCGACGCGACGTCCGCATACAAGGCGATGAAATCGCTGTCAGAGCTCACATTCGTGAAATTGACGTCTACTCGGGGCATGCCGACGCTCGGGGGCTGAAAGCATGGATCGATGCGCGGGCGCCCATCGCAGGAACGGTATTTCTTACGCATGGCGAGCCCGAAAACCTATCCGGACTTCAATCACGTCTGCTCGCCGCAGGATTCGCGGAAGGTCATGTTACGATCGCTGAATTGGATCAATCATACCACCTTCACCCAAAGTCGCGCGCCACTCAAAGGGCTGCGCTTCCTCCACGGGTTTCCCCGAGCGCATTGTCCAAGCTCGACTGGCACAACGCGCGCGTGACGTTCCTTTCAACGCTTCGTCAGAAGCTGGATGGAGCTCCCGATGACGTGTCCCGGGAGCACATCTTGAAACATCTAGGGGAGACACTCGAGAAGAATTGACCCAAGCAACTTCTTCAGTGCCGCGGCGCCGACCTGCTGATCGTGTCGATATAAGCGATCAGAGCGTCGGCAGATCGTACGTCGAAGTCGAACTGGGGCATACCGTCGTGCCCGACTTTCATCCCTTCGATGAATCGGTCGGCCAGGTTGTCTGGTGCATAAAGTGTCAGAACATCTCTGAGCGGTGGCGCTTCGGGTCTGGGGCTGAACGAGGCTCTGTCTACAGCATGACATGTGGCGCATTCCTGTTCCGCCAGTCGACGACCGTCGGCTACTTCACCGACATCCTGTGGCTCAAGGTCGACATTGGGCCGGCCGACAGTAGCCGCTTCCGAATACTGCTTCTCACCGTTAGCGCCACAGGCACCGGCTGATAGTGCGCAGACGGTCAAAAATATATTGCGAAGCGGTCTCGTCATAATCACCTCGTTACCAAATCTATTCCACTCGACGCTGCTCGGCAACAACAATGCGCCCACCAAGACACCGATCATGCTCTAGCGCGGCGAACGTCAGCCTCATCCGGCTGACCGCAGCGCCATGCCGTCTGTCAATGAGCGTGCACGCGGAGGGATACAATGTAGGCGATGATGTCATCGGCCGTATCAGTGTTCAGCATGATGTTCGGCATTGTCGGATGGATGGTTTGCAGCCAGGCGGAAAGCGCTATCGCCGTCATACCGCTTGTATTCGCAGCGCGACTGAAAGGAAGCGCAGCCTTGTTCGGCGAAACGGCGGCTACGTCATCGATAGCATGGCAATCAGCGCAGAGCTGCTGGGCATAGACCTTGCCTCGCTTGGGATTACCGCCCGACTGAGCACCCGATGGGCTAACCGAAAGGATTGCCCCCATCACGGCCAGAGCCAGAATGCCGATGCGCATGGATTTGTCTCCTTTCCGCAATTTGCACCTACGGGCAGTTCGGATGTTGACACAAGTCAAAGCGACTACGGGACTGCACGCTATCCGGTAGCCGCTTGCGCTAGCACAATACGACGCCTGCAACCCTATCCGACAAGAATCCAGAGGAAAGCGCTAGTCGCTTGTTCATGCCAGCCCACGGAAAGACAGAGCCATGTCAGATTTTTATCATGCGGTCGTCTGGATCGATCATCAAGAAGCGCGCGTGTTTCACTTCAACCGCGATCAGGTCGAGCGACTCGTCGTTCACCCGCACAGTCCGACCCACCACCTTCACCACAAAGCCAATTCGATTGGCAGTGGCCATGCCGCGGAAGATCAACGCTTCCTGCACGAAGTGGCAAAGGCCATATCCGGCGCCGGATCCGTGTTGATCACAGGGCCAGCAAATGCCAAGACTGAACTCGTGAAACACATTCACAAACACGACCCTGCTCTCGTCGAGAAAATCACTGGCATCGAGAGCGTAGATCACCCAACTGATGGCGCACTGGTCGATCACGCCCGCCGTTATCTTGTCGCTGCCGACCGTCTTCGGTCATAGGTGCGTTTAGGCCGCTGCCCGTATTGCGGACAAGCTGACCAAGCGCCTGAATTCCGGCCGCGAAATTTCAGAGTCATCGACAGAGAAGATGTAGCATTCGCAAGAGCGGGCTTTTCGAAGAGCAAATCGTCGGGATATCGCGGAGCACGAGGCGCATTTCGCTTGCGTTCGACCTAGTCGCGAGATCGAAATCCGAAACGAAAACAGGCCTGGTCGCCTAGGACAAAAGTTCACGTGAAGAGTATTCGCGCTTAACTTGACAGCCCCTGTAGCGGCAGGTTCACTTGGAAGCTGACGCGCTCGGCGTCGTAAGTCCAGCAGGATCCCAGACCGCACACTAGGACTTGCGGTCAAGTCGGGAGGGGGCGGAAATGACTGATAATGAAAGGATAGTTCGCGACTTCATTGCCGCATGGTCGGGGCTGAATGTGGACGTGATCGTCTCGTATTTCGCCGAGGACGGCGTCTATCACAACATGCCGACACAGCCGGTGAAAGGCCATGCCGCATTGCGCCAGTTCATCGCCACATTCCTCAAAACCTGGACGAAGACCGAGTGGGATATTCTGACAATTGTTTCCGAGGGCGACGTCGTCATTGCCGAACGCCTCGACCGCACCGTGGCGATGGGCAAGGATATCGACCTGCCATGCTGCGGCGTATTCAACCTACGAAACGGCAAGATCGGCGCTTGGCGCGATTACTTCGACATGGCGACTTACGCCAAGGCGCTGCAATCCTGATGACCCGCCTAGTCGGTGCTGTCAGCGCCAACGTTTCGGCTACGGCATGACCCCGCGCATCCGGGCAAATCGGAAAGCCCGCCCTTATGGCGAAGAGACGCGTACGCTGATCCTGCAGGCCGCAGAGGAGCTGTTTTCAGCGCGCGGTCTGCATGACGTGTCGATGCGGGACTTGGCCAATGCGGCGAAGGTTTCGCGCGCGACGGTGTTTAACCAGTTTGGATCGAAGCAACTGGTGCTGGACGCGATCACCGCGCGCTCGCTGAACGCCTATCGTACTCTGTTACAGGGAGCTGTGGACGATGAGACGACGCCGGCGCCTGAACTTCTGCGCCAGCTTTTCAAGCTGATGGGCAAGGGCATCGCTGCCAACCATAGCCTTTACCGCGAGGTATTCGGCGAAATCCGAAAGGTTTCGATGGGGCTGGATGGCGAGGGGGAATCGCCAAAGCTGAAGCGCGCGACATCCGAACTCCTTACGGAGCTCTTCGCGCGCGGGCAGCGACGCGGGGAGATCAGCCGGTCGCAACCTGCGGACGTGCTGGCGACGGCATATGACAGCTTGCTGTCGGGAGCGGTGATCCAGTGGCTGCACAACCGCCGCAAGAGCACCCTGCCGAGCCTGCTGGAAGCACTTGCTGAGATCTTCCTTAACGGCGCCTTGCCGAAGCGCTGAACCTCACACGGACGTTATGCCTGTTACGACGATGGCACTTGCACGCGGAGAGAACTAGACTGTAGTCCATATTATCCGGCTCGCTGTAGAAGCTGGTTGCAGGGAAGAGACGCCCCATGATCGGACGGGAAGTCCGGAAAGGGAGGCAGGTACCCCACCACACCTGTCTCCTGCTTTCCGCTCTCACACTTGTCGCGGTATTACCCGCATATGGGCAAGACAGCCCGCAGTCGGCGGCGTCTGCCCAGACCTTTGCGGCGGAGTACTTCGCGCCTTTCAACCCGATCACGGCCGAAGACATGATCCGCCGCCTGCCGGGCTTCAGCCTGGATGCCGGCGACGACCGACGCGGCTTTGCCGGCGCGGCGGGGAATGTGCTGATCAATGGCGAGCGGCCGAGTTCCAAGATATCGCTGGCCGAACAACTGTCGCGGATATCTTCGCGGGATGTGTTGCGCATCGATATTCTTTCCGGCGGCGGACAGGGTACGGATATCGGCGGCCAGACCATGATCGCCGATGTGCGGTTGCGGCCGCGCGACGCGGGCGCGACAAATACATTCGTTGCGCAGGCCAGCCAGCTTGATCCATCCGGCAGCATCAATCCGCTGATCGTGCTGACCAGCGGATTCAAGGCAGGAGACCTGAACATCAATCTCGCGCTTCAGGCGCAACCTTCGCGACGGGGCCGCATCGAATATGAGAAGGAAACCCGCAACGGTTCAGGTGCGCCGCTGATGCGGGGGCCCGAATTCCTGCAGGGAAGCTACTGGGAATACAAGCTGAGCGGGCGGGCGGGCTGGAAGACGGGCGAGAACGACACCTTCAATGTGAACCTGCAGGCAACTCCTTCGCGCGATGGCCGACACACCTTTTCGCAGACCTACAACGCGCTCGGCGCGCTCACGCAGGTGGACGACAGCAAGGTGACGGGCGATGAAGCCTGGGCTGCGGAGGCCGGGGCGGACTGGGAGCACAAGCTATCGCCCGATGCCTCGTTCAAGCTGATCGGACTCGCCAGCGGACGGCATACCGGTTCCGACGAGCGTTATTCTGCGCAATTCACCGTCGGCGGATTCCGCAACACCTTCATCCAGCGTAGCGCAGACAGTGGGGAGTATGTGGCTCGCGGCGTGATGTCGTGGAAGCCTGCGAAGGAGCATGCAATCGATTGGGGCGGCGAGATTGCATTGAACCACCTCGATAGCGCACTCGACATCAGTGTGCAGACGCCGACCGCAACGATCAATGCTACGCCGCCTGTGGCGAACACGCGCGTGGAGGAAGAGCGCGCCGAGGCTTTCATCAGCGATGTGTGGCAGGCAGCCAGCAATGTACGGGTAGAGGTTGGGCTGACGGTTGAAAACTCCACGATCACCCAGTCAGGCGACGCCAGCCAGCAGCGCAATTTTACCTTCTGGAAGCCACGGCTGGGCGCCACATGGTCGGTGGATGAATCCAACCAGCTGCGCTTCCTACTGGAACGTGATGTGAGCCAGTTGGACTTCTCGGAGTTTGCGAGCGCGGTATCCTTGTTCGATGGCACCGTCGATCTTGGCAATCCGAACCTGGAGCCGGAACGCTCTTGGCGGACAACGCTAGAGTGGGAGCATCGCTTCGGCCCGAAGGGCGTGATCACCCTGTCGCTGTTCAATGACGAGGTTGAAGCGGTGCAGGACCAGATCCCGATCGCCGGCCTTTACGACGGGCCGGGCAATCTGGGCGACGGGCGGCGCATCGGTGTGAAGCTGGATGCGATGGCGCCGCTGGATATACTTGGTCTTAAGGGCGGCGAGTTGCGGCTCAAGGGCACGGCGCAGGAATCCCGTGTGACAGATCCGGTTTCTGGAAAAACGCGGCGCTTCTCCGATGAGGCGGACTGGAGCTATTCGATCGACATCCGCCAGCCGATCCCCGAGCTGAAGCTGACCTGGGGCGCGCTGTATGAGCGAGCGGACGATGTCTCGCAGTTCCGGCTGCGCGAGTTGCGCACCACGGGGTGGGATGAATCCAATCTCGACCTCTATGTCGAGTTGACGGCAGTAAGCGGATTGCTGATCCGGTTCACGGTCGCAGATGTACTACTGCCGCAGGAGATCCGGGAGCGGCGATTCTTCACGCCAGATCGCGGCGTGTCGACCATGCCCTCGTCGATCGAGTCACGTGCAGCAACCGGTGGGTTCGGAACACGATCCTACGGCATACGAGTATCGGGCAGATTCTAACGGGCGCGGCGCGCTTAAGTCACCTAGGACTGCTGCGTGTCTCGTGGACCGTGAGCTACTCACCAGAAGCAGATGTCCGGCAACGCGCCTCTGGACCGCGATATTCGCCATAGCGACCACGCGCCAGTACGCCATCTAGACTGCAGCCCTCACTTATTCGTGCATCGCTACGATGCAGGGGCCATCAACGCACGAACTCAGCATCGACCCCGAAACCGGCGAGATCCTCGAGCCCTGAGGCCGCCCAAAACTTCCACCGAAACGCAGAGGGCCCCCAATTGAGGGCCCTCTGCGTTAACGCCTGCGCTCGCCGCAAGTGATGCACTTTTACTCCGCCCGGCTGATGTAATTTTGCTCCGCCGTTGGCACGCCGGCAAAAATCGCGGCGTTCGTCATTGAAATCCATGTTTCCGCCAAACGTCCGTCTCCCAAAACTGCGACGACGGGAGCCGCTCGTCACCTGGAGCCACCAAACTCTAGCGGCGGAAAACGCCGACGAGTTCCTCGATGACCTTCTCCTGTTCGGACGTGTTTTTCGAGTTCATCGCGCGGTGAACGCAATGACCAAGGTGCTGGCGCAAAAGGTCGCTCTCGATGCGGGCAAGGGCTGCGCGCGCAGCTTCGATCTGGGTCACCACGTCGATGCAGTATCTGTCGGCTTCGAGCATCTTGGCGATACCGCGTATCTGACCTTCAACCCGATTGAGATTCTTCAACGCTTTCTCGGACGCCGCTTTTTCCACGTATACCCCTCCAGGGTACTTGAATTGATACCCCCATAGGGTATATAAGGCGACAGGTGAACACAAGCCCTAGGCGCGTCATGGCTGAACATCCCCATTCACACTCCCCACTTAAGGATCCGGTGTGCGGTATGACGGTGAAAGCCGACACGCCGCATCGACTGACGCAGGATGGACGCGAAGTTCTCTTTTGCAGCGCCGGTTGCCGCACGAAGTTTGAGGGAGATCCGACGCGCTATCAAACGCCTCAGCACGGTAGCGCCGGCGAACATCATCCGGCTCAGGCGCATTCCCATCAGATCGAGTTGTTACAAGAGGTTGCGGCGCCGGGCGCCAAGTGGACCTGTCCAATGCATCCTGAGATCGTCCGCGACGGTCCCGGCTCCTGTCCCATCTGCGGCATGGCGTTGGAGCCGATGATGCCGACCGATGATGTCGGGCCCAACGCCGAACTTCACGACATGTCGCTGCGTTTCTGGATCGGCCTCGCCCTTGCCGCACCCGTTCTAGGGTTGGAGATGGGCCGGCACCTCTTCAACGTCGATGCGCTTGTTCCGTCCAACCTCAATGCGTGGATTCAGTTTGCCCTCGCGACGCCTGTGGTGCTCTGGGCGGGCTGGCCTTTCTTTGAGCGCGCCTTCGCGTCGCTCGTCTCGCGCAACCTCAACATGTTTACGCTCATAGCGCTTGGGACCGGTGTCGCGTGGACGTACAGCGTTGTCGCCCTGCTCTTCCCGTCGGCCTTCCCGCCGGAGTTCCATGACGCGCACGGCCAGGTAGCCGTGTACTTCGAAGCCGCCGCCGTGATCACCGTTCTAGTGCTGCTAGGTCAGGTGCTCGAACTTCGCGCCCGGGAACGCACCGGCGGTGCAATCCGGGCTCTAATGAATCTGGCGCCCAAGACGGCAAGGCGCATACGCAACGGCGAAGAGGCGGAAGTTCCGCTCGACAGGATCGTCGTAGGCGATCGCTTGCGAGTACGTCCCGGCGAAAAGACGCCCGTCGATGGTGTCATTGTCGATGGTCGATCGACAATCGACGAGTCGATGATCACGGGCGAATCTATGCCGGTCACGCGAACGGTCGGCGAGACCGTGATCGCGGGCACGCTCAATCAAACAGGCGCGCTTGTGATCGAGGCCGGGCGTGTGGGACATGACACGATGCTGTCCCAGATCGTTCAGCTAGTCGCGAACGCGCAACGGAGCAGGGCGCCAATCCAACGCCTTGCAGATAAAGTGTCGGGCTGGTTCGTACCTGCGGTGATCGCCGTGGCGATCCTTGCCTTTGTCGGGTGGTGGATCTTTGGACCGCAGCCATCCTTCACCTACGGGCTGATCGCGGCCGTTTCCGTGCTGATCATCGCCTGCCCTTGCGCGCTGGGACTTGCAACGCCGATGTCGATCATGGCGGGCATTGGACGCGCCGCACGTCAGGGTGTGTTAATCCGAAACGCCGAGGCGCTGGAGCGCTTCGAGAAGGTAGACACGCTTGTCCTGGACAAGACCGGTACGTTGACCGAGGGCAAGCCGGGTGTCGTGGCGATCAAAGTCGCGACTGGTTTCGCAGAAGATGATTTCCTCCGCCTTGCAGCCAGCCTCGAGCAACGCAGCGAACATCCTCTTGCTCTTGCCATTGTCTCGGCAGCAAAGGAGAGGTCGCTGACTTTAGCCGAGCCATCCGAGTTCGACTCACCAACAGGAAAGGGCGTCATTGGCGTCGTTTGCGGACGCATGATCGCACTCGGAGCCGAACGCTACATGGCTGAGATAGCTATTGCGACAGATACGCTCCACGAGGAAGCCGAGCGCCTACGCAAGGATGGCGTTACAGCCATCTTCGTCGCCATCGACGGCAAACTGGCAGGCGTGCTCGGGATTGCCGATCGGATCAAGGCAACAACGCCGGAGTCGCTTGCGAGCCTCAGAGCTCAAGGCATCGAACTCGTCATGCTGACAGGCGACAATCGCACAACGGCAGAAGCAGTCGGTCGAACACTCGGCATCACGCATATCGAAGCGGAGGTGCTGCCCGAGGACAAGTCGCGCATTGTCGAGACGCTGAAGCGACAAGGCAAGATCGTTGCGATGGCGGGCGATGGCGTCAACGACGCGCCTGCCCTGGCTGCGGCGGACGTTGGAATCGCCATGGGAACTGGCACAGATGTCGCCATTGAAAGCGCTGGCGTCACCCTGCTCCGAGGCGATCTGTCCGGCGTCGTCAAAGGGCGAGCGGTATCGCGCGCAACGATGGCCAACATCCGCCAGAACCTCGTGTTTGCCTTCGGCTACAATGCGCTTGGAATTCCCGTCGCGGCAGGTTTGCTTTTTCCGCTGACCGGCCAGCTGCTGTCTCCCATGATCGCTGCTGCCGCGATGGCTCTTTCATCCGTCTCGGTGATCGTCAACTCGCTGCGGCTTGGCGGTGCCTCTGAAAGTTCGTCGGCCACGTCCTCACCTCCGCCGATCCAGAGACGCCGATGACAAGCGCAGGGCACAACTAAGGATCACAAGAGTCATACCGCTGTCGCCAAAGAGCCAGCGCTAGCTATCCCTCACGAACTCCCGGATGACGCTTACGAACCATGCCCGTTGGGTGAGGTGGACATACTGTTTATCTCCAGGAGCCACGAGACGTTGTGATCCGGGATGCCGCATTTTCACCTCCCGCTACCTGGCGCAGAAAACAGCGGCGTAAGGCGAGCCGCCGCATCCGGATCGCCCAGAGCGTATCGGCACCCCTTTATTCGTCGCCACGGTAAGTTAACGCTGAGCGGGTGCCTATCATAGCCTGACGGGCAGCTCGGCGCATCTTGGCATTCTGGCTTTGCGAGTATCGGGTCCGCTTTACTCGCTTTTGGAGCGCAGCTCCTTCAGGAACTGCCTCACACGCGCTGCGTTGGCGCCAAGGTCCGAGACGCCGACGCGCGATTTGGAACGGACATCGACGCGGATCGAGCCGTCTCCTTGGTCGGCTAGCCGGACCACGAAGTCGTCCTTGAACCCAAACCAGGTCGACGTGGCCACTGCCTCGATTATGGACTGACCCGACTGCGTTCCGTTGGGTCCGGAGTTCGGCAGGATTTCCATGCCCATCGACTTGATCGCGCTGTTCGCTTGGGTCGCTATCGCACCCAACTCGCCCTTGAGCATGAGCGGCGCGATGTCTGGAAATGCATTTTGCTGCGCTGCGCTGATTGTCACCCCATTGCCTTGTGGGGCCGGATCGGAACCCAGATACCCGGGAGGATTCATGCGCTCAGCCAAGGCGGCGGCGATGATCTGAGGCGGATTGTCGAAATCCGTGGTGATGTCATGGATAAAGGGATTGCCTTCGGCCGCGGCTTTCATCTGCAAGGGAATAAGCGACGCGCCGCCGGCCATGACCAAGGCAAGTCCAGCAAGCGGAACAAGGCCGCGCGCTTTCCAGAATGCCAGCAGCACCATCACCAAGGACCCGGCTGCGAGCACAAGGACCGGGATCGCGGCCATTTGGAGAATGCCGAGCCCGACGCCAAAATTCCAGAGACCGAAGCGGGTGCCAGGCCCCGCGGCTACCACAGCCAGTGCGGCGATAATCGCAACGACGGATACCAACCAGATCACAATCTTGAGCATGTTGTCTTTCGCCTTAGGTCAGGAACAGATTACGCCTATATCACATGGCAGCGTTTTGCTTCCCTTCACAGAACGGGTACAAATCGTGGCGGTCAACTGGAACGTCGTTCGCCAGATCGCGGCGTCTAAAGTCTGACGCAACGTCAGCGGGTATTGTCGAATTCCACCAATAGCTTTTTTCCCGTTCTTGCAGGCATTCGGGCTGGGTCATCTCCGCAGCATTGGGCAGTGAATGAAGCGACTCAGACAGTTCCTGCCTCTGTTCGTGCTTGCTGCGATCATTGTCATTGCGCTCGCCTCGGGTGTGACGCGCTTCCTGAACCTGGACGCACTCAGGGAAAATGAGTCAGGCCTGCGCGCATTCATCGACCAGAATTTGATCATCGCGCTCGCGATGTTTATTGGAATCTATGCAATTGCTACGGCGATAAGCCTTCCCGGAGCCACCATTCTTACGCTGGCGGGAGGCTATCTCTTCGGAACATGGGTCGGGGGAAGCGCAACCGTCATCGGCGCAACCTTGGGCGCCATAGGGATATTCTACGCCGTCGGCACATCGCTTGGAGCAGCGTTGCGCGCGAAGGCCGAAGCTTCTGGCGGCAGATTGAAAGCGGTCATCGATGGCGTCCAGCAAGGCGCATTCGGATATATCCTGACGCTGCGCCTCATCCCGGTCGTACCTTTCTGGTTCGTCAATGTGGCGGCGGCGCTCGCCGGTACTCCAATACGGGCTTATGTCGCCGCGACATTCATCGGCATCATCCCGGCGACATTCATCTTCAGCAGTATCGGAGCGGGAATCGGAACAATCGTCGCCGAGGGCGGCTCTCCGGATCTTGGCGTGATCTTCGAGCCGCATATTCTCGGGCCGTTGATAGCGCTGGCGCTCCTTGCGCTGAGCACAACGTTGTATCGAAACGTGCGCCGCAAGAAGGACAAGCCGCTGTGAGCTCCGAAGCGATAAAGGCCGACATTGCTATCATTGGCGCGGGCTCCGGTGGTCTCTCTATTGCCTCCGGCGCAGCACAGCTTGGCTTGAAGGTCGTCCTGTTCGAGAAAAGCGAGATGGGGGGTGACTGCCTCAATTATGGATGTGTCCCGTCGAAAGCGCTGATCGCAGCCGCAGGCGCTGCTCACAACGCCCGCAGCGCTTCTCATCTTGGCGTAAACGCGCATGCCATAAGTATCGATTTCGCGGCTGTCATGGAACATGTGCACCGGACCATCGCGGCTATCGCCCCAGTCGACAGCCAGGAGCGTTTCGAGGGTTTGGGTGTCCGGGTCGTGCGCGAGGCCGCGCGGTTCGTCGATGGCAAGACTGTGGCCAGTGACAGTGTTTCGGTGACGGCGCGCAAGATCATTGTCGCCACAGGATCGACAGCCGCCGTGCCGCCGATACCGGGTCTTACCGACACTCCCTATCTGACCAACGAGACGATATTCAGTCTGACCGAATTGCCGAAGAAGCTTCTCGTTCTCGGTGGAGGCCCGATCGGCCTCGAACTCGGCCAGGCGTTTCGCCGGCTGGGCTCGGACGTCGCGATCATCGAGGCTGACCAGCTTCTGGGACGGGAAGATCCCGAAGTCGCCGCCATTGTGCTGGACCAACTCCGGTCAGACGGGATCGATCTACATCCGGGCAGCAAGGCCGTGCGTGTTGAGCCCGGTCCTACGCTCGTCGTGGAACGCGAGGGCAAGCAAAGCCGCCTGTCAGGATCACACCTTCTTATCGCAGTAGGACGCAAGCCGACACTCGACGGTCTCGATCTCGACCGGGCCGGCGTGAAGCATGACCGGAATGGCATTGTCACCGACCGCTCGCTGCGCTCGTCAAACAAGCACGTCTATGCTGTCGGAGATGTCGCCGGTCGCGGACAGTTCACGCACCTTGCGGGGGCTCATGCGGCGCTGGTGGTTCGCCGAGCGTTGTTCGCTATGCCGATCAATGCAGACGCTGTTATTGTGCCCCGCGTCACGTATACGGATCCAGAACTCGCGGCGGTTGGCATCAGCGAAGCGAACGCGATCAAGTCTCATGGCAGCGACGTACGGGTGGTGCAGATCCCGATGGAGGAGAATGATCGCGCGCTGGCTGAAGGCGACACGCGCGGCTTTGCAAAGCTGATCACATCGAAGTCAGGCAAGGTGCTCGGGGTAACGCTCGTTGGCCGCCACGCGGGCGATCACATCCATATTTGGTCGCTGGTCATGTCCGCAGGATTAAAGCTTAGCAAGCTCACATCGGCCATTGCGCCGTACCCAACGCGCGGAGAGGCTAGCAAGCGGCTCGCGGGCATGTGGTACGCGCCAGCGTTGTTCTCGGGTAAAACGCGCACGTTGGTTTCCATTCTCAAGCATTTCGCATGAAACCAGCCGAACGCGACAGCACGTAGTTTTACTCGACGCGATGACGAGCGAGAAACCTGCGATCCAACCACCGCTTGAGCCATAGCGGCAACCGCCCGAGCCACCAGACATCACCGTACAGAGCGAGACCTGTGTGATCACCCAGGTCGAGTACGGACAACCACCGGCTCTGCGGTCGATACGACGACAACGTATCCTCTTCAGCAGCCGCGCAAAGGTTCTGAAGAAGGACGGGGCCCGCTCGCACGCCAAACACGCCCAGCGCTGGACGCTCATCACCGACAATCACGGAACAGTCGCCAGTTGCGAAGACGTTTGCGGCAGCGACGGAGCATAGCTGGTTTGTAACGCGCAGCCGGCCATGTTCGTCCACGGGCAAGCCGCACGCCGCCGCCAGCGCTGCACCGCGCAGACCCGTCGCCATGACCAGAATATCGCATGGCAGTTGCTCGCCCGTCGCGAGTTGGCAGAAGGATGCCGTGCGGCCTGTGACGCGCCCTTCATGAAATCGAACGCCCCTGTTTACCAGTCGTCGGATGACCGCACGCATCGCTGCGAGCGGCGCCCAGTCCGCGTCAGCAATAGACCCGACTACTGTGATCAGCGGCGCGACACCCCCTCGCTCGCACAGCCCCACAATGGCAGCAGCAACCTCGAATGCGCTCGGGCCGCTGCCGGCGACGACAATCGCCGGACATGAATCGCCCGCGCATGCCGCCGCCTCGATCTGGCGGCGCAGGTCTGCGAGCTGGCTCAACGGCTTGACCGTGACGACTCCGGGCAGCGCGGCGAGGCTTGATGGATCTGCCACAACGCTGCCGACATTCAGCGACAGGAGATCGAACGTCACCGGCGTTCCATCTTCGAGCCGCACAATCTTCTCTTTGAAGTCGATGTCGCGTACCTCGGCCACGTGGTGTTCGACGCGGTGCGCAGCGGCAAGCCGCGCGATGTCGAGATTGTTCTCACCGGGCGGCAGGGCTCCGGAGAGAACGCCTGTCGCCAATCCCGAATAGTCGAAACGCGCTGGAGCAACCAGAACAAGGCGGGTTCCAGAACGGTGGAATAGTTGGGCGTGCTTCAAGACGTGGAGATGGGCGTGACCAGCTCCAATTAGCACGACCGCCGCCTGCCCGGTCCCGCGATCAATGGACGTCGTCACGGCGGAGCAGCTCCATCCTTGTCCGCCGCCGGATCCGAGAACTCCTTTGCAGCAGCATAGGTTCTCTGGAAAACCGTGACGACACACAACATCGCCAACACGGATGCGATGACCGGAAACTGATCCGGCAGGAGACACATCAGCACGAAGGCGGCTATGGTCTCGAAACCCTCAGCCAGTCCTGTGTTGTAGAAGAAACTCTTCGGCCCATGGGCTGCCGTTGTTAGCCCGCGCTTTCCTGCGACCGCTGCAAAAGCGAGGAAGCTGACAGCGGTCAGCGTGAAACTCGCGGTCAGAATGATTGCGGAAGGCATGTTTTGCATGTTCGCGAAGGCAAAACCAAGCGGGACGGCGAGATAAAAAACGTAGTCGCAGACGATATCGAGATAGCCCCCAAAATCGGTCGATCGTGTTGCTCGGGCGACCGCTCCATCGAGTCCATCGAGCAGGCGGCTAACGAGAATAAGGCCAAGTCCGGGAAGGTAGTTACCAAACGCGATGACGCCTCCTGCAAGCATCCCGGCAAGCGCACCGGCGAGCGTGATATGGTTTGCGGTGATCCCGGCGCGGGCAATGCTCCTGCCAATCAGGTTCAATGCCGGGTTGATCACAGGCCGTAGCAGGGCATCGAACATGATGATGCTTTACTACGCGAAGGTAACGAGGCCAATCACGGCCCCGGTCATCGCGGATGCAAGATTTCCGGCAACCCATGATTTCATGCCGAGCGCCGCGACCTCGGCCCTGCGCGACGGCGCCAATGTGCCGATTGTCGAAACCAATAGCCCCACGCTCGCCAGATTTGCGAACCCGCAGAGAGCGTAGATCACGATGAGACGACTACGCGGATCGAAAGTTTCCGCCGGCATCGCAGCAAGATCGAGATACGCGACATACTCGTTGAGGATAGATTTGGTCCCCATCAACGCGCCTGCAGTCGGAGCATCTTCCCACGGTACGCCTAGCATCCACATGAGTGGTGCGAAGACCCATCCCATTACACGCTTCAATGAGATCGCCTCGCCATCGACCAGCGGCAACACCGCCAGCATCTGGTCAACAAGGTTGACCAGCGCGAACACAACTATGATTACGCCAATCACCGCGAGGAACAACTGCACGCCGTCCAGCGTCCCGCGCGTGATGGCATCGATGCTGCTATCGTATTTCAGTTCCGATAGTCCGCGCTCAGCCGCGGTATCGCCGCCGCCAGGCACCATCAACCGCGCAACAAGAATGGCCGCAGGCAGGGAAATCAATGACGCGGAGATCATGTGCCCGACTGCGTTCGGCACGACCTGTGAGAGGGTCTGCGCATAGAGGACCAGAATAGCACCGGAGACCGTCGACATCGCAAGAACCATCACCGTGAACAGTTCTGCCCGACTCATGCGTTCGAGATACCCCCGCACGACCATGGGCGACTCGACCACACCCAGGAAGATGTTCGCGCCACCACTCAGGCCGACCACGCCGCTCACACCAAGTGTTCTTTGCAGCGCCCAGGACAGCCCTCGTACAATCCAGCGCAGGACCCCCCAGTGCCAGAAAAGGGCCGACAGCGCGGACAGCACAATGACGAGCGGCAGGATCTGGAAAGCGACGATGACTGGCTGGGGCACACCGTCCTTGAGGCCAAACGGGGCCTCCGCGCCTCCAATGTAGCCAAACATGTAACTGGACCCCACGAGCGTGGCTTTCTCGACAGCTTGTACCGCAGTGTTCGCAAGACCGATCACGTCCCAGATGAATGGAACTCGCACGATCGCCAGCGCAATCACTATCTGCAGCGCGACCGCTCCGCCAATCCAGCGCAGGCTCGGCCTCCCGCTTCGGCTCTCGGACAGCACCCAGGCTACCAGCAGCACAAAGAGTAGGCCGATCAGACCTTGGAAGTGGATCAGGGCTTCAATCAAGATAGCGTCCCATTCGACGTCGCCGGAACAGGAAACGTTTCGACCTGTCTAGCGCAACGAATGTCGCTCGCCTACGATTCAACAACCACGCATTTGAAGATGCAAAAAGCCGGTGGGCAAACGACTGTTGCGGACCAACATCAGAATCGGACAATGTCGCGCCGAATTACCGCATTGTCTCTATAAGGAGACAGCGTCACCTGCCGCTGAGCTATGACCGAATCTTGGTGACGCGCTGGGGATCAAGCGGCGACGACTTCGGCTTGAGGGGCAGTTGATATTGCTTGCTCCTCGATTCCATCTTTGAATTTCACCCCATAGATGACCTTTGGCAAGAAGAGAGCGCCATCGGGGCGTCGCCAATTGCGCTGGGCTGCCTCGATCAGCTTAAAGACCATGGCGAGGGCGGTGGCGTTCGACATGCAACCCTTGGCGCGAATGGTGCGATGGCGGACGGTTGCGAAGGTGCTCTCGATCGGGTTCGTTGTGCGTAGGTGTTTCCAATGTTCGGCTGGAAAGTCGTAGAACGCCAGCAGCACGTCGCGATCCTTGGTCAAGCAGGTGACCGCCTTCTCGTATTTGGCGACATAGGTTTTCTCGAACAGGTCGAAGGCTTTGCCAGCATCGACCTTGGTCTCCGCCATCCAGATTTGCTGAAGGTCGCGCTTGGCTTTCGAATGCAGCGTCTTGGGCAGCTTGTTGAGGACGTTGCCGGTCTTGTGGACCCAGCAGCGCTGCTCGCGCGTCTTCGGCCAGACCTCGCCCAGGGCCTTCCAGAAGCCCAACGCGCCATCGCCGATGGCGAGCTGGGGGGCATCTCGCAGCCCACGCTGTTGCAGGCTGAGCAACAGACCGGACCAGGATTGCGCACTTTCCCGAAGGCCGTCGGTGAAGCCGATCAGCTCCTTGTCGCCCGTCGGTGTGGCCCCGATCAAAACCAGGATGCATTGCGCGTCGTCTTCAAGGCGAGCCTGCAGGTGAATGCCGTCGGCCCAGACATAGGCGTATTGCTTCCTTGAGAGGTCTCGCTTCTCCCAGGCCTTGTGCTCGTCGGCCCAGATCTCCTTGAGCCTGGCGATGGTCGATGCTGAAAGGCCCGGCGCATCCTTGCCCAGAAGGGCGCCCAGCGCCTCGCCAAAGTCGCCGGTTGAAATCCCCTTCAGGTAAAGGATCGGCAGCAGCACCTCCAAGCTCTTCGAGCGCCGCGCGTAGGGCGGCAGGATCGAGGGGGTGAACCTGATGGTTGTGCTCCCAGCGCCCGGATCTCGGTCGCGCACCCGGGGCTGGCGTACGCTGACGGCCCCTATCCCGGTCATCACGGCGCGCTCCGGCAGGTGGCCATGGCGAACCACTCGTTGGCGGCCGTCCTCGGTTTTGAGATCAGCGTATCGCTCGAGGAAATCCGCTGTTTCCGCCTCTACCGCTTTGGCCAGAAGCGCTCGGGCGCCATTGCGCAAAACCTCGGTGAGCAAATCGCTAAACGCCCCTGGCTGGGGCAGCGCAATCACGTTACTTTTTGTCACGGCGTATCATTCCTTTGATGGAAAAGTGGAGACTCAGCATCCCCACGATACGCCGCCTTACCCCTTCACGCCGTCACCAACTTTCGCGCATAGCTCGCTACGCTCGAGGCCATCGCCAATGGACATCCTGCCTCACGCCTTGATGAACTTCTGCCAGGACCGTTCGCATGCGCGCGCTGACCGACGCTGAAGAGCGGCGTCTCCATCTC
>JBBQJV010000002.1:0-118810 GCA_038326205.1 Caulobacterales bacterium | reverse complement strand
CCGCCCATGAAAGTCCGCTCTTCTCTCAAATCGCTCAAGGGCCGCCACCGCGACTGCAAAGTCGTCCGTCGCAAGGGCCGCACCTACGTCATCAACAAGACGGACCCGCGCTTCAAGGCGAAGCAGGGCTAATTTTGCTGTTCCGGGCAGGGTGCTGCGGTCGGCCGCGCTTGCCCGCCCGAGCCCGCGCCCGCATAGTGGGCGCATGTCGCCTCCCGTAATTTTTACCCTCATAGCAGCATTCGTGTGCCTGTCCGCCTCCGGGCTGGCGGCATGCGGCGACAAGTCGTTTTCGCCCGGCACGGCAGGACAGACGGCGGCGCCTTCTGACGAAACCGCTACCGCGTCCCGGCCGGAAAACCTCAGTCAGGAACTGCTCGACAAGCTCAAGGACACCAAGAGCGAAGCTGAAGCCGCCACGCTCGAGGATGAGATCTGGGATGCCTGGCTTGTCTCCGGCAGCGCCACCGTCGACACGCTGATGAAGCGCGGCCTCGAATACCAGCAGGAAGAAGACCTTGCAGGCGCCCGTGACGCCTTCGACAAGGCCATCGCGATCCTGCCCGACTATGCAGAGGGCTGGAACCGCCGCGCCGTGCTGTTCTTCAACGACGGCAAGTACGACGAGGCGATTGCCGATCTCGAATTCGCCATCAAGCTTGAGCCGCGCCATTTCGGCGCTTGGATCGGTCTTGCAATGATCTTCGAGTCCATCGGCCGGCCCGAAGCTGCGCTGAAAGCCTATGAGAAGGCGCTGACCATTCACCCGATGGCGCAGGCCGCCGTGCAGGGTAAGAAACGCCTCGACCGCGCGGTCAACGGTTCTGAGCTTTAAAGGTTCGGGGCGTTAAGATTTTTCCCACAGGCTGATGCACAGGGAATCACCGCCTGCAACGCGCGCGTCGTTGGATGTGCTCGCCCACCCCGGTAAAGTGCGCCTCACAACGCTTCCGGGAGATCACACGATGGACGACGGCGCAGCAGCAGCCGCCCTCACGCAGGCGGCAAAAGACAAGCTCAAGCAGACTGTCATGAAGATCGAAAAGCTCGAGGAAGAAAAAAAGGAAGTCGGCGGCCAGATCAAGGACGTCTACCAGGAAGCTAAGTCGATGGGCTACGACACCAAGGCCCTCCGCGCCGTCATCCGCATCCGAAAACTCGACCGCCAGGAACGCGAAGAAGCCGAAGCCATTCTCGACACGTATCTGCTGGCGCTCGGAGAGATCTGAGGCGCACGCCTCCATGGTTCGACGGACGGCCCTTCAGGCGTGCTCACCATGGAGTTCTTCGCGTAGGATGACGGATAGGTGGGTCAACGGCGCGATGGGTTGAGGCGTGTTTGATCTTCGCCGCCTGGGCGTTTCGGGCGCGCTTGTGCACGGAATGACAGTGTGAAGGAACGCACCGGCTTCTCGTAGCGCTCATGGCGAGCAGCCGCCGTGGGCGGCGTCCGTCGACTTGTCACGCCGAAGCAGCGCGAAGGCGGGACCAAAAGCGCGGGGCTCACCGCTGTTCCCGCCCGCCCAATCGCGCTAACTTCTCCCCATGAAGCGCGAAGTCGACAAGCGCAAAACCCAGAAGGCCCTGCGCAAGCTGCGCCGTGCCGCCGAAGCTGCGAGCGCTGAAGATGGCCCCGGTCTCACCACATGGGAAAAGGACTTTGTCGAAGGCGTCACGGAGCGTCTCGAAGCCTACGGCTCCGCCTTCCGCGATCCCGGCAAGGGCCGCCTCGAAGAAGCGCTCTCCGCCCGTCAGGCGCAAGTCACCCGTGTGATCGAGAAGAAATCGCGCAAGGCAAAAACCTCCGCTCTCGCGCCTCCTGCCGCCGAGGGCGATGACCCCGCAGCGACACCAGGTCCGGGCTTCAAGAAGGCGCCCGACCCAAAGAAGTCCTACGGGTTCAAGCGCGGATCTTCTTTCAGGCAGAAGACCAAACCGGGCTGGAAGCCGCGTGGCCGCGACATCAACGATGACACCGAGCCCACGCCCACAGACGCTCCCGCTCCCAAACGGCCGGCTCTGAAGGTCATTCCCGGAGGCAGGTGAACCGCCTGCTTGCACTTGCGGCGATCACGCGAGAACATACACCCGGACAATTGCTTACGGGGCTTGATGTCATGCGGAAGGGGGTTGCGCTCGTATCAGCGCTCATGGGTCTTGGCGCCCTGATTACACCGGCCCTGATGCTTCCCGCGTCCGCGCAGCAGAATCAGGATCCGTTCGGCGGACAGTTCGGCGCATGGGAGATTGCCCTCTCGCCGAAGGAAGCCGGCGACGATCTCGCTCGCATGTCAGACGCGCTGTCAAAACTGCCGCCGCAACGTCCAGGCGTCGTCGACACCTACGTGCTGTCCGTCTCGCTGTGGAATGAGCCCGTGTTCGAGAACGAGGCGCGCGAAGCCGCCAACGTGCTCGCCCACCGCTATGACGCTGCCGAGCGCACGATCGTCCTGTCCGCAGGCCGGGGGCAAGGCGCGCCGCGCACCTTCCCGACGTTCTCGCCGAACAATTTCAACGCCGCTCTGGGCCGTATCGGCCAGCTCGCCGATCCGAACGAGGACCTCGTCATCGTCTTCATCACCTCGCACGGCTCGCCTGATGGCAATGTCGTCGCGCAAGAGAAGGGCAGGCTCTCCGGCGGCATCCGTGCGACCAACCTGCGCACCTCGCTGCAGCAGGCTGGCATCCGCACCAAGTTGCTGCTCGTCTCGGCCTGCTTCGCGGGCAACTACATCCTGCCGTTCAGCAATGACGACACCGTCATCCTCACAGCTGCCGCCGCCGACAAGACCTCGTTCGGCTGCGAGCCCCAGCGCGACTGGACCTATTTCGGCGACGCCATGTTCAACCACGCCCTGCGCGGCGGCGAAAACATCATGGACGCCTTCAACATGGCGCGCGGTATCATCACAAAATGGGAGAATGACCTTCACGCGCAATGGGCCGCCAAGCCCGCCTCGCAACGCGCCAAGGAACAGGAACCGCAACCCTCCAACCCGCAGCAGAACGCCGGCGATCACGCCCTCGGCGTAATCTCCGAGGCCGAATCCTACGGCCAGTCGATCGCCTGCGCGGCCCATCTGTCCTTCGCGCTGGACCGCGTCCGCACTGGCCGCCCGCTCAAGGGCCTCACCGACGTCAACTCCCTCACAAGCGCACAGTCCGCCGCCCAGAACCGCGCCACCACCGAAGGCGTGGGGCGTGGCCGCTCCAGCCAGGACACCGCAAAGGCCATCGTCGCCGCCTCCACCACCGCCTTGCAACTCTACCCCGCCCAACCCACCGACATCACCGAACTCGCCACAAGCTGCATGGCGCCCTGATCGCGCGGTTTCGGCTGAAACGCGGAAAAGTTCCCGCACGCTTTCAAGCGCCTGCGGGAAAAAACTGTGGGACAGCTCCACTGCAAGAATCGAAACCTGCAGATCGCTTTGCGCCCCCCACCTCAGCGGCCGCACAATGCGCCCATGACTCGAACCGAAACCCGCGCATACGGAGTTGCGATCTCATCAAGCCGCCAGCCCTTGCTGGAGGCCATGCTGCGCGTGTTTGTCTGTCTCGTGTCCAACGTTGTCTCGATGTGTCGGACGATCTTTAACCGCCCCACCCGTGATTGGCCCACGGATGCAGCGCAAGAAGATCAGCTCCCGACATCGAACGACATCAGCAAAAGGAACCAACGACAGACGCGCTCGCACTTCTCATCGAGTGCAATCAGGTGGGGGACCACCCCCACTCACCACACTTTCAGGACAAGGCGAGACACCGCCCCGCACCTGACTTGTGCCTGCGAGGTGCACCGTACGCCCAGTTCCTCCCCCGTTCGGGCAGGGCTATCGCATTTGCTGCCGGGGTGCTCGGAACCAGAATCGAAACACGAACAAGCGAGAGTTTGACCGCGAACAGGTGCGCCGATCTGCGACGGAAATCGGGTTCCCATATGCGATTCCTCTGCACCAGAAGGGGGGAGGAAGACCTCCGCGCCGGCCTAACTAGGCCTGTGCACTTCATCTTCGAAATAACCCCGGCCCACAGCCTCAGGGATCGCGCCTTCACGCGCGTGGCTTCACTCGCACCAAATGGCCCATCTTCCGTCCATCCGCAGCATGGCGCTTGCCATAAAGGTGCAGCTTGTCGCCATCAGCCAGCGCCGTCTCCCAGCCGCTTGCATCATCCCCGAGCAGGTTGATCATCTCGCCATCGTTCCATCGCGATGGATCTCCCAGCGGCCATCCGCACACCGCGCGAATGTGCTGTTCGAACTGACCCGTTCTGCAGGCGTCCTGCGTCCAGTGTCCCGAATTATGCACCCGGGGCGCAAACTCATTCGCCAGCAACTTTCCATCCGTGGTGATGAACAACTCCAGCGCCAGCACGCCGACATAGTCCAGCGCATCGGCCAGCGTGCTTGCCATCCGCAGCGCTTCATCCAGGACAGCCTTCGGCGCGGAGGAGGGGAATACCGATCGCCGCAGGATGCCGCCCGAATGATCGTTCTCCGGCGGATCGAAAGCCACGAACGCGCCATTCGCCGAACGCGCGGCGATCACGGAAATCTCGCGGTCATGCGCAATCCATGCTTCAAGCACGGACGGCCCACCACCCACATCGGCCCACGCACTCGTCGGCGCCTTGCCCTTCAACCGCACCTGGCCTTTGCCGTCATACCCAGAGAAGCGCGACTTCAAGACGCCATTGCCGCCGAGCCGATCCAGAGCGGGTTGAATATCATCCGGCCCATCGATCTGCTCGAAGGGCGCCGGCTCGATGCCGATTTCGCGGAAGAAAAGCTTCTCCGCGAGACGGTCCTGCGCGCGCGCCAGCGTTCGGCTGTTCGGACGCATCGGCTTGCCGTGGCGTTCGATCAGGTCGCTCGCCGCAACCGGCACATTCTCGAACTCGATCGTCGCAGCCTTGATGCTCGCCGCGAAGTCTTTCAGCGCGGCTTCATCGTCCCACTTCGCAACCCACGTCCTGGCAGCAACGCGCGATGCCGGGCTGTCGCTCTCCGGCGTGAAGACATGAACATCGAGCCCCATGTCTGCAGCCGCGATCGCCAGCATCCGGCCCAGCTGTCCGCCGCCTAGAATGCCGATGGCGTCGCCCGGCCGGGCGATCACGCCTTGAGGCTTAGGCCCTGTCATTTTCCGTCTTCCACCGTCTCGGCGACCGCATCCGTCTGCGCCTGTCGATAAGCATCGAGCTTCACCAGCAGGGCAGGGTCATTGTTGGCCAGCATCGACGCAGCCAGAATTCCGGCATTCGCCGCGCCCGCTTCCCCGATCGCCAGCGTCCCGACCGGAACGCCCTTTGGCATCTGCACGATCGACAACAGGCTATCGAGACCGCTCAGCGCGCTGGATTTCACCGGAACGCCCAGTACCGGCAGCGACGTCATCGAGGCGACCATGCCCGGCAGATGGGCGGCGCCCCCGGCCCCGGCGATCACCACCTTGAGGCCCCGGCCCCGCGCCGACTTTGCGTATGCGACCAGCCGGTCTGGCGTCCGGTGGGCTGAAACAACCTTCGTTTCGAAGGAAACGCCAAGTTCTGTGAGGATTTCGGCCGCTTTCGACATCGTCGGCCAGTCCGACCGACTGCCCATGATGATGCCCACCACGGGTGATTTAGAAGACGCGCTCATGAGGCTCTCCGGCCCGGAAAGCCGGGTTCTACCCGCTTCCGCCACATTTCCGCAACGCCGCGGTAAAGAGCGGTTAATCCGGCGCTAACAAGGATGGGCGAAGTTCCGGAAGGAGATACCATCCGCCCAATGAAGCTGTTCTCGATTTTCGGCCCGCGTACCCGTCGTATCGAAGTTGCTCCGCCTGAGCAGCTTGTCGATCCCGCGCAGCGTGTCGCGGAAATTTTCGGCGTCCCCGAGATCCACCTGACGCCGCAGGTCCGCACCGCCTTCAACGTGTTGATTTCCGAGGTCGACAATCTCCGTCTCGATGTTGAACAGCTCAAGCTGTCGCTGGCGGAAGCCGAGGCTTCGGCCGACCATGATGCACTTGCCCCCGTCTACAATCGTCGCGCCTTCGTGCGCGAGACGCAGCGGGTTCTGGCCAGCGTGAAACGTCACGAGGTCGAGGCGAGCCTGATCTATTTCGACCTCAACAACTTCAAGGCGATCAACGACGCCCACGGCCATCCGGCGGGCGATGAAGTGATCCGCGCCATCGGAGAAATCTTCGTCCGTCAGACGCGTGAGACGGACATTGTGGGCCGTATCGGCGGCGACGAGTTCGCTGTCGTGCTGACCCATGTCGGCGCCGAAGCCGCCGTGACAAAAGCTGAGACCCTTGCCGCCGCCATCGGCAGCGAGAAGATCCTCTACAATGGCGGGCCGCTCTATATCTCGGCGGCTTACGGTCTCGCGCATCTTGCTGCGGATGACACCGCTGAACGCGCACTCGCCCGCGCCGACGAAGCGATGTACGCCGACAAAGCGCTGTACCGCCGCGCGCAAGCCTGATCAGCAAGTCGGCGTAGCCTCAGCTACGGCCAGTCCCGAAAACCGCCAAAGCCGCGTCCGCCGCCCCACACCTGCTCGCCGGCCGTGCAGTCAGTCTTGGTTGTCGGCAGTTTGAGTTGCGCCTTTACAATGCCCGGCGCTTCAGTCGCTTCGGCAAACTGAACCGGCGCTGCGCCGGTATCGAGGTCGAGGCTGGCAATCTCCAGCACCAACTTCTTGCGGATGGTCGAGGCCAGCTGCTTGAGATCGAACACCGGCGCGATGAACGCCCCGGTCCCGCCAATAACGCAATCCTTGTAGTACCGATCAAGGTGATCGATGTCGTAGAACTCTTTCGGCTTGTTGAGCATAATCGGCAGGCCGTTGATGATGATGCCGCTCTTCACCACTACGTCGCGCGCTGGTTCGACCAGCCGCCCCGCATTGTTCGCGCCATCGCCTGATACATCGATCACGCGCCGGCTCGAGGCGATATCGTTGTTCAGGATGTAGTCCTTCGCTGTCAGCAAAGCCCGCGAGATCGAGGTCCGCTGCTCGCCATAGATCGGCTCGTTCGCCAGCGTGTCGGCGAACTTGTGAGCGGCATCCATGCTGTTGATGATCGTCCACGGGATGGTCGGGATCGGGTCGAAATCACCCGCCCACTCCATGTACATGACGGCGATCTTGCCCTCTGGCCCGGACAGCATCGCGTTGATGACGTCCTTATGCCGGAAGGCGTCAATATAACCCTGCCGCTGGATTTCGTGTTCTTCGTAATCCATCGACTGCGAGATATCGACGGCCAGCAGCAACTCCAGGTCGACGCGGATCTTCGTTCCCTGCTGCGCCACAACGGGGCCCGTGAAGCCCACAAGCCCTGCGATAACAAGGGTCGCAGCGGCCCGCATACGAGACATAAAGGTCGAAGACATGAAACTCATCGTCGGCTCCAGCGCCACGACAGCCAGCTTGCAGGCCAACCCCGCCACAGGCAAGCTGGCCGCCATCACGAACTCACGACCCGCGCATCAAGACGGGCCGGATTCGTCTCCGGGGAGAACAACATGAACGCAGTTCGTCTTGCGTTTGCCCTCATGGTCATGGGGCTCGGTAGCCCGATGGCGCTTGCGCAGGTCTCCTACCAGCCGCCGCGAACACCCGACGGCCATCCCGATCTGCAGGGCACATGGACCAACGCGTCGATCACCACGCTGGAACGTGCCGACCGCTACGCCTCCACCGTGCTGAAGCCGGACGAGGTTGAGAAAGCGACGAACGCCCATCCGCAGAATGTCCGCATCGCCACCGAAGACAGCGCCAACACGCCGGCCACAGGCCTGCTGACGGGCAAAGACCTACTGGCCGGCCGCGGCTACAACGCCTTCTGGATCGACCCGGGCTCGAAGTTTGGCGTGGTGCGCGGCCAGATACGAACGGCGTGGATCACCGATCCCCCCAGCGGCAAAATCCCCTACAGCGAAGCTGGCCGGAAGCTGGCGCACGATGGCGAAGCAAGGCTCGGCTATTCTGATCCCGAAGCCCGGCCACTGGCCGATCGCTGCCTTGCAACCGGCGGTCGCACCGGTCCGCCAATGATCAACGGGCTTTACAACAATCACTATCAGATCGTGCAGACGCCCGGCGATGTGATGATCCACACCGAGATGATCTCTCACGCGCGGATCATCCCGCTGAAATCCTCGCATGAGCCCGCTGCTCTCGCGCAACTGTTCGGTGACCCCATCGCCCACTGGGATGGCGATGCGCTGGTGATCGAGACGACGAATTTCAGCCCTTACCACTCGTGGCAGGACCACCCGGCCTATCTCTCGCCCACAGCAAAGGTCACCGAGCGTTTCACCCGTGTAGCGGAAGACCAGTTGCTCTACGCCTTCACGGTCGACGATCCGGTGTTCTATTCGCAGCCATGGAGCGGCGAGATCGCCTTTTGGAACGATCACACCCGCATCTTCGAATATGCCTGCCACGAAGGAAACTATGCCATGGACGGAATCCTCCAGGGCGCCCGCGTGCGCGAGGCGCTCGGCCTCCCGCTTGATCAGGCGAACGACGAGTAAGACCTACGCCAGCGAGAAATCGACCAACGCCGCCGCGTGCAGTTCCAGAGTGTCATAACCGGGCAGGCCAACTTCTGTCGGCGCGAACAGCATGCCGATCTCGGTGCAGGCGAAGATCACGCTGTCGGCTTCCTGCTCGCCCGACCGGTCGATCATGCCCTGCACAGTTGCTCTCGCTTCATCTGTGACGATGCCCTTGATCAGTTGATCATAGATGATCGCATGCAACGCATCGCGGTCGGCCTTCACCGGCGTCACGGCGCCGATACCCTTGTTGCCGAGGTAGTCGATGAGGAATGAGTCCTCCATCGTGTAACGCGTGCCCAGCAAAAGGGGCCGCGAGCGAGCGTCGCGGCGCAGCTCCTTGATCAGGGCGTCGCCGATGTGGAGGAGGGGGAGGTGGGTCGAAGCGGTCACCTGCTGGGCGACCTTGTGCATCGTGTTGGCGCCAATGGCGATCACGTCGGCGCCTGCACGTTCGAGTGATTGGGCCATGTCGGCCAGCATGGCGCCTGCCTTGCGCCAGTCGCCCTCGGCCTGCAGCTTTGCAAGCGGTGCGAAATCCATCGAGTTGATGATGATCTTGGCCGAATGCGCTCCGCCAAGCCGCTCGGCGACCATCTGGTTGATCCGGTCATAATAGAGGCGGGAGCTCTGCCAGCTCATGCCGCCGATCAGGCCGATTGTGCGCAAGTGTGTCCCTCCGGCTGGTGTCTCAGGCGTATTTTATTACATCCACGCCCACCGACAGCGACGCCGTCATGCTGGGGCCGGTGAACGCACCGGAGATCGGCGTGAGGTTGGCTCCGTTGACGGCGGACGCAACTGGGATCAGGTCGCCATCGTCGACCAGCCCGTTGGTGGCGTCGAGCTCGATCCAGCCCAGCGCCGGCAGGTAGATCTCCGCCCACGCATGCGGCGCGGACGATCCGGGCGCAGCGTTGGGGGTGAAGACATAGCCGGTGACAAAGCGCGCGGCGCAATCGAGGCTGCGGGCGGCGGCGATCATCAGCTCGGCGAAATCCCGGCACGTACCCGAATGCAAGGATAGCGTCTCCGACGGCGTCTGCAGCCCCGGCTCATAGCGGATACGATAGTCGAACTCGTAGCGAATGCGGGCGGCGCATTCGAGTAGGCGCTCATATTGGCTTTTCTTGACGCCGGTCGCGCCCTTGCGGATCCACTCAGCGGCGGCGTGACCGGTGTCCCATGCCTGGGAAATGTAGGGTGACAGCAAACGCCGCTCGGTCGCGGAATATTCCGCTTTGCCCGACTCGATAAGCAGCCGGCGCTGGCTTTCGCTGCGCGGAAAAGTCTCGACGTCGAGCTCGCTGATGATGTCGAGCTGGGTCGTCTCGCCCGTGAAGTGGGCAATCGCGACCGAGTTGCCATAGAGGTCGTTGCGCCACACCACCTCCGCATTGGGCGAAAGCGTGAGTGTCGAGGCGTTTATCTTGAGTTTGTGGTCGCCTCGCGGCCGCAGGTAGAGCTGGTGCAGCTGCAGTGTCACCGGCGAGGAAAAGCCGTAGGTTGTCGCATGTCGCAGGTTGAAGGCTGGCATAAGGGAGCTCTGGTGGGGGGACGGAGAGCAACGTATCCCGACCGGTCCGGTTCCTCCCAGCCTTTTGGCTTGAAACTTGACCTTCTCCACAGCCGGGGGTAGGGAACTGCCCTTCCGCGCAAGATCCGTTTTGCGCTTTGACCGGCACGACCCCGGCTATCCCTTTGTTTTCAGGGTGGCGGACGCGGCTGGCGAGGTCCCCCGCCCGGCGCGTTGCGCTCAGCGGGGTCTTTGGCGTTTTGCGCTCATTGCACGCGGAAAAACGGGGGGCCCATGTCGGAGATGGTCTCCGGCATGAAAGGAAGTGGCGATGTTCGACGCGCTGACAGACAGGCTCGGGAAGGTATTCGACGGTCTTACCGGCCGCGGCGCCCTGTCCGAGAAGGACGTCAACGAGGCCCTGCGCGAGATCCGCGTAGCGCTGCTCGAAGCCGACGTCGCCCTCTCTGTCGTCAAGCAATTCATCGACGATGTCCGCCCGCAGGCCGTGGGCGAGAACGTCATCAAGTCGATCAAGCCGGGCCAGCTGGTCGTGAAGATCGTCCACGACGAACTGGTGCGCGTTCTCGGCGGCGATGAAGAACAGACCCCGCTAAAGATCGACTCGCCGCCCGCCATTATCATGATGGCCGGTCTGCAGGGCTCGGGCAAAACCACCACCACGGGCAAGCTTGCCAAGCGCCTCAAGGAGATCGAGCGCAAGAAAGTGCTCGTTGCTTCGCTCGACACGCGCCGCCCGGCCGCGATGGAGCAGCTGAAGATTCTCGCCGATCAGGTTGGAGTGGACGCGCTGCCGATCGTTGTCGGACAGCTGCCCGCTGATATTTGCCGCCGCGCCATCCAGGCCGCCAGGTTCGGCGGCTATGACGTTCTGATGCTGGACACGGCGGGCCGCACCACGCTCGACGACCAGATGATGAACGAGGCGGATGAGATCGCGAAGATCGCCAATCCGAACGAGACGCTGCTGGTTGCCGACGCGCTCACGGGTCAGGACGCCGTCGAAACCGCGCGGCGATTCAACGAACGCCTGCCGCTTACAGGTCTTGTCCTCACCCGCATGGACGGCGATGGCCGCGGCGGCGCGGCGCTGTCGATGCGCGCGGTCACCGGTCTGCCGATCCGCTTCATCGGCGTCGGCGAGAAGATCGACGGGCTCGATGTGTTCGACGCCCAGCGCATTGCCGGTCGTATCCTCGGGCAGGGCGACATCGTCTCGCTGGTCGAACGGGCCAAGGCTGAGATCGACGTGGCGGAGGCCGAGCGCGTCGCTAAGAAGATGCAGAAAGGACAGTTCGACCTTGAGGACCTTGCCGGCCAACTGCGCCAGATGCAGCGCATGGGCGGCCTCGGCGGCATGATGGACCTGCTGCCCGGCGTGAAGAATGCCAAGGCCCAGATGGCTGCCTCCGGCGTCGACGACAGAATGCTGAAGCGCCAGGAAGCGATCATCATGTCGATGACGCCGAAGGAACGCCGCAAGCCAGACCTGCTGCAGGCCTCGCGCAAGCGCCGCATCGCGGCCGGCGCTGGCGTTGACGTGGCCGAGGTCAACAAGGTGCTGAAGATGCACCGCAACATGGCCGACATGATGAAGAAGCTCGGCAAGGGCGGCCTCAAGGGTCTCGCAGGCATGATGGGCAACAAGGGCGGTCCGGGTGGGCAGGGCGGCGGCGGCGGACAGCCGGTCTCGCAGCAACAGCTCAATGCGCTCAAGAATCTCGGTAGTGGAATGGGCGGCGGCATGGGCGGACCCAAGCTACCCGGCCTCGGTGGCGGACTTCCCGGTCTCGGTGGAGACAAGAAGAAATGACCATCGAGACAGACAAGATCGCCGGTCTCATCCGCAAGCGTCTGGGTGAGCTCGGCGAGACAGCACCGGAAGTCGAGCATCGCGCAGGAATGCCGGATGGCTATATTTCGGACATTCTGGACGGCAAGTTCCTCTTCCTCCGCAACAATGTGATGGTCGCCATCACCAAAGCGCTCGGCATGCCGCGAGGGAGTCTTCGCGTTAACGTGCAAGCTGCGAGCCGGGTCAAGGCGCCTGTCGCGAAGTCCAAGCCGCTGCATCCGGAAACCGAGCTCAAACGCCTGCGTTCCTCGATCGACAACATCGACGCCGCCGTTGTTCACATGCTGGCCGAGCGCTTCAAGGCGACGAAAGCTGTTGGCGAGCTGAAGGCCGTGCACGCCATGCCGCCAGCCGACAAGTCGCGCGAGGCCCAGCAGATCAAGCGCCTGCGCCAGCTCGCCAAGGACGCCGATCTCGATCCAGACTTCGCCGAGAAATTCCTCAACTTCATCGTGACGGAAGTCATCCGCCATCACGAGAAACTACAAGGGAAGGGCTGACGCCCGACCTGCAATCCTCAACCAACTCAAACTAAGAAACTGAAAGGCTACCTATGTCCCTCAAAATCCGTCTCGCGCGCGGCGGCTCCAAGCACCGCCCGTACTACAACGTCGTGATCGCCGACTCGCGCTTTGCCCGCGACGGCCGCTTCATCGAGAAGATCGGTTCGTACAACCCGCTGCTCGCCAAGACCGATGAGAAGCGCATCCAGATCGACATGGAAAAAGCCAAGGAATGGCTCGTCAAGGGCGCGCTACCGACCGATCGCGTCGCTCGCTTCCTCGGCGCCGCCGGCCTTGTGAAGTTCGAGAACGGCAACAACCCGAAGCGCGCCGTCCCCGGCGAAAAAGCCACGGGCCGCGCCAAGGAACGTGCTGATCGTGAAGAAGCCCGTCTGGCCGCGGCTGAAGAAGCCAAGAATGCACCCGCTGAGGAAGTGGCCGAAGAAGCCCCTGCCGAGTAGGGCGGTTGACCGCCACGGTCCGGGACGCAGAAGCGGAGGACGAGGATTTCATCCTCGTCCTCAACGCCGCCTGCACCCCGGCCGTTGGTGACATGTCAGCCCAGGACTACCGCGACATCGCGGGCTGGGCGCATCGTGTAGCGATCGCGGAAGCTGGCGGTAAACCCGTTGGCTTCATGATTCTGATCCGCCCCGGCTCGGCTTATCCGAGCGACAATTACGGCTGGTTCGAAGACCAGTTCGAGCACCAGCTCTATGTCGATCGCATTGCCGTCGCCGACAGCGCGCGGGGCCTTGGCGTTGGTCGTGCGCTCTACGAGGAAGCGCTGCGCATGGCTGCGGAGCTCGGCGAGGAACGGGTCACGGCCGAGGTGAACGAAGACCCGCCCAACCCCGAAAGCATGGCGTTCCACGCCAAGCTGGGTTTCCGTCATCTAGTGTCGCGCACCTCGCCAAGGCTGGGCAAGGTTGTCGCCATGCTGGAGCGACCGCTTTGACTGAGGCCGCCAAACTCATCGTCGTCGGACAGATCGCTGGCGCGTTCGGCGTCAGGGGCGAGGTCCGCGTACGCTCCTTCACCGACGATCCCGAAGCGATTTTTGACTACGGCCCGTTGCTGGACGCTGCGGGCAAGGTGGTGCTGACGCCTGTGCGTCACCGCTCGCTCAACGATCTGTTCAGCGTCACCGCAAAGGAAGCCCACCAGCGCGAAGCATGGGAAGCCATGCGAGGCACGCTGTTGCATGCGCCGCGCGCCGCCCTGCCTGAGACGGACGAGGGCGAGGTCTACGTCACCGACTTGATCGGGGCGCGCGTCGTCCACGTCGACGGGCGCGAGTTGGGTGTGGTGAAGACGGTGCAGAATTTCGGCGCTGGCGAGCTTTTGGAAATCACGCCGCCTGCAGGTGCGACTTATCTGCTGCCGTTCACCGAAGAGAATTTCCCCGCCATCGATATGGAAGCAGCCGTGCTGACGGCTTCACCCGACGATGCGCTACTGCCCGAAGGTCTCGGCCTTACAGATGCCAGCAGCGAAGACTCTAGCCACACTGACCAGAGCCCCGATTGAGCTGGTAGTAGAGCGTCGCTGCCTTCTCCTCTGACATCCGCAGGGAGCGACGGACAGCGCCGCGCGCGCCCCTATCGCGCAAGCGGGCGTTCAGGTCTTTCTCAACATAAGACGAGAGAACGTCCGGCATCAGCGCCACGTTGCGGCTCTCGTTGAACCGCGTGTCGCGCCACACGATCAGGCAGGCGCCGTTGGTGCGGCGATCAGGGAAAGCCTCGACGCCGATCGAAGCGTCCAACACACGCGCGCGCGGGAAGGCGGCGCGGAGATTGCCGGTGAGGTGCGGATCGGCGCCGACAATGGTGCCCTCCGTGAAGCCCGCTTCCTTCAGCGCATCCGCCCAGGCGACGATGGGCGTATAAGGTCGGCAGCCGCCTTCGGCGCACTGGCGGATTTCCATCTGCGCCTCGACGAAGCGCCCGCCTGCCACCAGCAGGATGAAACTCAGCACCACGGCGCCAAAGGCCCGGATCGCCACAGGAAACTCGCCGGCGCGCTTCACATGCGCGAATAGCCAGACCGGCAGGGCGAACAGAACTGGCATCATCCAGTGCGGCTTGTAGGCCTGAACGCCCAGCGCGACGCTGACCAGATAGACGATGACGCCGAAGATGGCGGTCCGCACGAACAGCTTGCGCCACGCCAAATCGTGCGGTTCCTCGTTCGTGTTCAGGCGCGGGAAGATCGGATAAAGGATCGGCAGCCACAGGTTCCAGAACAGCATCATCCAGAATAGCAGCAGCGGCAGCGAGAATTCGAGTAGCGCCCGGCCCAGTTGCGCCGCCGCATTGCCCGCCCGCTCGATCCAGCCTGAGTCGATCTCCCATGAGGCGACGTATTCGCGCGCCGCGAAGCTGATCGAGTCGATATGGGTGCCGACCCACCACGCATAGGGTGCATAGATCGCGGCCGCGACCACCAGCATCAGCAGCAGCCGCATGGGGCTGAGTGCATGGCGGAAGAATTGCGACAGCAGCACGCCGATCAGCATGGCGACCGGGAACACCACAAACAGGTGGTGGGTCAGGAGCCCGAGCCCTATCGCCAGGCCCAGATAGATCCAGTCAATCCACCGCCGCCACGTCAGGATCCGCGTGATGGCGTGGAAGACGATCGACAACACCGCCATCAGCGCCACGCCGGTCAGCAGGTCCTCGTGCGCTGACCAGCCGATCTGGAAAGTCAGCGCCCATGCCGCCAGCGCCGCTGCCGAAACGCCGGGTCGGGTCAGAACATTGCGCGCCGAAAGATAGTAGAAAACCAGCCCGACAAAGAGCATGGCGTATTTCAGCCCGAATACCACCGATGGCGCGATTCCGCCGGCCTTGGTGGCCGCCCAGAACAGCCATGTCAGCAGAGGCGGCTGGCGCGCCTCATACCCGAACTGAAAGGATTGCGAGAGCAGAAGCTGGTCGGCTTCTTCCACGGTGTAGACGGGTGCGACGAACACGCGGATCGCCCAATGGATCACGCAGTACAGCAGGACCATCGAAATGATGGCCGACTTGTCGAGCCGGATCAGCGCGTCCAGTGAGGACCGTTGTTCCTTCTCGGTATTGCGACGGCCGCGCACTGCCCGGGCGTTTTTGGCCGCTTTTCGCGGCTGTTTGGGTTGCCGGATCGGCTGCTTCACGCGTCTCTTCCACTCAACCTGGCGCCACAACCATCCAGCTCGTCAGCGCTGTGCGCGCGGATCGTTCCATTCGGCTGCAACACCGTATCCCCCCCGACGCACAAGCCATATCATCCCGAGCAGGTCTACGGTCCCGGCGCCAAAACGTCCGAGGAAACCATACTTCGAGACACCATGCAGTCTTTGCCGGTCGGCGACAGGCTCCTCGCGCACATCCCATCCCGCACGCTTGACCAGCGCCGGCAGGAAACGGTGCATCGCTGCGAAAAATGGCAGGTCCTGGAACGCCCGGCGCCGGATCAGCTTGAACCCGCACCCCGTGTCCGTGGCATCGTCGCGCAGGCAGAAGCGGCGGATCCCGTTGGCGACCCGCGATTGCAGCCATTTGAACCCGCTGTCATTCCGGCTCGTCCGGCGACCGCATACGATGCCCAGCGCCGGGTTTTCGTCCTTCGCGGCAACCATGTCCCAGACCCGGCGAGCATCGGCCGGGTCGTTCTGGCCGTCCCCGTCCAGCAATTGCACCCAATCGCCGACACAGCTGCGCAGACCCGTAAACAGGGCGCCGGATTTTCCGCGCCGCTTCACATGGGTCAGAACCTTGATCCGGTCCGGCGCCAACGCCAGCGCCGCAACCAGTTCGGCAGCCGTTGAATCGCTGGAACAGTCGTTCACGCACACGATTTCATAGTCGATCCCCGCCAGCGCGGCGTGCACCTCGTCCACAAGAGGCTGGATATTGCCCGCTTCATTGAAGAACGGGATCAGTACGGACAGCGAGCAGCGCTGTGGGGTCGGTGTGTCTGATCCCAAGGCGGCGGTCCCTGCGCGTGTGCATGAATGGTCAGGACCACTAGCACATCCCCCGTCAGCCGGAAGGCGGGGGCGCCATGCTCTCATGCCGCGCTGCGGCGCCAACAGATTGCGAAAGATAGCTGCACTTGCCGCAGGGACAGTGCTGCCTCCGATCTTCGGGTCTGCTAGACTGTGTCAAGGCAGATAGGCCATAATCGTCCCCAGCAGGCAAGGAGCAGCGCCATGGCCGACACGGTGACAACCGAGACCCCGATCGACCTTGGCCTTGAAGCCTTCCGCAAGAACGGCCTGGCGAAGGATGCAACGCCGCCGAAAGCCAGCGAGATCGATCTCGACACTTTCGACATCACCGATCCCGAACTCTGGCGTCAGGAAGCCTACTGGGGCTATTTCGCCCGCCTGCGCAAAGAGGCGCCGGTCAGCTACTGCCCCGACAGTCCGTTCGGCGCCTACTGGAACGTGACAAGCTACAAGGACATCATGACCGTGGACACCACCCACGGCATCTTCTCCTCGGAAGGCGGCATCACCGTCGTCGATCAGGACGAAGACTTCCAGCTGCCGATGTTCATCGCGATGGACCCGCCCAAGCACGACCTGCAGCGCAAGACGGTCCAGTCGATCGTCGGCCCCGACAATCTCAAGACCTTCGAGAGCCTGATCCGCTCGCGCACCACCGCGATCTTCGACTCGCTCGACATCAGCCAGCCATTCGACTGGGTTGATAAAGTCTCCATCGAGCTCACCACAATGATGCTCGCAACGCTCTTCGACTTCCCGTTCGAGGATCGCCGCAAGCTCACGCGCTGGTCCGACGTCGCGACCGGCCGCAGCAACCCCGACATCGTCACCTCGGAAGAACAGTGGCGCGGGGAGTTGATGGAATGCCTCGGCTACTTCACTGGGCTGTGGAATGAGCGGGTCAATGCCGAACCGAAAGGCGACCTCATCTCGATGCTGGCGCATGGCGAGCACACGCGGAACATGACGCCTCAGGAATATCTCGGAAACCTGATCCTGCTGATCGTCGGCGGCAATGATACCACCCGTAACTCAATGACGGGCGGCGTCTACGCCATGAACAAGTGGCCGGAGAACTGGGAGAAGCTGAAAGCCAATCCATCGCTCGTGCCATCCGCGGTGTCGGAGATCATCCGCTGGCAGACGCCGCTGGCTCACATGCGCCGCACGGCGCTGGAGGATTTCGATCTCAGCGGCAAGACCATCAAGAAGGGCGAGAAAGTCCTGATGTGGTATGCCTCGGGCAACCGTGACGAGGCCCAGTACACAAAGGCAGACGAGCTCTGGATCGAGCGCCCGATGGTGCGCCGTCACCTGTCGTTTGGCTTCGGCATCCATCGTTGCGTCGGCAACCGGCTCGCGGAGCTGCAGCTACAGGTCCTATGGGAAGAAATTCTCAAGCGCTTCGACAAGATCGAGGTGCTTGCCGAGCCCGAACGCATCCCGAGCGCCTTCGTGAAGGGCTACACCAAGATGATGGTGAAGGTGACGCCGAAGGCCTGACCGGCTCCGGTCTCCGACCCCTCAATTTCCGCACGCGCCCTTGGGCGGCGTCGCGCGCACATACATGCGGCCAAGCCAGTTGAAGTGTCCCGGCTCCCACGTGCTGGGTGCGAAATTGTCGCCGAGGCCAGACGTCGTCGCGCCCCAGATGCCCGCATGCATCAGCAGGTCCGCGCCGGTCAGATTCATCGGCCGGTTGCGATTGTCATAGGTGTCGTAGCGAAGCACCAACGCGCATGGAAACTGCTCGGCCACCGCCAGCATGGCGCGCGCCGTGTGACGGTGATCGGAATGTTCGATCGGATTGAGGCTCGCCTCCGGTTCGGTAACGCGAATGCTCAGGTCCGATCCCGCCACTCGCTCGGCCGTGACGATACCCGCGAGCGTCGCCTGCAGATCGCCCCAGCCCGCATATGTCGCCGAGCCATCGATCGCCGACATGGTCGCAATCTTTCCCTCCATGAAGCGCTGCAGCGACTGGAAGCCGGTTGCCTCATATCCTGTGCCCGCGCCAAAACCGTCGGGCAGGCGAAGGAAGTAGACGACCGCGTTGGCGTAAATGACGCGGTGCAGCCTGTGCCCCGACACGATCTGCTCGCTCGCGTGCATCGCGCTGCCGAGACCGGGCTTGTCGCCGGCATTGGCGAGGAAGCGTATGGCGCGCAGCGCGCCTTCTTCCCGCGCAAGATAGTAGGGGACTGGCTCGCCGGTGACGCCCTTGCCGGCGTCGCCGGCAGTAAGGTGGATGAACACTGCCTTTTCCTGAGGCTCATCCATGGCGCGGAACGCATCCGGCATCATGAAAAGCTGCCAGTCGTCCTCATGAGCCACGGTGAAAATGCTTACTGAAGGAGGAGAAGGCGCAGCTGTCTGTTCAACAGCCTTTTCGGAAGACGTCGGCGAGGTCACACACGCGGCCAACAGCAACACAGGAATCGTCCAGCGGATCATGTCCATACCTCGCGTTTGAGATAACGCATCAGCCGCCACACACCGGGCCTAGCTTTGCATCGTCGATACTGCTTCGCGCCATGTCGAGCAGGTGGCGGAAGGAATAACCCTCGCCACGCCGTAAGCCCGGCCGGTCAGGATCCGGCGCCGAACTCACATGCACAGCGAAGACATCCCCCGTCGAAAGATCGAAGACCGGTGCGCCGCCCGATGCCCTGTTGGTCGAGTGTGTGTAGTGGATCGCCTGCGGCGTCGTGCGATCCAGCAACTGGCTGATGTTGAGCGCCAAAGCCTTCGGTGTCGGTCCGCCTTCTGCGGGAATCGCAATGCCAAGCATGGCGACCGTCCGCCCGCGCGGCGTCGTCTCGAACCCCTGACAATCGACATCATCTTTCCCGATCACGCGGAAACCGAATGGCGGCGCCCCGTTCAGCCGCCAGATCTGGAACGGGCGCTCCCCGCCCATTTCGACCGGCGTACGCCACACCATCTCGGACGCCCTCAGTGAAGGCGCGTCGCCAAGCACGGGGAATGCGACCGAGATAATCTCCGGTCCCGCCGCCACATCCTCCGTCACGATCCGCTGCACCAGGCTTGGATCATCCACGCCAAGCGTGTCCGCCGGCGCGCGAGGCGCGACGCCGGGCGGCGTCCGGGGATTCGTTATGACGCTTGGCAGCGCAGCCTGCACGGGTGCAGTCCCTTGCGCTGGCATGGCGGCGAGGCGCCGACGTTCCTCTTCCTGCCGGCGCTCTTCCTCCTCCTGTGCGCGTATCGCCAGGATCTTGCGATCCTCTCCGCTATCAGCCGGTAAGGTATCGTCAGGCGTCGTCGAAGGCGGCTGCCGCCACTTCAGCGGGTTCGCGTGCAAGGTGGCGCTTTCCGCATACAGCACCAGCAACGGCTCACCGGCGTAACGCGGATGCATCAGCCCGCCATCGATGACGAAGCCCGTCTGCTGCCACGTCGCATGCCCGCCGCCGGCGCGCTCCACCCGCGCAATCGCGCCCGAATAATTCGCCGCCACCGGATACCAGCCCGAGTCGACGACATAATAGCCATTGTCTGAAGGCGCCGTGCGCAGCCACACCTCGGCCCCAAGCCGCAGGTTGGCCGAGCGCACTTCCTGCGTCGCGCTGTCGAGTTCGCCATACGCCTTGGTGACACGCTGCTCGCCATCACGCGCAACCGTCCACTGCCAGCCAGCTACGACGGCGAGTGCAGCAAACACGACCGCCACGCCTGAAACGGCCGTCAGCAATCCCGCACGCGCCCGTTTGCGTTTCCGATCCGCCTCGACACGTGCATCGGACGAGGCCTTGATGAAGTCGGCCTGGTCGTCGGTGACGGGAGGCGCTGTGATCGGCTTGTCCGCTAGCCATTGGTTGGCCGCGTCGATGTCGTCGCCACGCAGCAGCATGTCCGGCGCGCGTCCGCGAGCAGCCCATCGTCCTCCAAGTTCTGCCAGCCGCGTGTGCTCGCGGATCCAGCTGATGTCGGTGCGCAGCGCGTTGGCCAGCTCCGAGAGACCCGCCGCAAACGTGCGGCCCTCACCGGCAAAGAAGATGTAGTTCAACCGCTTCAGTTCTGGCGGCGACAGCGCATCGTCGATCGCCCGCCACACGACGGGCAGGATACGCTTGCGCAGCGCAATCGCCTGCCGCAATTCCAGCGCGCAATTCTCAGACGCGAGACTGTCGGGCGAGGCGATGTAGACGATCGAATCCGCCTCCGAGATGAGCCCCGCGAGACGCTTCTCCCAGTCCTCGCCCGGCGCGATGTCTTGCCGGTCGATGTAAGGCGCAAAGCCGCAGGCCGCGAGCCCGAGCACCAGTTCGCCCGCGAACGCCTTGTCGGCGCGCGAATAGGAAATAAAGACCTTTATCCGGGTCTCTGTCGCGTCAGCGTGTTGTGTCGCGGTCATCCCCGGCGCTCCACCCGCCCGGAAAGGGCGTGACGAAGCCTAGACCTCAGCGCGTGTCCACGCCAGCGCAGACACTGGATCGTTCCCCAAGCGTCAATCCATCAAGCCAGATTGGCGCGAAATCCACGCCACGGCATGGCGTCTTCCATCAGATAGGCAAGCTCCAGCAGCACGCCTTCCTGTCCTTTTGCCGCGCTGGCTTGCACGCCAATCGGAAGGTTTGCGACCGTGCGTCCCAGCGGCAGGCTGATCGCCGGCGCGCCGCAGATATTGTGGATCAGCGTATAGCCGACCTGCTGCAACAGACGCTCGCGCAGCGTGTCGAACGGCACGTCACCGCGCAGATATCCCAGCGGCGAGGGCAGTGATGCGATCACCGGCGACAGCACGATGTCGAAGTCTCTCATCCAGTTGCTGTAGGCCAGCGTAGCGCCAAGCAGGCGATTGAACACCGCACTGATGTCGCCCTCGTTGAGCTTCGCTGCATTCTGCGCCATACGCAGGCTGAACGGTTCGAAGCTGGTCGCGTCCACGGGCCGGTTGAATTGCTTGGATGCGGCTGCAATGTCCTGCGCCGCGCCCAACGACCAGTAAGCCAGGAAATCATCAGTGAATGACGCTGCTGTTGGCCAGTCGGTCGGCGTCACTACGTGACCCAGCCCTTCCAGCGTCATTGCCGCCTTCTTCACCACGGCGGCGACTTCCGCATCGGCTTCGTGCCCGGCAAAGCCCTTGGTGAGCATGCCCACGCGCAGCTTGCGTCTCAGCGGATCGGTGATCATGCCGACAGCCGGCAGGATCTGATTCGCGCCCTGGCGCTCGGTCAGCGAGAACATAAGCGCCGTGTCGCGCACCGTATGCGACACGCAGCCCTGTACCGCGATGTCGAGCGGTCCTGGAATTTCCTCGCTTACCATTCGCCCACGCGACGGCTTCAGTCCAATCAGACCGCAGTTCGCCGCCGGGAAGCGGATCGAACCGCCGCCATCGTTCGCATGCGCCATCGGCACGACACCCGCCGCGACTGCAGCAGCCGAGCCGCCCGATGATCCGCCGGTCGAGCGCGTCGTGTCCCACGGATTGCGCGTCGGGCCAAACGCGAGCGGCTCCGTCGTCGGCAGATAACCGCTCTCCGGCGTCGCTGACTTGCCGATGCAGATCACGCCCGTGCCCAGCGTTGCGTTGACGAAATCGTCCTGCTTCGTCGCCGGCGTGATGGTGGCTGTCACGCGAGATCCTGAGCGCGTCTGCACGCCGATCACATCGTTGAGGTCCTTGATCAGGTAAGGCACGCCAGCCAGCGGACCCGATCCCAGCGTCAACGCCTGCGCCCGTGCTGCCGCGAACGTATCAGCGACCATGAAGTTTATCTTCGGCTGCACTGCCTGCGCCCGCGCGATGGCGGCGTCCACCGCTTCCTTTGCCGACATCTTGCCCGACCGGATCAGCCCGGCCATCTCGGTCGCGTCCGGATTGCCGCCGCCTGCCACCACGCCCGGCGCGCCCGCGCACGCTGCAACGCCCGTCGCCCAGACCGTCGCCATAAGCCCGCGCCGTGTCAGCCGCATATTCCATCTCCCCTTATTTTCTGTCCGTGATCCGACAGCAAGCGCGGCCCGGATGCAACCGGCAAACTTGCTACACGCGCGCCTCGATCAGGTCCCACGGATTGCCATACAGGTCCTCGAACACCGCGACCTTGCCATAAGGCTCGGATCGCGGGGTCTCCCGGAAGGCCACGCCTTCCGCGACCATCCGCCCATGGTCGCGGTCAAAATCGTCGGTCTCGAGGAACAGGAACACGCGCCCGCCCGCCTGTCGCCCAACAGAGGCGTTCTGTTCCGCACCTACAGCCCGCGCCAGCAGCAGTGAGCCGCCCCTCTGGCCGGGCGCTCGCACGACCACCCATCGCTTGGGCCCCCCAAGGTCAATGTCTTCGACGAGTTCGAATCCAAGACAGCGCATGAACCAGGCAATCGCCTCGTCATAGTCGCGCACCAGAAAGGTGAGCTTCCCGATCTGCATCGCGCCATCCCCAACTATGACAGTCCATGAATGTTGCCGTCGGCGTCCACCGACATCAGCTCCGCCGCCGGCTGCCGTGGCAAGCCGGGCATCGTCATCAGGTCGCCGCAGATCGCCACGACGAACCCTGCACCTGCCGCTAGCCGCACCTCGCGCACATCCAGCACGTGTCCTTCTGGAGCGCCCAGCTTTGTGGGATCCGTCGAGAACGAATACTGCGTCTTGGCGATGCACACAGGCAGGCGGCCATACCCCGCCTCCTCCCACCGCTTCAGCTGCGCCGTCACCTTCGCGGGCGCATCGACACGCCCCGCACGATAGATGCGCTTCGCAATCGCCTCGATCTTTTCGAACAAGGGCAGGGCGTCGTCGTAAAGCAGGTTGAACTTGTCTTCCTTTTTCGCGAGCTGAGCTGCAACTGCATGCGCCAGCTCTTCGGCGCCCTGGCCGCCCTCGGCCCAGTGGCGACACACAATCGCCTGCGCGCCCATACTGGCGACAATGCGCTTCACCGTCTCCACTTCGGCATCGGTGTCCGTGGTAAAATGGTTCAGAGCCACGATCACCGGCAGGCCATAGCCACGCAGGTTCTCGATATGCCGCTGGACATTCACCGCTCCACGCTGCAGCGCCTCGGCATCTTCCTTGCCAAGATCGCCCTTGGCCACGCCGCCATTCATCTTCATCGAGCGGATGGTCGCCACCAGCACGGCCATGCGCGGCTTCAGTCCCGCCAGCCTGCACTTGATGTCGAAGAATTTCTGCGCCCCGAGGTCCGCGCCAAACCCCGCCTCCGTCACGACAATGTCGCCCAGCTTCAGCGCGGCGCGCGTCGCCGTCACCGAGTTGCATCCGTGCGCGATATTCGCAAACGGCCCGAGGTGAACGATGGCAGGCGTGTTCTCGATCGTCTGCACAAGGTTGGGCAGCAGCGCGTCCTTCAACAGCACGGCCATCGCACCATCGGCTTTCAGATCGCCCGCCGTGATTGGCTTCTTGTCCCGCGTTTCCGCTACGATGATGCGCGCTAGCCGCGCCTTTAGCTCCGCCAGATCGCCCGCGAGACACAGGATCGCCATCACCTCGGATGCCACCGTGATATCGAACCCACCCTCGGTCGGCGTGCCATTGGCGGGTCCGCCAAGTCCCGACACCACCGTCCGCAGGTTGCGATCATTTACATCCAGCGCCCGTCGCCAGCGTATCCGCCGAACATCGACGCCCAGCGCATTGCCCCAGTGAATGTGATTGTCGAGCATCGCCGCCAGCAGGTTGTGCGCGGCCGTGATCGCATGAAAGTCACCGGTGAAATGCAGGTTGATGTCGTCCATCGGTACGACCTGACTCAAACCGCCACCCGTCGCGCCGCCTTTCTGTCCGAAGCACGGCCCCAGCGACGGCTCGCGTAACGCGATGACGACCTTCCTTCCTATGCGCGTCAGCGCATCGCCCAGCCCCACCGTCGTCGTGGTCTTTCCCTCGCCCGCAGGCGTCGGGTTCATCGCCGTAACAAGCACCAGATCGCCATCGGGCTTGACTGCTAGCTGCTTCAGGAACGCCGCCGAGATCTTCGCTTTCGTATGCCCATACGGAATCAGCGCCTCAGCGGGTATGCCCAGCTTCTCGCCAATCGCCATGACCGGCTTCAGCTTCGCGCGGCGCGCAATCTCGACATCGCTGTCCATGGAGACCCCATTCTGTTGCCGCGATCTAAGCGGGCAGGGCGGGAGATGTCACGCAGAAGCAGCGCGGCCTGCACAAGCCATTTCGGCCGCCGCCTTTGCGCCGCATTGCAGCGCGCTAGTTCTAGCTATTCGGAACCTTTGGAGTCCCCGATGAAACTTGCCGCGCTTCTGCTCGCCGCCAGCGCGTTCGCCCTCTCTGCAATCGTGGTGTCCGCCTGCGCAACGATACCGGAGAATGCCGGGGCGAGCATGGCTACGATAGCCAGCCCAACCCTGCAGGAAACCGCCAGCCTCATGGTCTCCATCGGCCAGCATGGGGAGGACGCGAGCGCTTCGGACGTCACAGACTTTTCCGCCCAGATCGACGAACAGGTCGCCGCCGCGCCAAATGATCCTTTCGTGCTGAAGCTTGCCGCCCAGTCCCGCACCACGCTTGCCGGCTACGCATCAGGCTCGGCCCAGCGCACGGCGCTGCGCCGACAAGCCCTCGCCGAGTTCGACAAGGCCATCAGCTTCTCGAAATTCGACACCGCCTCGCGCATCGTGAAGATTAGCGGTCAGGACACCGAAATCGACCTCAAGGACATTCCCGATCTGCGCAAGCAGCTCGCGGCCACGCTGCAGGCGCAGTAGCCGGGACACGACTGTCCCTACCGTAATATCTCGCGCCCTCTCGCTCGAGGTCCTTGAGGGTCTGTCCAGGACCAGGGCTGATGAATGGCTCAGCCTGCGGAGTTCCCCCCGGGTAGGAGGCATAATCGTCTGATGCATGACCAATCAGGTTGAATCCGCCAGACGTATTGCGACGCAGGGGCCATCTCTCGGGTCTGCGTCCCTTTGCGAAATCGGTGAACTGAACTGACAGCACTGTCTGCGTCCCGGTTCTTGCGCGCCCGTTCGTAACCTTGGCGATGTCCAGCTCTACAAACTACGCCCAGCGCATGGTGATGCAGTCGCACTCCGGTACGACGCTTGGCGTTTGCCTGATGATCCAGGCGGAAACTGTCTCGTCGGAGCAATCATCGAGAGACTGAACGCCATTCACGATCGAAGTCGCAAGGTCAGGTGTTTGCGCAGCCTCGCAGGCCGAAATCGTGGGCGCCGCGGCAAGGACTTATGCCGACCGAAATGCCAGGGGGCGATCTTTTCGCTCCCGCCATGCCAAAGCTAAATCTCCCCCGTCTTCGCCATCCGCTGCAGCTCACGCCCGATCACCATCTGCTGGATCTGCGTCGTGCCCTCGTAGAGCCTGAGAATGCGAACATCGCGATAAAAGCGCTCCACCGCATAGTCTGCGATGTATCCCGCCCCGCCATGCACCTGGACGGCGCGATCGGCCACGCGGCCAACCATCTCGGTGCACCACATCTTGGTCGCCGCCGCGATCAGCGTCGTCTTTTCCTTGGCGTCGTATTTCTTCACCCCATCCATCACCATCGCGCGTCCCGCCGCCGCCTCGGCATAGCTCTCCGCGATCATCCCCATCACCAGCTGGTGCTCGATGATCGGCTTGCCGAACTGCTTCCGCTCGCTCGCATAGCGCACCATCTCTTCCACCAGCCGCTCCGCAATGCCGACGCTCAAGGCCGAAATATGCAGCCGCCCGCGATCCAGCACGCTCATCGCCACCTTCATACCTTCGCCTTCCTCTCCCAGACGCGATGTGATCGGCACGCGTGCATCCTCGAAGATCACGTCGCAGACATTGGCGCCCTGCTGGCCCATCTTCTTCTCGGGCTTGCCGATGCTGACGCCTGGCGTCGAACTCTCGACGATGAAAGCCGACAGCCCTTTCGGCCCCGGCGTGTTCTGGTCAGTCCGCGCCATCACGGTAAAGATCGTCGCCTTGTCGGCGTTGGTGATGTAGCGCTTGGATCCGTTGAGCACGTAGTGATTGCCATCGCGCACGGCTTTCGTCTTGGCGGAGCCCGCATCCGATCCCGCATCCGGCTCGGTCAGCGCAAAGCTCGCAATCGCTTCTCCGGTTGCAAGCTTCGGAAGCCAGTCGCGCTTCTGGTCTTGCGTGCCGAACATCACAATGCCCTGGCTGCCGATTCCAACATTGGTGCCGAACGTCGAACGGAACGCGGGAGACGTGCGCCCCATCTCGAGGATCACCAGCGCTTCTTCTTCCATGGTGAGGCCAAGCCCGCCATACTCCTCCGAGATCGACAGCCCGAAGAGACCGAGATCGCGCATCTCTTGCACGATCTTGTCCGGTATCGCGTTGGCCTCCGACACCAGCTGTTCGTTAGGCCGGCAAACTTCGTTGACGAACCGGCGCACCGTTTCGATCAGCTGCTGCCGCGTCTCCAGATCGAGCGCCATTTTGGTCTCCAGCTCTTTGCGAATGTGTTCGGTCTCTCGCATGTGCGAGAGCATTTTATCAACAGAGTGCTCAACAGTTTCCACAGCCGCAACTGATTGGCGAGCGCAGAATTTCTGGCAACCTCTGTGTGTCCGGAGAGGAGACCGTCGCGGGTCGAGCAACTGGATGTCCCCGCTGGTAAGCCTGATTGGACAGGCGCTGGGTGTAAGGGGAGCAACGAGCACCGGAAGTGGAGTTCGCCGCGCACGGTGGACGCTACACTCGGGCGGGATCCAGAACCGCACGAGCTCTTGGAAGAGGGAACGGATATGGGCGCGGCCTCAGCTGCGCGGTGGCAGGAAAGTGGGCTAACGTCCAGAGTTCTGCGGCCCGCACGACCAAGGCGCTCAAGGCTCAGCTTCGCCGGAAGGCGTCGAACGGGCGGCCCCTGATCAGGGCCAAGGCCGACAGGCCGCAAGTCCGAAGGACGAATCTGGCGGACTACCATGGTGTCGCGCCGGCGCTGCGAGAGCAGAGCCGGCGTCATCGTGTCCGGGACGCTGTTTCGGGAGCGCTGTTTCCGGGTCGCCGCTACCCCGCCGCCGCAACAGCCTTTCGCCGTTTCGGTATCCGCACCAGCACCAGCCACAGCAGCATCGCGCCCAGCGGCGCCAGCGCCGCCACATAGGGAATGGCGGATTCCCGCATCCATTGCGGCATTACCTGCATCTGCCCGAGAAAGAACGAGCCCGAGGCGATGAACAGCGAGAAGCACATCCGCCACAGATGCCGCGCGATCCGCGCCCGCCCGCTCAGCGTCCGCCGCACGAGCACGTGAAGCTCTCCGGCCGCTGCAAAAAGCCCCGCCGCCATGAAGACGACGAACGCTTCTGGTGGTGAACCGTCGATCGTGCCCGCCGGGCTATCAGCGCCCATCTTCATGAAGAGCGCGCCCGCCCCCGCAATCGTCAGCGCCGCAACCAGCCCCACGACCTGATATACGCCCGCCTTGATCTCTGGCCGTTGCGCCGCCGCCCGGCCGGTCAGCAGTAGGTAGAGCGCCATGACGCCGGCAATCGTGTTCGGCCGCTGCCCATCGTCGAGGAACGGGGCGACGCCCGCCGCCACGGTGTAGCAGACCAGCATGACCCAGAAGAACGCGCGCCCGACGGCGCGATGGATCTTCCCGCCCTTGCGGCTTGCGATGGCAATCGCGCCGGTCGCAATCCCGGCCCCGCCGCCGATGATGTGCATCCACAGCAAGGCCGCTGCGCCGATATGCGCCCAGAGCGGCGCATCCGCCGGCGCCTGCAGCACGCTCGCGTGCGCACTCCCCACCGCGGCAAGCGACACCAGCATCGCCGCAGCGATAAACTTCGGCCAGGCATTCATCAGACGCGGCAATCGCATGCTCCGTATGGGCGCCGTTCACGCAGCGGTGCTCATACAATTTCCGATAACCGGGATCGCGGCCATGACCGAGCGTAACGCGCGCATGATCGTGCGCGACAGGCAGAACGGCCAGAAATCATGCAAAGGAAAGCAGGCAAAGAAAAACCCCGCACCTTGCGATGCGGGGCAGGGGTCAACAGGCCGGTCTGGAAAGCAGCCTGTTCGAATTTGCGAATTACTTGATCGTGATGCTCGCCGTGCCGGCCGGGCCGGTCACGTCGAATGTGTCGCCGGACTTCTTGCCGACCGGATAGGCCGTGCAGGATTCAGTCGGCTCGAAATTGGAGCTGGTGCAGAGCTTCTCACCGTCAATACGCCACTTGCCGGTCACCTGGTCATCCATCGCCGTGAACGTGCCATCCGGCTTGTAGGTGACGTCGATGTCCATTCCCTGAACGCTCAGCACGATGCCCTTGGTGGTCACTTCCGCGAGCGTCGTGGTGGTCTGCGCAAATGCCGGCGCGGACAGCGCAATAGCGATCGCGGCTACGGTCAGGAATTTCATCAGGACATCTCCGCAAAACTCTTGGGCCCGCGCAGAGAAACCTTGCGCAGCGCGCGAAACCTACCAGTTTCTAGTGCGGGGTGAAGGCCTCAACCGCAGCGCAACTGCCATTCACCGAGCGTCGCGGACCTCACGCAGCGTCCGCAGCCCGAGCCATCGCCTCAAGCCTTGCCACGGGCCATGTTTCCGCTGCCATCAGCTTCGCGCGCACTGGCCAGAGGCGCGGTGAACACAGGAAATTGACGCCATCGCGCACGAACCGCGCGGCGTGCTCGGCGTGCAAATCCCCCTCCACACTTACCATCACCCCCGCCGCGTGGGCCTGTTCGACCGCCGCCACAATCCGGGCAAACATCTCGGCCTTCTGAGCGGCATTCGCCAGCGCCGTCGTCGGCACGCTGAACCCGATCGCCGCCGGTTGCAGTTTCAGAACGCCGCCAATGTCCGGCTCGTTCCAGTTCAACCCGATGGCGATCCGCGCCGTGTGCGGTCGCACCGCGCGCATGGCGTCCTGCAGGTAGATGCGCGGATATCCCGGCTCCACGCAGCTGATCCGCAGCACGCGATAGCGTGACAGCTTGCGGTCGAACTTCGCCATCTGCTGCAGGATGAGCGGCAAGGTCTGCGGATTGTTCAGCGTCGAGACATGCACCGCCACGCCGACTACCGCGCGACCGTCCCCCGCATAAAGCGCCCGCATGTCGCATTCGGATTCGATCAGCTTGCGTTCGTCCATCGCGGCATGGCGGTGGCTCTGATTGTCCCACACCAGCGGAAATCCTGTCGCGGGGTCCAGCGGCGCGATGAACTGTGTCGCCAGCGCGCCACGCTGGGCGTCCCACAGCGGAATATAGCCCATGGGAAAGCTCGCCATGGCGATGTTCGTTGAGCAAGTCTCCGCCGGCTTGCCTGCGGGCGCGGTCGCGCGCGCCTCCGCCAGCATCACGGCGAACGCCGTCGTAAACTGGTCAAGGCTCATCGCATGGTACTGCGAGGCGATCTGCATGTCGTCGAGTTCGGGCTCGCCGATGAAGAACGCATTGAGGTCTTGTGAAATCTGCCGCGCCACGGCCTCGGCCACATAGCCGGTGAAGCTGCCGAACACCAGCAGGAAGCCGTCCGCGCCGGCTATCAGCACATCATCATGTCCAATCCGCCGCGAGATGAAATCCTGCGCGGCCATGGCGACGCGCTGATGCTTTTCGCGCCAGCGTTCGCCATAGCGTGCGCGGATTCCTGCCATGCCGATGAACTGGAATTGCGCGACATCCAGCGTGCTCCGACCGTTTGCGAGACGGCGGATGCGCTCGGCGAGATTGAGGCCTCCTGGCGTGTCGCTTGGTGTGTCCATTCTCTCTGCTCGGCGTCTGCCCAACGTCTCCGCGAGAGAAGTCTGCCCAACAACCGTGGGCGACTACTTAAACTGAGTAGGTAAATTTCCAGGGGTGCGCGTTAGCCAGAAAATCGAGCAGTAAGAACTCGCTAACCATCAGGCCGAAACGATCACCAGAACAAAGCGGGCTCTATTCGGAGACAAATCCGGCCGGCAGCGTGTGAGCCGATTTTGCGAGCCGGATCAGATGCTCTTCGAGCTTCAGGGACTGCGTCACAAGGTTAAAATCCGAGACCGCGAATTCGCGTCCGGCCTGTCCCATCGCGTGTGTTTTCGCAGCATCACCGATCATCCTGCCGAGCCGTTCGGCCAGCGCTGCATCATCGTCCTCGTCTACCAGATAGCCGGTCTCGCCATCCTTCACGCACTCGGTGATGCCCGCGTGCCGCGTGCCCAGCAGGGCGCATCCGCACAGCATCGCCTCGACGCACACCAGCGGCAGTCCCTCCGCATCGCCCGACGACGCGCGCTTCGATGGCGCGCAGGCGATCATCGCGCCGGCCCAGAATTGCGGCATCGCATTCGCTGGAATCCAGCCCGGCAATTCTACCGTCACGCCCGCCGCCTTCAGCTGCGCCAGAAGCTGCGCCTTGAGACCCGCATTGCCATTCTTCGGCGTGTCGCCCGCCAGCCTTATTGTCCACCCGTCTAGCCTCGGCCCCAGCCGCGCCAGCGCCTTGATCAGCGTGTCGATGCCCTTCTTCTCGGTCCAGCGTCCGGCAAAATGAATAGAAGTCGTTTTTTCGCCCGGCGTGAAACGATAGGGATCGGCCGAATTGTGATGGACGATCATCTTGTCCTTCGGCGCGCCGTGCTTGACCAGCTCGTCGCGGATGAAGCTGGAGCAGGGCAGGATCAGCGCCGCCCCACGCCACAGCGCCGCGCGATTGCGATTGTAGGGCCGCAGCGGATTGTGTGCCGTGTTCGTCGCCTTGGTCGCGTCGCCGCCATAGTAGGTCACCACCAGCGGGATATTCAGCTTGCGCGCCAGCGGCAGCGCATAAGCGCCCGACTTGCCGAAATGCGCATGGATCGCGACGGGCTTCTCCGCCTGCAGCCGCTTTACCAGCTTGTCCGACACAAACCCGAACTGTTTGAAACCCATCTCGCCGAGCAGCCCATGGAATTCGCCGAGTTCTAAGGATCGCATGCCTTCCGGCGCGGGTCCGCGATGTTCATGCCCGACGAAGACCGGCTCCAGTTTCGAGAACGCTGCATAGCTCCGCTGCACGAAGCTTTCCGACGGCGTGAACATCTTGTCGGCATAAGCAAGGATCACATGCCGCGTCATGTCTTATCCAGATCATTGCCCGCAGCGCGTAGGCCATCGTGTGTCTGCCACGCCCAGGCATCGCGGATCACAGTGGCAAGGTCGGATTGCGTCGCGCGCCATCCCAGTATGCGCTCCGCCTTGACATTGCTTGCGATGAGACTGGGAGGATCGCCCGGACGCGGCGCGCCGAACTTCCGCTCGATCTTCGCCCCGGTGACGCTCTCGATTGCAGCGATCAGGTCGAGCACGCTCGCGCCCTTGCCGGTCGACAGGTTGAACACATCGCTACCTTTGCCGGCTTCGAGATGCTGCACCGCCTTGATGTGCGCATCGGCAAGATCACACACATGCACATAGTCGCGCACGCATGTGCCATCCGCCGTCGGGAAATCGTCGCCATTGATGGTGAAAACAAAGCCGCCATCAATCGCACCGCGAATGGCCAGCGGGATTACATGCGGCTCGGGATCATGCCGCTCGCCGATCTCAAGCTCGGGGTCAGATCCCGCCGCATTGAAATAGCGCAGGATCACGAAGTCGATCCCGGCCACGCGCCCCACATCGCGGATCACCTGTTCCGCCATCATTTTCGAACGGCCATATGGATTGATCGGAGCCTGCGGCGTCTCTTCCGAGATGACGTCCGAGACGACGCCATAGGTGGCGCAACTCGAGGAGAAGACGATCCGCTTCACGCCGGCTGCCTGCATTGCCCGCAACAGGCTCAGCGTGCCTTCGACGTTTATCCGGTAATAGACTTCCGGCTTCGCGATCGATTCTGCGATGTAGGCCACCGCCGCAAAATGCACGACCGTCTCCGGTTTGTGCTCGATGAGGGCCGCCGTCAGCCGCGCAGTATCCAGTATGTCGCCCTCGACCAGCGGACCCCATTTCACGAAGTCCGCCCAGCCGCGCGACAGGTTGTCGTAAACTGCGACCTCGCGCCCCGCACGGGCGAACGCCTTGGCGGCATGAGCACCGACAAAGCCCGCCCCACCGGTGATAAAGACTGGGCCCAAGACGTTTTGTCCCTGTTTTTCTACGATATTGCAGGCGTTATCCTGTATTCGACGCCTAATCAAACAGCGGTTGTGGCAGGGCGGCTTCCCGTCTAGTTTCCGCGCGCTTTCCGGAGACTGTAATGTCCTATCGCCTGTTCGGCGCCGAGACCTCGGCCTATTCCACCAAGATGCGGTCCTACCTCAAGTACAAGGGCGTCGCCTTTGACTGGACCCCGCGTACCCAGGAATCCGAAGAAGAGCTGAAGCGCATCTCCCGCTTCCCGACGCTCCCTGTTCTAGTCACCGCCTCCGGCTTTGCCGTGCACGACACCACGCCGATGATGGAAGCGCTCGAGGCGGATAGCCCCGAACCCTCCGCCATGCCGGCCGATCCCGCGCTCGCCTTCCTCGTCTGCGTGCTAGAGGAGTATGCCGACGCCTGGCTCGCCAAGACCGTCTTCCACTACCGCTGGACCCGCAAGAAGGACCAGCGCCTCGCCGCCCAGCGTTCGATCGACGATTACTACGTCACGACGCCGCCGAGCCCGGCCGACCGCAAGGCCGCCGAGGATCGCGCCATCGAGATGATGGGCGCCCAGCTCAAGACGATGCAGCTCGAAGGCGAGCTTGGAGACGTCCTCGAAAAATCGCTCAAGCGTTTCGTCCGCATGCTCGATGAGCATCTGAAGAAGCACCTCTTCATTTTCGGCGAGCGCCCCTCGATGGCCGACTTCGCCATCGCCGGCCAGCTGATCCAGATGATGAAGGATCCGACTCCCGCCAAAGTCATCGAGAAGGAAGGTCCCTTCGTCGTCAAATGGTGCGAGTTCATGGCCGCGCCGACGGCCTCGGGTCCTTTCGCCGCGCTCGACGATCTCAAAGAAACGCTCGGCCCAATCTTCAAGGATGATCTCGGCGTGTTCTTCCTGCGCTGGGCTGCAGAAAATCTCGAAAGCTCGCTCGCGGGCGCTGAGACCTTTAACGTTACGCTCGGCAAGGACGACGTCGCCCTCGTGCCGCTGCGCTCGGCCGCGCGCTCCTTCCGCGAGCTGCGCCGCAAATTTGTCGGCGCTCAGGCCATCGAAATGCTGAAAGCCTTCACCGACGGCACGGAAACCACCGCCTACCTGCTACGTCCGCAGCGCGTTGACATCGCGCCTTCGGCGGCCCCTGCCGCCGAAGGCGCGGATGACGCCGAAGTCGGTGCACCCTCAGAAGCCGGCGACACCGAAGCAGGTGAGGCCAAAGGCGGCAAGCGCCGTCGTCGTCGTCGTGGTCGTGGTCGCAGCGGCGCCGAAGGCGGCGCTGCTGAATCGGCGGCCGATGGCGGTGAAGCCGACGGCGAGCCTGATGGCGAAGTTGTCGCTTCCGAAGCTGGTGTTGTGCGCGCAGCAGCTGAAGCTGACGTGCCCGAACCGCCGCAGGCAGAAGTCACCTCCGGCGCAGACGACACCGAGGACTGAGCTGGAATTCGGGGGCGTCTGCGATGGATGAAGTTCTGCAATCGCCCGCGACGTATTCGCTGCTGGTCGCCAACGTCATCCTGTCGTTCGCGGCTTTCAACAATGTGTGGCTGCTCGACCGGCTGATGTTCGATATGAACCGCATACGCCGGTTCAACGAATGGCATCGAATGGTGACATCGGGCTTCATCCACGGCGACCCGTTCCACCTCTTCATGAACATGCTGGCGCTTTACTTCATGGGGCCTGCACTTGAATCCCCGTATGCCGCAGGCACGGTTGGCTTTCTGGTCATCTATTTTGCGGCGCTCTTAGGAGGCTCGGCATGGACCTTCATGGAGCACTACCGCGATCCCAATTACCGTGCGCTCGGCGCCTCTGGCGCGGTCTCGGGCGTCACAACCGGCGCGGCCGTCTTTTTCCCTTTCGCGAAGATCTACATATTCTTTGCCCTGCCGATGCCGCTCGGCGTGTTCGCGATCGCCTACATCGCCTTCTCGTGGTGGGCCTCACGCAGCAACATCCGCGATGGCATTGGCCACTCAGCTCACCTCGGTGGCGCGCTCACGGGCATCGCCATCGTCTGCCTGTTCTGGCCAGACGCGCCGCAGCGTGCGTGGGAACAATTCGTCGCCTCGCTTCCGACCTCGCTCTGATTTTTCAATCATAAAGAAAAGCGGCGCATCCGTTGGGACACGCCGCTCTCTTTGGTGGGATCCAGCCCCGCCATTCCGGGGGGAGGGAGAAGGCCAGGCGGCTCACCACCCATTCGCTACACAAACACTTAGCGGACAGGCATTCAGATCGGCATTGATGCCCGCTGTTTCAAGGATCCTGCGGTTACGCCGCAGAAGCCTTCTTGCCGCCTTCGATCACCTGCGGCTTTGAGGTCTCGCCGATGGAAATCTTGCGCGGTTTCATGGCTTCCGGCAGCTCGCGCTTCAGTTCGATGCGGAGCAGGCCGTTCTTGAGGTGGGCGGCGCTGACGACGACGTGATCGGCCAGTTGGAAGCGGCGAATGAAGCCGCGCTCCGCAATGCCGCGGTGGAGGAATTTGCGATCAGCCTCGCCGCCGTCTTTCTTGCCGACGACCACAAGCTGGCCTTCCTTTACTTCAAGATCGAGGTCGGCTTCGCCGAACCCTGCGACAGCCAGTTCGATCGCATAGGCATTCTCGTCCTCGACGGACTGTTCAATATTGTAGGGGGGGTAACCCTGCGCGCCATCAAGGCGGGAGGCCGTATCCATCAGGCTTGCGAGCCGGTCGAAGCCGACAACGGTGCGATACATCGGGGAAAAATCAAAAGAGCTCATCTCTGTCCTCATTGAAGCAACAGGCGGGCGCGTCCACCCACAATGGAGGGGCGTCCACTCTAGGTTGAAGTTCGAAGCCCGTTTACGGCGCCACCTCTTGGTCTGCGCCTCGGTCTCCAAGGCCCGCCGGAGCAGCGCCTCGTCCATTCAGTTGGGAACGCATCTGCGGGTGGTCAAGTGACCTTAAGTCGATAAAGTCACCTCCGGAATCGGGCGGCCGATCAACGACAGACAGGCGGGAATAATTTCATGAAATCAGGCCATTTTCTTCCCACGCTCGCAGCTTTCGGGGCCGCGCTCGGGCTGGCCGCAGCCTGCGGCGGAGAACCTGTCACACCTTTAGCCTCATCCGCGCCGGAGGCCGCCATAGCCGCCGAAGGCAGCCTGCAATGGGCCGCCGCCGGCGGTTGGCGTCTTGATAAGGAGCGCGCGCGCGATCCGTTCCGTCACCCTGTCGAGACGCTCAGCTTCTTCGGCGTCAAACCGTCCGACACCGTGGTCGAAATCGCGCCAGGCGGCGGCTGGTACACTGCCATCCTCGGCCCCTACCTGATGAAGGGCGGCGGCCAGCTCTACGCCGCCAATGTCGACCCCGAAGCCTCCGAAGGCGCGCGCGCCAATGTCGACAAGTTCTCTGCCGCCTTCGTTGATCACCCGGAAACCTACGGCAAGGTCACGCTCTCCATCGCCTCGCGCACCAGCCCGGGCATCGCCCCAGACGGCAGCGCCGACGTGGTGCTTACCTTCCGCAATGTGCACAACTGGATGGCCGGCGGCTACGCCGACAAGATTTTCGCGGACGCCTTCCGCGCGCTCAAGCCCGGCGGCGTTCTCGGCGTCGTCGAGCACCGCCTGCCATCCGCGCGCGATCAGGACGTCGCCGGCGCCAAAGGCTACGTCCTCGAAAGCTATATTCAGCAACTCGCACAGAATGCTGGTTTCGTCTTCGAGGAAGCGTCCGAGATCAACGCCAATCCGAAAGACACGGCCGATTATCCGCTCGGCGTCTGGATGCTCCCGCCCAATCTGGACAGACCCGAACCGGGCACGCCGGATGCTGCGTCCTATGACGAGGCGAAATACACAGCGATTGGTGAAAGCGACCGCATGACGCTCCGTTTCCGCAAGCCTGCTGCTGCGCCTACTGCTCCCGCCGAAGCGCCCGCAACGCCGCCGCCGGGCTGAACTCGTAAGGCGCTAACTCGACAGGAGCTGGTGCATGGAGAACTGGGGTCTCGAAACCTGGCTGGCGGTCGGTTCGGCTGCTCTCGCCATTGCGTCATTTGTGCTCAACTGGCGCATCGTCAGCCGCCAGATGACGATGCAGTTCGAAAGCCTCAAGGCGCAGATGGACGCCGACATGCTGAGCTGGGCGCATGAAGCCTCCGACGCGCTGTCCGAGGGCGTCCTCCTCGCACGCGGCCGTGGCTCATGCTTCCCGCCAGACGAAATGCGCGTCCGTCGCCTCGGCGCCGCCCAGAAGCTTTCCTCGCTCGCCGATCGTGGGCGTCTCTTTTTTCCGAACCACGCACCGGACAGCCACGGCCATGATCGTGAAGCGGCCTTCAGAGGCTTCCGTCCGCCCATCCTCGATACGGTCGTGTTCGGCTACTACCAGCTCGATCGCCTCGATTGCGACGGCGCTGGACCCGACACCGACGCCGCCGACTATCTCATCCGCTGCCGCCGCCTGCTGATCAGCGAGTTGCAACAAGCCATCGACCCCCGTCGCCGCGGCCAGATGCTGACCCGCCTTTCGAAGAACCGCCGCGACGGCGCCGGCTCGGATTTCAAGGCTGCCGCCGACCTCGGCGAAACCCTCGAAGCCCGCTTCCCGGGCGTTCTCATCCAGCGCCGGGACGCTGCGTGGACTGCCGAACGCGAAGCAGCCCTGAAGCCGGGCGCCCGAAAACGCGTCTGAGCGCATGTCCGGCAGTCACAGCCAAGCCGCAAGCCCCATCAAGCGGGAAACTGGAAGCGTGCTCTTGGGCGCGCGTTCCCGGCGGAGGGCGGGGATCCAGCCAGCGTGCGTCAGCGCGCGCGTGACCCTGCCGGTTGCGGGTTCCCACTGCGTGCGAAGTCCGGATCCCGACCTCCACCGGGAACGCGTGTCTCCCACACGCTTCCATGCCAGCTTGGAACCGACTTATCCGCGCAATCCGCACACCGGCGCTCGGGGCCGACCCCAGCAATTCCAACAGCTTGCGCGCATGAATCACGGAATCAGCCATATCTCGACCCTAAATTTCCTCACCCGTGCGATGCTGCCTTCCTCCACATCGCAGGAGGGCGGTCGCGCAACTGTTCAACGGCGCGGGGTGGAGTTGCAGGCGAGGGTGAAGAGCCCGGGTGAATCAGACAAATCCGAGAGGCTTCGAGGGATCATGGACAGAACCCTATGACCTTGACGCCGGTGGCCGAAACGGGTTCAGGCGGTTGAAACGATCGCCGCTGCTTCCTCGCCGCTGCACGACACCTTCCGGGGACGCGGGATCCGCGAACCGCTTCTTCTACCGGTAGGGCTGGCAACAGCATCCCCAAACCAGGCGGGGCATCCTGCGTCCCCGGGCCCTTCATTGGAGACCAGCCCAGAGCCACAGCATCCCGAACGGCTCACGCCGGTCCGAACGATGCAGCGCGCTTGTGTGTGTCGCAGAACAGGCATATCCCCCCGCCCATGACGACGAGCGCCAACCTTATTCGACTTATGAAGCGAGCCATTTGGCTTGCGCCGGCGCGTCGTTCCTGAACGGCGTGGGGCCGGCGGCGGATGACGCCGGCGACCCTCGTCCCGACCGACTTCTCCGCTAACGACAAGAAGGACGAGCGGAGACAGACGATGACCGCCCTTCCCATGGAAGCTGAAAGCCGCAACCGCACCATCGGCGTCATGCTCGCCGCCGGGGGTGCGGGACTTTTCTCGCTCAAAGGCGTCGTCATCAAGCTCGCCTTCGCTGAGGGTATCGGCGTGTCGCAGCTCCTGACGCTGCGCATGGCGTTCTCGCTGCCGGTCTATCTCACCATCGGTATCCTGGCCTTCATGCGCCTGAAGCAGAAGCCGGCCGCGAAGTTCTTTGCGATGGCGGGCGGCCTCGGCCTGATGAGCTACTACTTTTCGTCATGGCTCAATTTCGAAGGCCTGAAATACGTCTCCGCCCAGCTCGAACGCCTGATCCTCTACATCTACCCGACCATGGTCGCGCTGATGTCGTGGGCGTTCCTGAAGGACAAGATCACCAAGCGGCACATCATCGCGCTGTTGCTCGCCTATGCTGGCGTCGCCATCATGTTCGGCGCCGAGATCGGCCATCAAGGCCCAAACGCCTGGCTCGGCGGGGGGCTGATTTTCGCTGGCGCCTTCATCTACGCAATCTACGTTACCGCCTCGAAACCCGTGATCGCGCGTCTCGGCTCGACCATGTTCACGGCCTTCGGCATGTCCCTCGCCTCGATCGCTTTCCTGACCCAAAGCGGCGTCGAGATGCTGGTCACCGCCCCGCCACCGGTCACCGCCAACGGCTACTGGCTTTCGCTCACGCTGGCGATCGTCTGCACGGTGATCCCGAGCTTCATGATCGCCGAAGCGATCGGCCGCATCGGCCCCGGCCCGATGAGCGCGGTCGGCGGCGTGGGGCCCGTGGTGGCGGCATGGGCTGCGGTCGTCATCCTGCACGAGCCGTTCGGTTGGCCGCACTTCGTGGCGATGGCGCTCACCATCGCGGGCGTCTGGCTCCTGGCAAAGCCGCGCATCACCCGAACAGCAGGCGCCAGAACGTGGTGATGCAGTTCGCGTGATCAACCCGCCAGAGCTGGCGTAACAATCGGATGGCCCACCATCCCGGCAAAAGCGATCGTGGTCTTGTCCTCAAGGAAAGGCCCTATCGCCTGCACCGACAGTGGCAAGCCCGCCTTGTTGACGCCAAGTGGAATGGCGGTCGAGGGCAGGTTGGCGACTGTCGCGATCCCGGCCCAGCCAAGCTGATCGCCGAATTTCGATGGGTCGCCATCGATCGGCAGCGGTCGCTGGCGCCAGTCCGGCTCCGGTGTGTGCGGGAAGGCGACCGTCCCGAAGGCGGGCGCGAGCACGATGTCGAAATGGCGGAAGAAGTCCGACCACTGGCGGCGAATACGGAGCTGATCATCAAGCAGCCCGAACCAGTCGTGCGCCGAGATCGGCTTGCGCGGGCCTGGCGGATCGCCGCGCGTGATTATGGTCAACAACATGGACTGATAGGTGCGCCACGCCGCGTTCATGTCGGGCAGCAGGCTCGACTGGCGCGCAACGCTGGCGCCCTCCTTCACCAGCTGGTCGGCCAAGGTTTCCAGCGCGCCGAGCTGATCACTGTCCGCCCGCGCCACTGGATGATGGTCGAGCACGAACACTCTGAAACTCGCCAGTCGTCCGTGACGGGGTAGGGGCAAAACCAGCTTGTTGGCGGGAGATTCCGCATCAGGACCAGCAACCGCATCGAGTACCGTCGCCAAATCTTCGGCGGACCGCGCGATCGGTCCAGCAACGCCGAGCATTGTGGCCGCTGGTGTGGTCCCGCCGGGAAAGTGCCCGCCCATCGGGATCACGCCAAAACTCGTCTTGTGTCCATAGACGCCGCAGAACGCTGCGGGCACACGAACGGAACCGCCAATGTCCGTGCCGATCTCGACAGCGGAAAATCCCATCGCCACCGCCGCCGCGCTTCCGCCCGACGATCCGCCCGCAGAGCGTTCACGATCGTGCGGATTGTGTGTGCGGCCATAGATTGGATTTTCGGTCTGCCAGTCGGCGAGCACAGGCGGCACATTCGTCTTGCCCAGCACGATCGCGCCTGCCGTCTTCACCCGCTGCACCGCCAGTGCATCCTCCCGCGCCCGATGTTCACGATGCGCCTCAAGGCCCCACGTGGTCGGATAGCCACGCAGGTCGAAACTCTCCTTTACCGTCATCGGCACGCCCGTCAGCGGCTTGAACTCCCCGCGCCCGATCGCCAGGTCAGCTGCGCGGGCGTCGGCGCGGGCGCGTTCGAAATCGCGCACGACAACAGCGTTGATGTTTGAATCCAGCTTCTCGATCCGTGCGATGCTCGCCTCGCAAAGGTCGATGGCGCTGAACGATTTCTTCCTGAGGCCCGCGACCATGTCGTGTGCTGTCATCAGGTGCATGGCGATTTCTGTGCTCATCGCGCCAGTCTAGCGCGGTTGATTACGCGCGCCAGCCATAACAACAATGGTGCAGGTGCGAACTGCCTGGCTTTGACGCAGCGTGTCAGGGCTTACGCAACGCCAGCAATTCTGAGACGGTTACAAACTGGAGGCCCTTGTCGCGCAGGCCATCGATCACCAGCGGCAATGCCTTCCGTGACGTGTCGCCCGAAGGGTACATCAGGTGCATGATCACAATTGAGCCGGGCTTTGTATTCTGAGCCGGGCTTTGTATTCGCGATCACATGCGCGGCGATCTTGTAGGGGTCCGCCGCGATCTCATCATAGCTTTCCGGTTCGACATCCCACGTGACCGTCGTGCGGTCATGGCCCGCCAGATACAGCGGCAGGCCCCAGAACTTCTTGCCGAAGGGCGGGCGGAACAGGATTTCGCCGGAATATCCCGCCGCACGGATCACCTTGTCGGTCCGCTCGACTTCCGCGTCGACCTTGCCCCCAAAAGCGAAAGTCATGTCGTCATGGGTATAGGTGTGAGTGCCGACCTCGTGACCGGCTTCGACAATGGCTTTCGTCTGATCTGGATTGGCTTCGATCTCATCGCCGATCAGGAAAGACGTCGCCGTCACATCCTTCTCGGCGAGCAGGGCGAGGATGCCCGGTGTACAACGCGGCGTGGGACCGTCATCGAAAGTCAGCGCCACGACCTTTGCGTCGGTCTCGACCCGGTTGACCGGTTCGCCAAAGAGCTGGAAATTACGCGATCGGCTCACCTGCCAGATGCCAAAGAGTCCGCCGCCCTCCAGCACGACGATCGCAATAACAGCCGCGATGATCCGCCGCCACGGCATGCACTTCAAGCTCGTGCTCATCCCCGCCCTCCCATTTCGCAGCCATACCAACCTTTCTGTGCGACGGTTCTGCGGCATCCTCGAACAGCGTGATGACCAAGGCTTCCATCCTGACTGTTCGGGCTCTAGTTAGAAAGTATGAGGAGACCACCCATGCTGAAGCCCGTCGCCATTTTTGCTGTTGCCGTGTTCGCCCTCTGTGCCTGTTCGGCCGAAGGTGATCTCGCGGGCAACCTCGAAGTCGGCGGCATGGATCCGGCCTATTGGACGGTTCAGGTAGATCACGAAACGGGCAAGGCCGTGATCTCCGTCCTCGGCGAGCCGAGTATCGAGGGCGCCTTGCCGGTAAAGTCGGCAGGCGAGGGCGGCGCGGTCCTGCTCACCTCGAAGACCGATCAGGGAGATTTCGTGATGAGCCTGACGCACAAGGAATGTTTCGACGGCCTAGCCGAAGCCGCGCGTCCATGGGCGGTTTCGGCGATGTGGAAGGGCGAAGTCCTGAATGGCTGCGCCGTTCCGAAGGCCTAATCGCGCCAGCCTCTGGCGCCCGGCTATTCACAGCGTGAGGTTGACGCGGGCGCAATCGCCCGGCCAGACTTGGCCATGAACCGATCTGCTATCCCGAGGGGACTTCCATGCGTCTAGTGATTGCCAGCCTCATCGCGGCGACCAGCCTGCTTGGCGTCGCTTGTACCAATGCGGCCGCGCCGGGCTCGCCCGAATGGTGCAAGGACACACCGATGGAAAAGCAGATTGAAGACCCGACCGCAATGAGCAAGTGCCTGGATGCGGCGCCTGCAACCTAAGCTCGCGGGTGCGATTCGGCGTGCACCTTCATAAGCCGTGCTGCATCGACGCCAATGTAGATTTGCGTTGTCGACAGGCTGGCATGGCCAAGCAGAGCCTGGATCGATCGCAGGTCACCGCCATTGGCCAGCAGGTGTGTCGCAAACGAATGGCGTAGCGCGTGCGGTGTCGCTGTCTCGGGCAGGCCAAGACGGATACGCAACTTTTCCATCAGGCGCTGCACCATGCGCGGATTCAGCGGCTTGCCTTTCTCGCCCCGAAAAATCTGCTCGCCTGGCGCGGAAGGATAGGGACACTGCTTGACGTATGCGTTGACTGCATCGCGCACGGCCCGGATCAACGGCACCACGCGAACCTTGCGGCCCTTCCCGAGCACGCGCAGCGAATCCTGCGCCGGAACATCGCGTCCGGTCAGCGCGAGCGCTTCAGAAAGACGAAGCCCCGCGCCATAGAGCAGCGCAAGAATTGCGGCGTCGCGCGCCAGCATCCATTCTGCGACATCCGATCCATCCCCTTCGCCCGCAAACTCGATTGTTTGTGAGGCGAGTTTTTCCGGCAGCGGGCGCGGCAAGCGGTGCGGCCGGCGAGGGCTCTCGAACATCATCGCCTTGGCGTTGGCCATGTCGAGGCGGCGGTCGAGGAATTTGAAGAAGGCGCGCAAGCTGGAGGCGGCGCGGGCGCGGGAGGAGGCGGCGAGGTTGTCCTGGCTGCGGCGGCGGGCGAGCCAGGCGACGACGTCGTGACGCGACAGATCTTTCAGATCGGACACGTGTGGTTCGCCGCCAAGGTGATCGACCAGGAACGCGATGAAGTTGGCGATATCGCGCTGATAGGCCTCGATCGTATTGGGCGACGCGCGGCGCTCGGTCTCAAGCCAGATCGAGAATTCCTGCAAGGCTTCGCGGGCGGTATGGGCGGTCATGCCGTCACCATGCCGGGCTGGCGATTAAGGCCGGGTTAGGGAACCGCTTATCCGGGCCTTGATTCTAAAGGGGGTCGCCGCGTGGTTGAACGCGGGCGCTGACCCGGCCATTGTCCGCCCATGCCGACCCCTCCCCGAATCGCACCGGCCCGAATCGTATCGGTGCTGTTGCCACAGCCCCTGCCGGAGCCGTTCGATTACGAACTGCCCGAGGGGCTGGAGGCGCCGCCGGGTAGTTTCGTGAAGGTGCCACTGGGCCCGCGCGAGATGGTCGGCGTTGTCTGGCGCGAACGTGGCACGCCCTCGAACCGCAAGCTGAAGGCGGTGCAGGCCGTGCTGCCGGCGCCGCCGCTGCCGGAGACCATGCGTGGCTTTGTCGAGCGTGCGGCGCGCTACATCTGTTCGCCCATGGGCAATGTGCTGGCGATGACGATGCGCTCGCGCGAGGCGCTGGTCGATGCGCCGGTCGAGACGCTTGTGATTGCATCAGGTGAAGCGCCCGGCCGGATGACCCCGGCCCGCGAAAAAGTGCTGGCGCTGGCGACCGCGCCGATATCGGGCGCTGATCTCGCGCGTGCGGCCGGTGTGTCGTCGGGCGTTGTGAAGGGCCTCGTCGATGCCGGCGCGCTGTTGCAGGTCGAGCGCTTGCTTGACCAGCCTTTCCCATTGCCTGATCCCGAATTGCCGCCGCGCGATCTCACCGGCGAACAACTCGAGACATCCAGCTATCTCCGCGGAATGGTGCGCGAGAATGCATTTCGCGTGGCGCTGCTCGACGGCGTCACAGGCTCGGGAAAGACCGAGGTCTATTTCGAAGCCATCGCGCAGGCGCTCCGTGAGGATCCCGAAGCGCAGGTGCTTGTCCTGCTGCCCGAGATCGCACTGACGCAGGCGGTGACGACGCGGTTCGAGGAGCGCTTTGGCGCCATTCCGGCTGAGTGGCATTCGGCGGCAGGCTCAGCTGCGCGGCGTCGTGTCTGGCGCGAAGTGGCGGCGGGCAGGGCGCGCATCGTGGTTGGGGCGCGCTCGGCGCTGTTCCTGCCTTTCCGCAAGTTGCGCCTGATCGTGGTCGATGAAGAACACGACCAGTCCTACAAGCAGGAGGAGAGCGTTACCTATCATGCCCGCGATCTGGCCGTGCTGCGCGCCTCGACTGAGCCGTGCGCGGTGGTGCTCGCCTCGGCGACGCCATCACTGGAGACGCTGGCGAATGCACAACAGGGACGCTATGCCCACCTGCGTCTGCATGCGCGGCCGGGCGTGGCGCAACTGCCCACGATCGCAATCGCCGACATGCGCACAGCGCCGCCGGAGACCAATCGCTGGATCGGTCCCGATCTCGCAGCTGCCATCGAGACGACACTCGCGGCGAAGGAACAGGCTCTCCTGTTCCTCAACCGTCGCGGTTACGCGCCGCTGGTGATCTGTCGCGCCTGTGGCGAACGACTGAAAGCGCCGGACACCGATAGCTGGCTGGTCGAGCATCGCTATACCGGGAAGCTGGTCTGCCACCTGACCGGCTTCACGATGGAGAAGCCGCGCGCCTGTCCGCATTGCAGCGCGACTGGATCGCTCACCGGCGTGGGGCCGGGCGTGGAGCGTCTCGCGGAAGAAGTGCATACGCGCTTCCACGGCGCCCGCGTCGAGGTGCTGTCATCCGACACCATCAACTCTGCTGAAGACCTGCGCGCGTTGATTTCGCGCATGGAGACGGGTGCGATCGATATCCTGATCGGCACGCAGATCGTCGCCAAGGGTCACAATTTTCCGACGCTGACGCTGGTTGGCGTGGTTGACGCCGACGCCGGGCTGCGCGGCGGCGATATGCGCGCGGGCGAACGCACCTTCCAGTTGCTGCTGCAGGTGACTGGCCGCGCCGGCCGCGCCGACAAGCCGGGCCGCGCTATCATCCAGACATATGCTCCTGACAGCCCCGCGATTGCGCTGTTGGCCGCTGGCGATCGCGATGCGTTTTTCGCGTACGAACTCGACCAGCGCCGACTTGTTGGCTTTCCGCCCTTCGGTCGTCTCGGCGCCGTGATCATGTCGGCGCCCAGCTCAGAACAGGTCGATGACGCGGCGCGCGTTTTCAGCGAAGCACAACCCAACGCCATCGGCGTCGATGTCTGGGGACCGGCGCCAGCACCGATTACCATCCTCCGCGGGCGCCATCGCCGGAGGTTCCTGATCCGCTCCGACCGCAATGTCGACCTCTCCGCCTTCCTGTCGGCCTGGCGCGAGCGCGTGAAACTGCCGTCGGCTGTTCGCATCACGCTCGACGTCGAGCCTTACAGTTTCATGTAGGCCTGTCATCTAGCGGCGTTGCGGGTATGGTCGTGGAGCGGGAATACGGCCGGCAGGCAGAAAATGGCTCACATAACCGCGCTGCAGTATCGCTCTGGGAGGGCGCAGAATGGGATATCTCAGGCTCCGGCAGATCTGTCTTGTCGCGACTGACCTCGCGACGGTCGAGAAGCAGATTGCCGATGTGCTCGGTCTCGAAATCTGTTTCCGCGATCCGGGTGTCGGCAAGTATGGCCTGCACAATGCGCTGTTCGCGATGGGCGGCACCTTTCTCGAAGTGGTCTCACCGACACAGCCCGACACGGCCGCCGGCCGCTACATCGAGCGCCGCAAGGGTGACGGCGGGTACATGTATATTGTCGATTGCGACAACCTCGAGACCCGGCGCGAGCATTTCAAATCCGAAGGCGTGCGACTGGTCGAGGACCTGAAGGCGAGTGAGTGGGGCTTGACCGGCGAGGGCATCCACCTGCATCCGCGCGACACGGGCGGGTGCCTGCTGTCGGTCGACCGTCACTCTCCCGATGGTGAGAACATGCAGGGCTCTTACAAATGGGCTGGCCCCAAATGGCAGGAGCATGATCGCTCGCAGACGATCACGCGGATTGTCGGCGCCGCCATTCAGTCAGCTGATCCGGCGGACCTTGCCGCAAAGTGGAGCCACCTGCTGCAGCGGCCCCTGCGCAAGACCGAGACCGGCGGCATGGATATCCATCTCGACCAGGGGTTCGTCCATTTCGGCCCGCTGCGCGACGATCGCGGCGAGGGTCTGCGCGCGGTTCATCTCAAGACGAAGGACAAGGCGGTGGTGCTGGCCAATGCGAAGACCGCGAGCGTTCCGCATGGCGAGGACTATGTCGATATGGTCGGCGTGCGGTTCATGTTGGTGTGAACGTCGGGCGCAGGGTGGATTAAGCGGAGCGATATCCACCCTATCGCCGCGCGTACAAAAGGTGGATATCGCTCCTCAGAATCCACCCTACAGCGTCCACACCCGCGCCGACTTCACCGGATAATTCTCGATCTCGGTGGTGGTCTCGACCGCGTATTCGGCGACCTGCCTGAAGGCGTCGCGCGGGAAATAGGTGCGGCCGGGATCGCCCGCTAGAACCATCGACCCGTTGGCGTTGCAGCGTTCCAGCATTGCGCGGAACAAGCTTGCAGGCGTCTGTTCGTAGAAGACGTCGGCGGCGAGGATCACGTCATAGGCGGGCGGCTCGCCATCGAGCAGATTTCCGCCGAGATATGCGATGGTTACCCCGTTGAGGTCGGCGTTGAGGGCGACGGCTGCTTCGCATATCGGATCGATATCGTTAGCGACGATCTCGGCGGCGCCTGCGAGTGCGGCCGCAACAGCAACCAGACCGGAGCCTGAGGCAAGATCAATAACCCGTTTGCCGCGCACGGTTTCTGGATTGTCGAGCACATAGCGGGCGAGCGCCTGGCCACCGGCCCACGGGAAGGCCCAGAAGGGTGGGGCGACGTTGGCTTCGGCGAGATCTTTCTCGGTCGCCTCCCAGATCGGCGTGAGTTCATCGGCGGTGTAGAGACGGATGGGCAGGCCCGGCGCATCTGCGACGCGGGTATTGGCGCGGATGAAGGCTTTCGCCTCTGCCAGCGTCGCGATTGCACGCTTGCCTTGCACGCCATCCCTCTCCTATTTGTCACTGGCCAGATTGCCCCGGCTTCGCGGGGCGACCCGTGATCTACACACTTCCAGCTCTCTACACCCTTCAAGTTTTGGCGGATACCAACATGCCCGAGTTCACGATGTTCGACTACAAAGTCACCGCTGGCGTTGCGATTGCGACGTTCAACCGGCCCGACAAGATGAACACGTTTACGCCCGTCGTCATGCGCGAGATGATCGACCTGTTCGACACGACCGATGCCGACGACAGCGTGCGCGCCGTGATCATCACCGGATCGGGCAGGGCTTTCTGTGCGGGCGCCGAGCTGGGCATCGCGGGTGGAGACACGTTCAATTACAACAAGCGCGCATCGGGCGACGAGATCATTTCCAACGGCGTTCGCCGCGATGGCGGCGGGCGCGTGGTGCTGCGCATCTTCCGCAGCCTGAAGCCGGTGATTGCGGCGGTGAACGGTGCGGCGGTCGGGGTTGGCGCGACCATGCTGCTGCCGATGGATTTCCGGCTGGCCTCGACCAATGCGAAATTCGGCTTTGTATTCTCGCGTCGCGGTATCACGCCGGAGGCTTGCTCGAGCTGGTTCCTGCCGCGCCTGGTCGGTATTCCGACGGCGCTCGACTGGACGTATTCCGGCCGCGTGTTCGATGCGAACGAGGCGAAAGCCAGCGGGCTTGTCCAGTCGCTGCACGAGTCTGATGCCCTGCTGCCGGCTGCAATCGCGCTGGCGCACATGGTGACAGCGAAATCGGCGCCGGTGTCGATCGCCGTCGCGCGTCAGATGATGTGGCGGATGATGGGCGCCGAGCACCCGATGGACGCACACAAGATCGACAGTCGTGCGCTGCAGAGCCGCGGGCAATCAAGCGACGTGAAGGAAGGCATCGAAAGCTTCATGCAGAAACGCGATCCGCATTTCCCAAACGGCGTCTCCGGCGATTTCCCGGCGGACCTGTTCGCAGCCGAACCGGATTTCGAATAACACGCGTGTCGTCGCCAACTCACACGTATGACTTGTCGGAATCGACTACGCCTCACAGGCGAGTTGTGCTAAGACCGACAAAAGCGAGGGACTGGCGTGGCGGACATCTTTCTTTCCTACAATCGCGAGGACCAGCCGACGGCGAAGCTGATTGCGAACGCGCTCGCCGGTGAAGGTTTCGAGGTCTGGTGGGACACGGTGTTGCGAGCCGGACAAACCTATGACGAAGTGACAGAAAGACAGCTGCATGACGCCAGCGCCGTTGTGGTGCTGTGGTCGTCGCGGTCTGTCCGGTCGAAATGGGTGCGGGCTGAAGCGACGCTGGGCGATCGCAAGTCTGCGCTGATCCCCGTGATGATCGAGCAATGCGACCGGCCGATCATGTTCGAGCTGATCCAGACTGCCGATCTCACCAAGTGGACCGGCGATCTCGAGGATCGGCAGTGGAAGGCATTCGTCGAGGACGTTCGCGAGCACGTGGAACGCAAGCGTGGCGCCGCGGCTGCAGCGGCGGCTCCTACTCCGGTTGCGACGGCTGCCGAGGCCAAGGCGGCATCGTCGGATGCGAAGGACACGATCGAGGCGGCGTTCTGGCTGTCGATCAAGGATGACAATGACGCCTCCGAGTTCGCGGCTTATCTCGAACGCTATCCCGACGGACATTTTGCCATGCTGGCAAGGAAACGCTTGGCGGTGTTGACGCCGAAGGCTGTTCCGCCCCCACCTGCCACATCTCAGCCAGTGGCGCCAAAGCCGGCGCCTCCGCCTGTGATCGAGCCGGTGGCAGCCAAACCTGCGCCGCTGCAGTCAGCGCCGAAAGCTGATGCATTCCAGCAGCGCGCGGTACAGGCCAAGGCGCCGCCGCCGAAGAAGGACGGAAGTCCGCTGCCGCTTATCCTTGGCCTCGTTGCTATCCTCGCAGTGGGCGGAGGCGCCTTCGCCATAATGTCCAAGCCTGCCGAACCGTCTCCCGCGGCTCAGATCAAGGATGCTTTGCAGGATACAATCGCCAAGACAGTCGACTCGGCGATCGAGACGGCAACGGCAACAACCGTAACGCCCCCCACGCCGCCAGCGGCGCCGGTCATCGAGAAGACATTCAAGGAGTGTGAGGGTTGCCCCGAGATGACGCGTCTCGACGGCGGCAATTTCGTGATGGGATCGGCGGACTCGGAGTCCGGGCATCGTGCGTGGGAGGGACCTCAACGCGAAGTGACGATCGCCCCGCTCGCGGTCAGCGCGCATGAGATCACGTTTGCCGAGTGGGACGCCTGCGTGGCGGCAGGCGGATGCATGAACTACACGCCCGCCGACAAGGGCTGGGGACGCGGCGCGCGGCCAGCGATCATGGTGTCGTGGAACGACGCGCAGACCTATGTGAAATGGCTGAGCGGCAAGACTGGCAAGACCTATCGCTTGCCGACGGAAGCCGAGTGGGAATACGCTGCGCGGGGCGGAACGACGACGGCCTATTGGTGGGGCGCGAAATACGAGTCAGGCCGCGTCACGGGCGGCAAGACCGCGGAAGTCGGCGCGCACGACGCCAATCCGTTCGGGTTGTTTGATGTTTCTGGAAATGTCTCAGAGTGGGTCCAGGATTGCTACGTAAATAGCTTCAAGGCTGCGCCGACCGATGGCTCGGCCGTGCAGCAGAGTGGCTGTGGCCAGCGGGTGACCCGCGGCGGAAGCTGGAAGGTCTCCGGCGCCGACATGCGGATCGCCAACCGCAGCCGACTGTCGCCATCGACGCGGGATACGGCGATCGGGTTCCGCGTGGTCGTGACGGAATAGACTATTTCCGCTCCACGACCTTTATCGTGTCGGTCGAGTTGTCGCTCGCGTATGGATAGCCTGCCGTGATGACGAAGCGCTTCACACTGTTTGTCGCTTCGTGACGGCTGACGGCATCGAGAATGTCGTCGAAGCTGCGTGGCTCGTCGGGCTCGACATCCGCGCTGACGCCCCACACCAAAGAGAGCTTGCGCGCCGTCCCGATGTTCGGCGTCAGGGCGTGGATCGGCTGCTTCGGCCGCGTGGCGGACACGCGCTGGGCAGACGAACCGGATCGCGTGAAGACGACGAGCGGACAATCGAGATCGTCGGCAAGTTTGGTCGCAGCCGCGGCGCACGCGTCGGCTGTCGAGGGCGCGATTGCCGGAACGACGGCGAAGGATGGGTTCGCGTCGCCGTCGGCTTCGATGGCGCGGATGATGCGGTCCATGATGGCGACGGCCGCGGTGGGGTGGCGGCCAACTGCGCTTTCGGCTGAGAGCATGACGGCGTCGGCGCCCTGGTAGACGGCGGTGGCGACGTCGTTGGCTTCGGCGCGGGTGGGGACGAGGGCTTCGATCATCGATTCGAGCATGTGGGTTGCGACGATCACCGGCTTGCCGTGGGCGCGCGCGGTGCGAACGATGCGGCGCTGGGCGATGGGAACTTGCTCGGGAGAGAGTTCGACGCCGAGGTCTCCGCGCGCAACCATGACGGCGTCGGAGGCTGCGACGATGGCGTCGAGTTCATCGAGGGCGGCGGGCTTTTCGATCTTGGCGACGAGGGGAATGCCGGCGCCGAAAATGTCGCGCGCCATCAGGACGTCGGCTGCGCGCTGGACGAAAGAGAGGGCGATGTAGTCGACGCCCTGGCTCACCGCGAAGTGGCCGTCGGCGATGTCTTTTTCGGTGAGCGCAGGAATCGGGATTGGTCGGCCGGGCGCGGCGATGCCCTTGCGGCTCATGAGTTTGCCGGGGGCAACGGGGCGGGCAATGCGGGCGTCGCCATCGACCTTGACGATGTGGAGCATCATCTTACCGTCATCGATGAGAAGCTTGTCGCCGAGCTGGAGCGACGCGATGAGTTCGGGGTGCGGGATCGGAATGATGTCGGGATCTGTCGAGTTGGCGGCCGCGATCAAACGAAGCTCGGACGACATGCGGACATCGACCTGCCCGTTGGGCAAGTCGCCGATGCGGAGTTTCGGCCCTTGCAGGTCGGCGAGGATGGCGACGGGGCGGCCGAGCGACTTTTCTGCTTCGCGCGCCGCCGCGATGCGGGCGCCGTGCTGGGCATGATCGCCGTGGGAGAAGTTCACGCGGAACAGGTCGACGCCGGCGCGGAGCAGTTCCTCCATCTTGAGGGCGCCATCGCTGGCGGGGCCGAGCGTGGCGAGAATCTTGGTGCGGCGGCGGATGGAGAACATGGGCGAGGTCCCGGGTGATTCGCCGGGACGGTAGGGCGTAATGATGACCAGCGGGAGGGGGGACGTGGGCGCCTTCCCTGCGGCGTGTGGCCGGTGTGATGGAGCAAATATGGACCCGGCGTGGAGGTGGGCGGAAGGCGATCTGCTGGTATTAATTTTTGCAGTGGCGCCGTCCTACGGCTTTTTCGCACAGGCGCTTGAAACTACAGTGGAAGATTTTCTGGCTTCCGCCGAATCTGCACAGACGTTTTGGAACAAAACGAGGCGAAATTTTCGCTGGATCGCTCGCGCATATCAAAACTCCTCCGGTTGGCGCCGGATGAGTTCAGTGGTTTGCGGTTCGGGCCTCGTTAGTTCGCGAGCGCCTTGTAGACCAGTTGCTGCGACTCGCTGCGGAGGTTGATGGCGCCGGGGCCGGCATTGCCGCGGCGCTGGATCATGCCGACGAAGCCGACGTCGTTGATGGGGTCGACCCACATCCAGGTGCCGTCGATGCCGAACCAGTCATATGTACCAGTGGGGGTCGGGGCAGTGTCGGTGGGGGCCGCTGTCTTGACCGCGCCGCCCCAGCCGAAGCCGCCGCCGCCGAAGACGCCTTTGAGGTCGCCGATATGGTTGGACATCATGGTCTTCACGGTTTCGGGCTTCAGGATCTGGTGGCCGTCGAGCTTGCCGTCATTGAGGATCATCTGCACGAAGCGGACATAGTCGTGCGTGGTCGAGGTGAGACCGCCGCCGCCGGATTCGTGATGGTTCGGAACGGTGAAGCTGTAGCCGTCGGGAAAGACTTCGCGTTGGCCGGTCTGCGCGTTGCGCGTGTAGACCGTGGCGAGACGATCCCTGTAGTCGGCCTCCGACAGGAGGAATGCCGTGTGGTTCATGCCGAGCGGTGTGAAGATGTTCTGCTTGAGATACTGGCCGAGGCTCTGGCCGGTCATTTTCTCAAGCGTCGCCGCCTGCACATCGACCGCGTAGGAATAGCTCCAGCGCTCGCCGGGTTGGAAGAGCAGGGGGATATCCCTGAGACGGTTCATCGCCGCTTTGAGATCAGGCTGGGCGTGCGGGTTGTTGGCCTGGAACTCCTTGTCGACAGCGTTGCTGGCCGAGAGGCCGTAACCGAAGCCAGCGGTGTGGGTCATCACCTCGTTCATGTTTGGCGCGCGGTTGGCGGGCACGAGACCTTCGGTGATCGAGTCGGTCCTGGTCGCGACTTTCAGGCTGCCGAGTTCGGGCAGGAATTTCGTGACCGGGTCTTCCGGCTTCCAGAGGCCTTTCTCCCACAGCTGCATCATGGCGACGCCGACGATGGGCTTGGTCATGGAGCGGATGCGGTAGATCGTGTCTTCGGATACAGGCGGGCCGTCCAGAGATTGATTGCCGTAAGTCTTGAAGGCGATGACCTTGCCGTCCTTCACCAGCGCGTATTCGAGGCCGGCGACTTCTCCCTTCGCGACGGCTTCCTTCATGCGGGCGTCAAGGGCCATGAGACCTTCGGATGAGAAGGATGAGTGCGTGGCGACGACGTCAGCAGCGGTCGGCCATGCGGTCGTGGACGCGCCGCCCATCGCGGTGCAGGCGAGGAGGACGCTGGCCAGGCCGGCGGCGAGCCAGATTCTTGCGGTTGAGGTTGAGGTTGAGCGGGTGCGGGACATGGCTGTGTCTCTCTTGGGTGTGGTCGCTGGTCTTGTGTGGAGTATTCCAGCGAGACGAAAAAATTTGTCATCCTGGGCCTAGCGAAGCGGAGAGCCGGGACCCGCCCATCGATCCACGTGGATCGCAAAATGGGTCCGCGATAGTGCTGCGCGCTTCCGGGATGACAAATCGTGGGGGTTGCTGGTGGTCGCCTGTCGAGAGAGCAGTCCCCCACCTGATCGGTGTTCGTTGAAACCGGCGTGCACGTTGCTCCTCCCCCGTTCGGGGGAGGAGACGCTCGTGCTTAGTGAACAGTCTCAGTCGTAGTAGCAGCTGGCGCCGCGGCGGGTTTCAGTGCTTCGTAGACGAGCTTTGCGGACTCGTTGCGGAAGTTCATCGCATCGGGGCGGAAGCCGCCCATCTGCTGGATCATGCCGACGAAGAAGAGATCGTTCTGCGGATCGATCCAGAACCATGTGCCGGCGGCGCCGCCCCAGTAGTGCGTGCTCTTGGCGTAGGGCTGGCCGGTGACGGAGGGCTCGTCATAGACGGCGAAGTCCAGACCGAAGCCGACGCCAGGCAGGCCGGGGTTGGCGGTGGTGCCATCCGAATAGAGGCGCAGCTCGCCGATCTGGTTAGTGCGCATCAGCTCGACGGTTTCCGGTTTCAGCACAGTGTTGCCGGCGAGTGTGCCATTGCCGAGGAACATCTGGGCGAAGCGCGCATAGTCGTGTGTGGTGGAGACGAGACCGCCTCCGCCGGATTCGAGACGGCCCGGATCGTCGAAGCCCGGACGGTCAGGGCGGTTCGGGTTCACGGCGAGCGCATTCGTCGTCTTTTCCCAATGATAGACGTCGGTGAAGCGCGCCTTGTTGGTGTCGGTGACGAAGAAGGAGGTGTCGTTCATGCCGAGCGGCGTGAAGACATGCTCTTTCAGGTACTCGCCGAATTTCTGGCCGGAGAGCTTCTGGACGATGTAGCCCTGGATATCGACGGCGGCGGAGTAGCTCCACCGTGTGCCGGGATCATAAAGCAGCGGGATTGCCTCGAGGCGCGTCATCATCTCGTCGAGGTTCGGGGCGATGAGCACGCCGGTATCGCGGAACGCCGCATTGACCGGATCCTCGCAGCAGAGGCCGTAGCCGAAGCCGGCCGTGTGGCTCATCAGCTGGCGCATGGTGGGCGGCGATTTCGGATCGGCGAGCACGGGCTTGCCGTTCTTGATCACTGGCTTGCCATCGGCGCCGTAGGTCAGGACTTTGAGGCTGGCGAGTTCGGGCACGAATTTGCTCACTGGATCATCCAGCTGCCACTTGCCCGCTTCGTAGAGCTGCATCATTGCCGTGCCGGTGATCGGCTTCGACATCGAGTAGATGCGGAACATGCTGTCGAGCGTCATCGGTGCTCCCGTCACGGGATCGCCTGACTGGACGCCGTAGGCCTTGAACTGAGCGATGTCGTTGCCTTTGCCGAGGATCGTCACCATGCCTGCGACGTCGTGGTCGGCCACCGACTGGGCCATGCGGGCGTCGAGTGCGGCGAGGCCTTCGGCCGTGAAGCCGAGCGCGGTTGCGTCAGCAGCGGCGGCGGTTGGCCAGGCTGCGTTGTCCGACGGCTTCGCGGCGGCGACGGGTTCGGCAGGCGCGGCGGCTTCAGGACTGCAGGCGCCTAGGATTGCGAGGGACGCGGCCGCAAAAAGCAGACGTGATCCGAGCTTGAGCTGAATGGTGGACATCTTCTCCCCTGTGTTGTCGCCAGCTCTGGAGGCCGGTCGAGTTGGCCGGACCATAAGACGGAAGCGGCGTTATCGCCAAGGACGCGAGGGGGGCTTCCCGAAAGCGTGAAGGCCTGGATCAGGAATAAAGGACACTATGTTGCCTTGCTTTTTGCGAACGAATTGCAATGTGGAGGGAGGGGCGGATAGGGTCGCGCCAGCCAGTTCGCAGTGCTTTTCATGACCGAAACATCACGCAAGGGGAGCCGGTTGCTACGCCCACTGTTCTTCGTGGGCGGGATATTGCTGATGGGGCTGGGCGTCGTTGGCTATCTCACGCCGGGTCTGCCCGGCACGATCTTCCTCATTCTGGCGGCGGGATGCTTCGCGCGATCGTCGCCCCGGCTGGAACGCTGGCTGATCACGCATCCGCAGCTGGGGCCTAGCGTTGTGGCGTGGCGGGACCACGGTGCAATTCCGCGCAAGATCAAATACGTCGCTATCGGATCGATGACGGTGTCGTTCGTGATCGTGCTTGTGATCCACCTGGCCACGATCTGGACAGCGATCATTGGCGTGGTGATGCTTGCAAGCTCGCTGTTTGTGGCGACGCGGCCGGAAGGGCCAAAAGTGGCCCGGTGATCTGCGGTGAGAACAGGTTGGTTGCAGCTTTTGGCTGTGCGCGGGGCGAAATGCGACTTAATGAGAGTTGCAGAACCACGGAACTAAAGGGGTCTATGCCGATGAAACTTCGTCTCGCCGCCACGTGCGTCGCCGCTGTCGCGGCCATCGCCGGACTGGTCGCCATCGCCCAGCCGCCCTCCGAAACGCGCGATCCAAGCCGCTCTGGCTACAAGCCGGCCTTCCCGAACCAGACGCGGGCGCCGATGCTGACAACCGACACCAAATTTGAGGTGAAGGAAGTGGTGAAGGCGGGCAGCATCGAGAGCCCGTGGGCGGTTGAGTTCCTGCCGGGCGGCAAGTTCCTGATCACGGAGCGCACCAAGGGCCAGTTCCGCATCGTGGAGAAGGACGGCAAAGTATCGGCGCCGATCAAGAGCGGCGTGCCGCAGGTGATGACGCTCGGGCAGGGCGGTCTGCTGGATGTGGCGCTCGATCCGGACTTTGCCGCGAACCAGATGATCTACTGGAGCTATGCTGAACCGCATGCGGATGGACCAAACAATACGGCGGTGGCGAAGGGCAAGCTGATCGATGGCGCGACACCGCGGATCGACAATGTGCAGGTGATCTATCATCAGAGGCCGCGTCTGCAGTCGAACCTGCACTTCGGATCGCGGCTTGTGTTTGCCAAGGACGGCACGTTGTTCGTGACCCAGGGCGAGCGCTCGATCATGGCCGGTCGCATGCAGGCGCAGGACCTCAGGAGCGGCCTCGGCAAGATCGTGCGCATCAACACGGACGGCACGATCCCGAAGGACAATCCGTTCGTCGGCGACAAGAACGGCGCGCTGCCGGAGATCTGGTCTTACGGCCACCGCAACGCACAGGGCGCCTTCCTGCATCCGGTGACGGGTGAGCTGTGGGAGCTGGAGCATGGCCCGCAGGGTGGCGACGAGATCAACATCGCCCGCAAGGGCAAGGACTATGGCTGGCCGACGATCACCTATGGCGTCGAGTATGGCGGCGCGCATACGAAGATCGGCGACGGCGCGGTGAAGGCTGGCATGGAACAGCCGGTCTATTACTGGGACCCGGTGATCGCGCCGGGTGGGCTCACCTTCTACAATGCTGACCTGTTCCCGCAATGGAAAGGCAGCGTCTTCGCAGCGGGGCTCAACCCGAGCTTTGTTGCGCGTCTCACAATGGACGGCGACAAGGTGACCGGCGAGGAGCGCTTTACATTCTCCGACCAGAGAGAGCGCTATCGCGACATCGGCGTCGGGCCGGACGGCGCGCTCTACTTGCTGACGGATGGTCCGCAGGCGCGGCTGTTGAAGGTTGTGCCGAAGTCATAGGCCTGGCGCGCAAGCGTCAGCCAAACCTGAGACGGGCCGCATCGAGCTTGCCTTGTGCGAAGCCGGCGCGGGCGGACGGGAGGCGGGTTGCGAGGTCCATCTGGTTCACGCCCATTGCGGCGCGGGATGCGTCATCGGGTGTGATCACCTCGACGCGGCTACCCTGGCTGCGGAGAGCCTCGACCTGGCTTGCGAGGTCATTGCCCCATTCCGGCGATCTGCGGATTCCTTCGAACTGGCCCGGCGGCAGGGGTCCGCTGCGTTCGCTGAATGGCGTGAGCACAACGATGTTTGCATAGCCCGCCGCAAGGTCGGCATTGTCGGCGGAGCGTACGCCGCCATTGATGTAGCGAGCGCCGTTGATGCAGTGCGTGGGGCCGGCGCCGGGCAACGAGGTGCTCGCGATGACTGCGTCGATCAGGTCGACGCCGGACTCGCGATCGAACGCCGCGAGGTCGCCGGTATGTGCGTTGACCGCCACGACGATCATCGGCCTGTCCGGCCATTCATGACGCGGCAAGCGGGCGGCGACCATTGCGCGGCGCTGTTCCACCCCCGCAGTGTCGGTCACGGCGTCGCTTTCCAGCCCGTACGCGCCCATAGCCCGTCGTAAATCGGCAGCAGAGGTGGCGGCAGCGCCGATGGCGCGCATCCGTTCAAACACCGTGGCCATGGACGGACGCGAGGACGGCGCCAGTGAAGGGGGCGCTGCGCGGGTCTGACCTGCCGGTTGAACTGGCTCGGCAAGCACTGAAGCATAGAGTTCGGCTGGAGGTATGCCGCTGCGCAGCCAAGCCGCCGCTGTGGAACCGGACGAGGTGCCGATCACGAGGTCGGCAGCTGCTGTCAGATCGATGCCAGCTTCTGCCAGACCGGCGATGGCGCCGATGGTCCACGCATGTCCGGCCGACCCGCCGCCGCCGAGAACCAGAGCAACCTTCTTGTGCGCCATCCGTCCTTTATTTCAGTCCGCTGCGTGCGTGTCCATGGCGGGACGTGATCGCAACAATCCTATTTGTGAGCGAGCGACCAGACGTAGGCCGAGACCGCGTTCAGTTCGTCATCCGAGAGATCGCCGCCGCCCATCGCGGGCATCGGACTGCGGAACTGTTTGGGTTCATCGACCCCTTCGCTGATGATCTTCGTGATTGCGCCGATGCTGCCATCGCCAGTGAGCCATGTGGCGTCTGCGAGGTTGGGGCCGACCGCAGTGCCATTGGCGTCGGGACCGTGGCAGGCGATGCAGCTGTTCGCGTGATAGACCTTGTCGCCAGCGGCGATCAGCGCGGCGGTGATGCCGGCGGGCAGGGCGGCGGCGGTCGGTGCGGGGGCAGCGGGTGTCGCCGGAGGAGGTGCTGCGGCGGACATCGCTTTCGGCGCGGCAGCGAGCGAAGCGTTCATCGGGCCGGCATAGGTGACGCGCCAGATGCGACCCTTGGTGTCGTCGGTGATGTAGAGCGAACCGTCGGGCGATGCGGCGACGGCCATTGGACGATAGGCCGGCTTGGAATTGTTGCCGCCGTTGAAGCCGTCAGCGAACACGATGTAGTCGCCGGATGCCTTGCCGTCCTTCATCGGTTGATACACGACGTTGAAGCCGTCCTGCGGACCGGGCGAGCGATTCCACGAACCATGGAAGGTGATGAAGGCGCCGCCCTGATAGGCGGCAGGGAAGGCTTTCGACGTGGAGAATTCGAGATCGTTGGGCGCCCAGTGCGCAGGATAGGCGCCAACAGGCGCGGTCATGCTGGCGCAGATGCCGACTGCCTTGCCGCCATCGCCACCGTATTCCGGCGCGAGGACCAGCTTTTTCTGGAAGCCGTCATAGTAGCATTCAGGCCAGCCGTATTTCGCGCCGGCGCTGATCTCCATCAGCTCTTCCGACGGGAGTTCAACGGTGTGGTTCACGTCCGGATAGAGCTTGCCCCAGTTCTGGATCAGCTGGTCGCGGCCGTGCATGGTCGCGAAGAAGCGGCCTGATGCATCGAAGGCGAGACCTTCGGCATTGCGCAGGCCCGAGACATAGCGCTCTTTCGACGAGAAGACCTGGTTCAGCTTGTTGGCGTCGTACTTCCAGATGCCGCCGCGGGTTTCGAGTTCGACGCAGGGCCTAGCCCCCATGATGTCCGCCTTGCGGTTCTGCGGTTGGCACGAGTTGGAGGCCGAGCCTGAATCCATGAAGAGGTTGCCCGCCTTGTCGATGACGAAGGGATGCATGTTGTGATCGCCCGTCGTGGGCAGGCCGGAGACAATCACTTCGGGGACAGCGCCAGCTGCGGGCGCTAGTTGTCCGGCGGGGATCGTGTAGCGGACGATCTGGTCGTTGGCTTCAGCGTAAACGTAATTCTTGTAGCGCGCGATGCCCGAGCCGCCGACAGAACCTTGCGCGCCCGTGACGCCGAACTTGATGATGGTCTCGGCCCTGCCGTCCTTGTCGCCATCCTTCAGCGCGACGAGGAAGCCATCCTGCGGCACGGGCGAACCGGCGTAGTAGCGGCCGCTCCAGATGTTGACGTAGAGCGTACCGTCATCGCTGACGATGGCATGACGAACGTGCCCGAGATTGTCGGCAAAGACTGTCGCGCAGAAACCGGGCGAGAGGATGATGCCGCGATTTCCCGGATCGCATGTTGCAGCAGTGGGCGGCATCGTTGACGCGGATTCCATTGGCGTTGTGCAGGACGCTAGGAACAACGCGGCGGCAACTGCCGCGGTCGACGCGGCTGACAGGATGATGTGCCGTGCGCGAGTACCCATATCGTCTGTCCGCCCTATGTGATGAATCAAGGAAATGGATACGCCGTGGAGGAGTTCCATCTCTCGTCTATCTCGTTATAGTCTTGTATACATAACGAAACCAGTGGTGACCGGATGCCGGTGATGCGGCGCGCGGACTGCAAAAAGGAAGCGCCATGAAGACGTATCTTTCGGCAATAGTTCTCGCAATCGCAATGACGGGCGCCATGGCGGCCTGCACGTCGGCGCCGGACAAGGAGCTGGACATGGAGTTGGACGCGCAACCGACCGTGGCAGGACCCACCGCCGCCGTTGTGACGCCAGTGCCAGTTGTCCCTCCTGCCATTGTGGTTGCTGAATCGCCTCCGCCGTCTGCGGTTGAAGCAGGCAAGGACATGCTGGCCAGCATCACGCTGCCCGCGTCCAACGTGCAGAAGATGACGGTGTCGACACCGGGCTGGCCCGATGGCGGCGATATCAATTTCACATACACGCAGTACGAGACGAATACCTTCCCGGGCCTTGAGTGGACGGCCGGTCCGGCGAGCACGAAATCCTATGCCATCATCATGCAGGACACGGATCTTGTGATGCGTGGGTCGCCGATCCTGCACTGGTCGGTGGTGAATATTCCAGCAAGCGTGAGGAAGCTTGCGGCGGGCATTTCTCCGGAACAGATTCCAGCCGGCTCTATCTACGGGCCAAACTACAAGGGCGCGAACCAGCCCTATCTGGGGCCGCGCACGCCGCCGGGGCCGAAGCATCGCTATCACATTCAGGTTCTGGCGGTTGACATGATGCTGCCGGCCGACTTCGCCCCGAAGAACTACGCTGAACTGATCGAGCCGCTGAAGGGCCATGTGGTCGGCGTTGGCGATGTGGTGGGTCTGGGGCAGGAGAAGAAGTAGGTTGACGCTTCGCATTCATCCTTCGCGGCATCGTCGCGGAGGATGAATGCAAGTCTAGATGATCTCGTCCAGCCACGCGGGCAGCGCGCCCAGTGTTTCCACTTCGCGATAACGCGGGTTGCCGACGGGCTTCTCGGCCCGCTCGTGCTCCCACACGAGCGGATAGGGGACCAAGGCTGCATAGCCGCCTGCCGCGAGCATCGGGAGAATGTCTGACTTCACTGAGTTGCCCGTCATCAGGGATGTCTCGGCGCGACTGCCATGACGAGCGAAGGCCTTGGTGTAGATCTCAGGGGTCTTCTCGGAGACGATCTCGACGCCGGAGAAGTGCGAGCCGAGGCCGGAGGCTGCGAGCTTGCTTTCCTGATGGAAGAGATCGCCCTTGGTAATGAGAATCAGGGACCCGCGTTCCTTCAGCGCCTTGAGCGCGTCTTCGACGCCGGGCAGGGGCTCGATCGGGTGGGTCATCATCTCGCGGCCGGCATCGAGCAACTCGCGAATGACTTGCGTGGACACCTTGCCGTCGCTGACTTCGAGCGCAGTCTGGAGCATGGACAGCGTGAAGCCTTTCGCGCCGTAACCATAGGCTTTCATGTTCTCGCGCTCGATCGCGGCGAGACGCGATTCAAGCATCTCCTCATCGCCAAATCCGCCAAGTAACTCGTTGAATCGTTTGTGAGTTAGCCGAAACACTGTCTCGGTGTGCCAGAGCGTGTCGTCCGCATCGACGCCGATAATTGAAAGAGGCATGCGGGCTCTTAGCGAAATTGGACTGAGGCTGCAAGAAACGCGGAGCACGGACGCGAAATTGCTCAACCAGCCATGATCGCAGCCCAGCGCGCGAGGGCCGCTTGCGACCAGACTTCGGCGGGATTGTAGAACTCCGGCACGGCGAAGGCGTCGGACGGCAGGTCGACCCAGGGCTGTTTGCTGGACGTGAAGATGTGCACGTCCGGCGTGATGCCTTGCGTCTGGTCGAGTGTGCCAACGCGGATGAAGGCGGCGCGCTTGCCGGCGGTCGGATAGTGGCTCCAAACTGCGACATGGCAGTTCGGGCAGCGCGCGATGATCTGGCCCTTGCCCGACAGCGAGGGCGTCAACACCTCGACTGGCGAGCCTGCCAGCAGCGCGACATTGCGGCTCTCGACCACGGCGTTGATCGCGAAGGCGCCGCCGGTCTCACGCTGACACCACGTGCAATGGCATGCGTGCGTGATCAGAGGCGCAGCTTTCAATTCGCAGCGGATTTCGCCGCATGTGCAGCCGCCCTTCATGCGCCTCTCCCCTCGATCAAGCCGAACAACTAACGCGCCAGAACTTTCGCGATGGCAGCCTGTGTCACCGGCTCGATCATGTCATATCCGACCTTGTTGGGGTGAATGCCATCGAGCGTAAGTTCGGCCTTCATGGCGCCGTCGGGCGTCGCCAGCGGTGTGAAGTAGTCGGCGACCACAAGGTCTTGTTCGGCGGCATAGGCCTTGACCCACTCCACATAGCTCGCGACGGATTCGGTTGGCTTAAGCTGCGGCGCCCAATTGAACTTCGCGGCGGGCAGAGGTGTTGCAAGGATGACCTTCACGCCGCGCGCCTTCGCCAGCTCGACCATGGACATGATGTTGTTCTCGACGTCCTCGAGCGTGGTTGGGCCTGTATTACCGGCGATGTCGTTGACGCCGCCGAGTATGTGGACGGCCACAGGCTTGAGCGCGAGCACGTCCGCCTTGAAGCGGAGCAGCATCTGCGGCGTTGTCTGGCCGCTGATGCCGCGATTGACGCGGGCGGGACCAAAGAAATCGGGATGCGCAAACAGCCAGCTCTGCGTGATCGAATCGCCCATGAAGACGATGCGGTCGGCGGGGACGGGCCGTGCGGCGAGGGCGGCGTTATCCGTGCGGAAATAGCAGAGCGCGGCCCAGTCGTTCGCCTTCAGGTCAGCCTGCGCCTTCTGAAGCGTCGCGAACTCTGCAGCCGGGACGGGTGGCCGCGGTGCGCCGCTGGTGTCGAACTGCGAGCGCATGTAGTCGATGATGACGGGCGGAACCACCAGCGGCGGATCGCAGGGCGTACCGGCGAGCGGGGTAGCCGGTGTAAGAGCGGGCGCTGGCGGGTGCACTGTACTGGTGCATCCGGCGGTGAGGAAAGCAGCAGTGACAAGCGTGTGTTTCATGCTGCGCATCCTGTCATGGTGTACGCATGCGCCAAGCCGTCTCAGGCCACTGCATCCTCAGGCGCCGCGAGGCCGACCGCAGCGCTAATGCGCGCAATGAGCGTCTGTTGCTCGATCGGCTTGGACAGGTAGTCTGTCATGCCGATGGCGATCAGCTTCTCGCGATCGCCGGGCAGGGCATGGGCGGTGACCGCGATAACCGGAATGTTGCGCCACAGCGCGCTGCTGGCGCGGATATGCCGGATCGCTTCCTTGCCGTCCATGACGGGCATATGGATGTCGAGCAGGACGATGTCGAAATCGCCGGCTGCGAGTTGATCGAGCGTCTCCTGGCCATTCACGGCTTCGCTGATCGCGCAGCCATGAGGGGCAAGGAAATGCTTGAGCACATCGCGATTGACCTGGATGTCGTCCACCACGAGCACACGCAGCCCCTGCAGACTCTTCGCCGTGGGGCGCATGCGCTCGATTACTGGCGTCGTGACACTTTCAAACACTGCCTGCACCCTGGCGCGGAAGGTCAGGGTGAAAGTGGATCCTGCTCCCTGCGCACTTTCGACGGTGATGCCGCCGCCCATAAGTTCGGCAAGGCGCAGGGAAATCGCGAGACCGAGGCCGGTGCCGCCGTATTTGCGCGCGATAGTGCTGTCGGCCTGGGTGAAGGGCTCAAAGAGTTTCGCCTGAACGCCAGGCGTCATTCCGATGCCGGTGTCACGAATCTGGACGGCCACCATGACATCGCCATCGCCGGCTGCGGACGACGACAGTTTGACGTCGATACGACCTTGGGGGGTGAACTTGATCGCGTTGGAGAGCAGGTTGCCGACGCACTGGCGCACACGCTGCGCATCGTAAATCAGGCCGCGCGCAAGATCCGGCGCGTGGGCAATGCTGACGGCGATGTTCTTCTCCAGCGCCTGCGGCTCGAACAGGCGGACGACGCTGTCGATGGTACGCGTGATATCGTTGGGGGCTGGCGAGATATCGAACTTGCCGGCCTCGATCTTCGAGAAGTCGAGCACATCGTTGACGATGAGAAGCAAGGATCGGCCGGAATCAAGGATTATGCCGACCTTTTCACGATCTACCTCGGAAAGCTCGGCGGCCTTTAGCGATTGCGCCATGCCAAGAATGCCATTCATTGGCGTGCGGATCTCGTGGCTCATGGAAGCGAGGAAGTTTGACTTGGCGGTATTGGCTGCTTCGGCGGCGGCGCGGGCGTCCTCAATCGCACTGGTCTGGCGGCGCATTACCTTGCTGAGACTGCTGCCGTAAAGGGAGACGCCGATGACCATCAGCATGATGAGGACGCCGATGAGGAACTCCAGCCCTTGCAGGTCGTGCGCAGTCGAAAGCTGTTGCTGCAGGTGCTGGGATTGGATCGCCTGAACCTGCGCGACTGTTGCGGAGATGGAGCGCGTAAGCCTCGCATAAGCGCGGTCCATCGAGGCCATGCGTTCGCCAGCCGATGCGGGGTTGTTCTGTTCGAAGTAGAGAAAGATGCGGTCTGCTTCGGCGATCATGTCTACCATCGCCGCCTTGGTGACATCCAGAGCGCCTCCGATCCGGGCCTGTTCGTCGGCGGACGTCCGCGCGGCGAGATCGGCCTCGACAGTCGCCATGTGCTTGTTGAAGGTATCGATCGCGAGGTCACGGAGAACGCGCTTGGCGGGAACGTCATACGTATCGAAGACATCGTTGCCCGGCGCGTTGGCGGCCTGTGCGTGATCGCCGAGGCGGCTGATCTCTCTCACCCGCTGGGCCCACTCCGTGTTGACCTCGACAGAGCGCGAGTACGTCGACATGAGGTTGTGGGAGAGCGACAGGCTGATCAGCACGGTCAAAAGGTCGAATGCGGCCAGCGCAAGATAGACGAGGTGCCAGCGCGGCGCGCCTTTGACGGTTTGCAGAATCTTCATCGTCCAACCCTAGCCAGCAAAGGCCGGTTCCCTGCGGACTGTTTCGCGTCGCCGCGACCGGGCGCATGTCCCAAGCCAAGACTAAGGTCATTGCGCTTAAGGAACCGTTCTGATCTTGACGGGAAGCTGACGGGAAAGCCAGCCCAGGGTCGTTGGAATCGCGCTTTCCCTTCGCACCCAAGCGGAGGGCAGGGTAGCATCTCGGTAACCGGTGCAGGCGCATAGCCGTTAACAGCCCGCAAGGAGGCGCGAGCCATGACACGTGTCGCCGTTATCATGGGTGGATGGTCGTCCGAACGACCTGTCTCGCTATCGTCCGGGAAGGGCATGGCGCAGGCCGCGCGTGACGCCGGCTTCGACGTCGTCGAGGTCGACGTGACGCGGCAGCTTGCCCAGCAGCTGGAGCAGGTGAAGCCCGACGTCGTGCTGAACGCCCTCCACGGACCATGGGGCGAGGACGGCTGCGTGCAGGGTCTCCTTGAGGTGATGAACATTCCCTATACGCACTCGGGCGTGCTGGCCTCTGCGCTGGCGATGGACAAGGACAAGGCGCGGGCGATCTACGTCCAGCACGGGCTCGATGTCGCCGAGGGCGGTGTCTACGCCGTGGAAGAGCTGGCGCGCGATCACGTCATGCCACCGCCCTACGTGATCAAACCGCCGGCGGAAGGATCTTCGTTCGGCGTCTTCATCGTTCGCGAGGGGGCCAACCGGCCGCCCAAGGAGCTGACCGACGGTACGTGGACATTCGGAAAACGGGCGCTTGTGGAAAAATTCATTCCGGGCAGGGAGTTGACTGTAGGCGTCATGGGCGACCGCGCCATGGCCGTCACCGAGATCACGACCTTAAGGGACTATTACGACTTCGCTGCGAAATACGAGTCTGGAGGATCGCGTCACGTTCTTCCTGCAGACCTGTCGAATGCGGTCACCGAAGCTGCGCTGGACGCATCGCTGAGGGCGCATCAGGCTCTCGGCTGCCGGGGCGTGTCGCGGTCGGACTTTCGCTACGATGAAAAAGCGGGTCGACTGGTGATACTCGAGACAAATACGCAGCCGGGCATGACGCCCACTTCGCTCATCCCCGAGCAGGCCGCGCATATTGGCATCGACTATCCCTCGCTCGTCCGCTGGATGATCGAGGACGCGTCATGCCCAAGGTAAAACGACCGCAGATAGCGGGTCCCGCCTACCACGACGACGACCGGGATGCGGCGCCCCAGCGCGCACCGTCGCGTCCCTCGCGCCGTGCGCGTGATGTTCCTTATTCCGTGGCCTGGTTCCGCGACCGCATCGCGACCTATGCGCTCGGCACCATCATCTGCGGCGCAGTCATGTTGATGATCGCCGCGTGGATGGGGGGCACGCTTGGCCTCTTCGGCCAGCGCATGAACAACGGCTTCAACGTGATCGCGGGCTGGGCCGGCATCTCGGTGAAAGACGTCAAGGTCTGCGCCCATAGCGATGCCGATGAATATTCGCGCGCCTGCCACAGCCCGGACCCGGCCGTGACCGCAAAAATTCTGGCCGCTGTCGAAGTTCAGACCGGCGCGAGCATCCTCTCGGCTGATCCCTATGCGATCCGCGACCGCGTCGAGAAATTGGACATCGGCGATGTCAGCGTGCAGCGCCTGTGGCCGGACCGCGTGCGGATCGACGTCGAACAGCGCAAGCCGATTGCACTCTCGCAGGAGGACGGAGAGGGCGGCGCGTGGCGCGTGGTCGACCAGAGCGGTCGCGCCTTCGCTCAGGCCGATCTCAGTAAATATGGCAGCCTGCCGCGCGTTGTCGGCAAGGACGCTTCGAAAGCCGCCGGCTCGCTGGTTGCGGCGATGGCGCCTTATCCAAACCTCTACGATCGCATGGAAGTCGCCTATCGCGTCAGCAGCCGCCGCTGGGACGTGAAGTTCAAGGGCCGGACCGACGTCGTGTCCTTCCCCGTCGATGCGCGTCTGGCTGAACAGCTTGAAGCGCTGAACCTGATGCAGGCGCAGAACCGCGTTCTCGACCTGCCGGCGACGCACATCGATGCGCGCCACCCGAAATACATCGCGTTGCGTCCCTTGCCCGGCGCCATCGGGTCGCCTGGAGACACCTGAACCCCATGTCTTCGCTCGCCCAGCGTTCAATCGTCAGAGACCGCGCCCACGGGCGCGGAACGGTGATGGCTGCGCTCGACATCGGTTCCTCGAAAATCACCTGCATGATCGCCCGCCGCGTCGACGCCACCAATGGCGAGCCGCGTGTCGCCGGCGCCGGCGTGCAGGCAACCAAGGGCGTCCGGGCTGGCGCCGTGGTGGATCTCGACGGGCTGGAACGCTCGATCCGCCTCGCCGTGGAGCAGGCCGAGCGCGCCGCAGACCTGCGCATCACGGATGTTGTGCTGGGTGTCGCAGGCCCGGACCTTCGGTCTGACATTGTCCGCGCCAAGCTGCCCATGGGGGGGCGCGAAGTGACGGCCCAGCATGTGCGCGATGTGCGCATCGCCGCCCTGGAAGGCTTCCAGCCGCAGGGACGCGAAGTGCTGCACTCGGCAGCGCTGGGGTTCTCGGTCGATGGGACGGCCGGGATCAAGGACCCGCGCGGGATGTTCGCCGAGACGCTGACGGCCAGCTTTCTGGTTGTTTCGGCGCCGACAGCGGGCCTGCGCAACATCGTACAGTGCGTCTCGCGGTCTCATCTGACCGTTTCGGCTATCCTGGCGGCGCCTTTTGCAGCGGGTCTTGCCTGTCTGGTCGAGGATGAGGCCGAGCAGGGCGCGATGGTGATTGATTTCGGCGCCGGAGTGACTTCGGCCGCCGCCTTCTGGGATGGAGGGCTCCTCCATGTCGAAATTCTACCGATGGGCGGGTCGCGCGCGACGTCCGACCTTGCCCAGGGACTAGGCACCACCTACGCCGCCGCCGAGCGCATGAAGGTTCAGCACGGCGCAGTGGGATTTTCGGATTCCGGCGCGCTGGACATGATCGAGGCGCCGCGTCTTGGTCAGGACGGGCGGCTTGAGGCGCACCAATGCAGCCGGGCGGATATCGCCCAGATCTTGCGGCCGCGCATCGAAGAGATCATGGAACTGATGGACGGACGGCTGTCCAAAGCGTCTGCTTCTGGCAGGCCTTTGCCGAGACGGATCGTTCTGACCGGAGGCTCGTCCCAGCTGGCTTGCCTCAAAGAGCTCGCAGAGGACGTTTTCCGCGCTCCGGTGCGTCTCGCCAAGCCTGCCAATGTGAAGGGTCTAGGTGAGACTTACAGTTCACCCGCTTTCGCCGCTGCGGCGGGCCTGTTACGCTGGGATCTGATGGGCGGCCCGGATGCCATGCGTGTAAACGGCGACCGGATCGCTACGGATCAAGGCGGCAGCAGGCTCAAACAGGTCTTCGGCTGGGTTCAGAAAAACTTCTGATCTGGTCGGGTCCTTAAGACAGGCTTAGCCAAAGGCCGCGATCCTCATCTAATTCCCGGCGCGTTTTCCGGCTGGTCGGGCCGGTTGAGCGGGCAGCGTCAGGGCGAGCGGATCGAGGTTGGCCATGGCCGTTGAATTGACTCCCAGAATAGTCGTGATCGGTGTCGGTGGCGCCGGCGGCAACGCCGTCAACAACATGATCGAGGCCAAGCTCCAGGGCGTGGAGTTCGTTGTCGCCAACACGGATGCGCAGGCTCTGACCCGCTCCAAGGCGCCGACCCACATCCAGCTGGGCATCGGCAAGACCTCCGGCCTCGGCGCTGGCGCCAACCCGGATGTCGGCGCTGAAGCCGCCAAGGAATCCGCCGACGAGATCAAGCGCATACTCAACGGCGCGCACATGTGCTTCATCGCGGCCGGGATGGGCGGCGGCACCGGAACCGGCGCTGCTCCGATCATCGCGCGCATCGCGAAAGAACAGAAAGTCCTCACAGTCGGCGTCGTCACCAAGCCGTTCGATTTCGAGGGCAAGCGCCGCATGCAGGTGGCCGAGCGCGGCATTGTCGATCTTCGTTCCGAGGTCGACACGCTGCTGATAATTCCGAACCAGAACCTGTTCCGCATCGCCAACAAAGACACGACCTTCGCCGACGCCTTCTCGATGGCGGACAAGGTCCTCTATTCGGGCGTGCGCGGCATCACCGACCTGATGGTCATGCCGGGCCTCATCAACCTCGACTTCGCCGACGTGCGCACCGTGATGGCGGGCATGGGTTCGGCGATGATGGGTGAGGGTGAGGGTGAGGGGGAGAACCGTGCGCTGAAGGCTGCGCAGGCCGCGATCGCCAACCCGCTGCTGGACGATGTGTCGATGAAGGGCGCCAAGGGCGTGCTCATCAACATTACAGGCGGTTATGACATGACGCTGTTCGAGGTCGACGAGGCCGCCAACGAAGTCCGCCGCGAGGTGGATGTCGATGCGCACATCATCCTCGGATCGACCTTCGACGAGAAGATGAACGGCAAGATCCGGGTTTCCGTGGTTGCCGCAGGCTTACAGCAGGGCGTCGTACGCGCGACGGCGCAGCCCGTGCGCGAACTACAGGCAGGCCTCAACACCGCAATCTTCAACACGCCATCGCCGGCTGCTGAACTTGGTATCGTCGCGCAGCCCTCGACCTTCATGCCGCCGCCGCAGAAGACGATGATCACGGCGCCCGCCCAGTCTCATTCTGCAGGGCCGCATCAACCTGTGCCGCCGTCCGAATATCGTCCGCCCGCGCCCGTCATCCGCTCGCGCCCGACGCCGCAGCCGGAAGAGCCGCTCGACATTTTCGACGCCGAGCCCCAGCACGAGCCTGCTCCGCAGCATCAACCGTCCGCCGAAACACCCAAGGAACGCTCGTTCGCGTCGCTGTTCGGTTGGAAGGCAAAACCGGCCGACGAACAGGCTGCGCCGGCCGCGCGTCCTGCGCCGATGGAAGGCGATAATTTCGACGACGACCTCGAAATTCCGGCCTTCCTGCGCCGCTCGGGTAATTCCTGATCTGTTGTTATTTGTTCGAATCGCGAGGCCGGGCTCACGCGCGTTTCTTCAGCCTTCGAACACATCGCCCCAGTCTCGTCTGCGCGCCTGTTTGAACACATCGCCTTCGCGGCGCGTGACGAGCCGGAGCGTCGCTGAGCCATCTGCGTTGCACAGTTTTAGCTTTACGCGGCCCGTTGCAGATTCCGGCGGTGCAAGAACGCGAGACGCATGAGCCGTTGCCGGCGTGCGCGCGGCGGCGAGGTAGATGAACTTCTCGTCCTCCCAAGGCACTTCGGCTTCCTTGGCAAGCCGGTGGGTTCGTGAGCGCGCAACGCGCGCCGAGAAGTGACACCAGTCGGGTTGCACGATGGGGCAGGCGAGCGCGTGTGCACACGGAGCAAGGATGCGTGCGCCCTCCAAGATCAGTTGCGCGCGGGCGGCGAGGATGCGCTGCCAGCCTGCCGTCGTGCCGGGCTCGACTATCAGCAGCGCGTGGCGGGTGAGCGACCACAGCCGGTCAATCAGCTTGTCGCGATCTTTCGGCGCTAGCTCGTCGAGCACATAGGCCAGCGTGACCAGATCATGCTGTTCGTCGGCAAGGCCGCTTCGCAGATCGTCGTCGCGCCAGGTGATACGCGTGATCGCGCCGGGGGCGCCAAGCTTCTCGCCCAGCGCACGGATGGCCGGGCTGGCTTCAACGAGCGTGGCCGTAGTCATGGCAGGCCATATTTCGCAGGCCGCCCACACCACCGTTCCGGGGCCTGCGCCGATGTCGAGCAGAGTGCGCGGCGCGAAGCCGGGTTGTTGCTCCCCAAGCGCTACCAGGCTGGCGTGGATCGCAGCGTAGGTCGCGGGCATGCGCGTAGCGATATAGGCGAGCGCGAATTTGGCCTCCGACAGATGCAGGCGCCCATCACGCACTTCGTCGCGATAGCGCTGCGACAGCGCTTTCGCCGAGGCGGCAAGGCTCGACATGGGAACACCCGCGAGTGCGCTGTCCAGGGCATGTCTGAGCTGCAGGGGCAATTCCATCGCGCCGCACTAGCAGGTTCCGGAGGCTGGCAACAACCGGGAACACGGCTTGTCTTGCGCGGGCGGGCCGGTGGCTTTAGCTCACGGTCCATGAACCGTCAGCAGACCATTGCGCAGTCCGCGTCGCTTTCCGGCATCGGCGTCCATTCCGGCAAGCCCGCCTGCCTGACCGTGCGTCCGGCGGGCGAGGACGTTGGCGTCGTGTTCGTACGCCGCGACGTCACGGATCGCGCGGCGGAGATACCCGCGCTGGTCACGAAGGTGACGACGACCGAGCTTGGCACCAACATGAGCAATGAGGCTGGCGTCTCGGTGGCCACGGTCGAGCATTTCCTGGCGGCGTGCGCGGGGTTGGGGGTCGACAATATCATTGCCGAGCTTGATGGGCCGGAGCTGCCCATTCTCGACGGGTCGTCGAAGCCGTTCGTGGCGTTGCTGGAGCAGGCCGGCCTGAGCGTGCAGGCGGCGCCGAGGCGGGCGTTGAAAATCCTGAAACCGGTCGAGGTACGGCAAGGACCAAAATTCGCGCGGCTGTCGCCCGGCGAGGGCTTCACGATGAAGATCGCGATCGACTTTCCGACCAGGGCGATCGGGCGGCAGGAGATCAGCTTCACCATGGCGCCGGGCGCGTTTGCGCGCGAGATCGGATGGGCGCGGACATTCGGCTTTGCGTATCAGGCAGAACAGCTGCACGCGATGGGCAAGGGGCTTGGCGCGTCGATGGACAACACGATCGTCGTTGAGGGCGATGCGATCCTCAATGCCGACGGCCTACAGGCGCCCGACGAATTTGTGCGTCACAAACTGCTGGATGTGATCGGCGATCTGTTTCTTGCCGGCGGTACGATCGAGGGACACTACGAAGCCGAGCAGCCGGGCCATGCGCTGAACAATAAGTTGCTGCGCGCCCTATTCGCTGACGCAACGGCATTTGTGTGGACATCGACATGATAAGCTCTGGCTATAGTCGCCGATCGGCGTGGTGCACCGATGAACGAACCGGGCTTGAGCCTCGAAGACAGGATTGCAGGCTATGAGCTCATCGCGTTGCATGGGCATCTGGTTGACGACGGCCGTCTGGATGAACTCGATCGCATATTCAGCGCCGACCTAAAATACGATCTGTTCGCCTTTGGCGGTGGGGCGCTGGAAGGGATAGCGGCTATTCGTGGTGCGGCCCTGATGCTGGGCGCTAGAAACCCGGTCGCACATCATGTCACAAACATGGTCGTGGCAAGCAAAAGCGATCGGGGAGTGCGCGTAATCGCCAAGGAAATCGGCGTGATGGGTGACGGCGCCAGCGGTCGTGTGACCTATGACGATTGGATTGTCCGCACGGAACACGGGTGGCGGCTCGCCGAACGGCGGGTGCTGCCGAGGAAGATCGCCTTGGGTCGGGTTGTCTAGTTTGGGGCAAGTCGATGAAGCAATCGATTTGATGTCCATGAGCGACAGCCGCCATTCGGTAGTTTCTTGACGATTGCAAAACGACTTGGGTTGGCCATGCTTTTGCGTCTACGTAGGCTAAGCTGCGTCTTCCACACCATCCGCCTTGATTTGGCCCGGATGCCTGCGTCAGAGTACATATGTAACCTGAATGGGGTGGATAGAGATGATCCGGAAAATTCCAGCGCGTGGGATAGCGGTTGGGACGGCAGTCGCGCTGGTACTGGCGCTCGCAGCCTGCAGCGATAGTTCAGGCCCGAGCGGCGATGGCTACGCGACGGGCGGGGCAACGGCGCCCGAGATGGCGATGGCGCCGGCGCCGTCGATGGAATTCGCCAAGTCGATGGACGTCGACGACGGGACAATGAGCCGTGTCGACAAGCCGATCATCCAGCCAGATCCCAACAGCGGCGGTGGAGCGCCTCCGGGCACGATGCCGCTGATGTCGTATTCCTATGCGTGGAATTTCTCGGTGCCGACGAGCGGGATGGAGAGCCTGCTCAACGCACACAAGAAGCTTTGCGAGGATGCAGGACCGTCCAACTGCTATGTGACCAATACCTATCTCAACGGCATCGGGCAGGAGGAGGGCGCCAATGGCATGCTCTCCATGCGTGCCAGCGAGACGTGGGTCCGCACATTCGAGAAAGGCGTCAATGACGGCCTGAAGCCGTTCAGCGCGTCGGTCTATTCGACCAACCGCACAGCCGAAGAACTAACAGCGCAGATCGTCGACAATGAGGCGCGGCTGAAGTCGATGATCGGCCATCGCGACGCGCTGCAGGCCATGATCGACAGGAAGCCCGGCAAGCTGTCCGACCTCCTCGAGATCGAACAGGCGCTGGCCGAGGCGCAAGGCGATATCGACTCGCGGCAGTCCCTGCTGGCGGCACTTAGACTAAGGGTGTCGATGTCGGTCCTGAATTTCTCGTATCAGGCCGAATACGCACCTGCCTCTCAATCGATCTGGCGGCCGGTGACCGACGCATTCGCCGATTTTGCACCGGCCTTTGCCCGCACAATGGGGGGAATCGTCCGGTTTATTGCGGCCATTCTTCCCCTGCTGGTGTTTGGCGCGCTCGCAATCGGGGCATTGCTGTTCGGCTATCGTGGTTGGCGCCGGGGCAGGGTTCGTAAGGCTGAACATGTCGCAGCCGCAGAAAAGGCCACTTCGAGCGCCAAGCCCTGATTTCTGAGCCCGTCTTTTCCTGAATATTGAGGACGCAGCCTTATCAGCCGTCGTCTCATTGGTCGCTGTTGGGGGGCTTGGACGCCCCGGCGGCATTGGTCTAGAAGAGCGGGCGTTGTTGCTGCCGAGCGAGGATTCATGCGTTCCACCACCCAAGGCTTGAAGATTGGAGGCTTGAAGGTCGGACTGGCTGCCGGGATCGCGCTTCTTGGCGCTTCCGCGTGCGCCAGCAATTCGCGCCAGACGGACCTTGCTTATGTCGAGCAGCCAGTCGAAATGATCTATAATGCCGGGCTGAGAAGCATGGATCGGACCCTGTGGGCCCAGTCGGCCGCCCAGTTCGACGAGGTTCAGCGCCAGCATCCGTATTCGCCGTGGGCCCAGCGCGCGATGCTTATGGCGTCCTATGCCCGCTATCGTGCGCGCAACTACGACAAGTCGATTTCGAGCGCCGAAGAATACATCGCCCTGCATCCCGGCGGCGACGGCGCTGCCTACGCCTATTATCTCGTCGCGATCTGCCATTTCGACCAGATCATTGATGTTGGCCGTGATCAGGCCCGCTCAGACCTCGCGCTGGGCGCTCTCAAGGAAGTGGTCGCCCGCTTCCCTGAGTCGGACTATTCGCGCGACGCCGAATTGAAGATGGACATGGTGCGCGATCAGCTGGCCGGCAAAGAGATGGAGATCGGCCGCTATTATCTGCAGCGGAGCGAGCAGCTCGCGGCGATCAACAGGTTCAAGAAGGTTGTCACCGACTATCAGACGACGACGCACGTGCCGGAGGCGCTGCACCGCCTGGTTGAGGCCTATCTGTCGATCGGCCTCAGCGGTCAGGCGCAACAGGTGGCAGCGGTGCTCGGCACGAACTATCCAGGCTCGGTCTGGTATTCGGACACGTATGCGCTGATGCAGGGGCAGGGCGTAAGCCTGCCGGAGAAGCCGGATTCAAACGCCAACTTCAACCTGTTCGATCGCATCGGGAAGATGATCTTCTAGCCTGAGCATTTTCCAGTCTGGCTTCAAGCGATCCGGATACATAACAGAACGCCCCCACGATGGCTCGCGGGGGCGTTTGTTTTGGGGCTTCGCCGTGGATTAGTGCGAAGCTTTCCAGGCCTTCACGGCATTCAGCGTTTTGCTGACATGGTCGTCGGCCTTGGGGTCGGTGAAGGACAGCAGAACCTTGCCGTCCGGCGCGATCACAAAGGAGGTGCGATCGCTCCAGCCTTCTTTCATCTGCGAGGGAACGTCATAGGCCTTTGCGGTGTCCGGCGAGATGGCGCCAATTGGAAATTTGTCGCGGCAGTGTTCGGCGGAGAACTTGATCAGCAGGTCGATATGGTCTGCAGCGTTAAAATATTCCTGCTTCTTGCCGGCGACTGGCGGGCTAGCAGCGCCGCCCGTGACACCGATAAGCGTCGCACCGGCGGCCTGGAAGTCAGCGGCGGCTTCAGCGAACTTGTTGGTCTCGATCGTGCAGCCCGGCGTGAAAGCGGCCGGGAAGAAATAGACCACGACAGGTCCCTTCTTGAGGGCGTCGGACAGTTTGAAATCGAACGTCTTGCCGCCAATGGCAGCCGTCGCGTTGAAGTCGGGGGCGGCAGCGCCAACGGGCAGACCTGCATAAGCGGGAGCGGCGAGCGCGGCGACTGCGAAGGCTGCAACGAGAAGTTTCTTCATCGGTTTTCTCCTATCAGCGGACTTGGCCGCGCAGCGGTGGTTATCGCGGAAAGGTGGCGCCCAGTCACGCCCGCAAACCATCACGACTGCGTTCTTTTGCAGGGGATTTTCCCTGTTTCGGACAAGGACTTGTTCCTCCGGCCGCCTCTTCTTCAGTGGGCGTGTTCCTATTTTGTTCGCAACGTGCTAGTCGAGGCAATGGAACATCCGGGTGTGGCGCCATGCTGACGGGACTTTCGATCCGCGATTTCATTCTGGTCCGCCAGCTCGACCTTGAGCTGGGGCAGGGCTTCACCGCGCTTACCGGCGAGACGGGCGCTGGAAAATCCATCCTGATGTCGGCGCTGGGCTTTGCGCTTGGGGGCCGGGGGTCACAGGCGTTGATCAGGGCGGGAGGTCAGATGGCCGAGGTCACGGCGGCTTTTGAGGTTCCAATCAGCCATCCTGTCCGGGAGATGCTGGCGGCGAGCGGACTGGAGCTGGCGCCAGCCGAGCCGATGGTGCTGCGGCGCGTGATCAAGCGGGGCGCAGGCGCGCGGGCGTTTCTGAACGATCGTCCGGTGAGCGCGACTTTGCTTTCGGATGTCGGCCTGCTGCTGGCCGACATTCACGGGCAACATGATGGGCTTGGCTTGCTGGAGCCGGCGCGGCATCGCGCCTTGCTGGATGCCTGGGCGAAGGCCGATGCGCTGCTGAAAGACGTGAGCCGTGCCTGGTCTGTGCTGGGTGAGGCAGAAGATGCGCGTGCTGCACTGGCGGAGCGGATCGCGCGTGCAGCTTCCGAACGGACCTGGCTGGCGCATGCGGTGGATGAACTTGACCATCTCGACCCGCAGGAGGGCGAGACGGGGCGGCTGGCTTTGGAGCGCGCGGGCATGCTGGCTGGCGGGCGTGTCGCCGAGGCGCTGGATGGGGCGCGTAAGCAGTTTACCAAGTCCAATATGGAACATGCGCTGTCGACGGCGGCGCGTGCGGTTTCACGAGCGCTTTCTGCCCCCGGATTGACGGGCGAAGGCGCGGACAGTGAGCTTGCAGTGCGCATCCGCGCTGCATGCGAGGGGCTGGAGCGTGCGTTGATTGAAGCCGGTGAAGCGCGACGTGCGGTCGAATTTGCAGGTGACGCCTGCGCCTATTCACCTGCAGCATTGGAAGCGTCCGAAGCGCGCCTGTTCGCCTTGCGGGCGGCTGCGCGCAAGCACGAGGTGGACCCCGAGGGGCTCGCAGCCCTGCGCCAGAAGATGCGCGCGCAACTCGATGAGATCGATCATTCCGACAAGGCGCTCTCCCGGGCGGTTGCGGCGGAAGCCGCTGCGCGCGCCGCCTACGATGAGGCAGCCGGGCGCCTAACGGAGTTGCGCACCGCGGCGGCCCGGAAATTGGCACGGGCTGTGTCGGCGGAACTCGCACCGCTGAAGCTGGAGAAAGCAAAGTTCCGTATCGCTGTGCGGCCACGCGCCGAGGCTGGGCCGACCGGTCGTGACGATGTGGCGTTCGAGGTCGAAACCAATGCCGGCGCCGGGTTTGGCGCACTCGATCGCATCGCTTCGGGCGGCGAGATGGCGCGTTTCGCGTTGGCGGTCAGCGTCTGTCTCGCGGACGTGTCGCCGGCTGGAACGCTGGTGTTTGACGAGGCCGATATGGGCGTCGGCGGGGCGGTCGCGGCGGCGATTGGGGAGCGGCTGGCGGCGATCGGCAAGCGCAAGCAGGTGCTGGCGATCACGCATTCGCCTCAGGTCGCAGCCTCGGCCAAGAAACAGCTGCGTGTATCCAAGGCTGAAGCGGCGGGCGAAACCGTCACCTCGGTGGACATACTGACCCAAAAGGCGCGGCGGGAGGAGATTGCCCGGATGCTGGCCGGAGCGAGTGTCACCAAGGAAGCCCGCGCGGCAGCGGATCGGTTATTGGCGGGCGTCTGAGCGGCGGATATGAAGCCGTCATGGCGAAAGCATCCGAATCCACTTCCGATCACAAGCCCGTTGAAAAGCTGACCAAGGCTGCGGCCAAGGCCGAGCTGAAAAGTCTGGCGGAAGCCATCCGCGCGGCGGATGCAGCCTACTATCAGGACGACGCGCCCGCACTGACGGATGGGGACTATGACAAGATGCGTCAGCGGCTTCTGGCGATCGAGGCGCGTTTCTCCGAGCTGAAGCAGGCCGACAGTCCGAGCGATACCGTGGGCGTGGCGGTCGCCAGCGGGTTCGGCAAGGTCACGCACTTGAAGCCCATGCTGTCGCTCGACAATCTGTTCGCCGATGAGGAGGTGGGCGAGTTCGTCGCGCGCGTTCGGCGGTTCCTGAACCTTCCTGCGGACCAAGAGATTGCGGTCACCGCAGAGCCGAAGATCGACGGGCTGTCGTGCAGCCTGCTTTATGAGAACGGCGAACTCGTGCGCGCGGCGACCCGTGGTGATGGCGCGGTAGGCGAGGATGTGACCGCCAACGTTCGCACACTGAAGGACGTGCCGCACACGCTGAAAGGCAAGGGGCATCCAGCACGCATCGAGGTGCGCGGCGAAGTCTATTTTATGATGGAGGACTTTGCCGCCCTGCAGGCCACGGAGGAAGCGGCGGGCCGCAAGCGCCCAGCCAATCCGCGCAATGCGGCGGCGGGGAGCTTGCGCCAGAAAGATCCTGCCGTGACAGCGGCGCGGCCACTGCGGTTTTTTGCGTATACGTGGGGCGACGTTTCGGAGCCTTTTGCACAGACCCAGTGGGATGCCGTGAAGGCGTTCAAGGCGTGGGGCCTGCCGGTCAATCCAGAGATGAAGCGCGCTTCGACGATTGATGAATTGCTCGAAGTTTATAGCGCCATCGAGGCGCGGCGTGCGTCTCTCGGCTATGATATCGATGGCGTTGTCTACAAGATCGACAGGCTCGACTGGCAGCAAAGGCTAGGCTTCGTGTCGCGCTCGCCGCGCTGGGCGGCGGCGCACAAGTTTCGTGCCGAGCAGGCGATGACGCAAGTGCTCGCTATCGACATCCAGGTTGGCCGCACCGGCAAGCTGGCGCCGGTAGCGCGGCTGCAGCCGGTGACGGTTGGCGGCGTCGTCGTGTCAAATGCGACGCTGCACAACGAAGACGAGATCGCGCGCCTCGGCGTGATGATCAATGACTGGGTCGTGGTCCAACGTGCAGGCGACGTCATTCCGCAGATCGTGCGGGTAGTCGAAGACAAGCGTCCGAAGGACGCCACGGTCTATAAATTCCCCACGCACTGTCCCTATTGCGGCTCCGAAGCCGTGCGGGGGGCAGGCGATGGTGAAGAGGAGGTCGACCGTCGCTGCACCGGCGGGCTGGTGTGCCCGGCGCAGGCGGTGGAGCGGCTGAAGCACTTTGTCTCGAGGCGGGCGTTCGACATCGAGGGGCTGGGCGCCAAGCAGATCGAGGAGTTCTTCGAGGCCGGCGTGATCACGGCGCCGCAGCACATCTTCATGCTGGAGAAACAGATCGAGAAGGCGGACAAGCCGCCGCTTGCGGAGTGGGAGGGGTATGGCGAGACGTCTGCGAAGAAGCTGATCGACGCTATCGACAAGGCCCGCAAGCAGAAAGTCGATCGCTTTATCAACGCGCTCGGCATTCGCCATATCGGCGAGACCAATGCGCTACTGCTGGCGCGCCATTTCGGCGGCATCGTCGAGATCGAAGAGATCGTCGCGCGCGCCGGAGGGCAGAGGCCCAACGATGCCTATCGCCGGCTGGAGTCGGTTGCGGGGGTTGGGCCGGGTGCGCTGGTGAAGTTGCTGGATGCTGCTGGCGATCTGCCGGCCAACCCGCCGGCCTCATCGGATCATTCGCTTGAAGGCGCGCTTGGCGCGATTGCAGGGCTCAACAAGACATCGCGAGCAGCCCTTGCGGCGATGTATGGGGACTGGTCGACTTTCCGCACGGAAGTCCAGCTAGCTGCGAAGGGCAGGCCGGGGGAGTACCTGATCGCGCTGGCTGCGATCAATGGCTTCGGAGAAGTGGCGGCCGAGGCGCTGGTCGATTTCTTTGCGGAGAAGCACAATCGCGAGGTGGTCGATGCTCTCCAGGACGAGGTGGAAGTTGAGCCTTACGTGGTCCTGGACACCAGCGACAGCAAGGTCGCTGGCAAGACAGTGGTGTTCACCGGCACGCTCGAAAAAATGACGCGCGACGAAGCCAAGCAACAGGCGATTTCGCTGGGCGCAAAAGTGTCGGGCTCGGTGTCGAACAAGACGGATCTCGTCGTGGCGGGCCCGGGCGCTGGATCAAAAATGGCGGATGCGCAGAAGCACGGCGTGAAGGTAATCAGCGAAGACGAATGGCTGGCGCTGGTCGGGCGCTAGAAGATCAACACCCCGGCGCTTTGGCGGACTGTCCCGCATCAAGCGCCGCCTCCACGATAGGCGTCCAGATTGCGTAGCCTTCAGGGGTCATGTGGAGGTCGTCGGCGACAAAAATGTCTTTCGGGGCGCCGTCTGCCTTCAGCATGCCGGGGACGATGTCGATGTAGGCGAGGTCGTCACGCTTGTCGGCAAGCGCTTTCACCCTGGAGTTCAGGTCGGCCTGTTTCGAAAACTGTTCGAAGCGTTGCTTCGACGGCTTGGCGGAGATGTACCAGACAGGTGTAGCGCCCAGGGCATTTTCTTTGAGACGCATGAACTGGACGAAGTCGGCGTAGATCTCGTCCGGCGTGCGCTTGTCGATCCACAGATCGTTCTCGCCAGCGTAAAACACGATCTCCTTCGGATGGTAAGGCATCACAACACGGTCGAAATAGTGGTCGACCTCCCATACGGTCGAGCCACCAAAGCCGCGGTTGATGACGGTGCGATCGGGGAAGTCTTCCTTCAGTGATTTCCAGAACCGGATCGAGGAAGCGCCAACAAAAAGCGTCGCGCATTCTGGCGGCGGGGTCTGTTTGTCAGCCACCTCGAAGGCGGCAATCGCTTCGTCGAAGCGGGGCGCCTTGCCCGATGGGGTCAGTGCGAGATCAGGTAGAGGGGTCGGTGTGGCGCAGGCGGATGCGAGAAGAACGGCAAAGCTGGCTAGCAGCGAACGTTTCATGCTTGATCCCCGGATGATGTTTCCAGAGGCTTCGCGCGTTGCGCTGTCTGCGTCAACGCAAAGGCATTCCGCTCAGGCGCTGATGCCACGCACTTCGGCGTTGATAGCGGCAGTAAGAGCGCGCACGACCGCTTCCATCCTGTCGCTTTCGACGCCTGCGCCGGTTCGCGCGGCGATCTCCGAGCGTTGCAACATGGCGGCGGACAGTTCATCGGCTAGCGAGTCGATCAGATCGGCGCGTGCCCCCTGTGCGTTGTCCGCAAACGCCAACTGGCGCAGGCCGTGCTCCTCGGCGGCGAGCTGGTTCAACTGTTTGACCGGAAGTTCGCCCGCCACCTGGATGGCGATGCGTTCGTGGATTGCCTTCGCAAGACGGCTCTCGGTCGACGGCGCCGTCTCGGTGACTTCAGCGTTGATTACAGTACGCGATTGCGGAGGCATGGCGACGAACACCGCCAACACCATCAGCAGTGCGCAATAAGCCAGCTTTGCAGATATGCCGTTCATGACGCCCGATTCCCAAGGCGAAGCGACCCGCTTCACCAGCCCACCGTGGGCGTTATGGGAATTCGCGGTTTCGGCCAATGGCATTTCCTTAAATTGTCTTAAATTTCACGACATGCGTGGCGGGCGAACTCTACAAGTTGCGGAAAACATTCAGTATTTTGCGCGCAGCACCAGGCGGATAGAGCGGGGGTGGAGGGGGTGGATGTGAAGGTCTTCGACCGGGGCGGCCTCTCCCTGCAGCTGGCTTTCGTAGAAATACTGGATTTCGTTGTCCTTCGAGTCTGTGAGGTTCAGCACGTCGACGCCGATATAGAAGGGTCCGAAATCTTTCGACACGCCGGCGTTGAGCGTGAAGGTCGGATCGCCGCGCACAGAGTTGTCCTCGACCAGCGGGGCTTCACCGATATAGCGGGCGCGCAGACTCGCCTCCCAGCCATCCGGGCTCGTCCATGCTGCGCCGGCGGAGCCGACGAATTCGACGGCATTGGGAATGCGATCCTCGCCGGACGGCACGTCCTGGAAGCGCGAGTGTGACCACGCGGCGGAAAAGTCTAGCGCCACGCCATCGATCGGTTGCCAGAAGCCTCCGATCTCGATGCCGGAGCGTTTGGTCGGGTCGGAGGGTTCGGACGTACCGGCGTCGCCGATGAAGACCAGTTCGCTATCGAGCTCAAGCTGGAACAGGGCGGCGGACAGATTGAGGTTCGAGGCGGGCTCCCAGCGCGCGCCGATTTCGCCGCCCTTGCTCCTCACGAAGACGGGCGAGGTCGTGACCGGATCGTTGGTGACAGGGTCCTGCGTCAGCACCGCGCCGCGTGCATCGTTCGAATGGAAGGCGTAGCCATAGGAGCCGTAGGCTTCGAGATCTTCGGTGAGCGTGTAGGCGGCGTTGAACTTCGGGCTCCATTGCGTGTCGGACCCGTCGCCGGAGTTGGCCACCTGAATTGCCGTGAAGTCGTAGACCATGTGATCGGCACGCAAACCAAAAGTCGTACGGAACAGATCAGTCCAATGCACCGTCGCATCACCCCAGATGTCGGCGAGGGTCAGCGTGCCGCTGTCGTCGCGGATGGTCTGGTAGGGAACACGTGCGATCGTCTTCAGCAGGGCTGAGCGATCAATGAAATCGGTACGGATGTCCGACCCGAGGCGCGTCTCGGTTTTGAAGCCGGCGAGCTTGAAGTCGTTGCGGATCTGTCCGCGCGCGCCCAGTGCGGAGCGGTCAGCGACCTGCACGAATTCGTCGCCATTGATCTGGTCGAGCGCGATGGTCGGATTGTTGTAGAGGCTCAGCTTGTATGTCTCGCCATAAACCATGAGCGAGGCGCTATCCCAGTCGAGGCCTGTCGAGGCGATGTAGCGCGAGGTCTTGCCGCCGAGATTTTCGTCCAGCGTGCCGAAACGACCGATCAGGCCGGATGTGACGGCGCGCTGGGGCATCTGGTCGGTGGCGAACCATGTGTTGTCATAGCCGATCAGTTCGGCGTGGAATTTCGCGTTGCCGCGCGGTTGCGAGTACTTGATCAGCCCCGACCACTTCTTGAGGTTTTCCGGGCGATCGAATGGTCCATCGCCGAACGCGTATTCGGCGCCATACAGCAGTGATCCATCCTGGCCGATTGCTGTCGATCCGACGATGACGGTGCGGTAGTCGCCATCATCCGAAATATCGGCCTGCACGTAGTTCTGGGGCGTTGCGTCATAGGTCGAAAAGTTGGCGGCGCCGGCGGCGGAGAAGTCGCCGTTCTGAGCATAACCCGTACCCTTGTAGAACTGCACCTTTTCGATCAGCTCCGGGATCATGAAGTTGATGTCGAGATAGCCGTTCATGTGCGGGTGAGCGCGCAGGTTCAGCGGCACACCGTCGATCGAACCGGCGAAGTCGGTGCCGTGGTCGAGGTTGAAGCCGCGCAGAAAGTATTGGTTGGCCTTGCCCCCGCCCGAGTGCTGGGCTGCGACCATCCCCGGGATCACCTCCACCAGTTCGCCGGGGCGGGAGAGGGGGCGGGTCTCGAAGTCGGCATAGCCGACGACGCCCTCGGAGGCGGACTGGGCTGCCCCGATCTGTTCGATCGCCCGACCGTAGATCACCACGGTATCGCCCTTGCTGTCCGGTGAGGCGGGCTGCTGGTCCTCAGCTGGGCCTGCCGTCGTTTCGGGGGCGAAGGCTTCCTGCGCAAAGACAGGTGCAGCAGCGAGCAGGCTGGCGGCGCTTGCCCCACCGAGCAGCAGTCGGGTCCAGGTGTTCATGGGGACGCTTCTCCACAGCCCGGCATCACAGGGCAGTGGAGGGTTCTGTCGCGACGACGACGCAAGGGCACGCGAATTACCGTAACAAACGCTGTTACAGTGGATGTTACAGCTTAATCAGGCCGATTTGCCGGGATCGCGGTTGCCGCCTTTGAGCACGAACAGCCGGTCGCAATACTTGCATTCGACGTGGTCATGCTCGGACATGTCGTACCAGACCTTGGGATGGCCGAGCGCGCCGCCGCCGCCATCGCAGGCGACTTTCCGGGTAGCGACCACCACGACTTCCGGGTTCGCAGCGAGGTTGGTGGGAGTTGGGGTGGTTCCGGAATGCGACGCCATATCGTTCTCTCATTAGCCGGACTGGTTTGCGGCCGCACTGGTTTGCAGCTTGGCAGAATGCGCCCTACCTATGGTCGGCCTCCGCCAGCCGTCAATGTGGTCGGAGCGCCGTTGCCAGAGGGTGGTCCGCCTTGCCTGATTCGTCGTTCACGCCGCCGGCTTCCGCTCTGCCTGCTCTGGCCATAGAGGCACGCGGACTGACCAAGACTTATGCTGCCTCCAAGCGTATGCCCGCCAAGGAGGCGCTCAAGGGTATCGATCTGGCTATACCGCGCGGGTCGATCTTCGGCCTTTTGGGGCCGAACGGAGCGGGGAAGTCGACCTTCATCAACATCCTCGCCGGGCTGGTGAACAAGACATCGGGCTCGGTGAAAATCTGGGGCATCGACGCCGACCAGAACCCGCGTGAATCGCGCGCCGCGCTGGGCGTGGTGCCGCAGGAAATCAACATGGACCCGTTCTTTACCCCGCGCGAGACGCTGGACCTGATGGCGGGTTTCTATGGCGTGCCGTCGGCCGAACGGCGCGGCGACGAAATCCTCGAAGCGCTGGGGTTGGCCGACAAGAAGAACGCCTATGTGCGCCAGCTGTCCGGCGGCATGAAACGGCGTTTGATGGTCGCCAAGGCGATGGTGCATTCGCCGCCGATCCTGATCCTCGACGAGCCGACTGCGGGCGTCGATGTCGAGCTGCGCCGCTCACTGTGGGAATATGTACGCAAGCTCAACGCACAGGGCGTGACCATCGTGCTGACGACCCACTATCTCGAGGAAGCGCAGGAGATGTGCGACCAGATCGCCATCGTCAACCACGGTCAGATCATCGCCTGCGAGCCGACGGCGAGCCTGCTGAAGCGGATGAACCAGAAGACACTGGTGGTGCGGCCCGAGCAGGCGCTGACCAGCGTGCCAGCCTCCCTGTCGGACCTCTCACCGGTAATCCGCAAGGACGGGCAACTGGCCATCACCTACCGGATCGGCGAGCAATCGATCGAGCAGCTGTTGAAGCGCTTGCGCGAAGCCAATGTCGGCATCGGCGACCTTGCGACTGAAGAGCCGAACCTTGAGGACGTGTTCGTCTCGCTGACGAGCGCGTAAAAGCGCGCAGCAGAAAAATCTCCTGTGTTCGGCCTGATCTTTGAGATCAACGGGAACAGCCAGCCAACTTCTCCTCATCCGTTGAGGGCGGCGCGTTTGTATCTCGGGGCGTCTACTGAACGTGTGTTCTGCGACATGTCAGTTTGATCCCCGGATCAATATGTAGATCATTGGCGAGGCGCTGCGCTTTGGCGCCTGGAAGGCGCGAGCGAGGGCCCTTCGTGTCTTCTCCCGGCGAACGCAGCTTGGATCGCTGGCCTGCGCTCGGGACAGATGACGCAATGCGCTTCACCATGGTCATCGCGCCCCGAAGACACTATCGGATCGAAGGCAACGCTGTGGTCGCGGTTCGTCGTTCGCCTAACTTTGGCAATCGGAAGCCTAACTTTGGCAATCGGAAGAACGTGTCCGAGTGGATCGTTCCGCTGGTCGATGTGGCGCAAACTGCATCGAACTGACCCACGAATTCTGCGCCGGTGGCCCGTTTTCCTTACGAACCGCGCTTACTCTTCGACATGCCTTGTGTGGGAGGGGATCGTGCGCGTTTTATCTGCCTTGTTTTTGATGGTTTTCGCCAGCGCGCCGGCTCTGGCGCAAAAGCCGCCGGCGACGCCGCCGGCCAAACCGACGAATGACGCCGGGAAATATATTCCCAAATTGCCCGAGGTTCCGGCCGGACAGTGGGGCGACGGCATTCTGAGGGATGCCAAGGCGCAGAGCTTTGACGGGAAAGACTACGCCGCCATCGAGTTCGACCGGTTGCAGCAACACGTCGATGCGATCTGCCATTTCGACAAGGCAGCCGACATTATCGGTAAGCCGGTCGCCACCATTGCGACCTTCCGCCAGAACATGGGTTGGCCAGCGCTGGTGGATGGCCGGCAGATCGACATCTTCCGGACACCGCATGAGGAGGGGCAGATGGTGCTGCCTTTCATCCTCGTCGATGTGACGGACATCTTGGCCGACCTTCGCGCCGACATCTATTTCAAGGCGTGCGGCGGGATCAATTTCCGCGTCTGCACTGTCGCGCTGTACGGCCATTTTGAATGGAAGCCAGCGAAAGACATTCCTGACTGGGGCGCGGATCTGACGGTGGGCGTCAAGAAGTGCATCTTTCAGGTCGACCATTATCGTAAGATGGGCATTGTCGATTATGGCGGCGTCATCGCGCAGGGTTCGATGGACGCATTCTACAAAGGCATGGCAGTCAAGAGTTCGGGCGGGCACTGAGGCGATCATTGAAGCCATTTCCGTCCTGCGCGCGGTGAGGCTATGACGGTGCATGGCAGACACCAAAGCAGAAGGGCCGAAAGGCCGCGTCCTCATTATCGCCGGATCGGATTCCAGCGGCGGGGCAGGCATACAGGCCGACATCAAGACGGTGACGGCGCTGGGCGGTTATGCAGCCACTGCGATCACGGCGCTGACAATCCAGAACACACTTGGGGTCAACGGCGTGGTGGCGACGCCGCACAAGGCGGTGCGCGCGCAGATGGAGGCCGTGCTCAGCGACATCGGCGCAGACGTCTTGAAGACAGGCATGCTGGGCGACAAACTGTTGGTGGAAACGCTGGCAGAGGCGTTTGAGGATCTGACGCCGAAAACGCCGCGCGTGGTTGATCCGGTGATGGTCGCGACCTCTGGCGATGTGCTGCTGCCCCGCGACGCGGTCGATGCGGTGCGCCGCCTGATGGTGCCGGGCGCGGCCCTTGTGACGCCGAACGCACCCGAAGCGGAAGTGCTGACCGGCAAGTCGGTCGACGGGCTCAACGGCCAGAGGCGCGCCGCCGACAAGCTGCTCAGCATGGGAGCGACGGCGGCGCTGATCAAAGGCGGGCATATCCCGGGCGACGTGATCGTCGATGTGCTGGCGACACAGCAGGGCGAGCACTTCTTCGAAGGTCCGCGCATCGAAACGAAGGCGACGCATGGAACGGGCTGCACGCTGGCGTCTGGCATTGCGGCGGGACTGGCGCGCGGCCTGTCGCTGCAGGACGCGATCGCGCTCTCGCGTGCCTTCCTGTTCGAGTCGATCAGCCGGGCGCCGGTGCTGGGCAAGGGCAATGGTCCGGTCGATCACGGCTGGCCGTCGCGTGACCCGGAAGCATTCGCGACGCTGTTCGCAAAATGGCGGCCGACCTGAAGCGATGCGGCGCCGCGGAATTGTGATCGCGGTGGAATCCGCGATAGGATTTGGTTCGTGGCTCGTGGCCGGTCCGATGGAGGGAATACTTCAATGCACGCTTTGAAAACTGCGTCCGCGGCTGTTGTCCTGTTCTCGCTGGGCGCCTGCGCATCCGCGCCCGCCGTGGATTATCGTGCCGCTCTGATGGCGCCCTGCGAGAATACGAAGGATGCCTATCCCTGGGGGCTCAAAGACGCATGGGAGGACGGCGACGCTTACGCGCCAACTACCCAATTCAAGCCTGACGGCGTGATGCTCTATGGCTATAGCGGCAATCTCTACGACAATGGCCGCTGGTCCATCGATGGCAACGCGCTGCACATGGACACCAACAACCATTATGCGAACTATGATGGTGTGTTCGATGGCAAGACCGGCAAAGGCACGATGAAGAACGAAGCTAGCAATACCGGCACGTGGACGCTCGAACGCGCCTGCGATCAATAACCGCCAGCCAAACTAATCAATCCATGAGGAGATATCGTTTTTCGGCGCTCGCGGAGAACGATAGATCGCGCTGCTCCAGCATCAGGAGCTGCGAGGCTCAGGAGTAGGCCATGCCCATCTATTGCTTTTTCCAGATCGACGCTTTTGCGGAACAGCCGATGGCTGGCGGCCCGGCGGCTGTGATGCCGGTAGACGCATTTCCGGTTGATGAGGCGATGCAAGCCATCGCCGCCGAGAACAATATCGCCGAGACCGCTTTCATCGTGGCGACGGCGCCCGGCATCTGGAATCTGCGCTGGTTCACGCCCTTGGTTGAGGTGCCGCTCTGCGGTCACGCGACGCTGGCGAGCGCGCATGCGCTGTATTCGCATCTGGGATTTGACGGACCGGAGATCGGGTTCGACACCAAGTCCGGGCGTCTCACGGTGAAGCGTCTTGCCGATGGTCGGCTGGAGATGGACTTCCCCGCACAACCGCCGCGCGACGTGCCGATGCCGGCGGGGCTTGCCGAAGCGCTCGGCGCCTCGCCCCAGCGTGTTGTCGCTGGTCCTTATCTGATGGCGATCTTCGCAACGCCGGATGAGGTGTGTGCGCTCAAGCCCGACCTTGTGCGCGTGAACCAGATATCGGGCGGCGCCACAGGTGGACGTGGCAATCTCATCTGCGCGGCGCCGGGCGCGAGCGAAGGCTTCGATGTGGTGTCGCGCTTCTTCGCGCCGGGCTCAGGCATTCCCGAAGATCCCGCCACGGGATCGGCCCACTGCATCATCGCGCCCTACTTCTCGACGCTGCTCGGCAAGCCCGAACTCAACTGTTTCCAGGCCTATCCGGGGCGCGGCGCACACATCATGACGCGGATGGCCGGTGACCGCGTGAAGCTGATCGGGCGGGCGCGGACGGTGATCGAGGGACAATTCTTCGCCTAGACAGCTCCGAACTGGCCTTGTTTTCTGCAGGTTAACCCTCGAAACCTTGCCCCGCGGAGGCGCGAAGGGTATCCCGCCGTCTCAGTTCCGGAGCCGCCTCATGGCCATCTCGACCTATCTCGACTTTGAAAAGCCGGTCGCCGATCTCGAAAAGAAGATCGCCGAGCTGGAAGCGGCCGGTGGCGCAGCTGTGCAGGACGAGGTCGCCAAGCTGCGCGACAAGGCATCAAAGCAGCTCGAGCAGATCTATGGCCATCTCAACGCGTGGCAGAAAACCCAGGTCGCGCGCCATCCCGAGCGGCCGCACTTCATGGATTATGTCGAAGGCCTGTTCGACGAATTCGTCGAGCTCGCGGGCGATCGCAAGTTCATGAATGACGACGCCATCCTTGGCGGCCTGGCGCGTTTTCGCGGCAAGCCCGTCGTTGTGATCGGTCATGAGAAGGGCCGCGATACGCAGACCCGCCTCAAGCATAATTTCGGCATGGGCAAGCCGGAGGGGTATCGCAAGGCTGTGCGACTGTTGGAGCTCGCCGGGCGCTTCAATCTTCCCGTGATTGCACTGGTCGACACGTCGGGCGCATTTCCGGGCAAAGGTGGCGAAGAACGCGGGCAAGCCGAAGCGCTGGCGCGCGCCATCGAGGCATGCCTGACGCTGGATACGCCGATGATCTCCGTCATCGTGGGGGAGGGTGGTTCAGGCGGTGCAGTTGCGCTCGCGTCGGGCAACAAGGTGTTGATGATGGAGCACGCGATCTATTCGGTGATCTCACCGGAAGGCGCCGCGTCGATCCTGTTCCGCGATGCCAAGCGCGCCAAGGACACAGCCGAGGCGATGAAGATCACCGCGCAGGACCTGCTGAAGTTCAAGATTGTCGACGCTGTCGTGCCAGAGCCGATCGGGGGCGCGCATCGCGATCCGCGCCGCGCGATCCAACAGGTGGGAGATGCTCTCGAGAAAGCGCTGGAGACATTGAACGGCCTCACACCGGACGACCTGCGCGCGCAGCGCAAGGAACGGTTCTACGCCATCGGACGGGAAGGGCTTACCTAGGAGATTTTGCAGACCAGCGAGAACTTGGTTGACGTGTCGGTGGATTCGAAACCCGGCAGCGGGTCGGTGTCGTGGCGCACGTCGAACGAGATCCGCGCGTTGAGATTGCCCCAGAGATTGGCCGTGCGCGCGATGATGTTGGCTATCTGCGTGGAGGTCCCGTGAGTAGACGACCTCGGTGTCGTTCGAGATCGCGACCGCATCGTTGAGCTTGTGGCTGAACCTTGATCCGGCGCGGAGGCCGAATGACTGTTCGCTCGAAGCCGGATCAATGAGTGTCGCCCTCACCTCGTCGACCTTGTAGCCGGTGCCGCCTTCCACCGTCCATGTCGTGGGGTCTTGGTCGAGCACTTTGAAGGCGAGGCCGGGACCCGCAAAACGCGTATCGCGAACCCGGAAAACGCGTCGCGCTCCCAGGTGAGGCGGCCATAACAGCTCAGGCGTTCATCGAGGACAAGGTCGACCTGACCTGCAGCCAGAAGCCTGTTCTTCGTTTCAATGCCATCCGTCTTGCCGCAGTCGGCGGTGAACTCTCCGGTCTCAACCCACGTCACCCTGATGTTGCACCTTTACGCCAAGGCCGAGATCGCTCGTCTCTGTGTTTCCGGAGGTGACGCCTGCGTTGAGGTTCCCGTCGCCACTCCATTCCGGAGGCGGGGCCTCTTGAGCAAAAGCTGGCGCCGCCACGGTAACGAGCACGGAAATCCCGACAAGGCGGACGAAATTCATCGACGGCGCCTTCAGCATACGCCTGCCTGAAATGAAGCCGCCGACGATCAGCCTGAAATCACAAGATCCCGTTGCCTTTTCAGCGCCGCCTGCCGCTATCTTCGCGGCTCTGCGACCCTTTCGGCTGGGTGAAGTCGACATGCGCGCGAGCGCCGACATCGGGCTCATTGTCAGTATTCTTGGATGTCTGGATTTCCCACGCGAAGCGGATCGGGTTGCGCGTTGAGGCCCAGATGGCGGCATCCATCAGGTCGAACTCGAGGAGAGCAAGCTCCGGGTCATCCTTGCCGTTGAACCACGCGCCAGCAACGTCGTTCCAGTATTCATCGATGCGGCGTTGCTCACGGTTCTCGTGCAGGTTGCCCATCAAGCAGGCGTGGTAGTCCTGGTCCTTGCCTACGACACAGAAGTGCGCGTGAGATCCAGCACCGACTTCCCGGAACAGGTCGCCCGAGCGCGATGTGAAAAACCACAAACGCGGTGCTCCATCCTTGTCGGCCATGTGACCCATTGGCTGCATGTGAGCGTGAGAGCCTGCTATGCCGAGCATTCCGGCGCGAACTTTTCCAAGCTGTTCCCAGAGTTGATTTTCCGGTTGTTGTTCGGTTTTGCTGGTGTGTCCCATTGCGTTTCCTTGTTCCGGGGGTGTCACCTTGAACGGTTAGGCGCGCTGGCGGGTTCCAGAATCAATTGGCCCGGCTGCGGGCTCACGCAGCCGGGCCAAGTCATGTGGGCATAGTGGTGGATCAGCCAGGCATCAGAACCGTGTCGACGACGTGGATCACACCGTTGGATTGCATCACATCACCGATCGTTACGTGTGACATGCCGCCCTTTGCATCGGTCAGCATGAGCATGGAACCCGCCATCGTTGCGGTGATTGTGCCACCTTCAACCGTCTTCAGGGTGGCTTTGCCCCCGCCGGCCTGAATGGCTTTCGAAATGTCGGCAGCGTTCATGCGCCCTGCGAGGACGTGATAGGTGAGGATTTTCTGGAGCGGGGCTTTCATTTCGGGTTTGACGAGCGCGTCGACTGTTCCAGCCGGAAGCTTGTCGAATGCCGCATTCGTAGGCGCGAACACCGTGAACGGACCAGCGCTGGAAAGCGTGTCTACAAGACCAGCGGCTTTGACAGCGGCAACCAGCGTCGTGTGATCTTTCGAGTTGACGGCATTCTCGACAATGTTCTTCGATGGATACATCGCTGCGCCGCCAACCATCACGGTCTTTTCGGCCATGGGGGCAGGCATCGCCGCTGGCATTGGCGCCGCAGCAGGCTTCATCGACATGCTCGGGTCCATCTTGTCGGACATCATCATGCCATCCGACATGCACGCCACCGGGGCGAGCAAAAGGGTTGCGGCCAGAACGCCGCGTGAAAACGCTATCATCTGAAATCTCCAGGTCGTCCCGACGCCCACCTCCAATACGCGTGGACTCGTCGTGCGGATCGAATAAACGCGCCCCTGGCAAAACCCCATATCGCGCGCGGCCACTGTTGACTGGCCGGATGTTTCGGCGCAAAGCCTCGCCCGCTTCCTGTTGGAGAGCGTCCATGAGTGCCGTGACCGTCTAGTTCGCGCCGGGGATCTGCCCGGCCTGGCACCTTTGTGCCGTCACTGCCCGCGTCGATGACGCGGGTAACACGAACTCATTGTGGAAGCTAACATGCTCGAATTTCTGAGGCGCTCCTCGCCGTTGTGGAGCAACGCCAACTTTAATCGTCTCTGGACAGCCCAGATCCTGTCCGCCTTCGGCAGCCGCATAACGCGGACTGCGATTCCCATCATCGCTGTTGGCGCGCTGGCGGTGACGCCATGGCAGGCGGCGGTGCTATCGGCGCTGAGCTATGCGCCTTACATGCTCGCCGGTGCGCTTGGCGGAGGCTTTGTCGAGCGCGCCAACAAGACGCGCCTGATGGTGATGCTGGATCTGCTGCGCTTCGTCATCGTCATTGCAGCGCCCTTGGCTTGGTATGTGAACCTGCTGAACTTCTGGATGCTGTGCCTGCTGGCGGCAGCCGCGGGAGCGGCGAGCGCACTGTTCCAGAATGCCGACGTCGCCGTGCTGCCGCGGCTCGTCAGCAAGGACCAACTGGTCGACGCCAACTCGCGGTTGCAGGCGACCGAGTCTCTGGCCGAACTCACGGGGCCGGGCGCGGCGGGTCTTCTGATCGCGGCGCTGACTGCGCCGGTCGCCATGAGCGTCGATGCGCTGACCTTCATCTGGTCGGCGTTCTGGCTTTGGAAGATTCCCAGGGCGGCGACAATTTCTATTGAGGAACCATCCACGCCGACCGGACCCAAGCCCTCGATGCTGGAAACGCTGCGCGAGGATATCGTGGTTGGATACCGCGCTATCGCCGGCTGTCCACCGATGCGGGCGATCATCACCGCGACAGCATTCTGGTACGTCTCGGGCGGCTTCTTCTTCGCGACCTACATGCTGTTCATGATGCGCGAACTGGGATTGTCGCCCGCTGTTCTCGGCGTCGTCATTTCCGTCGGCGGCGTCAGCGCATTGCTCGGTTCCGTGATGGCGCGGCCGATGGCGAAGGCGGTGGGTTACGGTCCGGCGATCGTACTGGCGTTTAGCATCAGTGTGGCTGGGTTGCTGATGTTGATACCCGCTGCAGCGTTCAAGGAGTGGTCGCTCGTGTTTCTGGTTGCGCAGCAATTCCTCGGCGACTTCGGGATGATGATTTTCACGATCCTCGCCGTCAGCCTGCAGCAGAAGCTGTTGCCGGGGGATCAGCTGGCGCGGGCCAATGGCTTCAACCAGGTGGTCAATGGCGCGGGCATGACCGGCTCGATCCTGATCGCGGGCGTTATCGCCGAAAGCATCGGCGTCACCAGCACGATCATACTGGGGGCAGGGATCGGGCTGGTGGGCATACTGCCGCTGCTGACGCGTCACCTGTTCAGCATTCGCGAAGAGCCTGTGAGCTCGGCAGAGCTTGTTGCAGCAGGCTGAAAACAAAACATCCCGGAGGCAGCGAGGCTTCCGGGATGTTCGTATCTTCAGCGCCGTTCAGAGCAGCGCCGTTCAGAGCAGGGTCGGGCAGATCAGGCGCGCGCGGTCGCCGTCACATCGCCATGGCAGTTCTTGTAGCGCTTGCCCGAACCGCAGGGGCAGGGGGCGTTGCGCGGGGTCGATGCCCATGCGGCCGGTGTTGAGCCTTGCGGCGACTGTCCATCGTGCTGCGGCGGTGCGGCTTGCACTGGCGCAGGTGTCGGGCGCGATGTCGGCAGTCCGCCGGGACGGCCAGTACCCGGATCATCGCCCGGTGGTTGCTCGGACACGAACTGGCCGCGCATCAGCATGCGGGTTACGTCCGACCGGAGATCGCTCAGCAGACGCTCGAACAGCGTGAAGGCTTCGTTCTTGAACTCGTTCAGCGGGTCGCGCTGGGCATAGCCGCGCAGGTGGATGACCGAGCGCAGCTGGTCGAGATGCCAGAGGTGTTCACGCCAGCGCGTGTCGACGGCCTGCAGCAGGATCTGCTTTTCGAGCCAGCGCATGCGTTCGGAACCGACCTGCGATTCCTTGTGGGCGTAAAAGCCGGTCGCTGACGCGTTGAGTTTCTGCGCGATCTCCGCGGTCGCAACGCCTTCTTCGGCGGCCCACTCGCGGATCGGGACAGCTATGCCAAGGACCTCGCCGACTTCCTCTTCGAGGTCTGCGAGGTTCCACTGATCCTGGTAGGCTTTTTCCGGCATGTGCCGCACGCACATCTCGTTGACCAACTGCGTACGCATGTCATCGACGGTGTCAGCCACGCTGGCCGCGCGCATGAATTCGATGCGCTGCTCGAACACCGCCTTGCGCTGATCGTTCGTCACGTCGTCGAATTTCAGCAGGTTCTTGCGGATCTCGAAGTTGCGCTGTTCGACGCGCTTCTGCGAAGTCTCGAGCGCCTTGTTCATCCACTTGTGGGTGATGGCCTCGTCTTCCTTGATGCCAAGGCTGCGCATAATGCTGTCGAGGCGTTCGGCCGCGAAGATGCGGAGCAGATCGTCCTCAAGGCAGATGTAGAATTTCGAACGGCCCGGGTCGCCCTGACGGCCGGTACGGCCGCGCAGCTGGTTGTCGATCCGGCGGCTTTCGTGACGCTCCGTGGCCAGCACGTAAAGACCACCGGCGGCGAGTGCTTCGGAGCGCTTGGCGGCGACATCGGCGGAAATCTTTGCGCGAAGGCCTTTGGCTTCTTCCTCGGTAATTTCGCGGCCGAGTTGCTTGGCCAGTTCTTCGCCTTCGTCGGCGACGCGCATGTCGAGGTTGCCGCCGAGCTGAATGTCAGTGCCGCGGCCGGCCATGTTGGTGGCGACCGTGATGGCGCCGGGCACACCGGCCTGCGCCACGATGTGGGCTTCACGTTCGTGGTGGCGGGCGTTCAGCACTTGGTGCGGAATTTTCTCGGCCGACAGGAGGTTTGAGAGAACCTCGGACTTCTCGATCGACACGGTGCCGACAAGCACCGGCTGGCGACGGCGGGCGCAGTCGCGCAGGTCCGCGATGATCGCCTTGTATTTCTCTTTGGCGGTCCGGTAGACGACGTCGTCCTCGTCGATCCGCTTGACCGGCTTGTTGGTTGGGACTTCGGTGACTTCCAGCTTGTAGATGTCCGAGAATTCAGCAGCTTCGGTAGAGGCCGTTCCGGTCATGCCCGAGAGCTTGTCGTACAGGCGGAAATAGTTCTGGAAGGTGATCGAGGCGAGTGTCTGGTTCTCGGGCTGGATCTTGGTCTTCTCTTTGGCTTCGATCGCCTGGTGGAGACCTTCGGACAGGCGGCGGCCCTGCATCATGCGGCCGGTGAACTCGTCGATCAGCATGACCTCGCCGTTCTTGACGATGTAGTCCTTGTCCTTCTGGAACAGCAGGTGGGCGCGCAGCGCCTGGTTGGCGTGGTGGACCAGCGTGATGTTGGCCGGCTCATAGAGCGAGCCTTGCAGGATGCCGGCCTGCACCATCAGGTCTTCGATCTTCTCGTTGCCGGTTTCCGAAAAGACGACCGAGCGCTGTTTCTCGTCCAGCGTGTAGTCATCCGCGCTCAGCAGCGGGACGAGGGCGTCGATCTGCTGATAGAGTTCCGAGCGGTCATCGGTCGGGCCGGAGATGATGAGCGGCGTGCGGCTTTCATCGACCAGAATAGAGTCCACCTCGTCGACCATCGCGAAGCGGTGTCCGCGCTGAACCATCTCGGCCAGCGAGTACTTCATGTTGTCGCGCAGGTAGTCGAAACCGAATTCGTTGTTGGTGCCGTAGGTGACATCACAGGCGTAAGAAGCGCGGCGCTGGGCGTCGTCAAGGCCGTGGATGATCTTGCCGACCGACAGGCCGAGGAAGCGATAGACCTGACCCATCCAGTCGGCGTCCCGGCTGGCGAGGTAGTCGTTGACGGTGATGACGTGGACGCCCCGGCCCTCGAGGGCGTTGAGATAGACAGGCGCCGTTGCGACAAGGGTCTTGCCTTCGCCAGTTCTCATTTCGGCAATGCCACCCTTGTGGAGGACGATGCCGCCGATCAGCTGAACGTCGAATTGCCGCAGGCCCAGAGTGCGCTTGGAGGCCTCGCGGACCACCGCAAAGGCTTCCGGCAGGATGTCGTCCAGTTTTGCCCCATTGGCGACCTGTTGGCGGAAATCACGGGTCCGCTGGCGCAGGGCGTCGTCCGAGAGGGCCTCGGTTACAGGCTCAAGCGCGTTGATGCGCTGAACTGTGGCCCGGTACGGGCGGACCTTGCGGTCGTTCACGGAACCGAAGATTTTAGTGGCGATCCCGACCATTAAGACTTTCCGTTGCCAGCCACGCACGAGCCGAATTGGCCGCAGCGTCCCATACATATAGTGTAGACCGGCAGAGATATCCGCCACGTTTACACAAGGGTGCTCCCCCGCGAAAATCCCCCGGAAAACCACCGGGGAAACTCCCTCGACTTGCGCCTTGGCGAGACGTAAGGACCACTTTTCCCAGTGTCAATCAGACCACTGGGTAGCCCTGACTGCCCGAAGACGGCTTTAGCAGCTTGAGGACCCTCAGGATGGTAGTTGGCAGGATGGTATTTGGGACAAGGCTCGCATTTGTGGCGGCTCTGGCGGCCTGCCTGTCGTTTTCAGGCTGCGGGGAAGACAGCCGTCCCGCTGAGGAAGCCGTCGTCAGCGAGATTTCGGACGAGGCGGCAACCGTTAATGGCCAGACCATCTATGTCGCTGACGTGGAGCTGGAGGCCCGGCTGAAGGGCATCATCAAGCCCGGTGAACAGATCCAGCCCGGAAGCACCGAATTCGACGACATCCTGGAGGAGCTGATCGAGGTCAAGCTGCTCGCCATGGAGGCGCTGCAGCGGGGGCTGGATGAGGATCCGGAGGCGCGCCACCGGCTGAACACCGCACGGGACAATATTCTGGGCAATATCCTGATCGAGCATGTTGCCGCCGAAGAGATCGACGATGCGGCCGTTCGCAAGATGTATGAGGCGCAAGTCCAGCTGCTCGAACCGCAGATGGAGAACGAGGTGCGGGTGCGCCACATCATGGCGCCTACAAAAGAGGCAATCGACAAGATCGCAGTCGAGCTGAAATCTGGCGGTGACTTCGTCGTAGTAGCGGCTCGCCGCTCCACCGATGAAAGTACGCGGCTGGATGGCGGAGACCTTGGCTACATGACGCCCGAGGAGGCCTCGCCTGAATTCGCCCGTGTGATCCGCCAGGTGCCCGAGGGCGGCGTGTCGCGTCCGTTCGAGGACCAGGAGGGCTGGCACATCGTCAAGATCGACCAGGTGCGCAAGCGTCGTCCGCCGTCGCTGGAAGACCTGCGCGACACCATCGAGCGCTACCTCAAAAGTCAGCAGCTGGAGAGGATTCTAAAAAAACTGCGCGGGGAGGCAGAGATCGTGAAGCGCAACCCGGCACGCGCCGCAAGCATGGATGCTCCGGCGGCGCGGCCATCGCCGGCGCCTGGAGCGCTGGCGGCGCCAGAAACGCCTGCTGCTTCCCTTGCGGTGGATCCAGCGCCTGTCGTCACAGAGCCGCGCGATGCGCCCCTGCCGGCGGCGACCATCCCCGCTGCCGCGCCGCCCGGGCCGGTCGCGCCCAAACCAGTCGCACCGAAAATGACACCGCCAACGAGCACGCCGACACAGCCGGCCACCCCCGCGACGCCCTCGCCGGGTACGCCTTAAGCAACTCCGCAGAAGGTTCGATCCGCCTTGGCCACCGCGACTGATCTGCCTGTGTCCCCGCTCGCGCCGGAGCGTTTTCCGGTTCTCCCGGTCGTGCGAGGCGTCGAGATCACGACGCATTCACTGGGCCTCTACAAGGGCAAGGTGCGTGACGACCTGCTGGTTGTGCACTTCCCGAAAGGCGCATCTGTCGGAGGCATTTTCACGAAATCTTCGACCCGCTCGGACGATGTCGATCGCTGCCGCGCAGCGCTGCAGGCGGGCAAGGGCAGGGCGCGCGTGCTGGTGGTCAACACCGGCAACTCCAATGCTTTCACGGGCGCGGCCGGCATCGCAAAGAACGATGCAACGGTCGCTTCGGCCGTGAAGATGTCGGGCTGCAATCTTCATGAGGTGTTCGTCTCCGCTACCGGCGTGATCGGCGAGCCGATGCCGCCAGCCATCATTTCCGGCGGTGTAGAGGCGGTATGGAGCAAACTCGGTGCGCCGGACTGGGAGAAGATCGCCAACTGCATTCGTACGACCGACACATTCGCCAAGGCCGCTGGCGAGATCGTCAATCTCAACCGCCGCAATGTAGCGATCGTCGGAGTCGCCAAGGGCTCCGGCATGATCCAGCCCAACATGGCGACGACGCTGAACTACATGTTCACCGACGCGGCGCTGGGACCAAATGTTTGCCAGGCGCTGATCGCAAGGCTCGGCGACCTGACCTACAACTGCATCACCGTCGACAGCGACACCTCGACGTCGGACACGCTGCTGTTCTTTGCAACCGGGGCTGCGGGCGGCGAGCCGATCGACAATCCCGACGATCCGCGTCTGTCCGATTTCATCGAAGCGATGCATCGCGTGCTGCTCGACCTTGCCAAGCAGATCGTGCGCGATGGCGAGGGCGCCACGAAGATAATCGAGATCACGGTTGAGGGCTCAGCCTCGGACGCATCGGCGAAGATCATTGCCTGCTCGATCGCCAACTCGCCGCTGGTGAAGACAGCGATTGCTGCGGGTGATGCGAACTGGGGCCGGGTCGTAATGGCCGTCGGCAAGACCGCCGAGCCTGTCGAGCGCGACCGTCTCTCGCTGTGGTTCGGCGACCATCAGGTGGCGAAGGAAGGCGAGCGCGCCGCCGATTATTCCGAGGCTAAGGCTACCCGCGCGGTCGCCGGCGATGAGGTTTTCATTCGCGTCGATGTCGGCGTCGGAACGGGCAGGGCGACGGTGTGGACCTGCGATCTCACTGATGGTTACGTGAAGATAAACGGGGCCTACAGAAGTTGATCCGTCACCTGCACCCGACGCTTACCTCGATATGAGAGACCAGGAGGGCGCGAAACCGCTGGTTCTAGTGGCGGCGGCAGCGCTGGTGCGAGGTGATGGAAGGTTGCTGCTTGCGCAGCGACCAAGTGGGAAACCGATGGCAGGTCTCTGGGAGTTCCCGGGCGGCAAGGTGGAGACGGGCGAAATCCCTCAAGGAGCGCTGGTGCGCGAACTGAAGGAAGAACTCGGCATCACCGTGACCGCAACTGCCATGTCGGCGTTTTCTTTCGCCTCGCATGCCTACGAACGTTTTCATCTTCTGATGCCGGTATTCCTGATCCGGTCATGGGAGGGCGAGATCGAAGCGCGAGAGGGGCAACAGTTCGCGTGGGTCACGGCTGAAGAGATCGGGGGCTACCCAGCGCCCGAAGCCGATGTGCCTCTCTTTGCGCGATTCATTGACTGGTCGAAGGCGGCTCACGCATGAACAAACTCAACACCCTCCTGCGGATCCTCAAGGACCGCTCCGGCGCCACGGTTATCGAATACTGCCTGATCGCGGGGATCATCTCGATCGCGATCGTTGGCGGCGCTACGGCGATTGGCGCGAACACCAACAATTCGTTCAACTCCGTGCAGGCCGGGTTCGACCTAATCTGATAATCGGGCTGGCTTGTCGTTAGCCTGCCTTGTCGCCCGCGCCGTGCTCCTTGACGCCAAGCGCGTCGGCGAGGCGCACGGTGGCGCTGCCTGGCCGTTTGGGCTTCGGCTGATCCGGTGACGGCGCCCAGCCCGACAGCGTCACGAATTCGAACGTCGCGCGCACGCGGCCATCGCTATCGGCATATCGCCGCGCATAAATATCCATCGCCCGTGACAGGATCGCGCGTGTCAGCGCCGGGGCTTCGCGATCGGTGAAGGCGGACGTCTCGCCCATGCCGCGCAGGTCCGACAGCAGGCGCAGGGGATGGGCGTAGCGCACGGTGCGGGCGTCATTGTCGGCGACCGGCATGGCAAAACCTGTGCGTTGCAGAAGACCCGCGCCATCGATCACATCGAGGAAGGGCGAAACGCGATTGGCCGCGCCGCCACGTATTTCTTCCTCGGCCGCCAGCAGCGACTGGCGTAGTTCGTTCAGCGTGCGGCCGCCGAGCACTGTGCCGATAAAAAGGCCATCCGGCTTCAGCACCCGGCGGATCTGGATCAGCGCGCCGGGCAGGTCGTTGACCCAGTGGAGCGACAGGGCCGAGACGACGAGGTCGAAGGACTGCTCGGCAAAAGGCAGAGCCTCTTCATCGGCCACAACATCAGGCTTGAAAGCGGGCGAGAAGTCCGTCGCCACGATCTCGCCGATGCGGTCCGCGACAAGTTGGTCTGCCCTTAGGGCACGACCCGTGAGGCCGTCATGCGCGCCAAGGTCGAGCACACGCTCAAAGCGCCGGTTTATCGCCGACAGGCGCAACGCAATGTCTTCCGCCGCGATCTTTTTCAGGAAAGAGTAGGCCTCGAAGGTCGCAGCCGCGCGTGTCCGGCGACGGGCATGCAGGCCGCGGTCGAAGATCCGCATCGGATCTTTCGGGGTGTTGGGCGGCGGTTTTGGGGGCGGGGCGGGTGAAGTCATCGAAGAGGAATGTAGCGGGTGAGGCGGGCGGGCGTAAGCGCCTGCTGGTGAAACGAACCGGCCGGCGGGTCGGCCAGCGGATAGGAAAGGGCATTGCGGGGCTGATCTGGCCGCAAGGGGCTCGTGAAGGGCAAGCGGATCGGCTGGTGGATGACGTCCTGACCACCGGCGCTGCTGCTGAAGCCTGGGTGCTGATGCAGAAACGGGCAGGGGCGGCATGCGTCGATGTGATCACACTCGCGCGTGTTGCGGGTCCCCGGAGCGTGCCCATATGGTTTTTGGAATAATTCCAGATACCTCAGTTTCCGATACCTGGGGTAAAGTGTTTGGGTTTTGTTCAGCTACGCTCTGCATCCTCCCTCCGCAGGTGAAACCAGTTTCAGGAGTTTTCGGTGACGGCCCGTGTCGAGATCTACACAACCAGCTTCTGCGGTTACTGTTCGCGCGCTAAGGCGTTGCTGGAATCCAAGGGCGTCGCGTTTGAAGAGTACAAGGCGGGCGGCAATGCCGAGCAGAAGCGCGAGATGATCCAGCGCTCGAATGGCGGGTACACCTTCCCGCAGATATTCATCAACGACCGCCACGTTGGCGGCTCGGATGAAATCCACGATCTCGATCGACAGGGCAGGCTCGATCCGTTGCTCGCCGAAGCTGGGGTCTGAACACAGGAGTGCTGACGACGTGATCCGCTATTCTCTCGCATGTGTGGGGGAGCATAAGTTCGAGGCCTGGTTCTCGGACTCGCGCGCGTATGACGTGCAGCGCAAAAAGCGTCTTGTCGAATGCCCGGAGTGCGGCTCGACCAAGGTGGAGAAGCAGATCATGGCGCCCGCCGTGCGCTCGTCCGAGAAGGCGGTGCCTGCTGAAGTCGCCGCCGCCAAAGTAGCCGGCGAGATCCGCAAGCACATTGCCGAGACGCACGACTATGTCGGCGACAAGTTCGCGGACGAGGCTCGCTCGATGTATTACGGCGAGACCGAGCACCGGCCCGTCTGGGGCGAGGTAACGCCTGATGTAGCGCAGGAACTGGCAGAGGAGGGCGTGCCCGCCATGCCGCTGCCTAAGCCGTTCGCACCGGAACCGCCCAGGCGGAAAAGCCGGGCGAACTAGCTTTTACGGCAATCCGCAGGGTGTTCGCCTGCAACTGGACCCGTGCTAGGACAGCAACGGATTTTCGAGGCCAGACTACCAAGGAACTACCCCATGACACAGGCCGGTTTCATCGATGCGTCGGAAGCTCCGCCGCGCGCGACCAACGAGATCAAGCTGCACGGACAAGAAGCGTTCGAGGGTATGCGTAAGTCGGGACGCGTTTCCGCCGAATGCCTCGACATGCTGGTCCCGTATGTGGTTCCGGGCGTGAGCACTGGAAAACTTGACGATCTCGCGCGCGAGTTCCTGCTCGATCATGGCTCGACGCCAGCCTGCCTGTTTTACAAAGGCTACCGCCATACGGTCTGCACCTCGGTGAACCACGTCGTGTGTCACGGTATTCCGGGATCGAAGGTTCTGAAGGAAGGCGATGTCGTGAACATCGACGTCACCGGCATCGTCGATGGCTGGCATGGCGATACCTCGCGCATGTATTCGGTTGGCGAAGTGAAGCGCAAAGGCCTGCGCCTCATGGATGTCACCTATGAGTGCATGATGAAGGGCATCGCGGCTGTGAAGCCCGGCGCGCGCCTTGGCGACATCGGCGCGGCGATCCAGGAACATGCCGAGCGCCAGCGCTATTCCGTGGTCGAGGCGTTCTGCGGCCACGGGCTCGGCCGCGTGTTTCACGACGCGCCGAACATTCTCCACTTCGGCAAGCGGGGGCAGGGCCAGCCGCTGCTGCCGGGCATGATCTTCACGATCGAGCCGATGATCAATCTGGGCCGCCCCGATGTGGCGCTGTTGTCGGATGGCTGGACGGCGGTGACCCGCGACCGTTCGCTGTCGGCTCAGTACGAGCATTGCATCGGCGTGACCGAGATGGGCTACGAGATCTTCACCCAGTCGCCGACGGGGCAGCATACGCCCCATACGTCCGGCGCCGGCGCTTCCTGATCCCATGGCTGATGGGGGGAAGCCAAAAGCGGGACGCGCGAAAAGCGGAGCGGAGGAGGGCCCAGGTCAAGCATTGCCATGGCCACCGCGAACGCCTTCGTCAGCGCGCGCTCAAGGATGATGGTGGGCATCTCGCAGACGATGAATTGCTCGAACTTCTGCTCTGCGCCTTCATTCCTCGCGTCGATGTAAAGTCGATCGCCAAGGACCTGATCGCGAGGTTTGGCTCGGTATCCGGCGCTCTGGCGGCGCCCCCCTGAACGGTTGATGGAAGTGAAGGGCGTTGGCGAGACGGCGGCGGCCTACATCCGCACCGCCAATCTTCTGATGCAGTGGGTAGCGGGCGATGCGATCAAGGGTCGGCCGGTGATCTCGAACTGGGCGGCCGTGCTCAACTAGGTGAAGCTGGCGCTGCTATGTGAAGCTGGCGCTGCGCCAAGAGAAAACCAAGCAGGCGCGGGTCATCTATCTGGATCGCAAGAACAAGCTGATCGCCGACGAAATCGTGGGGCGCGGCTCCGTCGACCTCGCGCCGTTGGAGATCAAGGCGCGCGACCATTGCGTGGTTGGCGCCTCCGCGACGATCAGCATGAAGGCCAAGCGGCTTATCTGAACGGCGTGTCCGCTCAGCGCTGCATTGCAGCATCACGCGAGTGTTGGCGCAGGCGCATCGAGCGCGCAGCTGGCTGGCAGTCAAATACCTTGCCGGCCGCAGGATCATGGCTAGGGTATCGGCAAAAGGCGGCGCAGTCCGTCCAGCATCATAACTTGCCGGCGTGCTTCCCCGCTGGCTTTAGGGGAGGTTCTATTGGCAATGGCGCCCGCAGCGTCGGCGAGTGAATCGTCGGCCGGTGGACAGAGTTATGGAACTCCCAAATATCGTGGGTATGTTCTTCTGTCCCTGACGCTTGTCTACACGCTCAACTTCATTGACCGGAACCTTCTGGGCGTTGTCGCCCAGCCGATCATCACCGAGTTCGGCCTGACAGACACCGAGTACGGCTTCCTCAATGGACCGCCGTTCGCGCTGTTCTATGCGCTGATGGGTATTCCGATCGCGATGGCGGCGGACCGGTTCAACCGCGTCGCCATCATGGCGCTGTGCATCGCTATCTGGTCGCTGATGACGGCGATGTGCGGCTTTGCTTCCAGCTTCGTCTTCCTGCTGATAGCGCGGGTGGGCGTCGCCATTGGTGAAGCGGGCGGCACGCCGCCTTCCAACTCGTTGATCGCCGACTACTTCAAGCCGAAGAGCCGGGCCAATGCGCTCGGTATCTTCGCGATGGGCGTCACCATCGGCAGCGCGCTGGCGGCAGGATTTGGCGGCCTGATTGTCGGTCTGTCGGACGATGTCGTGGTGAGTTTCTTCGCCAGCGTTGGCGTTGGCGACATCCATGAACAGCTCGGCTGGGGCCAGAATTTCGGCTGGCGCTTCACCTTCATCGCGCTGGGTCTTCCCGGCCTGATCGTTGCGCTGATCCTGTTCCTGACGATCAAGGAGCCTCCGCGCGGTTACTCCGATCCTCCCGGCGCGCAGCGCGTGGAGAAGGCCAGCATCGTCGACACGTTCAAGGAGCTGGGCTCGAAGCCGACCTTCTGGACGATGTCCCTCGGTGCAGCCCTCGTGGCGTTCGTCGGCTATGGGCTGTTCGGCTTTCAGGCGCCGATGATGCAGAGGGTGCATGGCATGGCGCCCGGCACATTCCAGCTGCAATACGGCGTGCCGCTGGCGCTTGTCTCGGCGGTTGGCACCTTTACGGGTGGCTACCTGACGCAGATGCTGACGCCGCGATCAGCTTCGGCGGTAGCCTGGATCCCTGCTGTGGGCTTGCTCGCTGCCCTGCCGCTCTATGTCTGGGCCTTCTACACTGATCCCGGTGTGACGCAGTTGATCATCTGGGGTGCGGCCTCGATGTTTCACTATGCCTATCTCGGCGCCCAGTACACGATCGGGCAGGGCGTGGTCTCGCAACGTTCGCGCGCTTCTGCGATCGCCATCCTGCTCGTCGTCATCGCCCTGATCGGCAACGGTCTCGGCCCGCAGATCGTCGGCATCATGTCGGACATGTTCATGCGGATGCAGATCGAGGCGGCTGGCATGGGCGATACGCTGACCAATGCGATCTGTCGTGCGAAGGACTTGTCGGCGCTGGCGCCTGATGCGCAAGCGGTCTGCACGCACGCCTATGGCGAAGGCGTGCGGCAGTCGATGGCGGCGACAGTGCTGTTCTTCATTCCTGCGGCTGCCTTCTATCTGCTGGCGTCGCTGACATTGAAGAAGGACATGGTCGCCAGGCCTGTTTGATGTCGGGTCCTGTTTGACGCCAACTGGCATCAAGCGACTGTAGTGCGCGTTACATGGCCGGCCCCCGCAAGAGGGCCGGCCATTACGCATCTGCGGCATAACGCGGTTGTCAGTCTTCGATCAGCAATAGAACCGAAAGTTGTGGTGGACCGCGTTCGCCAAAACTGAGAGCTTTCTCAATTCAGGCCCGCGTGACAATCGCCGCGGCGACGGGGAGAGACCGGGATGGCTACGCAGGCTGGCGCCGATATCTCCGCAGCGGACTCGCAGGGACATCTCACCGGGTATGGAACGAAGTCCTATCGCAGCTATGTGCTGAACGCGCTGCTGTTGGTCTACATCCTCAACTTCCTCGATCGCGGACTGCTCGGCATTGTGGCCGAGCCGGTGATGAAAGAGCTGCAGATCACCGACGGGCAGTTCGGTCTACTGACCGGCATCGGCTTTGCGCTGTTCTATTCGGTGGTGGGCATTCCGCTGGCGCATTACTCGGAGACCGCCAACCGCACCTGGATCATGACAATCTGCATCGCGCTGTGGTCGGCGGCGACGGCCCTGTCGGGCCTGGTCGGGCCGGTCGAGATCGGCGGGGTCGTGATCTCCGGCTTTGTCATGCTGCTGCTGTGCAGGGTTCTGGTGGGCGTCGGGGAGGCGGGATGCACACCGCCGGCCAACTCGCTGATCGCCGATTACTATCCACCCAAGCGTCGCTCGACGGCGCTGGGCTATTACGCGATGGGCGTCACGGCGGGAACGCTGTCAGCCAACCTGATCGGAGGGCCGCTGGCGGATGCGTTCGGCTGGCGCACCGCTTTCATGGTAATCGGCGCGGCTGGCGTTCTGGTCGCGATCGCATTCCGCATGACGGTCAAGGAACCGCCGCGCGGGTATTCCGATCCGCCGGGATCGGTGCGGCCGGCAAAGGCCAGTTTTAGAACCGCCCTCAAGGAATTGTCGTCCAAGCGATCGTTCTGGCTGATGGCGTGCGGGGCAATGCTCGCCTCGTTTTGCGGCTATGGCATCGTCACCTTCCAGACCTCGTTCCTGATGCGAACACATGGCGTTTCGCTGACCGAGGCGACGCTCCTGTTCAACGTGCCCTCAGCGGCTGCTGCATCGGTAAGCGTGTTGATGACGGGGTGGCTGGCCGAGCGGATGATGAAGCGGCATCCGAATGCGATCGCGTGGTTGCCGGCGGCGGGCTTCATTCTTGCGGTGCCGTTCTACCTGATCGCGTTCAGCGCGGACAACAAGTGGATCTGCCTGGTCGGCATCTGCATCGGCGCCGGGATCAAGTATGGTTATCTCGCCGCGCAGTACACGATCGGGCAGGGCGTTGTCGGCGTTCGCACCCGCGCTACGGCGACGGCCATTCTTCTCTTCATCGTCAACCTGCTTGGCTATGGCGCAGGGCCGCCCTTCATCGGCTTCCTGTCGGACATGCTGTTCCAGATGCAGGCAAGCGCCGATGGTTTTGCAGAACTTGCGCGCGCCTCATGCAAAGGGGACGCGCTGAAGCTGTTGCCGGAAGCGACGCAGGCGTTCTGCAAGATAGCGGACGCGAAAGCATTGCAGACATCGCTGGTGATCACGTCGGCGCTTTATGTAACGCCAGCGATCTTCTTCCTGCTGTGCATCAAAACGCTGCAGAAGGATCTGGTGGCGAGGTAAGGGCTGCGCCGCTTGTGAGTGCGTCCTTATCGTTCGACGGGCGCCGCCTGTGGCGGCAGCTCACCATGAGGACTATTTATCCAGTTCAAATCTGAAAACGAAACCGCCCCGGAGTGCTCCCATTAGTTTCGGGGACTTCGGGGCGGCGCCGTCGCGGGTAGATCAGAAAGATCGATCAGCTGGCCAGCACGTCAGCTGGCAAGGCGCTGGATGTAGTCGAACTCGCGGGCGCGGCGTTCGCGCTTCTTGGCGGGCTGGAAGGCTACGCGGGCATGCTCGGCGCAATAGGGCGAGCCGTCAGCCGTGCCGTGGCCGCAGAAACCGAAAGCGGCGTCGGCAGGATCGCCGATCGGCCATTTGCACATCGAGTCTTTCACGGTGAGGACCGTTACCATGTCGCCATTGGGCAAGCGCTGGGGCGTGATGTTGGCCTCGGCCTCGGAAATGTGGCTCTGGACGCGGACCGGTTCGGCGCGGACGGCGAGGGCATTGGCGCCCCTTGTGACGGGAGTTTGCGCCTGACGCGGCATGACTTGCGGCTTGGGTTGAGCGAGGCGTGGCGGGCGCTTGACCGGGCGGGACGGGGTCGCCCGGCCGGAGAGCCCGAGACGGTGCACTTTGCCGATCACCGCATTGCGGGTGACGGCGCCCAGACGCTTGGCGATCTGGCTCGCACTGTGCCCTTCGGCCCAGAGTTTCTTGAGTTCTGCGACGCGTTCTTCGGTCCAGCCCATGAATTGTATCTCCACAGCCTTAGGGAATCATGCAAGACACAATATATGGGCTGTGCCTGCGCGCCCCGCTTCCCAATGTTCAAGGAATAGTAGCTGTCACGTGCGCGCCCGCAATATGCTGGGGGCCTTGCTAACAGCTATATCAATATATGGTGGTTGTTCACAGGGGGAGTGAGTCACGGCGTCGCGGGGGCGGTTTCCGCGACCTGTGGCCGACCGGACTCACGTCGTAGGGGACGTTCTCGGGCCGTTTCGGGTTTGAACTCATTTCGCTTTTCGCTCTCCTCTATGGGGTGAAAAGCGCCAACTTCCCCTCTCCGTGTCCACGCCTTGTTCCGTTGATAAATTTCCTTAACCGTTTTTCTTCGCAATCAGCGGGGGTCGCTGCGGGCCTGCTTCCCTCTGCATTTTGTCATGTGTTCCAGTCCTCTCAATTGGGCATGCGCTCGCTATCGCGCGGGCAGGGGACGCGCAGCCAGTCGCGGCGCTCCCTGCGGCTGAAGCACGCGCGCCTGAACAGGTCGGCTGCCGAGGTGATCGTGCTTGCCGCCGCGCCGAGCATGTCTTTCCCCTTTTTGCCACAGGGCGGCGTTGGGACGCGTGAAGGTCGGTGTCATGGCGCGCAATATGCGGCCGCGGTGGGTGGGGTGGAGGAGCGAGATCATCCCAATTCGTTGTTTCAGGCACGCAAGTGGTTGGAATTGTTCAAGTCGGCTCTGAAGGCTGGCGTGCAGATTCGGCGGAAGGGTCGGGGTGGCGGTGTCGGATAGAACGCCCGCAATTCGCCAATCAGCTGGAGCGCCAACTTGTGCCACCGTTCGAGGATGATCCCATAGCGTTGATCGGGCGCCAAAGAATGCAGGTCGTCGCGGACTTCGAACAAGGGTGTCAGACCGGGTGGACGCGACTGGACAGAAAGCTCGAGGTTGGTCGCGTCCGGATAAACCCAGATGGGTCAGCACAGCCATCCGAAGAATGGGGCGTCGCTCGCGCGGTCCGGCTCGCGCCATCTGTCGGCAATGCGATTCTAGTTCTTCTTGCCAAGCCTCTTCTCGCCAAGCGAAGACCACACGGCGAACGCGAGCGGATCGTCTTGTACTTGAATGGGAATTTGAATGTGGCCGTGTATGAACAAGGCCTCGCTATCGATAACACATTGATCGTCTGTTAGATCGACGCGTGTCTAGAACTCTTCTTCTGGAACAAGCGCCCGCCAGGGAGCGTCTAATCCAAGGCAGTTGGGGCTATCATCGTGCTCCTCGCCGCAAATCCTGCAAGCCCATCCCAATGCGGTCTCCAGCGGTAGATTCTTCGGAGATTTCTACCGGTTAGATCTGGAAGTTGCCAAGCATTGCATCATTTATGGGGTCTGGTTCGCGCGCGTTGCGCGCGCCCGGAATGACAATGCATGGGTCGTTTGGCGGCGTCCCGATCTGTTAACTTACGGCCAAGCGCGCGCGTGCTAAGGTCACCAACTTAATGCAGGGACATGCGATGCACGATTCGAACGGAAAAGACCTCGCCTATCATCACGCGGAAATTGCGCGCCTGACGGCGGCGATCGCGGCTGCGAGACCCAATGCGCGCTCGACGAATGCGTTGCGGACCAAGCTGAAGCATCATGAAGACCGGATCGGCCGCCCGGCCGCCGTTTCCGCGCCTACGACGCAATACTGAACTGACGCCACGGTTTGCTCTATGAGCCATTCGAGCCGGAACCGGCTGGTTCGGGCGGGCAGTGTCATGTCCATTGGCAGGTGAACTTAAAAGCAGTCGGCGCTCGCATGCCCGGGGGGGCGACACGCGAGCGCCTGGTTACTAGACGCCCCGGTGGGGACTAGGGCGTCGTGGCATAAACGACGGCGCCCGAAACGGGTTCCGCAGGCTCAGGCAACTTTTTTCCGGCCGCTGCTGCCCCCGCCTGATCAGGTTTCCAGCCGGTGGCTAAAGTTGCCTCGTCCTCCTGGATGCCTGAGCTCGGCAGTGGAGGACGGCGATGCTGAAGTTCTTTCTGGGACTGCTCGCGGGCGTGATCGGGTCGGCGGCTTATGTCTACTTCAACCTGCAGCTGCCGGAATTCCTGCAGCTTAAAGGACTGATGAAGAACAACATCGTCTCGACCACGACGGAGGACGCGCTCTATGTTGTTGAGGGGGATCCGGCGGAGCTCGTGCCGCGATCGGGCATCCCTTCCTGACGGCGCTGCAGGCGAAACGCGGGACCCGCGAAGCACGGCCGCGGATGGCGCAGTGGACGGCGTTCGATGCGGAGCTGGCGCAGCCAGCGCTTCGACAGGTGCTGGAGCGGAAACACGGGCGCCGCGGACACGGACACGCTGAAGCGCGCCATGCTGTTTGGTGCGCTGGAGGGGCCGCCATTTCTCAAGGCATGGCTCGGCAAGGCGGCTGGGCCGGTAACGCGGGCAAGATTCGCGCGGTGCTGGCGGCTGCGGCCATTGAGCCGGGCTAATGGTGCGGGCTGGGCGGGTGGGCGCCGAGCTCAAGATACGGTTTGGGGCAGGCGGGTTGCTTCATGGCCACCGAGACAACATTTACATGGCGCGGCAGGTCGAGAGGCGTAGAACGGCGACATGGATCAGACACTGACACGACCACCGCTTGACGCCGCGCCCACGCTCGGGCCGCGGCAATATGGTCCGGTGAACTGGATCGGCCTGTGGGCGCTGTGCCTGCGCGAGACGCGCCGATTCTGGAAGGTGGGGATGCAGACGCTGTTTGCGCCCGTGGTGTCCAGCTTGCTGATGCTGTTCGTGTTCAAGCTCGCCTTCAATGTCGGTGGGGCGAAAGTCGCGGGCGTGGCGTTCGAGACATTTCTCGCGCCGGGCGTCGTGATGATGGCGATCCTCAACAATGCCTTCGCCAACACGTCTTCCTCGCTGATCATCGCGAAGGTGCAGGGCAATTCGGTGGATTTTCTCATGCCGCCGCTGTCCCCGATCGAGCTGACGATCGGCTTTCTGTCAGGCTCCGTTACGCGCGGGATCCTGGTTGGCGCGGTGACGTATGCGGCGGTGTGGATCATGCAGATCACGCCGTTCCAGATCGCGAACCTTGCAGCGGTGGTCTATTTCGCCGTGATTGCGTCGCTGATGATGGGGGCGGTCGGATTGCTGGGCGGGATCTGGGCCGACAAGTTCGATCACATGGCGGCGGTGCAGAATTTTGTGATCATGCCGCTGACGATGTTGTCTGGCACGTTCTATCCGATCGGCCGTCTGCCTGAGCCGTTCGTGACGATCAGCCACTACAACCCGTTCTTCCAGATCATCGACGGTTTCCGGTATGGCTTCACCGGGCATGCCGAGGGCAATCTGTGGCTCGGCGCGGGCATGAGCGGGGCGATCACGCTGGCGCTGTGCGTGTGGTGCTGGGCGCTGCTGAAGCGCGGGTACAAGCTGAAGGCTTAGCGTTCGGCTGTGCGCTGGATTCATCCTTCGAGATGATTTTCGCTTCGCGCAAATCCCTCAGGATGGGACCGGCGGGCGTTTCGAGATTTCATCAAAGCCAACCGCCCTCATCCCGAGGGATCGCGAAGCTATCGTCTGGAAGGCTGAAAGATCGCGAGTTAAATTGACTCAGTCCAAACATGGACTTAGTCTAAATTTATGGCGCTGAGAGACGACAAACGGGTTCGGGTCCGCGGGGAGATCCTGCAGGTCTGCGCGAGGCTGTTTCGCAGGCACGGGTTCGAGGCGACCAGCATCGCGGACATCGCGGCCGGGGCGAAGATCAGCCGGCAGACCTTCTTCAACTACTTTGCGGGCAAGGACGCGGTCGTCACCGAGCTGGCGATTGCGTGGCTGAAAGAGCAGGCCGAGCTGCCCTCGCCGGACAAGCTGGCGAAGGCGGTCGGAGCGGGCAAGTCGGTGCTGGCGGAGGCGCGGCGGTTCGTATCGGCGCAGGCGCGGGCGATCGAGGCGGACCGGACATTCATGCAGCTCGTGATTGCCCACGCGGCGCCGTTTGGTGGTGGCGATGGGCGAACGGGGCAGGCCGAGCAGGGACGCAACATCTTTCGCGGCGTCGCGGCGATCATGCGCGCGGGGCAAGCGAGCGGCGAGATCAATCCGGCGCTCGATCCGCAGCGTGTGGCGGAGGTCTATGTCTCGGCGATGCTGATGACGGTGCGGCTGTGGTTGCTCGGAGAGTGGGCCAGGGGCGACACGTTGGTGAAGCGGGTGAACGCGGCGGTCGATGTGCTGGAGGGCGGCCTGAAAGCGCCGGGCAGGAAATGAAACAGAGGGCGCGTTTCGGCAACTGGATACGGGTGCGCATCCTCCTGACGCATCTGTCGATTGGAGTGGCGCTGGTTGCCGGAGGATTTCTGTTCGGCGATCTGTGGGTGCGCGCGGTTGCATGGAGCCTAGCGCTTGTACCGCTCGGGATCGGGCTGTTCCTGACATATCTCTATTTCATGTTTTCCGAGGCGGGCGGCGTACAGCGGAAGCTGTGGGACATCGTGCTTGTCGCGCTGGTGTGGGACGGGCGCGGCGAGGCGCTCGATATCGGGACCGGGCAGGGGGCGCTTGCGGTCAATCTTGCGGTTCGAAAGCCCGAAGCGCGCGTGGTGGGCGTCGACCTGTGGGCCGCCGACTGGGCGTATTCAAAGAGCGCGTGCGAGCGCAATGCGAAAGCGCTGGGGGTTGGCGACCGGGTCCGGTTCGCGCGGGCAAGCGCGGCCGTGTTGCCGTTCGAAGATGGGTCGATGGATGCGGTGGTCAGCCACTTCGTGTTTCACGAGGTTAGGGATAGCGGCGGTCCGCGCGGAGCGCTGAGGGAGGCGGTGCGCGTGTTGAAACCGGGTGGGGCGTTTTCGGCGCAGGACATGTTTCTCGATCGCAGCGTCCATGGCGAACGCGATGCGTTGTTGCAGGCGCTGCGGGAGTGGGGCCTTGAGGACGTGACGCTCTTTCCGTTGTCGGAGCGGATACGGATTCCGTGGGGCATGCGCGGGAAGCGTGTGCTTGGGTGCGCAGGGTTGATCACGGGAATAAAGCGGGATGGCGTCTAGCCTGTCAGCCCCAGCCGCTTTGCGATTGTTCTGTCGAGGAAGCGCTTTGGCGCATTGTTGCCCATCCAGTTGGTGAAGGGTTCTGGCGTTACGATGTAGCGGGTCTTTGGTTTGGGCGTCGTGAGAGCAGTATGGACGGTCTCGCCGATCTTTTCGGGCGGCAGTCCCTTGCGGCCGAGGTCGACCATGTAGCGCTTCACATTGTCGAGCGCTTTTGCGTAGGGCGTATTAGCATAGCGCCTGACGTCGATGGCGTCTGCCTTGTCCCAGATCGGGGTGGCGATGGCGCCGGGTGCGATTATGATGACGTCGACGCCGTAGATCATCAGCTCGCGGCGCAGCGATTCCGAGAGGCCTTCGAGGGCGAATTTGGAAGCGCTGTAGGGGCCGAGGAAGGGCGAGGCGACCTTGCCGCCGACGGAGCTCATCATGGCGATACGGCCCGGCGTTGTCGTGCGCGTGTCGGGGGCGGCGCCGAGGAGCGGGGCGAAGGCCTGCGTCACGATCAGCTGGCCGGTGACGTTGACCTCCATCTGCTGACGGAAGGTCTCGATCTCGAGGTGGAGGAGGGGGCCGGGGTTGGCGATGCCCGCATTGTTGACGAGGCCAAAGAGCGGCTGGCCGTTGAGCTTGTCCTTTACCTGCCGGGCGCCTTCTGCGACTGCGGCCTCGTCCGTGACGTCGAACATCAGCGGAGTGAAGGCGGCGCCGAAATCAGCAGTGAGACGGTCGGCGTCGGCCTGCTTGCGTACACTGCCAAAGACGTGGAATCCTCTGGTCGTGAGGACTTTGGCGCAGCCCCAGCCGATGCCGGTGGACGCGCCCGTGATAACAACGCTCTTCGAGTTGGTGCTTCTCATTCGGTTTCTCCCGCCAGCCGTTGGTCCGTGGACGGTCGGCTCGTCCGGTGTGCACCGTGGCTCAGGATGTGGCGTGACTGCACACGTGGCAGGCGAATAGCAGCTAGGCGGTTGATACGCATCAAACGATTGATAGTGAGATGGGGCTAGCGTTTGGTCTGGCGACGACTTCGGGGTCCAGCTCCATGTCCAAGGCGACAATCACCAAAACGGCCGCATCCAGAACAACTCAGCTGGCGCTCCGCGGCGTTGACACTGGGTCGGATGATGGCGTGGTGCTGCGCTTTGTGTCTGGCGGCGATGAGTTCTTCTGGCGCTTCAAGGCGGCGACCTTCGACGAGCTGGTGGCGCTCGCGCTCGGCGGGCGGCTGGGCAGCGGCAAGGACGTGCATTTTGACGCCGCCAAGGTGAGCTTCAAGGAGGGACGCGAGGGGCGCGCTGGTTCGGTGCGCGTTGCGATCGGGCGGAAAGTGCGCATCGTGGCGCCTGCGCCCGCGCGAGGCAGGGCGGCAGTCACCCGCAAAGCCGCCGCAAAGCACCGCTGAGACCGGCGCTTCGGCCAGAAAGCTCGATTGGTGTTTTGATCTTGAACTGCGGGCAGGATTTTGTCCGGGCAATGAACGCGCTTGCCAAAACCCATCCGCCCTTCACCAGCGCCGATTTCTAACGGATGGCTGAAAAAAGCGCATTTGCTGGCTTCAGGGTCGAGCAGCGCGGGGGGGATGATCCTGAAGCTGAGCCTGCGGCACTATCCGCATGCCCGCTTCAAGGCCGACATTCAGTGTGGACTCGAGAAGGCCATCGCTGCCGCCGGCCTCAGCTGGGAGGTTCTGAGTGAAGCGACCGTGTCGTTCGCGGACGGGTTCGAGCCGATGCCCGATATCGTGGTCAACGAGGGCGGTATGATGCCCAACAAGTACGGGACGATCATTCCGCTTAAGTGAAGCTGATTGTCGAGGTCGCTGATTCAACACTGAGTGACGATCTCGGGGACAAACACGACGCGTATGCCGTAGCTGTTCTGCCTGAATACTGGGTCGCTGACGTGAAGGCGAAAACCGTGATCCGGCGCGGGCAATCGCGGGAAGGCGGATTGCGGCAGGAGGAAGCGCTGCGCGTGCCGGACCAGCCGATCGCGAGGCTGTCGTGTGCCAATGTTGTGGTGCGGATCTAGCGCCGGCGCCCCCAGCCGGGCCGCAGGTGTGGCAGGCACATTGGCTTCAAAGCGGATTTCGGAAGAAGCTGGGCTGGCTGCGCTGAAATATGCATCGTCAGCGATACGCAACTATCGAAAGCACCCGCGAAGCCCCTACCCAGAAGCGGAGCAAGCAAAGCTTCGTTTCAAGTCGCTGCAAAAGTTCAACCGCATCAAGACGGCTGGTGAGCGCGCGTGGCAGGAGGGATGCGACGCCAGGGCGCGCTAAGGGCTTGATGCGCCTGACCGGTTGGGTTTGGTTCTGGCTTTGGTGGTTGCCGGCGCGATCTTTTGAATTTTCGGGTTTGGCTGGTTGTTGTCGTGGAGGCCCACGACGGTCCCAAGCCGCTATGATCCGGTCGCTTGGGAGGCCATGCAGAATGACTGGTATGCATCGGCCATGGTGGTTCTCGGATCTCCGCTGGTCGTGGACGCGTTGTCCATGGCCGGATGGCGGATCATAATAAACCGACCGGCCCGCCCGGAACGATCATTGACGAACAAATCGCGGTAGTTCCCTTTCGCTTGACTTTTTGGGGGCTCAGCGCCTAGAGAGCCGCACGCGCATCGTGGACAGCTCTCGTGGTTATGCCGGCACAACCGGTTCCAGCCGCGAAATCCCCAGCTGAACCGGCGGAAATTCAGCATTGAAGCCGCATATCGCGGCGAGTCCGCCGGATGAGCCGGTTGGCCTGTAACGACTAACCCTTTTGGAGCCTTGATGCCTGTCGCCCAGATGAACCCTACGACTGATGATTTTGCTGCCCTTTTTGAAGAGAGCTTTTCCGGCTCGGGAATGATCGAAGGCAGGGTTGTTCCCGCCACGGTCACTGCAGTTGCATCCGACTTCATCACAGTCGATGTCGGTCTGAAAACCGAAGGCCGCATCCCCGCCAAGGAATTTGTGGGCGACGAAATTCAGCCGGCACTTGGCGTGATCGTCGAAGTCTACCTGGAGCGCATCGAGAACGCGCTCGGAGACGCAGTACTGTCGCGCGACAAGGCGAAACGTGAAGAGGCCTGGACCCGCCTCGAGCGCGTGCACGAGCAGAAAGAAACCGTCAAAGGCGCCATCGTTGGCCGTGTCAAAGGCGGCTTCACCGTCGACCTCGGCGGCGTCAACGCCTTCCTTCCGGGCAGCCAGGTCGACATCCGTCCAATCCGCGACGTCGGCCCGCTCATGGGTCAGATGCAGCCGTTTGCCATTCTCAAGATGGACCGCCCGCGCGGCAACATCGTTGTCTCGCGTCGCGCCGTGCTCGAAGAGTCGCGAGCGGAACAGCGCGCAGAGATCGTTGGCAACATGGCCGAGGGCGAGCGTCGCAAGGGCGTCGTCAAGAACATCACCGATTACGGTGCGTTCGTGGACCTCGGCGGCATCGATGGCCTGCTGCACGTCACCGACATGAGCTGGAAGCGCGTGTCGCATCCCTCGCAGGTTGTGGAAGTCGGTCAGGAAGTCGAAGTCCAGATCATTAAGATCAACCCCGACACGCAGCGTATCTCGCTGGGCATGAAGCAGCTGGCGACCGATCCGTGGGATGGCGTTGGCGCGAAATACCCGGTGGGCGCCAAGCTCACGGGCCGCGTGACCAACATCACCGATTACGGTGCGTTCGTTGAACTGGAAGACGGCGTCGAAGGCCTGATCCACGTCTCGGAAATGAGCTGGACCAAGAAGAACGTCCACCCCGGCAAGATCATCTCCTCTTCGCAGGAAGTGGACGTGATGGTGCTGGACGTTGACGCCGACAAGCGCCGTATCTCGCTGGGCCTCAAGCAGGTCATGCACAATCCGTGGGAAGCCTTCCAGGCCGAGCACCCGATTGGCACCAACATCGAAGGCGAAATCCGCGGCATCACCGAGTTCGGTCTCTTCGTGGGCCTCGGCCCGGATCTGGACGGCATGGTCCACATCAACGACATCGACTGGAACGTGCCGGGCGAAGAAGCCATCAAGAAGTACACCAAGGGCGACGCCGTCTCGGCGCGCGTGCTTGATATCGACATCGAGAAGGAGCGGATCTCGCTGGGCATCAAGCAGCTCAGCCAGGACCCGACAGAGACGATCGACCTGCGCAAGAACTCGATCGTCACCACGACGGTCGTGGAAATCACCACCGGCGGCATCGAAGTCTCGATCGCTGACGGCGCGATGAAATCCTTCATCCGCAAGGCCGATCTGTCGCGTGATCGCGCCGAACAGCGTCCGGAACGATTCGCCGTTGGCGACAAGCTCGACGCGCTGGTGACGGCGTTCGACAAGGCGGGCCGCAAGGTCTCGCTGTCGGTCAAGGCGATGGAAATCAAGGACGAGAAGGAAGCTGTCGAGCAGTATGGCTCGGCGGATTCGGGCGCCTCGCTCGGCGACATACTCGGCGCTGCCCTCAAGGGTGCGACCAAGGACGAGGCTGCCAAGGCCGACGAAGACTAGTCGCTCCCGGCTTGAATTGCCGGACTTGCAATGAATGTGGAGCGCCCTTCCGGTTTTGTCGGAAGGGCGTTTTGCTTTTGGGGCGGGCGGCTACGGGGTGCGAGAATCTGCGGGGATTACCCCGGTTTTTCCCCGGAGTGGTTCAATCCGGTACAGAAACGATTCCGTACCTTTTTGATGTGAGTCGAAAAACTCTTGTCTTTCGCGCCGCTTAGCGCAATTTTGTCGCCATGCTGCGCTCCGAACTGATTGCAAAACTGGCTGAAGAGAACCCCGCGCTCAAAGTGCGTGAGGTCGAACGGATCGTCGATGTGATCTTCGATGAGATCGCTGGCGCACTGGAGCGCGGCGACCGGGTGGAGTTGCGCGGGTTCGGCGCATTCTCCGTGCGCAAGCGCGAGGCCCGCACTGGTCGCAATCCGCGCACCGGAAATTCGGTGTCGGTTGACGCCAAACACGTCCCTTTCTTCAAGGCCGGCAAGGAGCTGCGCTCGCGGCTCAACAACGGGCATGATCCGGAAGATCGCGATTAAGCCTGACTTTTCGGGCAAACCGGGTCCGGGAATAGCCCCCCTTCCGAATTGAGGCTGGAGCCGTTTCGGCCCGCGTGCGATATTGCAGCAGGCGTGGAACACAACGCCGGGCGACACAGGGGACTTCATGCTCAAGGAATTTCGCGAATTTGCCATGCGCGGCAACGTCGTCGACCTTGCGGTCGGCGTTATCATCGGCGCGGCCTTCGGAGCGATCGTTATATCGCTGGTGGCCGACATCATCATGCCGATCATCGGCCTGATTACAGGCGGGATGGATTTCGCGGACCTGACCTACCAGCTGAAGGCAGCGACCCTCGGCCCGGATGGCAACGAGATCCCCGCCGTCGCCATCAACTATGGCAAATTCATCAACCTGGTCATCACCTTCCTGATTGTGGCTTTCACGATGTTCATGGTGATCCGGGGCATGAATCAGCTGAAGCGGAAGGAAGCGGCCTCGCCTGCACCGCCGCCCGTGCCGACGCCCGAGGAGAAGCTCCTCACGGAGATCAGGGACTTGCTAGCCAAGGGGCGGTAGGGTAATCCCGAAACTAGTAGAGTATGTAGTGTACGGAAGGGGCGGCCAGAGCGCCGCCCTTTCTGCTTTTCTGGGCCCTTGAATTCGCTGTAATCTCAGGGGACTGCGCCAGGCGGGCGACCATGATCAGCGTCAAAATCTGCGGCATCACCAACGAATCGGACTTGGCCCAGGCGGTCGAGGCGGGCGCCGATATGGTCGGTTTCGTCGTGGTCGAGGCGAGCCCGCGCTATGTAAACTTCGACAAGGCGCAGACGCTGATCCGCAAGGCGGCAGAGCTGGGCGTAGAGCCCTGGGTCGTGGCGACGCTGGCGGTGCCGTGGCTCGACCGGCTCGTCGACGAGACGCCGGAGATCGGCGCGGTCCAGTTGCATGGCAAGGAAACGCCGGGACAGGTGGCGCACTTCTCGCGGCGACATCAGCTGGTTCCGGTGATCAAGGCGATGGGCATCTCCCGGCCGCGCGATCTCGACGAGGCGAACGATTTTGTCGGCGCCGACGCTTTCCTGTTCGACGCCAAACCGCCATCAGGCGCGACACGCGAAGGTGGCCATGGCGCGTCGTTCGACTGGTCGATCCTCAAGGGGTTCCGTGTGCACGACCACGAGGACTGGACACTGTCGGGCGGGCTAAAAGCTGAGAATGTTGCAGAGGCCATCAAGCGGTCGGGTGCTGTGGCGGTCGATGTCTCATCCGGCGTCGAGGCGAGCCATGGCGTCAAGGACCATGCGAAGGTGACGGCGTTCATTGCGGCGGCGAAGGCGGCGGGCTGAGCTGCCTCTGGCTGCGCGCGACGCCTTCTCGGTTCGAGCGGATTGCCTTTGCTTCCGCGGCATCGGGTCCCGGTGACGGGTTTTCGTTCATTTCGAACGCTGGAGGGGCATAAGCGGGTTGGATTGTTCGGTGTGGCGGGATTGGCGTGTCTGCCGATCGCGGATGCGCAGGTTACGAAGGTTGTACCGCTGAAGCCGGCGGCGGCGGCCATTCAATTGCCAATCGTTGCCGGGCTAGGCGAGCTATCTTCCGCTCGTAGCCGCGACGGAGGTCAAGACGGCGTCGCCGACAGGGCAGTGCAATTCGCCTTGTCTTGTGAAGGTCGATGTGCCGGCGGACCATGTGTTCCTGCTCACCGGGTTCTCGATGGTGATGTCGAACGGCGATTTTCCCATCAGAGCGATCGAGATCATGCCCATGGGGGACCAGGGCGTCGTCATGTTGACGCTCGACAACGGCCTGCCGGTTTCGCAGATCGTCACATTGCAGTGCGTTGCCGTGCCGCGCTCGCGGGTGGTCTCGCAAACCTACTGCACACGCACCGAATGTTTCAAGAAGAAGCCGGATCAGTCGACGCTGGCGCTGCAGGAGTTCAGCTGCTGGAAGGGCGCCAACAGGTCGAGCTTCGTTCTGACCATCGGCGCAACGCCAGCGAACAATGACGGATCGACCTTTAGGGACAATCGCGGCAAGGGCCAGTGCAATACGCTCTTTGCCGAGCTGAGGCAGGCGCGGCCGGCTCCGGCTTGCTTGCAGTTCATATCAGGCGCAGGGCGGTCTTGAAAATGGCCCGCCTTACTTCCGGCAGGTTGCGGCCTAGCTTGACGTAACAAGCGCGGCAGCGTGAGGCTTCACACGCCTGTCGTTTCACACGCGTAGGCTTTGCAAAAAGAGGATGCCAGATGTCTCCACGTCCGACCGTCGCCCGATTGGAACACGATCTCGAGGCGCTGTTTGCCTTGCTCCAAGTCGCTCCCTTGTTCGCCTCCGACGAGGACGACGAAGAAGGGGGGGAAGAAGACGAGGATGAAGACGGCGAGGAGGATGAAGACGATGGGGATGAAGACGAGGACGAGGACGAAGAAGACGACGACGACGAAGAGGATGAAGACTAGCTCGTCACACGAGCGGCAGCCGGATGTCGGTGCGTAGCTGGTCGGGTGGCGTCACGCGCGGGTCGTTGACGTAGACTTCCAGCGGCAGCGCATCGCGCGGTTCCTCACCCGACTGCGGCAGCCACTTTCCATAGAGCCATTCATAGGCCGTGGCGAGCGTTGCGTGTCGGCCGGTTTGCTGAAGCACGGCATGGCGGCCGCCGGCGACGTCGAAATAATCGAGACCTGTAATTGCGGGCGGGAAGCCTTCGCCCATGATGACGGCCACATGGGCGCGGAGTTCGGCCTCGGGCTTGTTGCCTGGTGCATCGTGATAGATCGCGAACAGCGCACGCGTATCTGCGAACAGGTTGCACGCCGCGAGAATGCCGCCGAGTTGCTGGAATGCTGCGGAGAGATTGGCGTAGGGGCCGATATGGAGCACGCCGGCAGCTCGCGCTGCGGGGAGTGTCTCGATGACGACGGGGTACATGGTGTTGGCTCCCCGATTG
>JBBQJV010000001.1:0-188571 GCA_038326205.1 Caulobacterales bacterium | reverse complement strand
CCCCGAGCAGCGCCAGTCTGCGGGCCCCGCGCTCAACGGCCTCAAGGACCGGCTCACCGCCGCGATCGCCGCCCGCAAGGCCGATCTGGAAATGGCGGCGCTCAACGAACGTCTCGAATCTGAGCGCGAAGACCTCTCCCTGCCGCCGCGCTTCGAGCCCGTCGGCGCATTGCATCCGGTGATGCAGGTGTTCGAAGAACTCGCAGCGATCTTCGCCGACATGGGCTTTGCCGTCGCCGAAGGTCCGGACATCGAGGACGACTTCCACAACTTCACCGCGCTCAACTTCCCGCCGGGCCACCCAGCGCGGGAGATGCACGACACGTTCTTCATGAAGCCCGCCGCCGACGGCAGCCGCAAGCTGTTGCGCACGCACACCTCACCGATCCAGGTGCGGGCGATGCTGAGCTCCAAGCCGCCGATCCGCGTCATCGCGCCGGGCCGCGTCTATCGCAAAGATTGGGACGCGACGCACACGCCGATGTTCCACCAGATCGAAGGCCTCGTGGTCGACGAGGCGGTCCATATGGGCCACCTCAAGACCTGCCTCACCGAGGCCTTCTCGCGATTCTTTGAAGTGCCGACGACGGAATCGCGTTTCCGCCCGCACTTCTTCCCGTTCACCGAACCGAGCGCCGAGATGGACATCCGCTGCGACCGTTCAGGCGGCGAGATCAAGATCGGCGAAGGCAAGGACTGGCTCGAAATTCTTGGCTGCGGGATGATTCATCCCAACGTGCTGCGCTCGTGCGGCATCGATCCGGATGTCTATCAGGGCTTCGCGTTCGGTCTCGGCGTCGATCGCCTCGCCATGCTGAAATACGGCATGCCCGACCTGCGCCCCTATTTCGAAGCCGACGTCGAGTGGATCAAACACTACGGCTTCAAGCCGTGGCTGCTGCCGACTGTCACTGGAGGTCTCTCGTGAAATTCACGCTCCCTTGGCTTAAGGACTATCTCGACACCAACGCGGATCTGCCCGCGATCCTCGAAGCCATGACCATGGCGGGGCTCGAGGTCGAGGACGCGCATGATCCGAAGGACGCGCTGAAGCAGTTCACAGTCTGCCGCATCGTCTCGGCGAAGCAGCATCCCAATGCGGACAAACTACAAGTCTGCCAGGTCGACACGGTGGATGGCATGAAGGAGATCGTCTGCGGCGGCCTCAATGCGCGCCCTGGCCTCGTCACGGCCTATGCGCCGATTGGCGCCTACATCCCCGGCTCCGGTATCACGCTGGTTGCCAAGCCTGTGCGCGGCGTCGTCTCCAACGGCATGTTGTGCTCCGGCGGCGAAATGGTGACGGATGAGGACCCGTTCCGCCTGCGCATCGCCCGCTTCGAAGACTGGCAGCCCCGCGCTCAAGCACTCGGTCTTTCGGACGAGCAGGCCATCGCCGATGGAGGCATTGTCGAACTGCCCGATACGCTGAAGGTTGGCTCGGACGTGGCCGAGGCGCTGTCGCTCGACACCGTGATCGATTTCGAAGTGACGCCGAACCGCCCCGACTGGCTCGGCGTTGTCGGCATCGCGCGTGACCTTGGCGCCAAAGGCGTCGGAAAGTTCGCGCTGCCCGCAGTGAAGCCCGTGCCCGGCATGTTCAAATCGCCCGTCACTGTGAAGATCGCGGATGAGACCGCCTGTCCGGTATTCGCGGGCCGCCTGATCCGCGGCGTGAAGAACGGCCCGTCGCCGGAGTGGATGCAGAAACGCCTCAAGGCGATCGGCATCAATCCGAAGAATATGTTGGTCGATGTCACCAACTATGTCTCGTTCGACCGCTGCCGCCCGTTGCACGTCTATGATGCCGCCAAGCTGAAGGGCGGCATCGTGGCGCGGCTCGGCACGGCCGAAGACAGCTTCGCGGCGCTCGACGGCAAGACCTATACGAACCTTTCCGAGATGTGCGTCATCGCCGATGACACAGGCGCCATCGGTCTCGGCGGCGTCATGGGTGGCGAGGCAACCGGCTGTTCGATCGACACGGTCGATGTGTTCATCGAGAGCGCCTATTTCGACGCAAACCGCACGGCCCGCACCGGCCGCGCAACCGGCATCATCTCCGACGCGCGGTTCCGCAACGAGCGCGGCATCGATCCGCATTCCTGCATCGATGGCATCGAACTGGCGACGACGCTCATCATCGAGTCCTGCGGCGGCGAGCCGTCGGAAGTTATTATCGCCGGCAAGAGTCCCGAAGGCCCCACGCCCGTCGCTTTCAAGCCGCGCGACATGAAGCGCCTCACCGGCCTCGACATGACCGTCAAGAGGATGGAGCAGATCCTCCGCGCGCTCGGCTTCGAGCCTGTCGTGCCGCCGAAGGCTCAGCATGACCACGACACGGTGTGGGCCACCAAAGTTCCGTCCTGGCGTCCCGACGTCGAAGGCTCCGCCGACATCGTCGAAGAGCTGATCCGCATCGAGGGCTACGACAAACTCCCGACCGAAAAACTTCCCGTGCCCGCCACCCTCGGCGTGGTGGTGACGCCGTTGCAGAACCGCGTGCGCACATCGCGCCGGGTGCTTGCCACGCGCGGTTTCCTCGAGACCGTGACGTGGAGCTTCATGCACCATGAGCGCGCAGCCCTGATGATCGGCGGCGCAAACAACCTGCAGGCGGCGCTGACGATCGACAATCCGATCGCGTCCGACCTCGACTACATGCGCCCCTCGATGTTGGCCAACCTTGCCGAAGCGGCCCAGCGCAACGCTGACCATGGCGCAGAGGACGTGCGCCTGTTTGAAGCCGGTCCGGTCTATCCGGGCGACAAGCCGACCGACCAGCGCATGCAGGTTGCCGCCGTGATGAAGGCCGCGAAGGGCCGCGACTGGCAGGGCGCGCTTGGCGCCTATAATGCGTTCTCGGCCAAGGCTGATCTCTTCGCGATCCTCGCAGCGCTCGACCAGTCGCCGGACAAATTCCAGATCGGTGCGGCGGATGGCCCGTACTGGCATCCAGGACGCTCAGGCACGCTGCGCCTCGGCCCCAAACAGATCGTCGCCGCGTTCGGTGAACTGCACCCGGCCTTCCTGAAAGCGCTGGATGTCGATGGTCCTGTACTGGCTATCGAGCTGTCGCTCGACGCCCTGCCGACTCCAAAAGCCAAATCGACCAAGACGCGCCCCGTGCTCGACAAGGCCGACCAGACGCCGGTACGCCGCGATTTCGCATTCGTGGTCGAGGAGAAAGTTCCCGCAGGAGATATCTCGCGGCTCGCGCTCAAGGCTGACCCGAAACTTGTCGTCGCGGCCCGCGTCTTCGACGTTTATCGCGGCGCAGGCATTGGTGAGGGCAAGAAGTCCGTCGCCATCGAGGTGACCATTCAACCGCGCGGCGCGGCTATGACGGACGAACAGATCGAGGCGGTCGCCCAAGCTGTGGTGAAGTCCGTGTCGAAAGGAACCGGCGGCATCCTGCGCGGTTAGCGGTCAGCGTTAGTGCAGCTTACGCTTCAGTTTGTTTTGCTGCGCGCGAAGTTTCCACATCAGCGTCTCGAGCACATCCATTTTGTTGCGCGTCGCACTTGCGTCGGTCCCCGCCTCTCCCTGACGTGAGATCGCGTCGACAAGGCAGAAGACCTGTTCAGCCAGTATGCTGACCTGATGCCGCACGGTGGCGAGTTGAGTGTCGCGGCTCATGTCAAAACCCTACGTATCCAATCCCGCCAAAGCTCTACGCGTCAGAATGTCCGAAGGTTGCATGACCTCTGACCTACGCCGCTGCCTGCAACTCCGCTTTCACTCGTTCGGCCAGCTGCTTCAGCGTGAAGGGCTTTGGCAGGAAGGAGATATCGCGATCATCTTCAAGCGCCTTGGCGAGATCGCGCTCGGCATAGCCCGAGATGAACATGACGCGCGTATTGGTGAGCCACGGACGCGCTTCTCTCAACAAGGCTGGGCCATCCATGCCCGGCATCACCACGTCGGAGATCAGGAGATCGATCGAGCCTGAATGCTGCTTGATGATCTCGAGCGCCTTCTCGCCATCGCTGGCCTCGATCACGGAGTAACCGAACGACTGCAGCAGTTGGGCCGCGATACCGCGAACGCCGTCCTCGTCCTCCACCAGCAGGATGCTGCCGCGACCGGCGAGATCGCCGCTGCCGCGCGTCGAGGCGTTCTCTGTAACCGGCGGCGTCGCCATCGGCACGCCTTCGGGAACCGCATCCGCCTGAGCTTCTTCGTCGACGCCCGTCCATGCCGGCAGGAATATCTTGAACGTCGTACCGCGCCCGACCTTCGAGACCGGATAGATGAAGCCGCCGAGCTGCTTGACGATGCCATAGCAGGTGGCGAGGCCAAGACCCGTACCTTTGCCTTCTGCTTTGGTCGTGAAGAACGGTTCGAAAATCTTCTCAAGGATTTCCGGCGGAATCCCACCGCCATCGTCGACCACTTCGATCAGTGCATAATCGCCATCAGTGACGTGGGTGAAGCCGTCCTTGCGCGCGGCAGCCGCGTCCGAACGCGAAGTACGGATCAACAGGCGGCCACCGCCGCTTTTGTCGATCATGGCGTCGCGGGCGTTGGTGCAAAGGTTGGTGACAACGGTTTCGAGCTGGCCCTTGTCCGCGCGGATGCGCGGCAGGTCGCGGCCGTGCACGATGTCGAGCTTGATCCGCTCGTCGATGATGTCACGCAGCAGCGTGTAGTAGTCCGACAATGCGTCGGTGACGTCGAACAGTTCGGGACGGAAGACCTGCTGGCGCGTGAAAGCCAGCATGGTGCGGATCAGCTGCGCGCCGCGTGCCGCGAACTCGTTGATCGCTTTCAGTTCGAAGAAGGTCGGATCGCCCGGAGGGTGCCGGATTTCGAGCTTGTTCACGTTGAGGATGATGCCGGCGAGCATGTTATTGAATTCGTGGGCCAGTCCGCCCGCCATGTTGCCAAGTGCCTGCAGTTTCTCGCCCTGCGCGAGGCGTTTTTCCAGTTCGCGCTTCTCCGTCGTGTCGATGACGTACGCCGCAGCAGGACGGCCCTGACGGTCGATGGTGACAAAAACGTCGGCCGAGCGGTCCTTGCTGCCGGCGAGCTTGAACGAGCGCGCGCCATCGAGCGCTTTGCTCAATTCATCGGCCAGCACCGCCGTGCCCTGGTCCGCAACGAACATATCAGCAAAACGCGCGCCCGGTTGTGCGCGTCCGCCGGTCATTTCCACCAGCGACCGGTTCGCGTCGAGGATAACGGCGCTTTCAACGCCCTCGCCATCGAGGCGTACGACGCCGAACGGCGCGTCCGAGAACATCGTGTCATCCGCGCGCCCGGCGGCGCGAAGCGCTGCAGCTTCAGCGGCCGAAATCGCCGGACCCGCACGGCGCACGGATTGTTCAGAGGCATTGACGATGTAGACGATCGACCGGGTCATTGCGTCTGCGCCCTTACCCGACCATGTCGTGATCAGCGTGGCAGACGACTCGACGCCATCGCGTGCGCGCAGCACGACCTCGGCGCGCTGGCTCGACTGGCCGCGCACTTCGCGCTTCATCAGCTTGAGACCTTCGGGGCGCATGATGTCTTCAAGACGCAGTGCGTTCTCGCCGTCGGGTAGACCCAACATCTGGCGCAGCGTCTGGTTGAGATAAACGACGCGGCCATCGCGGCGCGCCGAGAAGAAGCCGACCGGCGCGTCTTCAACATACAGCGCGCGCGGATCGACCGATCCACTGGCAATCGTCGATGATGCGGCTTCAACCTTGCGCAGCCGCCACAGGGAGCGCGTGTTGCCAAGCGGGGCGACAATGGCCTCGTACTGTGTCGGCGACACACTGTCTCCGAACAGCAGGGCGGGCAGAAGCTCGCTGCGAGAGATGCCGGCTTTGGCCGCTTTCGACAAGCGATAGATCGGCGCTGCCATTCCGGGGTTGGACGAGAACAGGCGATCGACGGATGGCGCATGCGCGCTGTCGCCCACCTCATGGGCAAGCTGTGCGAGCTCGAGATAGGCCGCGTTGGCCGCAACGCTGGCGCCGCCACGATCTGAGATCAGCGCCGGTTCGGTCAGCGCCTCCAGCCAGACATGCCGCTTGGTCGCCCCGGCCGCTGCTTCAGCTGCTCCGCGCTCGGGAAACACACCCAGCTTCCGTCCGGCGCCGCGCACAGCCCACAGGATCAGCACCAGCGCCATAGCCGCGAGCGCGATCACCAGAACAGCGCCCGCAGGACCGACCGCATCGCTCCACGTCAGCGCCATGCCGGCAGCGCCGCCTGCGACAACAAGCGCGGCCCAGAAGCCAAGCTGGATGAAATCGAAGCCCTTGGCGGGGGCTGGCGCCGGCGTCTCGATTGTTTCGTAGACGAGCGGTTCGTTAGCGTCAGCCATAGGCGGATATCCGTTTCTCGGTCCGGCAGTATAGGTGTGATTCGTTGCACGGCGGGTTATCAGCACGGCCCGCGTTAACGACCTGAGTCTGCACGTGTTTCAGGCCTCGCGCGAGCATTCCGTCGGTACGAAAATCGCGAGTCAAATCAACGTAGAATCTGCGGTTCGGGATCAGGAGCGTCATTTCCGCCTGCCCTTCGCCGTGTTCATGACAAATCCGATGACCTTCGCCACCGCCTCGAAATGCTCGCGGGGCACCGTTTCCTCGACCTCAACGACGGCGAACAAGGCACGCGCAAGCGGTACGTTCTCGACGATCGGGATATTGTGTTCCTTGGCCTTCTCGCGGATGCGCAGCGCGACTTCATCGACGCCCTTGGCCATGCAGATGGGCGCTGCATCGACATCGGGATCATAGCGCAGCGCCACCGAATAGTGGGTCGGGTTGGTGATGACCACGGTCGACTTCATGACGTTCTGCATCATGCGCTTGCGGGAACGCTCGAGACGTATCTGGCGCAGGCGCGCGCGGATGTGCGGGTCGCCCTCCTGCTGTTTGACCTCGTCGCGTATGTCCCTGTGCGACATCCGCATCCGCTGCATGAAGCTCCAGCGCTGGAAGATGTAGTCGATCCCGGCGACGAGTCCGATAACGACGATGGCGGCCATCAACAGGCGTCCCGCGATCGCCTGGACGATCAATAGCAAACCGGCGGGATCGAGACGCCCGGCTTCGGTTATCACAGTGGCCTCCGGCAGGACGGCGTAGAGCATCGCCACCGTCATAGCCGTGAGCTTCAGCATAGACTTGAACAGGTTCATCCAGCCTTGCGAGCCGAACATGCGCTTCAGGCCTTTGCCCGGCGACAGCTTGGAAAGGTCAGGCTTTATTTTTTCGCCCGTCCACAGTGGCCGATGCTGGACAAGGTGGCCGAGCACGCCAGCGACCGCGATGACGCTGAAAATTATCATCAGCGGCGGCGCGAGCGCCATCAACAGGCTGCCCATCATTCTCAGCGCGCCGCCATTTTCGAGCCGGAAAGCATGGGGGTGGTCCATGATGCGCATGAGCGGGTCGGCGATCATGGCTGCCAGCGGACCGCCCGCTGACATGATGGCGGTGGTGGCGAGGATGAGAAACCAGATCGGAACATCGGAGCTCTTGGCGATGTCGCCCTTCTTGCGGGCTTCCTCAAGCTTTCGCTGTGTTGGATCTTCTGTCTTCTGGCTGTTGTCTTGGTCTTCTGCCACGGCGCGCCCCTATTGGACCGTGAACAGGCGCATCTGCGCCTGCATTGCATCGAGCCAGACCATCATCCCGCCGCCCAATCCCAGCGCGATCATCGCGAGACCGAGCATCACCGACAGCGGCATCGCCGTCATGAAGACCTGCACCTGCGGGATCAGGCGCGAGACGAGCCCGAGCGCCACGTTGAACACCAGCGAGAAGATCAGCACGGGGGCTGCGATCTGGATGCCGAGCCGGAATGCGCTCGACACCGCCTCGATCATGAATTCAGTGGCATCGCCAATCGGTGGAAAGGCGCCGGGCGGAAACAGCGTGTAACTGTCGGCCGCTGCCTCGATCATCACGCGATGAAGGCCCGCCGCCATTAGCAGAACAACGCCCATCAACGAGAAGAAGCCGGAGAAGATCGCGGCCGGTTGACTTGCGATCGGATCGACCTGCTGGGCGAAGCCGAGACCCGAGGCGAGACCCGCCGTCGCGCCAGCTACCTGCAGAGCGCTCATCATGATGCGCGCGCCAAGCCCGAGGATGATGCCGATCATGACTTCCGACAGGATCATGGGGATCGCCATGACGATGTTGGTTGGCAGACGTGGCGCCGTCACTGCCAAGGTCGGCGCCAGCGTCGCGGTCACCAGCACCGCCAGCCCCAGGCGCAATGTCGGCGGCGCGGCCTGTTCGCCCCAGCCCGGCGCCACCATCAGCACGGCGGCAAGACGCGCGAACAGCAGCGCCCCGATCCATGCGTACTGATTAAGCCAGTCCACGGCGCAGCCCCCTAGAAGTCGGCGATGCGGGTGAAGATCTGCTCGGAAAATCCGCCAAGGAGCGCGCCCATAAGGGGGAGGAAGATGAGCAGCGCTGCGAAGATCGCGAGGATCTTCGGCACGAACACCAATGTCATCTCCTGAATCTGGGTCAGCGCCTGGAAAAAGGCGATGACCAGACCCACGACCAGTCCGGCAATCATGGCCGGCGCCGACATCCAGACCGTGGTCCAGAGAGCGTCACGGCCGAGGTCGAGTACTTCCAGGCCATCCATGCCTGATCTCCAACGCAGTTTATGGTTTGCGACCGTTAACCCTTGCGAAGAACTGGTTAAGAAAGGGTAGGCAAAACCTGCCGCCCGGCCCTCGGACGCTGCATTTTTCTGCTGTTTTTGGATGTGCGACGTTCTGGACTGTAAACCTGCCAGCAATCCTATCGGCAATCCTGAAAGCAAAACGGCCGCCCGTGTGGGGGCGGCCGCCTGCATCGGGACACGTGGTTCGGACTTATTGGCCCGAGAACGGAACCCCGACGAAGTATTTCGAACCGTTGCGGTCGAACTGCATCAGCACCGCTGTGCCGTTCTGCTTGCGGGCTTCGTCCACGGCTTTCTTGGCGGCTTCCGGCGTACCGGCCGAGGCCTGATTGACCTTCAGCAGCTTGTCGCCGACGCGGATGCCGGCGTCGGCCGCAGGCGAGTTCACCTTCACCGACGACACCACAACATCGCCGGCCGTGGCCGACACTGACAGTCCGAGGTCGGCAAGCGCGAGACCCGCGCCCTTGCCGATATCGCCCGTGGCGCTGGCCAGAACCGGTTCAGCGCTGTCGTCCTTCAGGGCGGCGATGTTGACCTTGAGCGTCTGCTGACGGCCATCGCGGAAGATCTTCACGTCGCGCGTTGTGCCAGCCTTGGTGTCAGCGACGGCGCGGGTGAGGTCCTGGATGTGATCGACGGCGCGGTCGCCGAAGGCGAGGATGATATCCCCTTCGCGCAGGCCAGCCTTGGAGGCCGGGCTATCCGCCGTCACCTGGCTCACCATCGCGCCCTTGGCGGCGGCTAGTTTCAGGCTGGAGGCGATATCCTGCGTCACCGGCGCGATGCCGACACCCAGCCAGCCGCGCTGGACGGAGCCATGTTCGATGATCTGCTGGACGATGCCCTTGGCGAGCGACGAGGGGATCGAGAAGCCGACACCGACATTGCCACCGGAGGGCGAATAGATCGCGGAGTTGACGCCGATCACGGCGCCTGAGCGGTCGAACAGCGGACCACCGGAGTTGCCAGGATTGATCGGGGCGTCGACCTGGATGTAGTCGTCATACTGGCCCGAGCGGATGTCACGGCCACGCGCCGACACGATACCGGCGGTTACGGTGTTGCCGAGCCCGAAGGGAGCGCCGATCGCAAACACGCTGTCACCAGGGCGGGCCGAGGCGCTGTCGCCCCACGGAAGTGCGCGCGCTGCCGATTTGTCGTCCACCTTGATGACGGCCAGATCGGTCTTGGGATCGGCGCCGACCAGTGTCGCGGGGAGTTCGCGGCCATCGGTGAACACCACCGTCATCTTGCTGGCGTCTTCGACGACGTGATTATTGGTGACGATATAGCCGCCTTCAATAAAGAAGCCCGAGCCGGAGCCGCGCTGGTCCGGCATTTCATCCTGGCCTCCTGGAGCGCCCTGGCCGGGAGCGCCGAAGTAACGCTCGAATGGCGTGCCTTCGAACGGGTTGCCTTGGGGACCAGCCATGGTTCGCACCTTGGCGGACTGCCTGACATTGATCTGGACAACCGAGGGGGTCGTCGCATCGACGAGGTCGGCGAGGTTCGGCAGCGAACCCCAGCGGGCCTCCTGCGCCATCGCGGGCAAGGCAAGCTGTGCGGCTGCAGGCGCTGCGATCGATGCGCCGTTCGGGGCGAAAAGAGCGAAGGATGGGGAGGCGAGCGCCAGTGCGCCCAGACTCACGCCGGCGACCAGGCCGCCAATAGCGCCAATCACAACTCCGCGGTTCATGTGCAACTCCGTATGCGCCGGTCTAGCCGGTCTGTAGGTGGGCCAGAAAAAAGCCAGCTCGGCGCTTCAGATTGTGCCTGCTAGCGCGATTTCAAGCGGGGCGCGGCGACCTCGTGCGGGTCACGGCCGCTGAAGGATTGCAGCGTCCCGGATATCTTTAGCACGCCACCCAATCTGGACGATTTTGCGGCATAACTGATTGGAGATTCGCGTCTTTCGGACGCAGACGGATTTTGCAGGTACTCTTCCAACGCCAACGTTAGCGCGCGTTCCATGGCAGACAGGTTTGTTGGCGGAGCGCCCGCAGCGGCCAACCTTGGCACGTCGCATCTGAACGAACAATCACACCGTCGCAGGGGAAATCCCGAGATTGCCGCGCACGCGCAAACGAAGGGCGGCGTGGGGAATTATGCTTAACGGCGCGGCGCGCGCGATGAATGTCTTGGCCTACCAGATAGGCGATGCGCTAAACGCGTCGACCTTCACATCATGGTGAGAGCGGTCGCAGAGCCGAGTGTTCTTCGAAGCCGCGCGCCAAATCCCCTGCTCACGCACAGCGCGATCCGAAATACTTGCGTTCCTTCTTTCGCGCTATCGTCCTCTGGACAGCTACGCGGCGCGTTCGTCCGGCCAGGCGATCGTGGCGGCGTGGTCAAAGAGGCTCGGCGGCACGTACTCGTCACGAAACCACGGGCTCTTCCGGCGATCGAAGATCAGTCGCATCCAGGTAACCACTGTGCGCACACGCGGGGCCCGCCGCGCGCTTTCGTGGAAGCTGAGCCAGACTTTGACCGAGGCCATCGGCGGCATCGGCAGCGCGACGAGGCGCTTGTCGAGTTGCGCGGCATAACTCGGCATAACGGCTATTCCCGCTCCCGAGGCGGTGGCCTGCAGCAGGGACGCGCTGCAATCGGTCATCAGCGTAGGTTCAACCAAAGCGGCGATCTGGGCGGTCTTTTCTTTCCAGCCCGGATTCTCGGCATAAAGCGTGTGATTCAGGACACGGTGCTGAGCAACATCGAGCGGGCCGGACGGTGCGCCGTAGGTCGCGAGGTAGTCCCTGCTGGCAAAGACACAGTAGTGCAACGTCGCCACGGGGAACGAAATCACCTCTGGCTGCTTGGGCTGTTCGAAGCTGACGACCACATCAGCGTGGCCCTGTCCCTGCCGTGGCAGGTTGCGATCTGACAGCATTGTCAGGCGAAGGCCGGGGTTCTCGGCAAGAAATGACGAAACATTCGGCGCAATGCAGAAGCCCAGAACGCCGTCATTCGCCCATATTTTCACTTCGCCCTGTGTCTTCGCCTCAAGTCCTTTGAGCGTATTTTCCAGAGACTGACTTGCGCGCATCATCGTTGTCACGTGATCGAACGCTTCTTGTCCTGCCTCTGTTAGCTGAATGCCTGACGGCGACCGCTCAAGCAGCCGGGCGCCGAGCCTTGCCTCAAGCTGTCCGAGTCGTTTCGAGATCGCGCTTTGCGTCACGCCGAGCGTCTCTGCTGCAGCGTTCATCGAGCCCGCAGTCGCCACCGCATAGAAGGTGCGAAGGTCAGACCAGTCGACCACTTCGCGGCCGGTGCGTTCGATGGAGTCCTTGGTGGTCATACCCGGTCTGCCTGAATCGCAATAGCGCAACTCTCCAGTTTGTGTTGAATGGTTAGCAAGAGATTAACAACGCAAAAGGCGGTTGGGTGATGGGGGTGATTTCGAACGACGCACGCACTCTGCTTCAATCGTTGGGTAGCCAGCGTTTGCATCCTAAATATATGACCGGCGCGTCCGAGGCGATGATGGCTTCGGTCCGCCTCACGCATGCGGTGAGCGACCAAGATTTCGCCAGCGTGCATGCGCTTGCGACAGCGGAACTCGGACCCGGCCTCGCCTCGCTCGACGAGATCAAGCGCGTCGACCGTCTCACCGGCGCATCGATCTGGGTGATCCGCCGCAAGGGTGAAGTCACGGGCTTTCTCGCGCCGCTCGCGCTCACCTCCGCCGGCGTTGCAGCCCTGGTGGACAACACGTTCGAAGCTGCAAACATCGACCAGAAATGGGTTGCCCGCGTGGGCGAGCCGCTCGCCGGGTTCTACTGCTGGTGTTATGCTGGCAAGGATCAGGTCAGCCGTGGCGCGCTCGTTCTAGGCCTGCGCACGCTGATCGATCGCCACTTCCCAGACCTGCCCTTCTTCGGGCGGGATTCAACCGAGGCCGGTGCGCGCATCATGCGCCATCTCGGCTTCTTTCCCTTCGATTCCACGCCGCACCTGTTCTGGCGCTGCGCCTCAGTCATGGAGATGGCGGCATGATGGCGGTTCAGGTCAATCACACCGGCAACGACCTTCGCATCGAGATGGTGCGTGATCTCAACGACTATATGAAAGTCGTCGCGATCCGCTCGTCCGTGTTCCTCGCGGAACAGGACTGCCCTTATGACGAGGAGTTCGACAACAACGATCTCTCCGCCTCGCACCTTATCGCGTACCTGCGCAATGAACCGGTCGCAACGCTGCGCATCCGCTGGTTCGCCTCCTTCGCCAAGATCGAGCGTGTCTGCGTGATGAAGCATGTGCGTGGCGGCGCGCTGGTCAAGCTGATGATCGAGACTGCGGTCGAGATGATTGGGCGCAAGGGTTATCGCCACGTGCTGGGCTACATCCAGAAGCGCCTCGTGCCTTTCTGGAAGCAACTCGGCTTCTACCCGCGCGATGGCCGCGATGGCTTCCGCTTCTCGGACTACGAGTATGTGGAATGTTTCCGCGAACTCGCCGCCCGCAACGACGCTATCAGCATCGACTCTGATCCTTATGTCGTCATGCGTCCGGAAGGACAGTGGGACGAGGCGAGCGTGCTCGATTACTCGGCTGCGCGTCCCGCCGTCGCCTGACGTCCGCAGCCTTCATCCGGCTGTCCCCTATCTCCAGACCGAGATGCGCCGCCATGGACGCAATACCCTGCCGCTTGCTCTGCATCGACCTGCAGATCGACGCCGTCCCGGATCGCGAACCCAATTCCGAAGCGCTCACTGGCGCGCGCGAGTTGCTGACGCTCGGCCGCAGGCTCGGCTGGACGGTCGCGCACACGCGCCGACGCACGCACCAGCCGGTGATACGCGCGCGCTGCGGATCGGCGACCGGCCTCAATCCGCTGATGTCGGAACAGGTGTTCTTCCACGAACAGCGCTCGATCGCCGATTCGCCGGGTCTTGCCGCCCTGTTGCATACGTGGCGGGAGGAGACTGTCCTGGTTGCAGCCTTCGATCCGGTCGCCCTGCTGTCATGCCTGCTTGCCTGCTATGAACCGGGTCCGCGTCTGGTGCTGGTCGAGGACGTGACCTCGCTGCAGGAACTCGGCGAGGCCGCTCCGGTCAGCGCTTTCCACGGCGCTGCGTGGAAGCTCGCCTTCGGCGCGACGACGCTGGACGACCTTCTCGCCCGCGCGAAGCGTCAAGGCATCCACATCTTCCCCGCCACTTCTGGCGAACACGCCCGCGACATGTCACTCTGAGTGCAAAGAAGACTTGTCCAGGGGAGACATCTTGCGCCTGTCAATGTTTGCGGCCGCTCTACTTCTCGCAGGGTGCATGAGCGCACCGGCATTCTCGCCGCGCCTCGTCGAACCGCGACTCGCTCCGGTCGACGAGACCGGCCTCACAGAGGCGCAGCGCGACATGCTGGGCAGCCGTGCGCCGCTCAACATCTATCGCACGCTCGCCAATCACGTTGAGCTCTACAATCGCTGGTCGCCGCTCGGACAGGTTCTGCTCAACAACACATCGATCGCGCCGCGACATCGCGAGCTGGCGATGCTGCGGATGGGTTGGCTCTGCCAGTCGCCATATGAATGGGCGCAGCACGCGCGCATTGCAAAAGCGTCGGCGGGATTGAGCGATGCCGAAGTGCTCGCCATCGCCGCGGCGCCCGAAAACCCCGCCATCTGGTCGTCGATCGATCGCGCGGTGATGAAGATGGCAGACGAGTTGCGTTACGACGCGATGATCTCGGATGAGACGTGGGCCAACCTTCACACCACCTACAACGACAATCAGGTGATGGAGCTGCTGTTCACGTCGGCGCAGTACCAGCTGGTCTCGATGGCGCTCAACACACTCGGCGTGCAGATCGAGCCGACCGCCGTCGACTTCATGCCGATCGGCCCGGACACGCCCGTTCCCGCCACGCGCCCGACAGGTCCGCGCCTCACCACCCCGCGTATTGCCCCTCTCAAGCCTGCCGCGATGACGGCCGAACAGCACGCGCTGGTTGCGTCACGGATCGAGCCTGATGGGTCGCTGATGAACCTCTATGGCACGCTGGTAACTAACCCGCGACTCTATGGTCCGCGCCTGCGTTTTGGGTCGTACATACAGCGCGACAGCCTGCTGGATCCGCAGACTCGCGAGCTGGTGATCCTGCGTACTGCCTGGAATATTCGCGCGTCCTATGAATGGGCGCACCATGCGGGCCCGGCGGCGACTGCTGGCCTGAGCGAGGCGCAGATCGCCGCGATCGCGACCGGCCCGTCCGCGACGGTGTGGAACCCCAAACAGCGCGCCGTCTTGCAGGCCGCCGACGAACTGCGCCGGGAGGCGTTCATTACGGAGGCAACATGGTCGGGGCTTGCTGAATTCTTTAGCATGAAGGAACGGATCGAAATCGTCTTCACGGTCGGCGGCTACATGATGACGGGACTTGCGATCAATTCATTCGGCATACAGACAGAGCCGGGCTATCCGGCACTACCCAATTGAAGTATTGGCCGCATGAATCAAATCGAGTTGTCTGAGGGGGCCACGTGAAATTGCGTACCGTAATCCTGACTGTGTCCGCATTTGCTCTGGCCGCGGCCTGCACGCCCGCCGCTAACGAGCCCGCACCCGCAGCGCCAGAAGCCGCGCCCATCGCTGAAGCCGCCCCGCCGAGCGGTCCGGCCGCTGACAACACCACCGAAAGCCTCGCCACCGCGCCCACGGCTGAGCCCGCCGCGGCCCCAGCCGTTCCGGCGGCTGCTGCTGCGCCCGACAATATCAAGATCACCGACAGCCCGACCCTTGAACAGATCGCAACAGGCCGCGCAACCTACACCGCCACCTGCGCCATGTGCCACGGACCCGCGGGTCAGGGCACGCAGATGGGCGTTGCCCTCACCAACGGACTTGAGGTCGCGGTGATCAAGGAGAAGGTCAACAAGGGCATGATGAATCCAGGCGACAAGATGCCGCCAATGGGCGCCGCGCTCTCGGCCGACCAACTCGACGCTGTCGCCAAGTTCGTGGCGGCTGGGCTCCCGGCATAGCGTTACAAAGCCCGCCTGACGTCAGACCGGACCAGTCGGGACCAGCTTTCCCCAGAAACCGGCGGCCTGCTGCATGTTGCATGGCTTGGCGCGGGTTGCCGCTCGCTGCACAACGGGGCTCCCGGAGCGCCCATGTCGAAGCTGTATTTTTCCTACGCCGCGATGAACGCCGGCAAGTCGACTGTGCTGCTGCAGGCTGCCTACAACTATCAGGAGCGCGGCATGCGCTCGCTGCTGTTTACGTCCTCGCTGTATGCGGAGGCTGATGAAGGCAGGATCACCTCGCGCATCGGCATCAACTCCCCGGCGCTGCTCTATGGCGTGGAGGATGAGCTCTACACCTGGATTAATCGCGAGCATCGCAAGAAGCGCATCGACTGCGTGTTCGTCGACGAGGCGCAATTCCTCACCCGCGAGCAGGTCTGGCAACTCGCGCGCGTGGCCGACCGGCTGGGCCTGCCCGTCCTGTGCTATGGTCTGCGGACCGATTTTCGCGGTGAGCTGTTTACCGGCTCGTCCGAACTTCTCGCCATCGCCGACAGCCTGCGCGAGATCCGGACCATCTGTCATTGCGGCCGCAAGGCGACGATGGTTGTGCGCCAGACATCCGATGGCCGCGCGCTGAAAACCGGCGATCAGGTCGGCATCGAGAAGTCAATGTATGTCTCGCTGTGCCGAATGCACTGGGAGGAAGCGACCGATCGCTGGCCGGTGGCAAAAACGGCTGCGGCCAAATCTCCGCCGGCGAGATCAGTTGCGCAGAAGAAAGCGCCAGCCAAAAAGGCGAAGAGCGCCGCGCCGCGCAGGCGCGAGCGTTCTCGGACGCGGGCGCGCTGAGGTGGCTCAGGCGGCTCTTGCGATGACCGAAAGGAAGCGCTCGCCGTAGCGTTCGAGCTTCGCCTTGCCGATGCCGGAGAGAGACGCCATCGCTTCGAGCGTGGCGGGGCGCGCTTCGGCCATCGCGCGCAGGGTTGTGTCGTGGAACACCACATAGGGCGGGACGCTCTGCGCCTTGGCGAGACTGGCGCGTTCGGCGCGCAACAGATCAAACAGCGATTCCGCACCCGACGATATCGCGACGGCATCGCGCGAGCGGCGCGCGGTTTTGCTCTTTGGTCGGTCGCGGCGCAGCATAATCCTGCTCTCGCCACGCAGGACGGGACGCGCTTCTTCCGACAGGCGCAGACTTCCGTGTTCGGGGTCGACAACGACAAGACCCGAGGCCGAGATCTGGCGCAGCACAGACTGCCAAGTCTTTGCATCTATATCGGCGCCCTTTCCGAAGACCTGCAGCCTGTCGTGACCGAGGCGCTCGATTTTTTCGGTGACCTTTCCGGTCACCACATCGACGATGTGCATGACGCCGAAGCGCTCACCGGTGCGGTAGATCGCGGACATCGCCTTGATGACCGCTTCGGTTGCGTCCCACGTGTCAGCGGGCGAGACGCAGTTGTCGCAGTTGCCGCAATTGCCGGGATGCTGTTCACCGAACCACGACAGGATCGCCTGTCGCCGGCACTGGGTGGTCTCGCAGATGTTGAGCAGAGCGTTGAGCTTGGAGCGCTCGATACGCTTCACCTCTTCGGGCGCATTGCCTTCGTCAATCATGCGCCGTCGCAGCACGACATCGCTCATAGAATAAGACATCCATGCAGCCGAAGGATCGCCATCGCGACCGGCGCGACCGGTTTCCTGATAGTAGGCCTCGATCGAGCCGGGCATGTCGACATGGGCGACGAAGCGCACGTCGGGCTTGTCGATGCCCATGCCAAACGCGACAGTCGCGACTATGACGACGCCATCCTCGTTGATGAAGGCGTCCTGATTGCGCGAACGCGCCGAGGCGTCCATGCCGGCGTGGTAGGGCAGCGCGCGAATGCCTTGCTCGTTCAGCCACACTGCGATCTGCTCCACCTTCTTGCGCGAGAGGCAGTAGACGATGCCGCTCTCGCCGGTGTGTGCGCCAAGAAAATCGCGCAGCTGTTCCTTGCCCTTGTCGCGCTGGAGGAGGGTGTAGGAAATGTTGGGCCGGTCGAAGCTCGAGGCGAAGATACGCGCGCTCTCGAGGCCGAGGCGCTCTATGATGTCCGCCCGTGTTGCGGGATCGGCCGTCGCGGTGAGCGCCATGCGCGGCACGCCGGGGAAGGCGCCAGCGATGCGGGAAAGCTCGCGATACTCCGGCCGGAAATCATGGCCCCACTGGCTGACGCAGTGCGCTTCGTCGATGGCGAAGAGGCTGATATGCGCTTCCTGCAGCATTTGCTGGAAACCGGGCGTCACCAGCCGTTCGGGCGCGACGTAGAGAAGTTTCAGACGGTCGGCGCGGAGGTCATCGCGCACGGCGCGCGCCTCGTCGGCATTGAGCGAGGAGTTCAGCATGGCGGCGGGCACGCCAGCCTGTTTCAGCGCCTCCACCTGATCGCGCATCAGGGCGATCAGCGGCGATACAATGATGGCCACACCAGGACGGCACAATGCCGGAATCTGATAGCAGACTGACTTCCCCGCTCCGGTCGGGAATAGGACAACGGCATCGCCCCCCGCTGTTACATGGCGGACAACATCGCCCTGCTCCCCGCGAAACGCTGCGTGGCCGAACACGTCTGCGAGGACCTTTTCAGGCGCGAGGATCGGGTCGGGGTTCAGCTGGGTCTCCTGCATGTTTTGGCGCCAGCGCACGACCGAATCACTTGAGCGCCCGGCGCCACCATGAACCATCTTGCGGCTGTGGTGTCTGTGAGTTGACGCCCTCCACGCCTCTCCTTAGCGTCCGATGCGGGCTATTCGCCGCAGCATGAGGGAAATCTGGAACATGAAGATCGCATTGTTCGCATCGGCCGCCATCCTGGCTCTGGGTCTGGCAGCATGTGGCGGCGAGCCAGCGCCTGCGGAACCAACACCGACCGCCGAGGTGACGCCCGCGCCTGCGCCTGAAACAGTCGTTACACCGGCCAGCACGGTGGGCGAGATGCCCGCCGACATTCCCGCCTACATGAAGGCGCGCCATGAACGGTACGAAGACCTCGGCAAGAATTTCAAGGTCGTGCTCGACAACTTCAAGTCTGCGACGCCGGACATGGCCGCTGTCAGCGCTGCTGCTGCGAAGGTCAAAGGTTATGCCGACGAGATGGGCACGTGGTTCCCGTCGGGCACCGCCGCCGAGCCGGGCAAACCGGGCGCGAAGCCCAACATCTGGACGGACCGTGCGACATTCGATGGCGCCGTGATCAGACTGCAGGGCGAGACAGCCCTGCTGGCGGCTGTGACTGACGCCGATGGTCTCAAGGCACAATTCCCGGCAACGGGCGCCGCCTGCAAGAACTGCCACGACACTTTCCGCGAAGAGCACAAGAAGTAGGCCGCGAAGAGCACAAGAAATAGACATGCCTTCAGACCAGCCGCAGGCGCACGCTGCTCCTCCATCCATGCAGAAGGTGTGGGATGCGCCAACGCGGCTGGTTCACTGGCTGTTTGTGTTCTGTGTCGCGTTTTCTTGGTGGACGGTCGAGAACGACAGGATGGACTGGCACTACCTGTCCGGCCTGACGCTGCTCGGCCTGCTGGTGTTCCGGATCTATTGGGGCTTTGCGGGGCCAGAGACAGCGCGTTTTTCCCAGTTCGTCAAAGGGCCGGGCGCGGTGTTCGGCTATCTGCCGAAACTGTTGAAGCCGAATTATCGCGCAGCCTTCGGACACAACCCGCTAGGCGCGCTCAGCGTTGTTGCGATATTGCTGGCGCTGATAGCGCAGGTCGGTCTTGGCCTGTTCGCCTCGGACACGGACGGGCTCGAGTCAGGTCCGCTGTCGCGATATGTTAGCTATGAGTTCTCGAAGGATGCTGGCGATCTGCACGAGGATTTTTTCAGGGTCGTGCTGGCACTGATCGGTCTGCACATCGCGGCGATCGTTTTCTATCTTGTTGTGAAACGCATCAACCTCATCGGCCCGATGTTAACCGGCAAGCGCTACGCCGCGAATGCCGAAGGGCCAGTGAGCGGCATCGCGCCTGTGCCGCTGTGGCGGTTTGCGATTGGCGTTGTGCTAGCGGTGGGGTTTGTCTGGCTGGTGGTGCGCTAGAGCATCGGGCGATTAGTGTGCAGCGTAGCCCTTGCTCGATGATGAGGGTTCGGCATTCCCGAAGCAGATTGGTCGATTCAGCCAATTCGCCCGACGCGCTAGCTGGCTTCATCTACCCGGCGCGACAGCATCTCGATGCGGGCGGCGGCGTCGGTCAGCAGCGTGGCGGCGCGGTTCTCCAAAGTGCGGATGCGATCGTCGAGCGCGGCAGCGCCGGTGTCGACGGCCTGCGCGTCCAGTTCGTCGAGCAGCGAAATACCGGCAGCGAGAAACAAGCGTTCAGGCCCGATGTCGCCCAGCGCCTCGCTGAGTTCTTTCACGCGCTGGTCAAAGCGGGCGCCCAGCTCTTCGAGCCGCGCTTCCTGCCCGGGGGCGCAGCTCAGCGAATAGCGCTTTCCGGCGATGGAGAGATCAGCCTTGGCCACGAGACAGTCCGCCTTTCAACGCGATCATAGACTCAATTCTAGACCTTGCCGAGCGCTTCGCGAACCTCGGAAATGGCCGCTCCCAGCGCCTCGGACGCCTCGTCGGCAAGACGCTGAAGTTGCTTCTCTCTCGCTTTCGCAACGTCAAGGTCGCCAGCGAGGCGAGCGCGATCCCTGCGTAACGCTTCGGCCTCCTTGGCATGCCCGCGATGGCCGTCGAGACGCTCGAAAAGCCCGTCGAGACGGCCTTCGAGACGATCAATAGCGGTCTCGAGACGCTTCAGCGCCCCAGCCACCTCATCTGGCGCGTCCTCCGCATTTTCCGGCGCTTCGGCCATCCCCGCATCCTTCCAGCGGCTCCTATTTGATGCCTGTGAACAAAGCGCGCAATGGCGGGGTGCGGCTTGAAATCTCCTTTGAACAGCGACGCAAAGCCGTTAACCAGCCCACAGCCCGCCCCTAGGGACCGCCGGAGAACCTGAGATGGCCCAACTTCCGCTCGCCAACGCGATCCGGGCTCTGAGCATGGATGCAGTCGAAAAAGCGCAGAGCGGGCATTGCGGCCTGCCGCTGGGATTTGCCGATGTTGCGACCTTGCTGGTGCAGGAATTTCTGAAATTCGACGCCACCCAGCCGGAATGGCCGGACCGCGACCGCCTGATCCTGTCAGCCGGCCACGGCTCGATGTTGCTCTACTCGCTTCTCTTCCTCACCGGCTCGCCGGACGTGACGATCGAGGAGATCAAGAATTTCCGCCAGCTCGGCTCGAAGACGCCGGGTCACCCGGAGTTTGGCCATACGCGCGGCGTCGAGACAACGACGGGTCCGCTGGGCCAAGGTCTCGCCAACGCCGTCGGCATGGCGATGGCGGAGCGCCATCTCAACGCTCGCTTCGGCGATGATCTCGTCAACCACAAGACCTATGCAATCGCAGGCGATGGTTGCCTGATGGAAGGCATCAGCCAGGAAGCTCTGACGCTGGCCGGCCATCTTCGCCTCAAGAACCTGATCGTGCTGTTCGACGACAACGCCGTCACCATAGATGGCTCGACCGGCATGTCGGACGACACTGACCAGCTGAAGCGCTTCAAGGCGTCGGGCTGGGAGGTGACGCGCGTTGACGGCCACAACATGGATGCGGTTCGCGGCGCGTTAATTGCGGCGCAGACGGCCGATCGCCCTTCGCTGATCGCGTGCAAGACCATCATCGGCTTTGGCGCACCGAAGATCGCAGGCACGGGTCCCGCCCATGGTGGTCCCTATGGCGCAGAAGAAATTGCCGGCATCCGTGCAGCAATAGGCTGGCCGCACGCGCCCTTCGTGGTGCCGGACGAAATCCTGCAGGCGTGGCGCAAGATCGGCACGCAGGGCGCACGCCATCGCGAAGCCTGGACAAAGCGCCTCGCCGCCTCTGACAAACGCGCGAGGTTCGAGGCGGCCCTTGAAGGCAAATTGCCGGACGGCCTCTCGTCGAAGATCAACGAGCACAAGAAAAAGGTCGTTGAGGGCCAGAAGGCTGACGCCACGCGCAAATGGTCTGGAGCGGCGCTCGAAATGCTCACCGAGCTGGTTCCCGAAATGATCGGCGGCTCGGCCGACCTCACGGGCTCCAACAACACGCGTACCGCCGCCGCCAAGACACCGCTCGCGGCGGAAAACTATGGTGGCCGTTATGTTCACTGGGGCATTCGCGAGCATGCCATGGCCGCAGCGATGAACGGCATGGCGCTGCATGGCGGGATCATTCCTTACAGCGGCACCTTCCTCGTGTTCTCGGATTACTCGCGCCCCGCTATCCGCCTCGGCGCCCTGATGAACCAGCGCGTGATCCACGTGATGACGCACGACTCGATCGGCGTCGGCGAAGATGGCCCGACGCACCAGCCGGTCGAGCATGTCGCCTCGCTGCGCAACATCCCGAACCTCATGGTCTTCCGCCCCGCCGATGGCGTTGAATCTGCCGAGGCATGGGAAGTTGCGCTCAAGACCACGACGGGGCCTTCGTTGATCGCTCTCACCCGCCAGAACCTCGTCGCCGCGCGCAAGACGCACACCGAGGAGAACCTGGTGGCGAAAGGCGGCTACGTCCTCTCCCCGGCGACCAAGCCCGAGAAGGTCGTGTTGCTGGCGACCGGCTCGGAAATCGAGATCGCGCTTGAGGCGCAGCAAACGCTGGAAGCCGAAGGGATCGGCGCGCGCGTCGTCTCCATGCCCTGCTTCTCGCTCTTTGCTGCTCAGCCGGAAAAGTACCGCTCGGAAACACTGGGCGGAAAACTGCCGAAAGTGGCCGTCGAAGCTGGCATCCGCGACGGCTGGGACCGTTGGATCGGTCCGGAAGGAGGCTTTGTCGGCATGACCGGCTTTGGCGCCTCGGCCCCTTACAAGGCGCTTTACAAGCACTTCGGCATCACGGCTGAAGCTGTGGTGAAGGCCGCAAAAGAGCGGCTCTAACTCCCGCTGTAACAGCGCTTATCGCCTAGCTCACGAAGTACTGCATTGAATTGCGCGATTTTCACCGCGCAAGCCACTCGCATCGCGCTCAAAATCCGGTATTAGCCCCGCATCAGACCGTGGCCCGTCAGGCGCCTTTCCTGCATCCGGGCTCGTATTGGATTTTTGAGGTTTTCGAGATGGCTGTTCGTGTCGCGATCAACGGTTTCGGCCGGATCGGTAGACTGGTTCTTCGTTCCATCCTGGAACACAAGCGCACCGACATCGAAGTCGTCGCCGTGAACGATCTCGGTCCGGTGGAAACTAACGTCCACCTGCTGAAGTACGACAGCGTCCACGGCCCCCTGAACATGGAGGTCACGGTCGACGGCGACACCGTCTCGGTCGGCAACCAGAAATTCAAGGTTACCGCGATCCGGAACCCCGCCGAACTGCCGCACGCCGCCATGAACGTCGACATCGCGTTCGAGTGCACTGGCATCTTCACGGCGAAAGACAAAGCCGCCGATCACCTCAAGGCCGGCGCGAAGCGCGTGCTGATCTCGGCCCCCGGTGAAAATTCCGACCTCACCGTCGTCTACGGCGTGAACCATCAGAAGCTCACCAAGGAGCACATGATCGTCTCCAACGCCTCATGCACCACCAACTGCCTCGTGCCGGTGGTCAGCGTCCTCCATGACGCCATCGGCATCGAGAAGGGCATGATGACGACGATCCATTCCTACACCGGCGACCAGCCGACGCTCGATACGATGCACAAGGATCTCTATCGCGGCCGCGCGGCAGCCCTCTCGATGATTCCGACCTCGACCGGTGCTGCAAAAGCAGTCGGCCTCGTCCTGCCGGACCTCAACGGCAAGCTGGATGGCGTCTCGGTCCGCGTGCCGACGCCGAACGTCTCGCTGGTGGACCTCAAATTCATCGCCAAGCGCGCGACCAATGTGAAAGAGGTCAACGATCTCATCCGCGCTGCCGCCAACGGCCCGCTGAAAGGCATCCTCGGCTACACTGACGAGAAGCTCGTCTCGTCCGACTTCAACCACAACCCGCTCTCCTCGATCTTCCACACCGACCAGACCAAGGTCATGGACGGCACGTTTGTCTCGATCATGAGCTGGTACGACAATGAGTGGGGCTTCTCCACGCGCATGAGCGACACGGCTGTTGCCTGGGCGAAGCTGATTTAGTGGCGGACGCTAAGAAACCGACGGACGACGCGACGGCGCCCCCCGAGCTCGCCGTTCAAGCTTCTGCATCGCCACCTTACCATGTGAAGGGCGAGGTCGTTGACGGCGCCGACGTGCCCGCGACCACCAAAGGGCAGAAGCCCTACGACCCCGCCGCGTGGATGCATCAGCGTCTCGTTCATCAGGTCATGGAGTTCGAGAAGAACCTCGGCCCCGACCATGAAGTCGGCGGGCGCTTCGTCGAAGGACCGGGCTCGGAACCTCTGCACCTCTCAAACGTCGCAAGCTGGGGCCCCGACATGATCCTCTTCATGGGCGAATTCACGGACGGACGGAAATGGGAGCTGATCCAGCACTACAGCCAGGTCTCGATGCTCCTCGTCGCCGTGCACAAGATCAACACTAGCGAAAAGCCGCGTCGCATCGGCTTCGAGCTACTCAAGAACGTCAAGGAACAGGATCTTCCGTGGGGCGATCCGATCAGCTAGGCGCGGTCGCGCGCACAGACTATTTCAGGAACCAGGACGCATGACCTTCCGCACGCTTCAGGGCGCAGACTTCAAGGGCAAGACCGTTCTCGTGCGCGTCGACTTCAACGTGCCCATGGAAGGCGGCAAGGTCACCGACAACACGCGCCTGCGCGCGGCGCTACCCACTATCGCGCTGCTATCGAAGGCCGGCGCCAAGACCGTCCTGCTCGCCCACTTCGATCGTCCGAAGGGCAAACGCGTGCCCGACATGAGCCTCAAACCCGTGCTCGACGATCTCGCAGCCCTCCTCAGCAAGCCGGTCGCATGGGCCGATGACTGCATCGGCGAGCCCGCCAGGGCGACCATCGCCGCCATGAAGCCCGGCGACGTCGCGCTGCTCGAAAACGTCCGCTATCACGCCGGCGAAGAGAAGAACGATCCGGCGTTCGCTGCCGAACTCGCGAAGATTGCCGACATCTACGTCAACGACGCGTTTTCCGCCGCCCACCGCGCCCACGCTTCCACTGAAGGCGTCGCCCACCTCCTGCCCGCCTATGCTGGCGAGAACATGCGCAAGGAGCTTGAAGCGCTCGAACTTGCGCTCGGCAAGCCCGAGCGCCCGGTGATGGGCATTGTCGGCGGATCGAAGGTCTCTTCCAAGCTCGATCTCCTGAAAAATCTCGTCACCAAGCTGGACAAGCTCGCCATTGGCGGCGGTATGGCCAACACTTTCCTTTATGCGCAAGGCCACGATGTCGGCGCGTCCTACTGCGAGAAGGATCTCGCCGAGACCGCGCGCGACATCATCCGCCTAGCCGGCCAGAACAACTGTAAACTCTTCCTGCCGCTCGACATCGTGGTAGCCGAACAGATGGCGTCGGGCGTGCCAACGCGGGTTCGGAATCTCGGCAATGTCGACGATCACGAACGCATCCTCGACGCAGGCCCCGAAACTGTCGCGCGTCTCAAGCGCGCCATGAACAACTCAAAGACGCTGATCTGGAATGGTCCGCTTGGCGTCTTCGAGATCCCGCCCTTCCAGCGCGGCACAATGGAAGCCGCCTGGCACGCCGCGCAGCTCTGCCGCGATGGCAAGCTCACGGCGGTTGCAGGCGGCGGCGACACGGTCTCGGCCCTCAACGCAGCCGGCGTTGCAGGCGACTTCACCTTCATCTCCACCGCAGGTGGCGCCTTTCTCGAATGGATGGAAGGCAAAGTGCTTCCGGGTGTGGAAGCGCTGAAAATCTAGCGCTCGCAATTCGTCTCATCTCGCTCGCGCGTGATGAGTTGAGACGATGTAAGAGAGATGGCTGCGACACTCCGGCTTTATCTGTCGCAAGGTGTCGCAATGTCCTCGTTTCAAGGCCGAATTGCGGATCGCATTGCAGCGGATCGTTGGCGTCCGCTCATTTCAAGTTGTGATGACATTCATCGCACACAGGCACAGCATCAACCTTGAACAGTGACCCGCCGGCGATGGTCTTCGACACCACCGCGACCCGACGAGCCAGGACTGTTCGATCTGTACGCCCCCCACAAAAATCGCAGGGCGAACACCAGGGACGAAAAGACATGAAACTCACAGTTACTGCGGCGGCGCTTGCGCTCGCCATTGGGACATCTGCGTCCGCTTTCGCGGCGCCGCCCGCCACCACGAAGGCGCCGGCAGCCCCTGTCACGACCCCCGCGCCCACGTCGGCAGCCATCCACGTGACCGCGCCGGCGAAAGCCATGAACCTTGAGGGTACGATCAAGATTGTCTCGGACACCGGCTTCACGCTGACATCGGGCAAGGCCTTCAGGTTTGACACGAGCGTGAAGTCCTCTTCCGTGAAATCCGGGGAGAAGGTGAAGGTGCAATACCGGATGAAGAACCATCAGCGCTGGGCGACCGAGGTGACGCCCTCCTAGCATGGTGGGCTGACGGCTCAGGCGGATGAACCCCCAACGTCCGCCTGAAACTGCCTCTTTCAGCGCTGAACCGCATCGAGTTCAAAGGAAAAACCTGCAAATCCGGCCATCTGGCACGCACCTTGATATCCCATGGTTGACCGAAATCGGCTGTGCCGCCACAACGCGGAATACAGTTCTCAGGGGATTTTAAATGGCGCGTATCACGCTTCGGCAATTGCTCGATCACGCTGCCGAGCACAGCTACGGCCTGCCGGCGTTCAACATCAACAATATGGAACAGGCGCTCGCCATCATGGAGGCGGCTGACCAAGTTAATGCCCCCGTCATCATGCAGGCTTCTCGCGGTGCGCGGGCCTACGCCAACGACATCGTGCTGAAGCACATCATCGATGCGTGCTCGGAGATGTATCCGCACATCCCGATCTGCATGCATCAGGACCACGGCAATGGCCCCGCCACCTGCGCCACCGCCATCCAGTTCGGCTTTACGTCAGTAATGATGGACGGCTCGCTCAAGGAAGATGCGAAGACACCCGCAGACTACGATTACAATGTCGAAGTCACCCGTCGCGTCACCGAGATGGCGCATGCGTGCGGTGTTTCGGTCGAGGGCGAACTTGGCGTGCTCGGCTCGCTTGAGACCGGCATGGGCGAAGCCGAAGACGGCCACGGCGCCGAAGGCGTGCTCGACCATTCGCAACTCCTCACCGACCCGGATCAGGCCGTCGACTTCGTGCGCGAAACGCAGGTCGATGCGCTCGCCATCGCGATGGGCACCAGCCACGGCGCCTACAAGTTCACCCGCAAGCCGGACGGCGAAGTCCTCGCCATGAACGTCATCGAAGAAATTCACCGCCGCCTGCCGAACACGCACCTTGTCATGCATGGCTCGTCGTCCGTGCCGCAGGATCTGCAGGACGAGATCAACAAGTATGGCGGCAAGATGCCCCAAACCTGGGGCGTGCCGGTTGAAGAGATCCAGCGCGGCATCAAGCACGGCGTGCGCAAGATCAACATCGACACCGACAACCGCATGGCGATCACCGCTGCGATCCGTAAAATCCTCACCGAGAAGCCCGGCGAGTTCGACCCGCGCAGCTATCTGAAGCCTGCCAAGGAAGCGATGCGCAGGGTCTGTATCCAGCGCTATCAGGAGTTCGGCTGCGAAGGTATGGCCGGCAAGATCAAGCCGATCTCGCTCGCCGTCATGGCGAAGGACTACACCGCCGGCAAACTCGCTCCGAAGATCGCGACACTGGCCAAGGCCGCCGCCGAGTAAATCTCCACAGCCTGTTGAGAACACGAGCGGCGCCGTCCGGTGGATCGCGTCGTTTTTGCCGTTGATGTCTGGAATCGCGGTGTCTTTGTCCTGTGGGCGCATTGTGGACAAGCCTGTGCGTAGCTAGCCTCCAAGCATGCTCGAAATGCGCCCCTCCTGCGAATGCTGCGACAAGGACCTCGACCCATCGGGCGAGGAAGCCCGCATTTGCTCCTTCGAATGCACCTTCTGCGCGATGTGCGCCGAGCACACGCTCAACGGCAAATGCCCCAACTGCGGCGGCGCGCTCGTCACGCGCCCGGCGCGCGCCACAGACAAGCTGGCGAAGTGTCCCGCTTCAACGAAGCGCGTGGTGAAGACCGGTGGTTGTCTGCCCTGATCTCCCGGCGGCGAGCCCGGCCCCGTCCTTCGAGACGATTGTCGCTTCGCGTCAATCCGCCCAAGGATGAGGCCTCACATCGCGCGTGCCGGCAGAGGAGCTCTCATGGTGAGGGATCGCGAAGCGATCGTCTCGAAGGACGAGGGCGGGCTCGCTGGCCTTCCAACGCTCGCAGCCTTGCACCTCCTCGCGGCCGGGCGTAATCCACGCGCATGCTGCGCCGCTGCCGCCTTTACCTCATTACCCCGCCCGAGATCGCGGACATTGGCGCCTTCTCCCGCACACTCGATGAAGCGCTCGATGGCGGCGATGTCGCCAGCCTGCAAATACGCCTCAAGTCGCGCGATGGCGCTCCCGCGCCGGATCACCACATCCTCGAACTTGGCCGACACATCATTGCGCGCGCACAGGAACGCGGCGTCGCCGTCCTCATCAACGACCGGCCCGACCTCGCCGTCGAACTCGGCGCCGATGGCGTTCACATCGGCCAGACCGACATGCCTTATGCGCAAGCCCGCAAGCTGGTCGGGCCCGACGCCATCATCGGCGTCACCTGCCATGACAGTCGCCACCTCGCGCTCGAGGCGGGCGATGCCGGCGCGGACTATGTCGCTTTCGGCGCTTTCCATCCCACCGACACGAAGGATGCGTCCGCCAAGGCCGAGCCCGAGTTGCTGACCTGGTGGCAACAGATGATCGAACTGCCTTGCGTCGCCATTGGCGGCATTACGGTAAACAACGCGAAACCACTGGTCGAAGCCGGCGCGGATTTTCTTGCCGTATCTGCAGGCATCTGGCGCGCGGAGGGCGGCCCTGCCGCCGCGGTCGCCGCCTTCAACGCCATTTTCGACGAACTGGCGACCTGATCGCGACCCCGGACTCCTGCTTCACCCTGGAGGCGAACAAAGCTTGCACTTTGGGCTCATCCCGTTAGAGGAAGCCGCCTAACCTAGGCTGTTTGACATGTCCCGTCCCTCCCCCACCGTCTCCATCATGATGGATGCGGCGCGCGCCGCCGGCCGTCGCCTCATCCGTGATTTCGGCGAAGTCGAGAATCTGCAGGTCTCCCGCAAGGGCCCGGCAGATTTCGTTTCCGTTGCCGACCAGAAGGCCGAAGAGATCATCCGCAAAGCGCTAGAAAAAGCGCGCCCCGGATACGGCTACCTTCTCGAAGAAGGCGGCGAAGTAAAGGGCACGGACAAGACTCACCGTTTCATCGTTGATCCGCTCGATGGCACGCTGAACTTCCTCCACGGCATTCCGCACTTCTCGATCTCCATCGCGCTAGAGCGCGACGGGAAACTGCGCGCGGGTGTGATTTTCGATCCGATCCGCAACGAGCTGTTCTGGGCCGAAGAAGGCGGCGGCGCCTGGCTCGACAATCGCCGCCTGCGCGTTGGCGCACGCCGCAAGCTGAGCGATGCGGTCGTCACCACCGGCATTCCGCAGCTCGGCGTCAACGGGGCCGAGAAATTCCTCGACGAGCTCACGCGCGTCCGGGCTGAAATCGCCGCCGTGCGTCGTTTCGGTTCTGCCGCTCTTGACCTTGCCTGGGTCGCCGCCGGACGCTTCGATGGCTTCTGGGAACGCGGCCTCTCGCTGTGGGATATCGCAGCAGGCTTCGTGCTGATGCAGGAAGCCGGCGGCATGGTCACCGGGCTGGACAAGACGGACGCCACGAAGGGCTCGTTCGTCGCGTCCAACACCAGCCTCACCCCGAAGCTCGTCGAACTGATCGAAGGCAAGCTGAAGAAGCCCGCGACGGGCACCAGAACAACGCTGGTCAAGAAGCCGTAACGCTTGAGAGCGCTAGCTCTTTGCGGCTGCCGCGCCCGCATCAATCTGGGCGACCAGACCCTCATCTAGGCCAAGCGCCACCGCGAGATTCATGAGGAAAGCTTTTTCCTTCATGCTGTCGGGCTCGATTGCGATACGCGCCGCCGTATAGGCCTGCGCGGCCAGAGCCGGCGTATTCGCCGCCGCCACGAGTTCGGCAATCGTCGCGGGCTTCGCGAACTCACCATCGAGAAACTTCGCGGCATGAACGTCGAGTCCCGCGCCTTCAAGCGCGCCGATGATGCGCGAGCGCTCCGCATTGTCGACGACGCCATCGCACGCCGCCGCCGCAATCATCGCGCGCAGCACCAGCATGGCGGTAGCGTTGTCCTGCTCGAAATTTCCGGAGACGCCGAACGGGCTGGCATCGGGCGCCGCCTCGATCTGCGCAGGCGCCGCCACCGGAGCACTGCCCGCCTGATGGTTCTGCCACGCCTTATAGGCAAGCCCGCCGACCATTGCGAGCCCACCAAGCGTCGCCGCGTTGCCGACGAGCCCACGTCCGCCGCGCGTGCCGAGCAGCAACAGGCCCAACCCGCCAAGAGCGCCGCCGGCCATCATCTTGTTCTCGGTCGCAAACGTCTTCGCCTGCTCGAACAAATCGCCGCCCGACTTGCCCGTCGCGCTTTTCAGGGCCGAATCTGCTTTCGCGCCAATGCCGGTCTTCTGCTCGATCGCCGCCGCGCCATCCTTCATTCCGGAGACGCTGTCATTGAGCAGTCCTCCCAGCATCCCGCCGATCTGGCCCAGCGGATTGCCTCCGCCTCCAGCTCCAAACATCTGATTGAGCAGTTTGCCGGCATCGAACATGAAACTCTCCGTTACGGTATGCCACTTCTACACCCGCTGGCGCGCACCGCCAGCGCGATCACATCTTCAGCCGACCGTTCTCGACCAGGCTCTGATGCACCACCAACGCATCATGATCGCGCCGCACCGGCTTCAGCGGCAACTCCGGTTCATACTGCACCCAGCCGCCAGCCTCAGGCTGCAACCATACAAACCCCAGCTTGCGCCCGATGCCGATCACCGGTGTTGAATCCCACGGCGTCTCGAAGCTCGGCGCATAGAGCAATGCCCCCACCTCGCCCTTCCATAGCCGCGCCGCCCACGTGCCGATCGACGAACCCATCACCTCGTATCCGCGAAATCGCTCGACCAGTTTCTGCGTTGCCTCGCAATACAGATGCGCCGGATCGCGCAGCAGGCCGAACGTATCGTCCACGCCCTTCGGCGACATCGGTCCCGGATCAAGCGTCTCAAACGTATCCAACCGCGTGATGCGGTGCACGCGATTGGACCCTGGCCGGTAGCCATAGACCTCGTCCGAAGAGATATCGCCGATATAGGCCGAGATCACTTCGCTCCGTCCCTGCTCATCGAAGTCGACCAGCGCCACCATGGTCGAAATGCCATGGCTCTGCCGACGAATGAAAGCGCGGGTGCCGTCGATCGGGTCTACCGTGAAATAAGCGCTCAGCGGCGCGGTCGCAGGAAGCGAGAGCGAATCCTCCTCGCCCAGCACGCCGCATCCCGGAAAGCACTCCTTGAAGGTGCGCAGATAGACTTCCTGCGCCGCCTTGTCGGCGGACGTGAATACGTCGTCCATGGTGCCGCCATAGCTCATCTTGGTATGCGCTTCGAACATCGTACGCTCGGCGCGGATAACGGCCGCCGCGCGCCGCACCGCCTCCTTCAGGATGCGGCCCACGCTGTGGCCATTGAGCGGGCCAAGATTGACGACATCAGACATAAATTACCTCCTCATTTGTTATAGAATGTGGAGGCCCTCATGCCTTCCCGACTAGCCATCGATCGGCCAGAGCGGGCGCACTTCAATGCGCCCGGCCCGCGCCATTGGATGTCTGGCGGCGATATCGACCGCTTCATCCAGGCTCGCGCATTCGAGAATATCGAAGCCAAGGATGACTTCTTTGCTCTGCGCAAACGGGCCGTCTGTCACCTGTCTGCCCCCGCCGCGCACACGCACAGTCTTGGCGTCTGCCGCCGGCCGGAGCCGATCACCCGTGATGCGCTTGGCGTTCTTCTCCAGCGCATCGACCCAGACATGGATCTCGCCCGGCGGCTCGGGCGTCACATCCGGCTCGCCGTCCGAGCACATGAACATCATGGACTGCATGGAATTCCTCCTTCGAAAACCGAAGGACGCAAGTTGCTGCTCAAACCCTACGTTTGCGCCGCAGGAAAAAATCAGGCGTCACGCGCCCATATTTTCAGGCACTGGTGAACTGCATCTCGGCCAGTTTGGCGTAGAGCCCACCGGCGCGAACGAGGCTCTCGTGATCGCCCTGTTCCACCACCGCGCCTTGATCCAGCACGACAATCCTGTTGGCCTTGCGCACGGTCGCAAGCCTGTGGGCGATCACCAGCGTCGTCCGGCCTTGCGATGCCTGATCCAGCGCCTTCTGCACCAGCCGCTCGTTGGCCGCGTCCAGCGCCGAGGTCGCCTCATCCAGTAGCATCACCGGCGCGCCCCGCACCAGCGCACGCGCAATCGCGATCCGCTGGCGTTCCCCGCCTGAAAGCTGCCGGCCTTTGGCGCCGACTTCTGCGGCAAGTCCGCCGCGCGGCTCGAGGAAGGTGAACGCCTCCGCCTTCTGCAGTGCCTCGCGCACCTCTGCCTCGTTCGCGTCCGTGCGTCCAAAACGGACATTGCCCGCGGCATCGCCCGAGAAGATCGGCGCATCCTGCGGCACATAGGCAAAGCGCGCGCGCCATTCGGCCGGATCGGTCTCGCGCGCATCCATGCCATCTAGCGTGACTTCGCCTGTCTGAGGATCGAAGAAGCGCAGCAGCATCCGGAACACGGTCGACTTGCCAGCGCCCGAAGGTCCAACCAGCGCCACCAGTTCGCCCGGCTTCGCCTCGAAACTCACATCTCGCAGCGACGGTCCCTGCGCCGCGGGATAGGCGAACGAGACGTTCTCCAGCTTCACAAGGCCTGCAATCTTTGCCGGCATCGGCTTCGGGCTTGGCGGGGCTGCGATATCTGGCCGCTGGTCCAGAATTTCTACCGCTCGCACCGCTGCACCCGACGCCCGCATGGCGTCGCCCATGACTTCAGCCACGGTCGCAAAGCCACCGACGCCGAACACCGCCAGCAGCACGAACTGCATGAACGCGCCCACCGTCATCGCGCCCGACTGCACCTCGAGCGCGCCGATCCAGATCACGCCGGTGACGCCTGCAAACATCAGCGCAATGATGATGCCTGTCAGCCAGGCCCGCGCGCCAATCCGCGCCAGCGCCGCCTCGAACGCCAGCTCGATGGCGCCGCGGAAATGCTGCTCGCGCTCTTTCTCCATGCCATAGGCCTGAACCAGATCAATCGCGTCGATTGTCTCCGTCGCTTCGGCCGCCGCCTCGGCGATCCGGTCCTGCGCATTGACCGACAATTTCCGCACGCGCCGCCCCATGGAGAGGATCGGCAGGATCAGCAACGGCGCCAGGATGAACAGGATGCCGGTCAGCTTCCACGACGTGATGAACATGAGGATCAGCGCACCGGCGGACGTCACCAGGGAGCGCACCGCCATCGAGAAGGTCGAGCCGAAGAAAGTCTCGATCAGCGTCACGTCGGCGGTGAGCCGCGAGACCGCCTCGCCCGTTTTCAGCTTCGAGAAGTACGCCGGAGACAGCGACATCAGCCGCGCATAGACATCGCCGCGAAGGTCCGCCGCCAGCCGTTCGCCAAAGCGCGAGAAATAGTAGAACCGCACCGCCGAAGCGACGCCCAGCGCCAGCGCGATCCCGATCATCGCGCCAAAGCCTGCATTGATCATCGCCGGATCGAAGCTCTGGAAGGCGTTGTTCCCCAGCCATTGCACCGGAAAGGTGATGGCAAGGTTCAGAATTGCCGCCAGGAACAGGAAGATCACGGCCATAATCGTCGTCGCCCGCTGCCTGGCCACATAGGGCGCCAACCGGAACAGTGGTCGCAGCGAACGGGATTTGGCCCGATCGGGCGTATTCTCACCCCAGCGCTGCGCTCCAGCCGTCCGGTCGAAGCCGGCGCCGGCTGGCGGGGGAGATGCGCTTGTTCCGTCGCTCATAATGATCCCAGACACCTGATTTCATTGCCTTCAGCGCACATGCTTGCCAGCGGGTGGCCGTTCGGGTATGAGCCCGGCTCCCGAATTCAGCAAGGTGTCCACGCTAACGTGTGGGCCAAGCTACAGACGCCAGAGACTTCGCCATGAAGAAAGAAGGCCATCCCGACTACCACTTCGTTGAAGTGGTGATGACCGACGGGACCCGTTACAAAACGCGCTCGACCGCCGGCAAGGACGGCCATGTCATCACGCTCGACATCGACCCAAAGACGCACCCGGCCTGGACCGGCGGCGCAGGCGTGTCGCTGGATCGCGGCGGCCGCCTGTCGCGCTTCAAGGACAAGTTCAAGGGTTTCGTCAAAACGACGACCTGAGCTGCATCCGAATTCAGCACTTTGCGAAGGCCCGCCCTAACCGGCGGGCCTTCTGCTTTAAGGGGGGGCCGCATCTCAGGGCCGCTCGCTCCGGATGATCAGCCAGGACGCCCCCGCCAGCAGCGCGGCCCCGGCAACGGCGATCCAGAGACCCGACAGGCCGAACACAGGCCACAGTCCGGCCCCCGCCACCGCCCCGCACACCAGTCCGAGCCACAACAGAAGGTAAGGCGCCCAGGCGAGCCGTGGCCCACCCATGACCGCGCCAGCAATCCGCTGCCCCAGCTTGACCAGCGTACCGGTCATGTAAGTAAGCCCGATCGAAACTTCCCCGTCCCGCTCGAACGTGGTGTTGGCCGCCCCCATCGCCGCAGCGACGAACAGTACGGCCATGTCTTCGGCCGTTCCCGCCAGCGCCGCGCCCAACGCCACCAGCATGGCGACCAGCAACAGGACAACAGGCCTGCGCATCTTGTGCGCCGCCGCACCGACCAGGCTGCCGAAGATCACGCCCACCACGAAACAGCCGATCAGCCGCGCAGCGATCAGCGCTTCGCCCGGAATGCCCGCAATCCCCACTGCAAGCCGCGTCGAGTTTCCGCTCATGAACGAGACGAAGAAACCGCCCAGGCTCAGAAAGCCGGTCGCATCAACAAAGCCGGCCAGTGCGGCCGCCCCGATTGCGACGGCGATGTCGCGCTTGCGATGTCGAAGCATGCCCGGCCATCCGTTTGCGTCCCTTGCGAAAGTCCAGCATGCGCGCAGCAGGGCTGTCCATCACGGACGATGCAGTAGACCTTGGCTATCGCCTGAAGATGCCCTGCCGTTTGATGCAGGACAGGCTGGAGACTGACCGCGCTACCGCCGCCAGACCGCCAGCGGATCGAAAGCTCCGCCTTCGGCTGCGCGACGCAGGCGATCGATCTGCTTCATCACATGGTTCTCGGCAGGCTGCGGCGATTCCGAATAAAGCGCCGCATCAAAGCGCCAGACGCGCTCATAGAGACCGCGCGAGCGATCAACCAGTGTCATCAGGTGCGCCGGCATCACCGTGCGATCGACCGGATGCGGTTCGCCGGGTTTGGAGATGCGATATTTCTCATCACCCGCTTCTTCGACTTTCATGTCCTTCTCGCGGACAGCACGCTGCACGACCAGCCACGAGGCGGCCTGCATCAGGCGGGTGGTGACTTCCATGCTTTCGGCGGCATAGACGAGCGCGAGTTCGCGGTTGAGCTTGCGGGAATCCGTACGGCCGGGACCATCGAGATAGCTCGCGGCTTCCTCGACCAGCGACATGCCTTCCTTGAACAGCCGGTCGAACATCTCTGACCCGGCGAACTCGGTGACCCGCTGTTTCCAGTGGTCAGGCACGGGGTCGGCGGAAAACATTGCGTCGCGCATTAGTCCCTCAAACTACTCAGTCCCAGAGCGCAGTCTCTACTTCAGACCTTGCGCGAGCCTTGATGAAGGCAAACCCAATCAGATGCCCAAGAAGATACCAGGTATTACGCAATTCCCTTGCCGCTAGCGGACAAAACCTATTCTGCAACATTTCCATCAGCTTGTCGTCAGCTTCCAGTCAGGCAATTTGTCAGCTCATCAGGATTTGAAGAACGCAGCCTCGGCCGCCTTTCGCGTTGCTTCCTTTTTCACGATCATGGCTTCGCAAGCGGCGATGTCGCCCTTGAGGGCCTCGATCCTGTCTTTCAGTTCCTGGATCGACATGTCGTCCAGGCCTCGTTTTACTACTCTTATCGGTTCTTCATCGATCGTCATGGCCGCGCCTCCCGGGCTCCTGTCGTTGCGCTCCCGCCCCTGCTTGACCGCGTGGCCCACACGCGCGCAAGTCAGCCCGCCCTCTACGTTCATGATTAAAGCGCGGGATGCCTGAAATGTCCAAACTGATGATGACTGTGGTAAAGTCCGTCGTTGGCGAAAAGCTCACCCTGCACGAAATCGGGAAGCCCTCGCCCGGACCGTCGCAGGTTCTGATCAAAGTTCACGCAGCGGGGGTAAACCGTCCCGACCTCATCCAGCGCGCCGGGCGCTATCCGCCGCCTCCGGGCGCCCCGGAAACGCTGGGCCTTGAAGTCGCCGGTGAAATCGAAGTCGTCGGTGCAGGCATCACGCGCTGGAAGGTTGGCGACAAGGTCTGCGCGCTCGTGCCCGGCGGCGGTTACGCCGAATACGCAATCGCGCATGAGGGCTCGACCATGCCGCTCCCCGCGCCATTGACCTTTGTTGAGGCCGCGGGCCTTCCCGAAACGGTGCTCACCGTATGGAACAACGTCTTTCACATGAGCCAGCTCAAGCCCGGCGAGGCTTTCCTCGTTCATGGCGGCGGCAGCGGCATCGGCACCACAGCTATCCAGCTCGCCAAGGCCTGGGGCGCAACGGTCTACGCCACTGCCGGCACGGCCGAGAAATGCCAGCTATGCGAGAGCCTCGGGGCGAAGCGCGCCATCAACTACAAGACCGAGGACTTCGAGGCGATCCTGCGCGACGCGGGCGGCGTCGATGTCATCCTCGACATGGTCGGCAAGCCGTATTTCGAGAAGAACCTCGCCATTCTCAACGATCTCGGTCGCCTGAGCTACATCGCTTTCCTTCAAGGCTCGCGCATCGAGGGTGATTTCACCCGGCTCATGCTGAAGCGGATTTCTGTCTCCGGCTCGACGCTGCGGATCCGCACCGACGCCCACAAGGCCATGCTGGCCGACGGCGTGGTCAAAAACGTCTGGCCATGGGTCGCTGAGGGCAAGTTCCGGCCGCAGGTCAGCGGGGTGTTCCCCCTCGCCGAAGCAGACGCTGCCCACTCAAAAATGGAGACAGCGGACCACGCCGGCAAAATAATTCTGCAGGTTGTCGCCTAGTGCCTTGATTCCGGGGGGTGGCCCCCCCGGAAAGAAGGTTCACATCTTGGAAAACCTGAATTATATCAGCGACGCTCAGGACTACTTCCCATTCTCGACAATCCGAGAAACCCGGCCCTAAGCGCCGGGTTTTTGCTTTTTCAGAACTACGAGGCGACCCATGGCCAAAATCCTCATGCCGAAAGCGACAGCCGTCTGGCTGATCGACAACACCACGCTGACATTTGAACAGATCGCGGAATTCTGCGAACTGCACCCGCTCGAGGTTAAGGGGATCGCGGACGGCGAGGTCGCCGAGAACATGCGTGGCGCCGACCCCGTCGCGTCGGGCGAACTCACCCGCGAGGAAATCGGCAAGGGGGAAACCGACAAGACCTATACGCTCCAGATGCCGCCGCTGAAGCACGCCAACGTGCCGGAAGCCAAGAAGAAGGGCGCGCGCTTCACGCCCGTGTCGCGCCGCAAGGATCGCCCGGACGCCATCGCCTGGTTCCTGCGCCACCACCCGGAAGTGACTGATGCGCAGATTTCCAAGCTGATCGGCACCACCAAGTCGACCATCGACTCGGTGCGCTCACGCCAACACTGGAATTCGCCGAACCTCAAGCCGGTCGATCCGGTGACACTCGGCCTGTGCTCGCAGATCGAACTCGACGCTATTGTCTCGCGCGCAGCCTCCAAGAAATCGCAGGCCCGCGACGAGCATGAAGCCCGCCTCTCCGGCCCGACCCTGCGCAAGGTCGTGACGCCGGCGCCGGCCGCGGCCGACGAAGTCACGGCCGACGGTGAAGAACGCCCGCGCAGCAACATAACCGCCGAACAGCTGTTCGCCAACTTCGGCAAGAACAAGGAAGGCGGTGGGGAGTAAGCTCCAGCCGGCTACTCCTCCGCAGGATAGGCCGGGCCGTCATCGCCCGCCCGACCGGACTTTGCGCTATTGGCTGCAAATACCGGTTCGGGTGCTGGCGCTGGCTGTCCGCCGGCCAGTTGAACGATCGACTCCAGCCGCTCCTGTGAGCGGTGCAGAACAACCAGCATGTCTGCGAGAACCCGCAACCCGAGCCAGATGCCAAGCGGTAGCGCAATACCTGCGGCCAACTGCATTGCTGCGGCGGCGTAATAGCCAGCAGCCACGCTGGCGACCGCGATCACCAGCATCACGCCCGCGCACAGCGCCAGGAAGGCGCCGACCATACCCATGGCCGAGCGCAACAACGCTGGCGACAGCGTCTTCTCATTCTCCCAGAGGCCACGCATCAGGTCACCTTCGTCCGTCGCTCACCTGCCGCCCCGGCATTACGACCATTCGCGTGGTCGCGGCCGAGGTCAACGACAAGTTGAGCGTCGCGCAAGAGCTGCGACGCATTTTGTGAATGACACGGGGAATTGCCCGAAGAGGCGCTCTTCGGGCAGACGGCAGCTAGTTCGTCCGGAGTTCGGCGATCTCGTCCTTTAATCGAAGCTTCTTTCGTTTGAGCTCGTGGATTCGCACTTCGTCGCCAGCAGGATGTTTCAGCTCTGCGTCAATGGCCGCTTCCAGCCGCTTGTGACGCTCGCTCAACTCCTTGATGCGTGATTCCAGGCTCATCGAGAGGACTCTCCTTGTCTGGGCGAACCCGTGACGTCCACGTGACGTCAGAACGGGGGCCAACTCCGACCGCAAGCGGAAGGGTCGCGTCCGCGACGGCCTCGACAGGAGTTTCGAGGAAACCGTTGCGGCCCGCTTTCCAGCCGCAAGAAGAGTGAAACATGAAGAAATTCGCACGTCACGACTTGAACGGTGCAAATTTGCGCTCCTGCGAAAATTTTTCAGTTGCCATCGCAAATGACTGCCCGGCGCCTCTGCGGCAGGCATCAGGGCCGCCGGATCGACCTTCCCGGAACAATCCGGATTTGGTATGTCCCGTAATGGCGGGAGGGTGGTCGGACGGTCAGGTCCGGCAAACCGCTCCCGTATTCCAGCACCTTGAATCGCGCGTACAATTTCGCGTCGATTCCGGGTGTGTGCGGCGGAGGCTGATGGGTTGAGCGATATCGTTTTCGACCCCACCAATCTGGAGGCGATGGTCGAGCGGCTGGAAGAGCTGCGCCAGCGCCACCGCGACCTCGACACTTCGATCGAGGAAATGATCGTCGCGGGCGGCAACGACATCGGCGTCATGGGTTTGAAGCGCGAGAAGCTGCGCCTGAAGGACCGCATCATGTGGCTGTCGTCGAAGATGACGCCGGACATCATCGCCTAAGATATCATCGTCTGATTTCCCGCGTCGCGGTCGGCGCCGTTGTCTATTCGCGCGCCGCGCGAAACATTGGTGAGCGGCGCATGCGCGTCGCGTGACAGTTTTGCATCGAAAGCGCACAAAGCGCCGTATACGCACAATTCCCGCGTGTACGCGCAAGACTCGCGAACCCGGTTCGGATGATCTGCGCTCAGATTTCACCTGGGAGCGCTTCCGCATGTTCCAACGCAAATACACTGGTCGTCAGCTGCTGGTCGCGCTGATGTCCGCCGCCTCCGCTACCGCCCTGCTCGCCGCCCCGGCGATCGCACAAACGGCGCCGGCGGACAGCAAGCTCGACGTCATCATCATCACCGCCAACCAGCGCGAAGAAAACCTGCAGGACGTTCCGGTCTCCGCAGCATCGCTGCCGGCTGACGAAATCGCCTCGCTGTTCGCCTCTGGCGACGATGTGGTCTCGCTCGCCGCCCGCGTGCCCGCGCTCTATGCTGAAAGCTCGAACGGCCGCGTCGCCCCACGCTTCTACATTCGCGGCCTTGGCAACACCGACTTCGATCTCGCCGCCTCTCAACCTGTCTCGATCATCATGGATGACGTGGTGATGGAAAATGTCGTGCTGAAATCAACGCCGATTTTCGACGTTGACCGCGTCGAGGTCTATCGCGGACCGCAGGGCACGCTGTTCGGCCGCAACACCACGGCTGGCATCGTCCGCTTCACCTCGCGCCGTCCGACCGAAGAGACCGAAGCACGCGTGGCGGCCTCCTACGGGACCTACGGTACGGCCACGATCGACGCTGCAGTCGGCGGCACGCTGCTGCCGGGCGTTCAGGTCCGCGCCTCGGGTCTGTGGCAGCACCGCGACGACTGGATCGATAACACGCTGGTCCCGGGTGAAGAAAATCTCGGCGGCTATGATGAAACCGCCGGCCGCCTGCAGGTCGCCTTCAGGCCGACCGAAGCGCTCGACGTGCTGCTCAACGTGCACGGCCGCGAACTCGAGGGCACCGCCGCCGTCTTCCGCGCCAATGTGATCACTCCGGGCACGAACGGCCTCAACAGCAATTATGATCGCGACAAGGTCACCTACAACCAGGGCGGCGGTAACCCGCAGTCCTACTCAGGCTGGGGCACGTCCGCGAACATCGCCTACGACTTCGGCGACATGGTGCTGACCTCCATCACGGCCTACGAGACGACCAATGGCTCCAGTCGCGGCGACATCGATGGCGGCGTTGCCGGCGTCGGCCCGGGCTTCATCCCGTTTGACTCGGACACGCTGGACGCGATCGACGATCTCGATCAGACGACGCAGGAATTCCGCCTCGCCTCCGACACAGGCGGCGCGCTCTCATGGCAGACCGGCGCTTACTTCTTCGACGCCGATTTCACCGTCACCACGGTCGGCCCGTTCGGCTTCCCGCCCTCGACGACCGTGCAACACTCCAACAAGTCCTGGGCGGTGTTCGGTCAGGCGACCTACGCCTTCAACGACGCCCTCAGCCTCACGGGTGGCCTGCGCTACACGGATGACAACAAAGACTTCTCGGTCCCTGGCGCGCCCGCCAACAACATCTCGATCTCGGACGAGCATGTCAGCTGGGACGTCAGCGCGATGTACGCTCTGACGCCGGACATCTCGGTCTATGGCCGCGTCGCCGACGGGTTCCGCGGTCCCTCAATCCAGGGCCGCAATGTCGCCTTCTTCGCACCGCCCTCAGCTGCGCAGTCGGAAACGGTGATCTCTTACGAGGCCGGCTTCAAATCGACCTTGCTGGGCGACACTCTACGCTTCAACGGCGCTGCCTACACGTATGAAGTCTCTGACATCCAGCTCACCGCCGTTGGCGGCGCGGGCAACCTCGTCCAGCTCATCAACGCGGACAAGGGCAAGGCATGGGGTCTGGAATTCGACGCCGAATGGGCGCCGATGGACAACCTCGTCTTCACTGGTGGCTTCTCGTATGTCGACACCAAGATCGACGATCCGGGCCTCGCCGTCGGCGTCTGCGCCCAGTGCACAGTCACCGATCCGCTCAATGGCCTCGGCCAGGCGCTGATCGACGGCAACCCGTTCCCGAACGCGCCGGAAACAATCGCCAACCTCACGGCCCGCTATTCAATCCCGTGGGGCTCGGATGGCGAACTCTTCGCCTTCACCGACTGGGCCTATCAGGGCAAGACCAACCTCTTTCTCTACGAGTCGGTTGAATTCCAGACCGACGACCAGATCGAGGGCGGCCTGAAACTCGGTTGGGCCAAGACCGATGGCTCGCTCGAAATCGCCGCCTTCGCCCGCAACATCACGGACGAAGACAACATCAAGGGCGGCATCGACTTCAACAACAACACCGCCTTCGTCAACGAACCCCGCATCATCGGCGTCTCGTTCAAGATCGGAAACTAGGCCTACTCACTGCCGTTAGGACAAGGCCGCTCCGGGTACTGCCCGGGGCGGCCTTTTTCTTTTTGCCTTGAATGGACACGCCAGACGCCCGTCCTCCCCGGTTCGGGAGAGGAGGATATCAGCTCCTAAACCACCCGCGTCGACGCCACATCGTGGATCTCCACACCCGACGAAGTCACCGCCAGCTTCCGCAGCATCGCCGCCGTGTCGCGGCTGTAGTCCTTGGCGAAATGCTCTTTCACCGCGTTCATATCGCGCCAGCGCTCTACGAACACAAAAGTGCCGGGCGCCATCACATCCTCATGCACGCCATGGCTGATGCAGCCCGCCTCCGTCCGCGACAGCGCCACATGGTGCGTGGCGGCAGCAAGGAACGCCGCGCGGTCCGCGTGCGCGATGACAACCGAGCCCGTGATCAGAATCATGAAGCAATCCTCCAGCACGCCCAAAGCAAGCCGTTTGACATTTTAGAGTTTTTACTCCATTTCCACAATTAGAGCATAAACTCTAGTTCTGGACGCTCGACCATGGCCGATACCAAGGTCCGCATTCTCGATATGGCGCTCTCGCTTTTCAACGTGCGCGGCGCCGCGAATGTCACGACCAACCATATCGCCGAGGCGCTGAACATGAGCCCCGGCAATCTCTACTACCATTTCCGCAACAAGGCCGAGATCGTGCGCGGTCTCTTCGCGCGCATCATGGGGGCGTGGGCGGAAAACTACGCCCTGCCGGAAGGCAAAGCCCCCACCTTCAGGACGATGGACGCCATGGCCGCAGGCAATTTCGATATCCAGTGGCGCTATCGCTTTCTCTTTCGCGACCTCACTCTGCTGCTCGCCGCCGACCCCGAACTCGCCAGGCTTTATCGCGGCAATCGCGAGACCGGCATGGCGAACACCAGCGCCCTGCTCCGCCATTTCATCCGTGCCGGCCTGATGCACCCTGTCGACAAGCGCGCGCTCGACGAGATCACGCAACTGCTCTGGTTCGTCGGCGATTTCTGGCTTGTTTTCAGAAACGCAGGCGGCAGCGAACCGTCCAAAGCGGACGCCGATCAGGGCGTGCGCCTCTTCCGCAGAATCCTCGCCCCACACATGATCAAGGACAAAGCGAAATGACCGCCCTCGACAGCGGAACCAGGAAAGCCGCCGGTATCTTCCTAATCGCCGTACCCGCGGTCTTCACCGCCGGCTTTACCGGCCTCCAGATGACATTCAACTATCCCGACATCCTGCGCCATCCTGCAGGCGAAGTACTGACGCGCTTTGCAGCCGCGGGCTGGGACGTCCACGTCTACTGGTACGCGATGATGGCCGCCGCGCTCGGCATGATCCCAGCTTCTATCCTCACCGCGCTGCATTTCTGGAAACGCGACACCACGCTTTCCAGCCTTTCCGCAGCCATCGGCGTCCTCGCCGGTCTCGTCCAGGCGCTCGGCCTCATCCGCTGGGTCGTGCTCTTGCCTGGTCTTGCCTCCGCCTATGTCGCGCCGGGCGCCACCGAGATCGATCGTGGAATGTCTGCTGCGATCTTCGACGCAACCAACCTCTACCTCGGCGTCGGCGTCGGCGAGCATCTGGGCTATCTCTTCACCGGCGTCTGGACGTTGCTGGTCGCGGCGCTGATCTTTCCGGGGCACCGCATTCTGTCGGTGGCGGGCGCTGCTCTCAGCCTCGCGGTCATGGCCGGAATGCTCGAACCCTTCGGCGTTCCCGGCGCAGCGGCAATCAATGCGATCGGCTTCTCGCTCTGGGCACTGTGGGCGCTCCTCCTCGGCGTCGCTCTCCTGCTGCGCCGAACCGCCGCCGTCGCCGCCACGCCACAGATGGCCTGATCGGCGAGGCAAAAACGAAAAGCGCCGCTCCCGTAAGAGAGCGGCGCTTCTATTTTTCTCAGATGAGAAGCTACGACGATTGCGCCGGGGTCACCGGGACCGTCGGTTGCGCCACGACCGGGGTCGCGGTTTCTGTCGGCATCGGCGCCGGGCCTGTGGTGCAGCAACGGATCTGCATCTCGAGGACCTTGTCGTTGAAGCGGCAGCCTTCGTCCGTCACTTCACGCAGGATCGAGGGAGCGCCGGCGCTGAACGTGTAGCGCGTCTGCACGCACGACTGCACCTTGTAACCCGGAGCGCACTGGCCGGTCTTCGACTTGTTCACCGTGGTGGTGGTGCAGTTGAAAGCCGCCTGCGTCGCGATCGAGTTCTTCGCGTCGGTCGCGGCCATCATAGCAGCGTCAGCCGACGATTGAGCCGAGTTGGCGCGAGCCATCGCGCTGTCCGCGATCGTACGGGCCTGAGCAAGGCTCATATTGGTGCTGGCGAGCGCACGTTGCTGGCCATCGATCTCGACATTGATCTTGCAGATATCGGTCTTGGTCTTGTCGGGCTGCGCGCAGTATTGCGCGACCGTCATGTCGTCCGGGATTGCTTGGCACGCAGACGCGCCCATCGACATAGCCATTGCGGCTATTGCCGCTATTATTTTCAAAGACATTCATTTTCTCCATCACCTGCTCGGGAACATGGAGCAGCGGCGATAACCGGCAAGTGAAACAACGGCAAACCTTCACGCAATCAGCGGCTTGCCGCACATCGCCTCGCTCAGCGCGCGAAGGGAAATGCCGGTCGCTCAATTACGTCCGGTTCATGCAGAATAGGATCCGCCTGATTCAATTGTGATTCCGCCATTGCCGACGCAGGGACCACGCGCCGCACAAGGTTACAAAAAATTCGGAATTCGACCGTGAGTTTTCAAAGATCGCAACAAAGATTCTGCGGTGCGCTTCACGTGCACGCGATATGTGTCGCAATCTTTCGCCCGGCCCTCCGCATCGTCCGATCAGCGACAGATCGCGACATACCTGAACGCCGCAGTTAACAGCCGTTCATGCGCCAAGACGTTTCATCTCCACATATCGACAAGCGCCTCCCCGCGCTTCGGCTGAGACCAGGAGACCAGGAGACCAGGAGACCAGGAGACCAACATAAAACGCCTCGCCCTTATCACCGCCGCTCTTATCACCGCGACCGCTCCGCTGGCGTTGGCAGCGCCCGTCTTCGCGGATCAGGGACGTGGCCACTACGAAAGCAACAGCCGCGATCATCGCGTCGTCGTCGTGAAGAAAACCACGTGGTACAAGGGTGACCGCATCCAGTACGACAACCGCCGCTTCCACGAAGTCGACTACCGCGCCTATCACCAGAAAGCCCCGCCGCGCGGCTAGCGCTATGTCCGCGGAAACAACACCGGTGAGATCATTCTGGCGGCCATCGCCCCTGGCGTGATCGCGTCAATCCTCTTCAACAACCAGGAGGACGGAAAAGGGCATCGGCTCCAACCGCGAATTGATGGCGCTCGGGCCGCACATCACCGCCCCGGAGGAAACTCCGGGGCGATTTTGTTTTCAGGGCGTCGTCCTTCAGGCGAGCAAGCGCTCAGCACGCTGGCGACTCCCCGCCACTTGCGCATGTGAGCGCTCGCTCACATCGTGCATACGAGACTCGTTCCCCGCCCACCCGCTGATTCACCAGCACCGACACAAGCGGATCGACCGGCAGCGTCTTGTCGCGCGTGAAGTGTGAGGAAAACAATCCGCGCTTGGCGTCGGGGTTGAAAGCATGGACCGGTTTGCCCAGCCGCGCCGCATACGAACGCTCGAGCCCCACCCAGAACCGCTCAAGACTCATCGGCGTGTCGAGATAGACCAGCAGGTCCTTGTCACGGATCGCCTGCATCAGTGGCGCAGCGATCCCGACATCCGGCGTCTCGGCAACGCGCTCGAAGATGTATACCTTTGCGCCGAATGGCAGCTTCTCGCGCCGACATGCGTCAAGCGCGGGGTTCCCTTAGCGATGTGAAATAAAGCCAGACCGCCGTTTCCCGCCCATACACAATCAATGCACACCGAGCGGACCTTGCCACGCCAGCCTACTTCCCATCGATCAACTTGCGCGCCAGGTATGTGAACTCCAGCGCCGACCGCCGCGCCGCCTCGCGCTGGTTTGCTGCTGCCGAGTGCCCGCCGTCGATGTTCTCGTAATAGAGGAACGGCTTGCCCATTTCCTCCAGCAGCTTCGCCATCTTGCGTGCGTGGCCCGGATGCACGCGGTCGTCCTTGGTCGACGTCTCGAAGTAGATTTCGGGATACGTCTTGCTCGCATCGACATTGTGATAGGGCGACAGCTTCTCGAGGAAAGCGCGCTCTTCCAGCACATCGGGATCGCCATATTCGTCCATCCACGACGCGCCCGCGAGCAAAAGATTGTAGCGCAGCATGTCGAGCAGCGGCACCTGACAGACGATGGCGTGGAACAGGTCGGGCCGCTGCGTGTACATCACGCCCATCAACAGGCCGCCATTCGATCCGCCCATCGCGCCAAGTTTTTCCTTCGACGTCACCTTCCGCGTGATGAGATCTTCGGCCACCGCAATGAAGTCGTCATAAACAACCTGCCGCTTGGTCTTCAGCCCCGCCTGGTGCCACCCCGGACCGAACTCACCACCACCACGGATGTTCGCCATCACGTAGACGCCGCCCTGCTCCAGCCACAGCTTACCCACCGTGCCTGAATAGCCCGGCGTCTGGCTCACCTGGAAACCGCCATAACCATAGACCAGCGTGGGGTTGGTCCCGTCGAGCTTGATGTCACGTTTGTGCACCACGAAGTACGGCACTTTCGTTCCGTCCTTCGACGTCGTCTCGTACTGGTCGACCATGTAGGGCGAGGCATCAAACCACGCCGGCAACTGCCGCAACTGCGAGACGGCGCCCGACGCCGAGTCATAGCTGTAGAGCGAATCCGGCGAGAGATAGTTCTCGAAGCCGAGGAACGCCGTCGCCTCTTCATTGTCGGAGAAGATCACCCCCGCCGACCCGTTCGGCGGCAGCTTCACTTCCTTTGCGGCCCAGCCCGCGCCCGCGCGCTTGTACGACATTACCTTAACGACGACATTGTCGGAGATGTTGACCAGCAGGTCGTTCCTCGTGATGCCGACGCCCTGCAGCGCCTGCCTCACCGTCGGCCGGAACACGAGTTCCACCGCTGGCAGCTTCTCGTTCTTCAGAAACGTGCTCCAGCTGAACCCGACCAGATCGCCCGTCCTGAACGCGCCGCCAGTCTCTGGCGACCAGTCCTCTTCCAGCGTCAGGATCAGCGTGTCGGCATAGATCCCCTGCGGGCTGGCCTTCATCGGAATCGGCAGCCGCATCGGCGCGCCGCCCGAAGCTGGAAACATGAAATAGCTCGCCGTGAAGAACGTCTCCGCGCGCGATGCGCCGAACCAGCGATGACCCTCCGAATCCTCCAGCGAGAACGGCGAGGCCGCAACATCCTTCACGTCGCCGCGATAGATCTCCACCGCCTGCGCCAGCGTCTCACCGCGCTTCAGCCGCTTGATCACGAACGGATAGCCGCTCTCCGTCAACGTCGAGCCATCGCCGCCCCAGTCCGTCGCGATCAGCAGCGAGTCCTTCGTCTCCCACGAGAACGACGTCTTTGCCTCGGGAATATCGAACCCGCCCGCCACGAAGCCGGCGTTCGCACCGCCCTCCGCGATCCAATACTCGCGCACCCGCACAGCATCCTTGCCGCCATCCGACAGCGACAACAGGCAATCCGTCTGCTCCGGCGGCAGACAGCTCACGCCCTTGTAGACCCAGTTTGCGCCCTCAGCGGTCGACAGTGCGTCCATGTCGAGCAGCGTCTCCCACACCGGCGCCACGCTGGTGTACTCGCCCAGCGTCGTTCGACGCCAAAGGCCGCGCTCATGGCTCGCATCCTGCCAGAAATTGTAGACATACCCCTTGCGGATCGACCCGTAGGGAATCCGCTCCTGGGATGTCGCGATCTTCAGCGCCGCATCGTAATAGCCCGGGAACCGCGCATCACTCTCCAGCACGCCCAGCGTCCGCTCATTCTCCCCGCGCACCCACGCCAGCGCCTCCGCGCCCTCCACCTCTTCCAGATAAAGGTGCGTTTCAGGTCGAATCGCTTTTGCCGTCACTGTCGTCTCCTCCTGGCTCGCGCACGCGGCCAGAGCCGCCATCGCTGCAACACCCATCAACATGGTGCGCATCACCGAACCTCGATTTCAGGCTTCTGCTCCAGGGCGCAGGGTTAGCAGCCACGCCCTGCCGCGCAAGCAAAACCGCCGGGGTCTGGCGCACCGCACCAACTCCCCCTAAATCTCCTCCCATGAAGTTCTGGAAGATGAATGGCGCCGGCAATTCCTTCGTCATTTTCGACGACCGGAGTGGTGGCCTCGGGCTACAGCCCGAACAGGTGAAGGCGCTTGCCGACGCCGACACCGGCGTTGGCGCCGATCAAGTCATCGCCATGGAGAAGACGCTGCGCGGCGACGTCTTCATGCGCATCTGGAACAAGGACGGCTCCTCCGCCGAAGCGTGCGGCAACGCCACCCGCTGCGTCGCCTGGCTCATGATGGAAGAGACCGGCAAGGATAAGCTCGTCATTGAGACGGTCGCGGGCAAGCTCAAGGCGGATCGCCTCGGCCCCACGAAAATTTCCGTCGACATGGGCTCGCCGCTTCTCAAGTGGGAGGAGATCCCGCTCGCCGAGCGCATGGACACGCGCGGCATTGATCTCAAGATCGGCCCCATCGACGCGCCCTACCTTCAACTCCCCGGCGCCGTGAACATGGGCAACCCGCACATCATCTTCTTCGTGCCCGACCTCGACGCTGTCGACGTCAAAGCCGTCGGCTCACTTTGCGAGTGGCACCCGTTGTTTCCGCAAGGCGTCAATGTCGGTTTCCTGCAGGTTCTCTCCAGAACCGAAACCCGCTTGCGGACCTGGGAACGCAACGCCGGCCAGACCCTCGCCTGCGGCTCCAACAACTGCGCCGCCATCGTCGCTGCCGCCCGCCGCAACCTCACCGATCGAAAAGCTCTCGTCCACAATGACGGCGGCGACATCGAGATCGAATGGAGCGAAGCCACGGACCACGTCATCATGACCGGCCCGATCGAGTTGGAATATGTGAGCGAAGTTTGAGGGGAAACCTTCGAATCGCGCCTCCCCGACGAGGTATTTTGACGGCTCTATATTTCAGACCCTAAAATGCTCTCGTTGCCAACGAGCTCTTAGCGATCATTCACGCCTTGATTTTGAGAATCGGATACGTTGAGGTCCGACGTCAAATCTATCACCTTTCAAGACTTTAAAATGATTCAGTCGGTTTGCGATCGCAGCGCGAACTGGGAATAGTCTGGTCGGACCGAACAATTCTGGAAAGTCGTCTATCCCAGATGGATTCAGGCCTCTGGCAGCGTGCTTCAAATTCACCAAGTCCTAGAAACCTAAACTTCTCACCACAGACCCGGGGATTTTCGATGGCTAGCATGTGCCCAGGTCAGCACTGCCTTTCGACATCGCGAACGTCACTCAAAACTAGACGCCTGCTGACGCTCCTCTAACCCGCCTTCCCCATCGACACGTCCACCATGATCTCGCCCGAGATCGCCTCCAGCGCTGCTTGCACCTTCGCCGCCTCGAGCCCCGCAGGCAGGCGCAGGTGGGCCTCCATGTGGAACAGCGGCGCGCCGGAGTACGCTTCGGCGCTCAGCCATGTCTGCAAGGTTTCGATATTGGCGCCGAGCCTACTCACCGCCGCCGTCACCTGGTTGACGATGCCGGGCCGGTCCTGCCCGACAAGGCTGAACGCCAGCGTCTCGCCCGCCATCTCTCCAACAGCTTGGCCTGCGCTCTCCTGCGCCGGTGCGATGCAAACCTCCAGCCCCTCCGCATCGACGGCGGCCACCGCGGCGCGCAACGCCGCGACCTCACCTTTCAACTCGACCAGAACCGATCCAACATAGAGCCCGCCCAGCAAGGAGAGATGGCTCTCGAGCCAGTTGCCGCCCGCCGAGAGAACAGCGGCGGCCAGCGCCTTCGTAAGGCCGGGCCGGTCGCTGCCGGTGACGCTCAGAACCAGTAACGCCATGAAGAACCTCGCGAAGCAATGGTTATGCAGCCACTGTTAGGGCAATGCGATCCGCAACGCCAACACCTGTCCCGCTCCCTACGGCCGCCGCACCTCGAGCCAGACCTGCCGCTCCTGCGAGTTCTCGTAAGCTTCGGCGTACACCTTCATCACCGTGCCTGCATTCTTGCCCGCGCCCGCAAGGCTGATGCCGGTCTGGATCTTGAGATTGTTCGACGACATCTGGCCATCGAGCGGCGCCACAGCCCAGTCGCCCAGGCACAGCTTCACCGACTCCGACAGGAATACCGTCTGCGTGTTGGCGGCGGCCGGGTTTTCCGAATCCCATTCACAATAGAACTGGCTGCCCTTCGTCAGATCAACGCCGCACTCGTCCGCATCACGCAGCCAGAGTTTGGATTCGTACCAGTCCTCGTCGACCTCCTCGCCCTTGAGACTTTCGAACGCGTCAGGCGCAGCAGCGATAATCCTGTCGACAAGTTCGCATCCCGACTGGGCATGCGCCAACGGGGCCGATGCGAGTCCCGCAGCAACCAACAGAGCCAGCTTCATGATTTCCCCTTCGCGGTTCGTGCAGCACCGTGCGCGGAGACCGGCGCTGCCGTCAATTCTGGCCCTGCGGAACATCGCGCGGCTCGCTGTCGCCTCACCGGCGCGGCGTTAGTTGTTCGAACGCCGGCAGACCGTCTGCGATGTGGTGAAACGACTGCGCGTCCTCCGTGAAGATCGCCATCTGCGGGCCGCCGAAGAGCGCAGGATCGTCCAGGGTTCCGATCTTGAGGGTCATTGGCGGAAAGCCGGGGCGGCGGGAGGTCAGGTGTGTTCCGCAGTCGGGGCAGAACTCGCGCGTGACGGCGTTCTCTTTGTTGGAACGCGCGAACCTCTTTGGTGCGCCTTGGGTGTAGCGGAAACCTTCGGCTGGCACGACAAGGAAGACGCTATGCGCGCCGCCGGTGAAGCGCTGGCACGTGCGGCAATGGCTGCGCCTTCATCACCGCCTCCCCCTCCGCCACATACCGAACCTTCCCGCAGTAACATCCACCCGTCATCGACATGCGCGTGCGCCTCTGTTGTCGAGCGAGACTATGCCGGCCGCGTGCCGGGAGCCAGTCGCCCCACACTTGACCCCTCTCGCCGCCCCGCCTAATCCCCCGCGCTCACACCTCGACCCGCTGGCGGTTCGATCCCGCTACGGCGCCTGGAGACATCGCGATGGGCCGCAAGAAAAAGGGCGAGCCGGTTCACGGCTGGTTGATCCTCGACAAGCCGGAGGGCGTCACCTCCACGCAGGCCGTCGGCGCATGCCGACGCATCTACAACGCGCAAAAGTGCGGCCATGGCGGCACGCTTGATCCGCTGGCCTCGGGCATCCTGCCAATGGCGTTCGGCGAGGCCACCAAGACGGTCGGCTATGTCATGGAGGCCGACAAGGATTACGTCTTCACCATCCGCTGGGGATCCTCCACCACCACCCAGGACCGCGAAGGCGAGGTCACCGGCACGTCCGACTTTCGCCCCGCGCGCGCGGCCATCGAAACGGCGCTGGCGACCTTCATCGGAGAGATCGAACAGGTCCCACCGCAATACTCGGCCATCAAGGTCAACGGGGAACGCGCCTATGACCTTGCCCGCGAAGGCGAGACGGTCGAGCTAGCCTCACGTAAGGTAAACCTCTACGCCGCCGAGCTGGCAGACTGCCCCTCTCCGGATCTTGCCGTCATCCGGGTAACCTGCGGAAAGGGCTTCTATATCAGGGCCCTGGTCCGCGATATCGCGACCGCTTTGGGCGCCGAAGGACACGTGGCAGCCCTGCGCCGTACCCGGGTCGGCGCATTTGCCGAGGACGCGGCAATTCAGCTTTCAATCCTGCAGCAAATGAGCGATAAGGCCGCGCTGGACGACAAGCTTGTTCCCCTCGAGACCGCGCTGGACGACATCCCGGCGCTGGCCATCACAGGGGAAGAAGCGTCCAGGCTCAGGCAGGGCCGAGAAATCGTACTTCTGCCCCATCAGGTCGAGGCGTTTCGGGAGATGCGCCGTCCTCGTCAAGTGAACGGGGAGGATGCCTCCCGCATTTGTCTGGCCACCGAAAAGGTGGGCGAAGAACAACTCGGCGTCGCTCTGGGTGAAGTCCGGGCCGGCAGGTTCATGCCGGTTCGCGTGTTCAACCAATAGTTGGCCCACGGGCCCAAGGAGAAACCCGATGTCGATCACGCCGGAGGCAAAAGCCTCCCTGATCAAGCAATTTGCCCGCACCGAAGGTGATACGGGCAGCCCCGAAGTACAGGTCGCAATCCTGACCCACCGGATCAACTACCTGACCGGCCACTTCAAGGAGCACAAGAAAGACAACCATTCGCGCCGCGGCCTTCTCAAGATGGTCTCGCAGCGTCGCCGACTGCTCGACTATCTGAAGTCGAGAGACGAGGGTCGTTATCAGACGATCCTCAAAGAGCTGGAACTGCGCCGCTAGGCCGGTTCCTACCCCACCCGCCGGCCCACCGGGGTCCGGCGGGTTTTCGTATGCAGAAAGAGAAAATACGAGATGTTTGACATTAAACGCGTGACGATCGACTGGGCGGGACGTCCGCTCACGCTGGAAACTGGCCGCGTTGCGCGGCAGGCTGACGGCGCTGTGCTGGCGACTTATGGCGAGACCACTGTTCTCGCGGCAGTCGTGTACGCAAGGAAAGCAAAAGAAGGCCAGGACTTCTTCCCGCTGACCGTGAACTACCTTGAACGCTACTACGCCGCCGGCCGCGTGCCCGGAGGTTACTTCAAGCGCGAAGGCCGTCCCACCGACAAGGAGACGCTGACCTCGCGCCTTATCGACCGTCCGATCCGTCCGCTATTCGCCGACGGCTTCAAGAACGAAGTGCAGGTCACCGTGACCGTGCTCTCCTACGACCAGGAGAACGATCCGGATATGGTCGGCATGGTTGCCGCCTCCGCTGCTCTCGTGATCTCCGGCGCACCGTTCGCTGGCCCGATCGCAGCAGCCCGCGTCGGCTACAAGGATGGCCAGTACATCATCAACCCGACGTCCGATCAGATGGAAGACTTCCAGCTCGACCTCGTCGTTGCCGGCACCACCGAAGGCGTGATGATGGTTGAATCCGAAGCGAAAGAGCTTTCGGAAGAAGTCATGCTCGGCGCCGTCAAGGCCGGCCACGACTCGATCCAGCCCGTCATCAACGCGATCATCCAGCTCGCCGAGAAGGCCGCGAAAGAGCCGTTCGCGTTTGAAAGCCCGGATCACTCCGCGCTGCTCAAATCGATCCAGGACATTGCAGGCGCGGACCTCTCCGCCGCCTACAAGATCAAGGAAAAAGCCGATCGTTACGCCGCTGTTGGCGTCGCTCGCGAAATGGCCAAGGCCAAGCTCGTGAAATCCGAAGTCAACCCGACCGGCGCCGACGCGCTGGTCTTCAAGGAAGTGTTCAAGGAAGCCGAAGCGAAGGTCGTGCGCGGTGACATCATCCGCACCGGCATGCGTATCGACGGCCGCAAGACCGATCAGGTCCGCGCCATCGAGTCGACCGTCTCCGTCCTTCCGCGCACGCACGGCTCGGCGCTGTTCACGCGCGGCGAAACGCAGGCTCTCTGCGTCGCCACACTCGGCACCTCTGACGACGAGCAGTATATCGACGGCCTCGGCGGCACGAAGAAGGAGAAATTCCTCCTTCACTACAACTTCCCTCCCTACTCGGTCGGTGAGACCGGTCGTGGTGGCTCACCGGGTCGCCGCGAAATCGGTCACGGCAAACTGGCCTGGCGCGCTGTGAAAGCCGTCCTGCCGGCGCCGGCGGACTTCCCCTACACGCTGCGCATCGTGTCCGAGATCATGGAGTCGAACGGCTCCTCGTCGATGGCTTCGGTCTGCGGCGCCTCGCTTGCCATGATGGACGCCGGCGTTCCGATCACCCGTCCGGTGTCGGGCATCGCGATGGGCCTCATCAAGGAACCCGATGGCATCGCCATTCTGTCCGACATCCTGGGTGATGAAGATCATCTCGGCGACATGGACTTCAAGGTTGCCGGCACCGAAGTGGGCGTCACCTCGCTGCAGATGGACCTCAAGATCGACAGCGTCACGTTCGACATCATGAAGACTGCCCTCGCGCAAGCGAATGGCGGCCGCCTTCACATCCTAAACGAGATGAACAAGGCGATGACGGGCGCACGCCACGAAGTCTCCGAGAACGCTCCGAAGATGATCTCGATGAAAATCCCGGTCGACAAGATCCGTGACGTCATCGGCACGGGCGGCAAGGTCATCCGTGAGATCGTCGAAAAGACGGGCGCGAAGATCAACGTCGAGGACGATGGCACGGTGAAAATCGCCGCTGTCGAAAAAGAAAGCCTCGACGCTGCCCAGAAGTGGATCGTCAGCCTCACCGCTGAGCCGGAAATCGGCGCGATCTACGAAGGCAAAGTCGTCAAAGTCATGGAGTTCGGCGCATTCGTGAACTTCTTCGGCGCGAAAGACGGCCTCGTGCACGTCTCGCAACTTGCCGCTGAACGGGTCGAGTCCCCCTCGGCTGTCGTCAAAGAGGGCGACACCGTGAAGGTGAAGCTGCTCGGCTTTGATGATCGCGGCAAAGTTCGTCTGTCGATGAAAGCCGTGAACCAGGAAACTGGCGAAGCCATCGAAGGCGTTACTGATGATGGCCCGACCGGCGATCGTCCGCCCCGTGGCGATCGTCCGCGTCGTGATGGCGATCGTGGTGGTCGTGGTGCCGGCCGTGGCGGCGATCGCGGCCCGCGCCGTGAACGCAGCGATGGACCGAAGGAAGACGCGGAATAACTTCTTCCGACCTTCCAGCTGAACTGAACACAGCGGCCGCCCCCTCACCGGGGCGGCCGTCTTGTATTTGCCGTGTCGCATTTGGGAGTTGCTGCAGCTTGCGAAGGCGATTAGGTCCGCCGGAACAAGCATGTTAAAGCTGTTGCAACGGCATCGTGGTGGCGCGCCTTCCAGTCACCGGACAGGTCCGATCCTTGGCAAGTGAATGGATGCGTTGACTCACCGAGGTAGGCCGCTCTTTGAGCACGGGCGCGACGCGCCCCTACCGCTTGAAATCGTCATCGACCTCGAAGCAGACAACGTCCTGCTGCGGGCAGCTCTCGCGCGTTCGGCTAGCGCGGACGTGCGCCGCGATCTGGTGACGCAGGAACTGAAGCATCGTATCGGCAACCTGCTCGCAGTCGTTCAGGCCGTCGCGCGCCACACGTTCAAGAGCGCCGATGCTGAGAGCCTCGAGATATTCACATCGCGTCTGCGCGCCCTCAGCTCAGCGCAGGCTGTGCTCATCGAAACTGAAGCCGGCGCGACAACAATGGAAAAGGTCGTGGTCAACGCGGTTGCGCCACATTGCGTTACAGGCGACCGCGCCACGATTTCAGGACCGGAAGTCCCGCTTGACGGTCGTCGCGCTCACGCACTGACACTGGCCTTGCACGAACTCGCAACCAACGCGTCCAAGTATGGCGGCCTGTCCGTCGAACGCGGATGGATCGAAATCAGCTGGACGACCGACGATGGCTTGCTGAATTTCCTCTGGCGCGAACATGAAGGCCCGCCCGTTTCAGCGCCGACACGCACGGGCTTCGGCTCGCGCCTGATCACGCGCAACCTCGGTCTGGCCTTCCACACGGTGATCAAACTCGATTTCCCGGAAACAGGCGTTGAGTGCACATTCCACGCCCCCCTGCTTGAAAAGCTCGAAGGCGCCGCCTAGCCGGAGCGGCCCTTTTTTCTTTCAGGTATCAGGCACTGCCAGCCCGTTCCTCAGATTCTTACCGACCGCGCGGCGCCACGTCGGCAACAACGCGGTCAGTAATGGCCTGCGCCTGCCGTTCGCACGCTGCTTCCGCTTCGGCGGGCGTGTTAGGTTGATTTCGCTCACGCATCGCGCGGGGGTCCCAGGTCGAAGTCTCCCACGTGATACATCCGCCATCCATCAGGATGCTCCGCGCGGTCACATAGGCAACGCTCCGTGCAGTCTCGCCGCATGCGGCGGACGCCGGTTCACCGCACGCACGCTGCGCAGTTGCGAACGCTTCCCTTGCCTGCGCCTTGGCCAGCACGGACGCTGTCGCTTCCATTTCCGAGATACGGTCCTGCTCCATCGTGACCGGCGTGACCGGCGTGACGCGCGTGTCCTGGCTGTCCATGTCACTGGAAACTTCATGCCAGATGGCCACGGCCACGATGACGGCAATCACAATCAGGAACCAACGCGACATGCCCCCTTCCCCTGCTCGTCAGTCGTCGGCATCGTCCATGCGCTCGACCGGAAACTTCAGTTCGAACGTCACACCCTCGCCCCGCGCCACGGTGATCTTGCCCTGCAGCTGTGCTGCAAGACCGTTGATCAGGCGCGTACCTAGGCCGATGCCGCCTGCGGGCGTTTCGGCCATGCCGGCGCCATTGTCGGCGATGGTCAGCACAGCCTCATTGCCTTCCAGCGGACGCGACAGTGTCACCTCCACCTTGCCCGCGCGACCGTTCTGAAAACCGTGCTTGAACGCGTTGGAAACGACCTCATTGACGATCATGCCCAAGGGCATCGCCTGGTCCGGCGACACCTGCAGCGGCGCCAGCTGCCACTCCACACCCACGTCCGGCGGCGCGGATTCACGCAGGCTCGTCAACACGCGCGCGAGATAGGCCTCGGCATCCAGCGCACCATACTGGTCGCTCTCGTAGATATGCTGGTGCACGGCTGACATCGCATCGATACGGCGCGTAAGGTCTTCCTTCATGGCCGCAGGCGCCTGCTGCAACCGGATCAGCGACGCGACCTGCTGAAGATTGTTCTTCACCCGGTGGTGAATTTCCTGAAACAGCATCTTGTTCTCCGCCAGCGCCCGCTCCAGCGCGACGCGGTTCTTGTCGTGGCGCAGCAAAAGGAGAACTGCCCAGCCGCACAGGAACAGCATCGCGATGAAGATTGGTCCCGCTACCAGCGCGGTCGATCGGACGCGTGACCAAAACGCATCCAGAGTCGAGGTTCGCGAAATGCTGGCCGTCGTGATCAATCCGAAATCCGGCATGCTCACATAACCGACGCGCCGAGCTTCACCGTCGATTGGCGAACGTGACGACACGAACACGCCCTCTGGCGCCTTGGCGACATTCACGAACAGCTGGCCATCGGCGATATTCGTCGTCTCGTCCGGGAGAGGGTAGCGCGAGATGATCCAGCCATCGTCGCGAATCATGCCAACCGTCGAGCCTGCGCCGAGCGCCACGTCGCCCCAGCTTTCGGCCAGAAAATCGGCGGCGATATAGGCTGTCACAACCCCGGCGAATTCTCCGTCACGTTCAATCCGCCGCGCAATGCCGAAGAGGCGCAGGCTTTCGCGGGTGCCGAGCAGCTGCGTGATCACCCAGGGCTTGCCTCCCGCGAGCGTCAGGAAGTCGGCATTGTCGTGGACACTTCCCTCGCGTTCGCCGCCGCGTACGATCATCGCTCCGGTGGCATCGTAAAGCGCCGTGAAGCCGCTCGCCACCGAAGTTGAGCGCGGCGAAAATCGCGCGGGGTCGGGGCCGAGTTGTTCGTCGTAGCGGCGCAGCAGGTCCCGCGTCGATTCCACCATCCGCCGCACATTCGCGCTCACTTCCCGGGCTGAGCTGGCGACCCTGTCGTTGGCGGCAGTGGAGATGTCGCGTTCGCCCAGCCAGATCAATATGGCGGCAAACAGCGGCACCAGAACAGGAATCATGAGGAGAAGCGCGATCGCAGCGCGTATGCCGCCCGGCTTGCCGCCCAAACGCCTGATGGTAGGTGGTAACATCACTCCCCGCGTCCAAAAACATCCTGATCCTTATGACAATCTAGGTCATTTTTTCAGGGTGCAAGCGGTCATGGAACCGGGGAACGGTTAACGACGCCAGCGCAGGCTCGGCGCCTCCTTCACATCCTCCTCAGCGCGGTATCACTGCGCAACCGGCGGCATCGCCGCGATCCACTCCCGGATCAGCGCCAGCGCCTGCTTGTCGACCGTCGTGCGGCCAAGCTCCGGCATCATCATTGCCGGTTCAACGGAGGCGATACGGAAAGGCAGGATAGATTCATCTGGCTTACCCGGCTCGATCACGAACAGCTTGTCGCCTGATCCCCTGCCCGCTGCCGTCGGGCGCTTGTGAACACCCCAGCCCGTCGGACTGGTCTCGTCCCACGCCAGGAACAGGCCGGAGTTGGACGCTCCACCGCCCGCGCGATGGCAATGCGCACAGTTGATGTCGAGCCATGCGCGTGCGCGTTCCTCCAGCGGCGCATCGCCAAAGGCCAGCGGCGCGACCGGCACTCCCTCCGCCGGTGCGCCCGTCAGGAGCCCACGCTCCGTCCAGTCCGCGATCTGGTTCACACCCGCGGGGCCCACATGGTTGAGGTTGCGGGCGCTCGGCCCGATCGGCGTGAAAACCTTGTCCTTCGAATGGCATTCCTTGCACTGGTTGCGATTGGGGATCGCATAGTCGATCGTCAGCGCTTCCCCCTTGGGGGAGATTGTCTTGACGACCTGCTTGCCACCCACCGGCGAATAGACGGCCTCGGTCTGCTCGGCGTTCCAGATATAAGGGTAAGCAACCCACCCTTCGCTCTTGCGGATCAGAAGTCGCGTCTCGATCCACTTTTCGTTAAGCGCCGGGTCGCGCATGTCAGGACCAAAAGCAAAAGTCTTGATCAGTACTGATCCGACCGGAAACTCGAAAACGGTGTCTGGATTGTACGTCGCGCTCTGCCCCTTCGGCACATACGCAAAGCGATGCTTGCCCGCGTAGTCCGAAAACAGCGCATTCACCAGATCATACGGCCGCACCCCCTCGGAGATCGCCGCGCCCGCATTCGTTGTCGCGAAGAAACCGTAATCCGAGAGCTTCGGCGCAGGGTCCGCCGCAAGGATCACGCTGTCGCGCACACCCGCAGGCGCAGAGCACGCCGCGAGCAGCAGAAAGACTGCGCCAGCAAGTCTCCGCAACCATCCCCGCATCCGACGCTTCGCGTCGAACCCCAGACGAACGTCTGGATCCAGTGATGATCGCAAGACAGGCGCGGAGGTAGAGCTGCAACCCACAGTCAGAACAACCTCGAAAGCCGCCCTTGATCCCGGCTTGCGCCGGGATGAGCGGGTTACTCGAAAACCAGACCGGAGAACGGACTACGCCCCCTCTTTAGCGGCCGCCGGCTTGTCCTGCGGCAGCACGATGGCGGGCGGCTCGGCGATCTCGAAGTCCGGCAGGCGCGTCGTCGACGGCTTGGCCTTGGTGAGATCGATCGGCGTCACGCCAAGACCGAGATTGATGAAGCCAACCTCCGGCTTCTCGCGCACCGCGATCCGCACCTCTTCGGTCTTGCCGCCATAGGTGGTCACGCCATCCCACACGATCGCTGGCAGCTTCCCGCCCAGCAACGGCGCGAGCGGCGCCAGCCGGCCCTTGGGATCATTGCCGCCTTCGCCATACGTGTTGTCGCGGATCACAAAATCACGCGGCAGCGGATTGTACCGGGCATCGTCGAACGGGAACGAGTAGCCATAGATCAGCACGTGCGTCGTGCCGTTCTTGTCGAACGTGTTGTTGAACACGTGCACATTATGGTTCGCCATCAGCATCACGCCCGAACCCGTCGGCACGTTGGCGACGATGTTGCCCGGAGGCGCAAAGTTCGGCGTGTCGTTCTCGACCACCTTGTTGTTGAAGATGCGCGTCGAATGCCCGCCGATCTTCGGCAGGCCCGGCAGGTCGAACACCAGAATGCCGCCCGCATTGTGCGTCGCCACGTTGTCGTGCACGTCGGCGTTGGTCGAGTTCTCGATCTCGATGCCAGCGACATTGTATTCCGCCGTCGAGTTACGAACGATGATGTTGTCAGACTGGCCGACATAGATGCCTGCGTCAGACGCGCCCGACACCGTCACGCCGTCGATCAGCACGTTCTTGGAATCCACCGGATAGACGCCATACGCGCCATTGGTGGTCAGCGGTCCGCCCGTCCACACCACTTTCAGGTCCTTGAAGGTGATGACGTCCGAGCCCTTGGCCTTGATGCCGTCGCCCTTGGGATCTTCCATGGTGAAGCCAGTCAGCGTCACGCCATCCGACATCACCAGCAGGCCTTCGCCCGCGCCGGTCTGGCCCTTGAACGAGAGGAAGGTCTTGTCCTGGCCAGCGCCTTTGATTGTCACATTGTCGACGTCGAGCGACAGCGACGTTGCGAAATCGAACCGGCCTTCGCCGATCTCGATCACGTCGCCCGGCTTGGCATCGATCAGGAGCTTCTGCAGATCGTCATTCGCCGTGGCCGAAGGCGCCAGCGCTGCTACCTTTGGCGGTTCTGCAGGGCTGCAGGCCGAGACTAGCGCCAAGATCGAAACTGTCGCGAGAATGACGCGCATCCTGCTCTCCCCGAGGATTATGATACCGGCGAGCATCTCTCGATCACTGGCCGCCGAAGTCAAGCTCCCCGCAACGGCACGCGGCGTCTCGGCGTGAAGTCTCCTGCCTCACAGCCATCTTCGCCGTCCTTTCGGCGCGCGCTATGGGAGTTTGGCGGATTGTTGCTCCACCAAACGGGCGCCGGACAACATCCCTTTGAGCGAGTAGTTTCCCTCGTGGCAGGCATACTCATACATCGGCTCGTTCGTGCGGGTCATCGAATACTCCGCCGTCCATGAGGCGGTGTAATAGGCGGGGTCCGAGATCGTATAGCGGTAGACCAGCTCGTCCGGCCCTGCGAGTTCAACGCGTTCTGTGATCTTGGCGCCGGGACTCATAACCGTAACGATGCCGCGGGTGGAAAAATTCGGATCGATATTCCGGGTTTCGACAACAAGCGTGTCGCCGTCCCACACGGCGACAGAATCGCCCGTGGGTGATGTGACTGCCGCGCGCTGATGCGGAACATCGAGCGGGATGATCCTGATGTCATCATAGGCTTCGGTGTGTATGACGACATGCGTCGGCGTCTGCACAATCCGGTGGATCATGTTGGCGCTACGAATCTGAAGAGGCGCCCAGCCGACGCCGCCGATGCAACGTTCAGTAGTCATCCGCTGTTCGGGGCCGTCCAGACCAGCAATATACTTTCCAATCGCGCCGCGACCGACCGGCGTGAAAGGAAGTTTGCCGTTGGGCGGATCGATGACCAGCGAACTGCGATACTGACCGCGAACGATTGCCAGCGTTTCGGCGTCAGGGTCTGCCAGCTCCGGATCGAGCGGATTGTTGTTGTCGGCCCGCTCGCGAATGTCAGACGTCAATTTGTCGGCCTCGGCCTTGTTCAGCACCAGCTCCTTGACACCCGCAGGACGCTCGACCGGCGTGAGCCAGCGGCTCGACCAGTTGCCTTGGAAATCAGGGCGGCCATCGCTGGTTCTGGGGATCGTGATGGTTGCAGCCGGTTGCGCGTGGGCAACCGAGGAGACCAGAGGGACAAAGAAGGTCACCGCGACGAGGGCAACAGCACGCGACAATGACGAATTGGCCGATCTGGCCCTGCATGATCGGCGCACTGAGTGATCTCCCGTCGATAGCTCGCATCGCGTTGAAGCTTGTGGCCATGCCCGATTGTTGAAAGCGGCGCATCTCAAGGCGCGAAACAATATCGTGATCGGCTGGGCGCCCCCATGTCGAGGGAAGGCGCCACACCGCCGCAGACCGGGAAGCAATCCCGGCTGTGAAGCGCAAAGCCATGTGAGGACGTGGCGCCAGCAGCGCGACGATGCCGGCGGCTGAGACGCCGGAGACCCACGCGCCGCTGAACGCAGGCCCACCATTGCGCTCCGCCTTCCATGCCGCCAGTTCATTTTGCCAATGGTGATCATTCACACGGGTGATGACCGCCATGAACCTGCGCGGCATCGATCTCAATCTCCTGCCCATGTTCGAGGCCGTCTTCACCGAAGGCGGCATCACGCGCGGTGCCGAACGGCTCAACCTCACGCAGCCTGGCGTCAGCAACGCCCTCGCCCGCCTGCGCGTCGCTTTCAATGACCAGCTCTTCGTGCGCGCTGCTGACGGCGTGGCGCCGACATCTGCCGCGAAAGCCATGCTCGGACCGGTGCGCGAGGCGCTGGCCCAGCTTGGCATCGGGCTCGATCCTCAATCGGCGTTTGGCCCCGCCAGATCCACCCCCACCTTCAACATCGCCGCCGGTGATATCGCCACCCTCGCCATCCTTCCAGCGCTGACCCAACAGCTGGCGCACGAGCGCGCGAAGACGGCCTTCCGCTGGCTGCAGGCGCCACGCCAGGAAGTCGCGAGCAATTTCGCCGCCGGCCAGCTCGATTTCGCCATCGACATTCCCGCCTTCGCCCGGCCCGACCTCGCCTGGGCCCGCTCCAAACTCACCTCTGCCGCCCTTAAAAATGAAGCGGCCGCCCCCCGGGACGAGAGGACGGCCGCGATAGCGCATCAGCGGAGGGCTTGCTGCGCTAGTTGGTGAGGGCCCAGAGAACCAGGCCGGTCGCAGCAGCGATCAGCAGGATCTCGCCTGTGTTGTTGTCGCGGTAGTAATATTCGCCGCGGCGGGGAGGCGGCAGGCGATAGTGATTGTAGTCGTTCACCACGATGAAGCCGCTGTGGCGCGGGCGATAACTGAAGTAGTCGCCGCGGCCCCAGTTGTGGTTACGACCATAACCATCGTTCCAGCCGCGATGGCGGTCGTCACGACGCCGATCGTCGCGTCGGCTGTCGCGATACCCGTCGCGATAGTCGCGATCATTCCAGTCACGATCGTTCCAGCCGCGATCGTTGTTGTAGTGATTCTTGCCGTGACCACGACCGCGGCCGTGGTCGTCGGCGAAGGCCGGGGCGACCGCGGAAACCGCGATCAGGCCGGCGAGCAGGGAAGAAGCAATGAGACGCATGGGGGCACTCCTTTCGATCTCGTAGCCCTATAAGAACGCTTGGAACCTGAACGTAGCTCGACTCATCCGTTCATCTTCGCAAATTGTCGCCCGTTCATCCAAAACCCGCATATTTTCAGATGCATATGCGTGGAACTTTTGTGAGATTTTCTGCGGGTCCTTCGCCCGAATCTGAACGCTTCACTCCAAATCCTCTCATTTCAGCTTGGAACGCTCCTCGCCGAGGCCGTGCGGGTTACGCCCCACTTTGTTGCATGGTCTCCCTTGCAGACTCGGAGGAAGCCAGAAAATCTTCCCTCGCAAACTCAATCACTTGCGCGAAATTTTTGATGGATCGAGGCGCCATAAATCGTGCAGCCTCCCAGCGCGCTTACAAGCATGCCCATGACATCGGCACGAACCGCATCATAAGGAGTGAGTAACACGCCGCCTCTGCAGCTCTTGCTGCGTGCGGTGCTGATGCTGTTCGCTAAGCTTGTGTCCCACGCCGTCTCAACTCTCCAGATCGTCCGCGTCCGCTCCGCGCGTGATTGGCACACGATAGAACCGCACGACGATCTGCCCCGAGAGACGACCGGCATTTCCGAAACAGGAACCAGTCGCTTTCCTCCATCAGTCTTTCCTCCATCAGTGCGAAGCACTGGGGGAGGTGGATCGCTCGCGTTTGCGAACGAGACGGGGGCAGCCCCCGCTCCCCATTCATCATCCCTGTCATTCTGGGCGAAGGCGTATCGCGCCCCAGACCCGGAAACCAGGGGCGACGCACGCAGCCATCACCACGTCCAGCTTCGAGCTTCTCGCTTTCGCGGGAATGACAGTGTTGGCGTGCGCATGCATCTGGACTGATCTAACTCAGGCCAACACCCCCAACACCCAACCCCGGCCCCACCGCCGCAGGGATAGCACTGCTGCGACTAGCGCTGACACACCGCACAATAAAACGTCGAGCGTCCCGACTGAACCAGCCGCTTCACCGGCTTCGCGCACACCACGCAGTCATCCCCCTCCCGATCATAAACCTGGAAGCGGTGCTGGAAATATCCCAACTCCCCACTCGCTGTCTTGAAATCCGATATGGTCGAACCGCCAGCTAAGATCGCCTCCTCGATCACTTTGCGAACTTCAACCGCCAGCGTTTCGAGCTTGTCCCGCCTGATCGCTCCAGCCAGCTTCTTCGGACTGATCCCCGACCGGAACAGCGCCTCGCACACATAGATGTTGCCAAGACCGGCCACGATAGTCTGGTCAAGCAGCGCCGACTTCACCGGCGTCTTCTTGTCCTTGAAAGCCTCCTTCAGGTACGCGCCGGAAAATGCATTCGAGATCGGCTCCGGTCCCATGCCGGCAAACGGCGCATAATTGTCGATGTCATCCAGAGGCCAAAGGTCCATGAACCCGAACCGCCGTGCATCGTTGAAAACCACCCGCGCTCCGCCCGCCATGTCGAACACCACATGGTCGTGCTTTTCGTCCTCGCCAGCCGGATGATAAAACTCACCCTTCTTCTTTCCGGAGACCGTGAACCGCCCCGTCATCCCCAGATGCATGATGAGGGCCTCCCCGTTGGACAAATCGCCCACCAGATACTTCGCCCGCCGCCCGAGCCGGGTGAGCTGCGCCCCTTCGATCCGTTGGTTAAATTTCTCGGGGAACGGGAAACGCAGATCCTTACGGCGCGTCTCGACACGCAGGATGCGTTTACCTTCCATGGCGGGGGCAAGCCCGCGACGAACAGTCTCGACTTCAGGCAATTCTGGCATCGCCCGCATATAGCCCCGCGCACCCGGTTCGCCTATGTTCGGGGTCATGGACGATGATAAAGTCTCTTTCGGGTTCGAGGACGTCAGCCGGGATGAAAAATCTCGCCGCGTCAAAGGCGTGTTCGCGTCTGTCGCCTCGAAATACGACCTGATGAACTACCTGATGTCGGCAGGCGTTCACAGGATCTGGAAGTCCAACATGATCGCGTGGCTCAACCCCCAGCCCGGCGAGACACTGATCGATGTTGCCGGTGGCACAGGCGACGTGGCCCGTGCCTTCCAGAAAAAAGCCAGTGAAGTCGCGCGCCGCCGCAACGTGGAGACTGAAACCTTCACTGTCGTATCCGACATCAACGAGGCGATGCTGGTGGCGGGCATCAAGCCCACCGATCGCAACATGCCGCGCGTTGCGTGCGACGCCGCCCTGCTCCCCTTCCCGAATCGCTCGGCGGACGCGGTCACCATCTCCTTCGGCATCCGCAATGTTGTGGAGATCGACAAGGCGCTGTCTGAATTCCGTCGCGTGCTGAAGCCGGGCGGGCGTTTCGCCTGCCTCGAATTCTCGCACATGACCCATCGTGTGCTGCAGGATGCGTATGACGCCTATTCGTTCAACGTGATCCCGGCGATGGGCGAACTGGTGACGGGTGACAAGGCCTCGTATCAGTATCTCGTCGAATCGATCCGCCGCTTTCCCAACCAGGCGGATTTCGCCGAACGCATCCGCGCCGCCGGGTTCTCGCAAGTGAACTATTGGAACTATTCCGGCGGCGCCGCCTGCCTCCATACCGGATGGGCGGTGTAGGCCATGTTCTCCGCCCTGTCCGACTATCTGCGCCTCGCTCGCGCCGGCGCTGTCATGGTGCGGAACGATGTCGTCATTCCCGACGCCTATCGCAGCCGCATGCCGTTCGCCGCGAAAGCCGCCGGCGCGATCCTGCGCATCCTGCCGGGTGGCGGCGGCAAGGGTCGACCGGGACAACGCTTCGCCCGCGCCCTCGAAAAGCTCGGCCCTGCCTGGATCAAGCTCGGCCAGTTCATGGCGACACGACCAGACGTGATCGGCGTCACCGCAGCGACGGATCTTTCCAGTCTCAAGGACGCGGTGCCGCCCTTCTCGAAAGCGCTGGCCGTCAAGGCCTTGCGTGACCAGTTCGGCGCGGAAGCCTCTCGCCTCTTCACCAACCTCTCTGACCCGATCGCTGCGGCCTCCGTGGCGCAGGTCCACAAGCTCGAAACGCCGAACGGAGCGAAGGCCGTTAAAATCCTGCGCCCCAATATCGAACGCACCATGGAGCTGGAACTGCGCGCGATGAAGCGTGTCGCCTATTCGGCCCAGAAAAGCGGCAATCCCGAAATCCAGCGGATGGAACCCGCCGCCTTTATCGACACCATGGCCCGCTCGCTCACCCGTGAGATGGACCTCCGCTTCGAGGCGGGCGCTGCATCGGAGTTCGCCGAGATTGCGGCCATCGACGGCTATGTCGAGGCCCCGAAAGTGGATTGGGAACGCACCAGCCAGCGCGTGCTGACAACGGAATGGATCGAAGGCCGCTCGCTCACCAACCCCGGCCCTCTGTCGCCCGAAGAGCGTATCGACCTCGCCAACCGCGTCACGCGCGGCTTCCTCGCCTGCGCGCTCGACCATGGCTTCTTTCATGCCGACCTGCACGAAGGGAACATGATCCTGACGCCCGATAGACGTCTTGTACTGGTCGACTTCGGCATCATGGGCCGCATCGGCCAGAACGAACGCCTGTTCCTCGCGCAAATTCTCAAGGGCTTCCTCGAGCGCGACTACAAGCGCGTCTCGCAGGTTCACTTCGAGGCGGGCTATGTGCCTGCATCTCATTCGATGGACGAGTTCGCTCAGGCGCTTCGTTCTGTCGGCGAGCCAATCTTCGGCAAGGACGCCACTGACGTCTCGATGGCGCGCGTCCTGCTGCAGCTGTTCGACATCACCCGGCAGTTCGGCATGCACCTGCGTCCGGAGCTCATCCTGTTGCAGAAAACGATGGTGCAGGTCGAAGGCGTCGCCCGCACGCTCGATCCCGGGCACAATATCTGGCAGGCCGCGCAACCCATCGTCGAACGCTGGAGCCGCCGCGAGTTCGGACCCGAGGGACTGCGCAAGCTGGCCATCAAGACCGCTGGCGAGGCCCTCGCCCGCCTACGCCATTTGCCCGAGACGCTGGCAAAACTTGAAGCTGCGCTCAACAAGGCGTCTGCCCCCTCGCCTGCACCTGTCGTCGTGAAGCGCACAAGCGGCTGGGGCTGGTTCCTCTCCGGCGTGATCATAAGCGCCGCCTCCGCCGCGGGGCTCTGGCTTGTGCTGATCTACAAGCCGTAGGCCAGAGCTGGCCCTGAAACGCAACCGGCGCGACCCTTGTGGGATCGCGCCGGAGCAGTCGTCGGAGATTTAGACCGCTGCGGCGGTTCTTACTTCTTCTTGCGCGCGACTTGCTTTGTCGGCTTCACGGCGGCTGCGGCAAACTTCATTTTCAGGGCGAGCTTTTTCGCGACGTGCTTCTTGGCGACCGGCTTCTTCACCGCAGCCTTCGCAACCGGCTTCTTGGCGGCGGGCTTTTTTGCAACCGGCTTCTTCGCGATCGCCTTCTTCGGGGTCATCCGGATCACGTTGGAGATCGGCGCCACGACAGCAACCGGCATCGGCGCGGTCGGAATGGCGAGCGGCATCCTGATCACGTTGGCGACAGCCTTCGGGGCGCTCGCTTTCCTGGTCATGACTTTCGGCGCGACAGCTTTGGCGACGGCAACCTTTGCGGCAACCGATTTCTTCTTCGTGGTTTTTTTCGAGGTAGGCATTCTGCACTCCTGATTGTCTGTTTGGACCGGCTCCGCACTTCGCATCGCCGTGTCGATCTGATGGAGGCAACCTGCATCGAGAAGCTGAACGCATAGTTTCCAAAATCGCCTTCGCGAGTCTTCGGCGAAACTTTTTTCAAAAAACTTTTACGGGCGATCATCCGTGTCGTGACGATCAATAACGCGCCTAGAACAGATCCATCTGCGGCTTCGTCTTCGCGGACTTCGACGATGCCTGTTCGCTCAACTCCCACGCGCCTTCATCATCGAACGTGCGCAGCAAGCCTTTGATTGCAGCGCTTGGCGCGTTGGTCTCGCCAAGCCACGTCGGCCAGTCTTCCTGGTGCAGGATCGCCGGCATGCGATCCGTGATGCGCGCGATCAGAGGATTGGGCGGCGTCGTGAGCATGACGAATGTCGCTTCTGCGCCATTGTCGCCCTGCCACTCCTCCCAGATAACGGCGATCGCGATGGGCTTGCGATCCTTCGGACGAATCATCCATTGCTTCGTCTTGCCGCCCGGCTGCTCTTCGCCCTCGTTGAAGGTTTCAACTAGCACGATGCCGCGCCGCTCGGCAAAACTCTCGGCAAAAGTCGGCCGCGTATCCACGGTCTCGCCCCGCGCGTGCATGTGATCGGGCTTGAACGAAGGGTTGTCAGGCTTCGAGAAACCCCAGCGCATTGGCGCGAGCTCGCGTTTGCCATCTTCGCCCAGCCGCATGACCTTGGCGGATCGCATCGGCGTCGAGACAGTCACAGACTGGTCTTCGGGAATCGCCGTTAGCGGCTGGGAGAAGGCGATAACCTCCTCCCACGACGCCATCTGGGTAAATTTCCCGCACATCTGTCTTAGCGCTTCCTGTTGCCGAACATGCCGCGGAACACGAACTTGGTGAGCTCGCGCGTGGCCGTGCGCATGAAGGTGCTGGAGGCGGCCTCGACTGGCGTCTGGCGGGTCGACTTACGCTGTACCGGCGCACGCGCAGTCGCCTGTGCTCTGGCGGCCGCAGCGGCCTTGGCAGCTTCTTTCCGTGCGTTGGCGGCTTCCACTTCCGCTGCTTCTGTGCGTGCGAGCGCAGCCTTGTCGCGCGCGGATTTCTCCTCGCGCCCCGTCAGCATTTCATAAGCTGACACGCGGTCGATCGTGGTGTCGTACTTGATCGCGACCGGGCTCTGCGCCTGAACCAGCGCACGCTCTTCGTCTGTTGCCGGGCCGAGGCGCGAGGAAGGCGGGCGGATGATCGTCCGCTCCACCATGGTGGGCGCGCCCTTGGCGTCGAGCGAGGAGACAAGCGCCTCGCCCATACCTAGCTCGGTAATGACCTGTTCAGTGTCGATCGCCGGATTGGGCCGGAAGCTTTGCGCCGCCGCCTTCACACCCTTGCGCTCCGTGGGTGTGTACGCCCGCAACGCGTGCTGGATGCGTGTGCCAAGCTGGGCCAGTACAGTCTCGGGCAGGTCTTTCGGGTTCTGGGTCACGAAAAAGACGCCGACGCCCTTGGAGCGGATCAGGCGCACCACTTGTTCGATCTTGTCGACCAGCGCCTTAGGCGCCCCCTCGAACAACAGGTGAGCTTCGTCAAAGAAGAACACCAGTTTTGGCTTGTCCGGATCGCCAACCTCGGGAAGCTGTTCGAACAGTTCGGCCAGAAGCCACAACAGAAAGGTGGAATAAAGCCGCGGATTGTTAATCAGCGTCGTGGCGTCGAGGATGGAGATGTACCCCCGGCCATCCGCGCCTACGCGCATGAAGTCTTTCAGCTCGAGCGCCGGCTCACCAAAAAACTGCTCTGCGCCCTGCCGCTCCAGCAGCAGCAGCTGGCGCTGCACCGCGCCGATCGAGGCTGGCGCCACATTGCCATAGGTGCGCTGGATTTCGGATGCGATCGAGGAGACGTGCCCCAGCAGGCTGCGCAGATCCTTGAAGTCCAGAAGCAGCAGACCGTTGTCGTCGGCATACTGGAAGGCAATGGTGACAACGCCTTCCTGCGTGTCGTTGAGCTGCAACAGGCGCGACAGGAGCTGTGGCCCCATCTCCGAGACAGTCGCGCGGATCGGATGACCCTTCTTGCCATAGAGGTCCCAGAACATGCAGGGAGGAGCGCCATAGACGATGGGGTCCATGCCGATCTGAGCGACGCGCTCGTTGATCTTCTCCAGCGACTTGCCCTCGGGCGTTCCCGCGACGCAGATGCCGGACAGGTCGCCCTTCACATCGGCGCAGAACACGGGAACCCCGGCGGCCGAGAACTGCTCCGCCATGATCTGCAACGTCACGGTCTTGCCCGTCCCGGTCGCCCCGGCCACCAGCCCGTGCCGGTTGGCGCGCGCCAGCAGAAGGCCCTGTGGGGACTTGTGATCCGGCCCGCCGCCGCCGAGGAAAATGCTGTCAGTCATGCCGAACGCTCCAGAACGAGGGTTATTGCTATCAGAGGGGGCGCCGGCGGCAAGGCAAAGTCCCCCGACAATGAACTGCCTTTGCAGGCCGCCGCAAAATCAATAAGTCTCATCTCATGAGCACACCCAGCAGGGTTACCAACTGGACCTGGTTGACGGCCGGGGTATGGATCATCGCCACCGTAGCTATTGGCTTTGTGCTGCATCAGGGCGCCCGAATCCTCGGTCCCTTCGCCATGGCGATCTTCGTCTGGTTGGTGATGGAGGGGTTTTCCCGCGTCATCCGCAAGTATTTTCCGAAAGTTCCCGGCTGGCTCACCTATGTGATGGCCGTGACCATCGTGGTGCTCTCGATCGTCATCTTCATCGGCGTCATTCGCGGCGCAGTCGAAGAATTCGTCGGCAAGTCCAGTGAATACGAACGGCATATAAACGACATCATCAAGAAGGTTTACACGCAGCTCGGCCTGCTGGCCCCCCCGCTTCCGGAAGCCACAACGCTGCTCGCACCGGACGTGGCGCTCGCCCCGGTCGAGGCCATCGCGCCAGCCCAACCGCCCACCGTCGCCCAACTGCTGTCGAACAACGCGACCAGCCTGGCGCAGCTTGCCGGCAATGTCGTCTCCGGACTCGTCGGCGACATGGTGCTTGTCTTTATATACGTCGCCTTCCTGATCGTGACAGCGGGAACCTTTGCCCGCAAGCTCGACCGGATCTTCGTGCGGCCCGATGATCGTGTCCGCGCCAACCTGATCGGCGCCGAAGTTCGCCGCGCGATGGAACAGTATCTGTGGGTGCAGACGGCACTGTCGATCATTGCGACATCGCTCACCTATGTGACGCAGATCACGATCGGCCTCGACAACGCCCTGTTCTGGGCCTTCGTTATTTTTGTCCTCAACTACATTCCGACGGTCGGGTCGATCATCGCGACCGTGCTGCCTGCCCTGTTCGCGGTTGTGCAGCCGCAATCATCCTGGCCGCAATGGATGCCGGCCGATTCCCTGCTCTGCGGCGCCATCGTGTTTTCCGGCGTGGCGGTGTGGCAGTTCCTGATCGGAAATTTCGTTGCCCCGCGCATGCAGGCCAAGAGCCTCAACCTGTCGGCGCTGGTGGTCCTTTTGTCACTTGCGGTCTGGGGCGCCTTGTGGGGAGCGCCGGGCATGTTCCTGTCGGCGCCGCTGACCGTTCTGATCATGATCGTGCTGGCGCAGATACCCGGTGCGCGTTGGATTGCGGTGCTGATGTCGGCCGATGGCGATCCGGGCGATTCTGCCGTGGAGCCCGGTGCGGAAACCAAAGCCGAACTGGCTGCAGCCATGCTCAACTCGCGCTGATTTTCAATTGAGCGTGTCTATTGGTTTGCTTGCTGGAATGCCGCGATACGCGTTGAGGATGCCTCGCGGGTAGTTTTCATCGCACTGCAGCACGCGGAAGATTACATTCATGCGCTATCTTGCTCTTGCCCGGTTATCCCGCGCGGGGTTAGCAATCGCTCGCCTCGACTCGTTCGTGATCGCCTCCCTGCTATGGCCAGCCCCGATCAATCCTGCGATCAATCCGGAGACATCCCCTGTCCAACGAACTCGCATTTTCCCGGGCCGAGTTTCTCGCCGCCGTGCAGGCGGTCGCTCCAAAGTCGAAAATCGACGAGGCGCTGACGAGCTTCCTTGCTCAATACGGCTCTGACGCCTTTGTCGAGGATTTTCTGGCCCTGACGACGGAGGACGCCGCCGCCCTCGCCATCAGCCTTTGGGCCTTCAACCGCGACAACGAAAAGCAGGCGGCCCACGCCATTCGTGTGCGCCGCGCCGGTGGCGCCAACGGCAGGCCTCTGAAGTTGGATATCGCCGAGATCGTCGGCGCTGACATCGCCTTTCTGGTCGATAGCGCGATCAATGTCTGCCAAGACGCCAAGGTCGAGATTCGCGCCGTGCTTCACCCGGTCGTGACGGGACCTGCCGGCAAGCGCTCCACCATCCAGATCCACCTGCCGCTGCTGGACGATGCGCTGCGAGTGGATCTGCAGAAGCGCCTGGAGGCGACATTTGCAGATGTAGAGGTCGTCAACGCCGACTTCGCGGCCATGCGCGCCAAGATGGAAACCGTCTCCGAGGCGCTGGCCAGCGTCAAAGTCACCGGCGGTCGTACCCTCGCCGAGATCAACGAAGCCCGCGCCTTCCTTGCCTGGCTGGCTGACGAGAACTTCACCTATCTCGGCGCCCGCGATTATACCTTCGCACTGGATGCCAACGGGCATCTGGCTGCCGAAGAACCAGAGATCGACGAAACGTCAGGCCTCGGCATTCTTCGCGATACCGTCCGCAACGTCCTGTCGCGCGGGTCGGAACCGACAATGCGCACGGCCGCCATCCGGGCCTTCATCAACGCGCCATCTCCCATCATCGTCGCCAAGGCGAGCCTGAAGACGCGCGTTCATCGCAGCAACTTCACGGATTACATCGGCGTGAAGCGCTACGACGAACGCGGTGAGGTCATTGGCGAGACGCGTTTCGTGGGCCTGTTCACGTCGGAGGCCTATACGCGTCCGGCCGATGAGGTGCCGCTGATCCGGAGCAAAATCGCGTTCGTGGAAGCAGCGGCGCACAAGGGCTCGCGCTTTCGGCCAAACAGCTCGATCTGGTGCTTAAAACCTACCCGCGCGACGAGCTGTTCCAGATCTCCGAAGCCGATCTGCAACGCATTTCCTCCGGGGTCCTCCGCCTCCTCCTCCGCCCCCGCACCCGCCTCTTCATCCGCCGCGACCGCTTCGATCGTTACGTCTCGGCCCTGCTCTATACGCCCCGCGACAGCTACAACTCGGAGCTTCGGACGCGTGCCCACCGCTTGCTGGCCGACGCCTATGGCGGCCGTCCGACCGCCTTCTATCCTTCATTCGGCGAAGGTCCGCTGGCGCGCGTTCATCTGATCATCGGCGTTGATCGTGTCCATCCGGAGCCGGACGAGGATGCGCTTGATCTGCAGATGCGCCAGCTGTTCGAGACATGGGAAGATGCGCTCGTGCGCGTCGCCCGTTCGACAGGAACCGACCAGACGCTGGCGACCTATGCCCGCTTCACAGCCTCTTATAAGGAATCCTTTCAACCCGAGGAAGGGCTTGCAGACCTCATCGCCATTGCCGGCCTGCCGCAAGGCAAGGCGTTGCGCGCGCGTGTGTGGGGACCGGACTACGAGGCCCATGTCAGCCGCGTGAAAATCTATCACCGCGACCATCCCCTCGATCTCGCCGAGATCGTTCCAGTGCTGGAGCGGATGGGTCTGCACGTGCAGGCCGAGATCGGTCACCCCATCCGCATCGCCGCACACGAAGACGCGGCCGATAGCATTGTCTATGTGCATGATCTCGCCATCGAGCGACTGGCTGGGCAGAAGCGCCTGGACGCGCGGTTCGAGAAAGCCTTTGAAGCTATCTGGGCGCGCGACACGGAGAACGACCGTTTCAATGGCCTTGTCATGGCGCTGGGAACAGACTGGCGTTCGGCCGCCCTGCTCCGCACCCTTTGCCGATATCGCAGCCAGTCCGGTCTTGATCCATCCGAGCAGGTGCAGGTTCGCGCGTTGGCAGAACACCCTGAAATTTCGAACAACCTGCTGAAGCTGTTCGCGATCAAGTTCGACCCTGCCTCAACAAGCGATATTTCTGCCAGACGGGCAGCTGCCTCGCCTGTCATCGCAACGATTGAGAAACAACTCGAAACGGTAGCCACACTGGACGCAGACCGCGCCTTGCGCAGGCTGCTGTCGCTGGTGAATTCACTTCAACGGACGAACTACTATCTGCTGGATGCAGACGGGAAACCCTGTCGCCATATCGCCGTGAAGATCGCAAGCCGGGAAGCGGACCCCCTGCCTGCGCCGCGCCCCTATCGGGAGATTTTCGTCTGGTCGCCCGACGTGGAAGGCGTGCATCTTCGCTTCGGCCCGGTCGCTCGCGGCGGATTGCGCTGGTCGGACCGGCGCGATGATTTCCGCGCCGAAGTGCTGGGGCTTGTGAAAGCACAGCAGGTAAAGAATGCGGTGATCGTACCGGTGGGATCGAAAGGCGGCTTCTTCCCCAAGAACCTGCCGGCCAAGGGCACACGCGAGGAAATCCAGGCGGCAGGCATCGCGGCCTACAAGACGTTTGTCGGTGCGCTGCTGCAGATCACCGACAACATTGTTGATGGCGAGACTGTGCATCCGCCCGGTGTCGTCCCCTGGGACGGTGAAGACCCGTATCTCGTCGTGGCGGCGGACAAGGGCACAGCAACCTTCTCCGATATCGCGAACGGCTTGTCGGCAGACAATAATTTCTGGCTGGGCGATGCATTCGCGTCGGGCGGTTCTGCCGGCTACGACCACAAGAAGATGGGCATCACGGCGCGCGGCGCGTGGGAGGCGGTCAAGCGCCACTTCCGCGAGATGGGCCGCGATACGCAGAGCGAACCCTTCTCCGTGATCGGCATCGGCGACATGTCGGGCGATGTTTTCGGCAATGGCATGCTGCTCTCGAAATTCATCAGCCTGCGCGCGGCGTTCGATCACCGGCACATCTTCATCGACCCTAACCCGGTGAACCTGGAAACATCGTTCAACGAGCGCCAGCGCATGTTCAACCTGCCGCGCTCGTCATGGGCCGACTATGATCCGTCGCTCATCTCGCAAGGCGGCGGCATATTCGAGCGCTCGGCCAAATCGATCCCGTTGAGCCCCGAGATCAAGGCGATGACGGGCCTCGCCGAAGACGCCGTGACGCCGGACGTGCTGATGCACGCACTGCTTTCATCCGACATCGACCTGCTCTGGTTTGGAGGCATCGGCACCTACATCAAGGCGTCGACGCAGTCTCATGCAGACGTGGGCGACAAGGCGAACGATGCGCTGCGTGTCAACGCCAAGGACTTGCGCGCAAAGGTCATCGCGGAAGGGGCCAATCTCGGGGTCACACAGGCTGGCCGGATCGAATTCGCGCGTGCGGGTGGCCGCATCAATACCGACGCCATCGACAATTCCGCTGGTGTCGATTCGTCTGACCACGAAGTGAATATCAAAATCCTGACAGCCGAAGCCATCCGTGAAAAGGCGCTGAAGTCGGAAGACCGCAACGCCCTTCTTGCCCGCATGACGGACGAGGTCGGCCACCTGGTCCTGCGCAGCAATTACGACCAGACCGGCGCGTTGTCCGTAATGCAGGCGACGGCCGCCGCTGATCTCGACAGCCACGAAAGCCTGATCGAAACCCTGGAGAAGCAGGGCAAGCTCGACCGCACCGTCGAGGGGCTGCCTGCGATGGATGCCTTCCGCGAGCTTCGCGATCAACACGCCGGCCTCACGCGGCCAGAACTGGCCGTCATCATGGCCTATGCCAAGCTGGATTTGTTTGCGTCGCTGATCGACTCTCAGGCGCCTGATGATCCAGCGTTTGAGGCTCTGCTCATTGACTATTTCCCGGATGAGCTTGCGATATATGGCGACGCGCGCAGACACCACCGGCTGCACCGCGAGATCATTGCAACCATGCTGTCGAACCGCATCGTCAACCTCACCGGCCCGACCTTTGCAATACAGAAATGTGACGCCGAAGGCGTCGATATCGGGCGCATCTCGCAAGCCTTCGAGGCAGCCTTCACCACCTTCCACATTGACGATCTGGTCGATCGCATTCACGCGCTCGACGGCAACGCGCCAGCCGAAGCACAGACTATGATGATGGTGGAAACGGCGGCAAACCTGCGCCTGCTGGCCGGAAGTTATGTCTTCGATTCTGAGTTGCTGCGCTCCGGATCCATCGTTCGGGTTGTCGAGCGCAATCGCGACGCCATCGCGGCGATTCGGGCCCTGCTCCCTGCGGCCCTTTCCCCCCTTGTCATGGGGCGGGTACAGGCGCGCGCGGACCTCTATTGCAAGGCGGGCGCGCCGGCCGAGATCGCCCACGATGTGGCGCTGGTGCGCGCCCTCGCCTCGGCTCGCGAGACCCTGGAGATCTCGGCCCAGACGAAATGGCCGTTCGAAGCCGTGTTGTTCGTGCAGCACCAGGTCGGCGAGCAACTTGGCCTTGATCGCATGCGGTCGGCGGCGCGCGATCTGGAACCACGTGACCACTGGGACAGGCTGGCATTGCAGCGCGTTGCAGACGACCTGCCCCGCCAGCAGAGTGAACTTGCCATTGCCGCGATCCGGCATGCTCAGGCCACCAAGGCCTCCCCATCCGGCATCGACCGGGACATTGCTCGCGGGCTGGTTGAAGCCTGGGTCGCGCCCAGACAGGGTCTTGCCGACCGCCTTATGCAACCGATGCGAGCATTTGATCTGCAAGGTGGGTGGTCGCTTGCAAAATTGGTCCTGCTGGGCGACGCCGTACGAGAGTTCGTCTATGCTTGCCACAACGAAGCCTCAAGCTGAACTGAACGGCCTGAGCCAACAGTGGAGTGAACTTGGAACGCGATCTGACCTTCCGCGACGCCCAGCCGAAGGACGCCGAAGGTCTCGCCGAGATCGGCCGCGAGACTTTCGCAGAAACCTTTGGCGATCTCTATCCGCCGGGCGACCTGCGCCAGTTTCTGGATGACACCTATTCAATCCCGAAGATGCAGGCCGATCTCGGCGATCCGGACGTCGAGGTTCGCATCGCCTATTCCGGAAAGAAGATGGCCGCCTACTGCATGATCGGTCCATGCAAGCTGCCGATGGACACTGGCCCCGAGCCCGCCCTCGAACTCCATCGCGTCTATGTCTACGAGGCGCGTCAGGGTGTTGGCGCCGGCCGCATCCTGCTGGCATGGGCGATCGAGCGTGCGCGGCAGCGCGGCGCAAAGAACCTCTTCCTCGGCGTCTGGCAGTCCAACGAACGCGCTATCGCGCTTTATGAAAGCAGGGGTTTCGAGAAGGTCGGCTCTTACAAGTTCAAGGTCGGCGACACGATGGATGACGAATTCATCATGCGACTTCGTCTCGCGTAATTCGCTTTACGCCCCGCTTTCCACTTAACGTGGCGCCGCAATCACACTAAGTAGTGAACCAAGCCCGGTTCTGGGCCGCTGGAGCTCTGTCCCCTCATGGATTTCGACCTGACGCCGCTTATGACCGATCCGGCGGCGTGGGCCGCGCTGATCTCGCTTATCGTGATGGAGATCGTGCTTGGCATCGACAACCTGATTTTCATCTCGATTCTTACGAACAAGCTGCCGGAAGAAAAGCGCGCCAAGGCGCGCACGATCGGGATTGCGCTTGCCCTGATCATGCGTCTGGCCCTTCTGGGTTCGATCGCGTGGATTGTCGGCCTCGTCCAGCCCGTGATCGACCTCGGCATCGTCGGTCCGCTGGGCGAGCATGGCGAGCCCACATTCGAAACCGCCTTCTCGTGGCGGGATATCATCCTGGTCGCAGGCGGCCTGTTCCTCGTCTGGAAGGCCACTTCCGAAATCCACCACACAATGGACCCGGATACGGATCACACGCAAGCAACTCCAGTAGCGGGCCGCGCCGTCGTGAATTTTGGCGCCGCTATCGTGCAGATCATCCTGCTCGATATCGTTTTCTCGATCGACTCCATTCTGACAGCTGTCGGGATGACCGATCACGTGGCCATCATGTTCATCGCCGTCATTACTGCTGTGACAGTCATGCTTATCGCATCCGGACCTCTGGCGCGCTTTATCAACGCTAACCCGTCAGTGGTCATGCTGGCGCTCGGCTTCCTGCTAATGATCGGCATGGTGCTGATCGCCGACGGTTTCGGCATCCACGTGCCAAAGGGATATGTCTATGCGGCAATGGCATTCTCGGCCTTTGTCGAGAGTCTCAATCTGTTGTCGCGCAAGCGGAAAGACAAAGGCAGCGACAACAACACCGTTCACTAGGTGCTACCTGCGCTCTTCGCTATCGTCGGGCGTGCATATCGCTATTCCGCAACAAATTAAGCTACAAGCCGTGACGGCGCTTGCGTGCGCGTGAGCAAGTGCTCACATGATGCCTGCGCGCCGGGACGTGCGCTAGCGTAATCACATTCAACACACGGCCGACGGCGGAGGGTTGCCATGAAGCTCAACATCAACGGCAAGGACCAGGAATACGGGGGGGAGGAAGATCGCCCCCTGCTCTGGTATTTGCGTGAGGACCTGAAACTCACCGGCACCAAGTTCGGCTGCGGCGTCGCAGCCTGCGGCGCCTGCACCGTGCTGGTCGATGGGCAACCAACGCGCGCCTGCGTAACGCCGGCTGCATCGCTTGCCGGCAAAAAGATCACCACGATCGAAGGCCTCGACACGCCGGCCGGACAGGCCGTCCAGAAAGCCTGGGCCGAGCTGGACGTTGTTCAGTGCGGTTGGTGCCAGTCTGGCCAGATGCTAGCCGCGACCGCGCTTCTCACCACCACCCCGAAGCCGAGCGAACAGCAGATCACCGATGGCATGACCGGCAACGTTTGCCGCTGCGCCACCTATCACCGCATCCGCGGCGCCGTTGCGCGCGCGTCCGAGATCATGGGGTAAGATCATGGCTGACACAGCGAACTTCCTCGTCCCCTCTCGCCGCCTCGTTCTCACGGTCATGGGCATTGGCGCTGCCGGCTTTGCCGTCGGCTGCACAGGTGGCGGCGCCGCCGCGACCGGTCCGGTGACGCAAACTGCGCTGGGCGATTACGTACGGGTCGGATCGGACAATACGATCACGGTCTACCTGCGCCACATCGAATTCGGTCAGGGCGTCTCGACGGGCCTCACCACAATCGTGGCCGAAGAGATCGACGCCGACTGGAGCCAGATGCGCTTCGAACACTCGCCGGCCGACAATGCCAAATACGGCAACCCGGCTTTCGGCGGCATGATGGGAACCGGCGGCTCGACTGCCATTTTCTCGTCGTGGCAACAGTTGCGCGCCGCCGGCGCCGGCGCGCGCGAAATGCTGCGTCAGGCCGCTGCGAAGAAATTCGGCATCGACGCTTCCGACGTCCTGCTCGTGAAGGGCAAGGCCGAGGCTGGCGGCAAATCGGCAACGTATGGCGAACTTGCGGCTGACGCCGCGAAGATTACCCCGCCGGATCCTGCGACGCTGCAATACAAGGACGCGAGCGCCTATGAATTCATCGGCAAGGAGCGCGACCCGTCCAAAGGCTTCGGCCGTCTCGACACGCCGGATAAGGTTCACGCTAAAGCCCAGTACGCGCTCGATTATCACCCCGAAGGCACGCTGGTCGGCCTGCTCGCACGTAGCCCGCAGTTCGGCGGCAAGGTTTCCTCCTTTGAAGACACCGCCGCGAAGGCCGTGAAAGGCGTCACCGATGTTGTCCAGATCTCTAACGGCGTTGCTGTCGTCGCCACCGACTTCTGGGCCGCCAAGAAGGGCCGCGATGCCCTGAAAATCACATGGGAAACCACGAACGCCGAAACGCGATCGAGCGAGGCCATCTTTGCCGATTACAAGAAGACGTTCGCCAAGTCGGGTTACGAAGCACGCAAGGAAGGCGCTGGCGTCTCTGCCCTGCGCGGCGCGGGAGAAGTGGTCACAGCGGACTTTGAATTCCCCTATCTCGTCCACGCTCCTATGGAGCCGCTCAACTGCGTCATCGAATACACGCCCGGCACAAGCGCCACGATCCATTCGGGATCACAGATGCCAACGGGCGATCAGGCCGCTGCCTGCGCTGTTCTCGGCCTCACGCCCGAGCAGGTGACGATCGTAACGATGCTGGCTGGCGGCTCGTTCGGCCGGCGCGCGACGCCGGACGCCGATCTCGTTAGTGAAGCCGCCCAGATCGCTAAAGCCATCAACGGCAGGGCGCCGTTGAAATTCATGTGGACCCGTGAAGATGATATCCGCTCGGGCAAATATCGCCCGATGTCGGTTCACCGCATGTCGGCGCGCCTAAACAAAGGTGCGATCGAATACTGGGGCGATACCACGGCCATCCAGTCGATCATGGAGGGCACGCCCTTCCTGCCACCCGGTGCAGTCGACACGTCGTCTATCGAAGGCGGCTTCGACATTCCCTACGCCATCCCGAACATCTATGTGGACCTGCATCTTGTGAAGGCGCCGACAAGCGTTCTCTGGTGGCGCTCGGTGGGCCACACCCACACCGCCTACGCCAAGGAACACTTCCTCGACGTGCTGGCGAAGAAACTTGGTAAAGATCCGGTCGCCTACCGCCGCGAACTTCTTGCCAGCGAACCGCGTCTGCTTGGCGTTCTGAATCTCGCCGCCGAGAAAGCCGGCTGGGGCACACCCCTGCCCGCTGGCAGATTTCGCGGCGTTGCAGTGCATCACAGCTTCGCGTCCTATGTCGCTGAAGTGGCTGAGGTCTCGGTCAATGCCGACGGCGCCTTCCATGTCGATCGCGTCGTCTGCGCGGTCGACTGCGGCATTGTCATCAACCCCGACATCGTGCGCGCCCAGATGGAGGGCGGCATAGGCTATGGCCTTTCCGCCATTCTCGGCGAAGCGTTGACGCTCAAGGACGGCGCGCCCGTGCAGTCGAATTTCTACGACTACACGCCGCTTCGCATGGCGCAGATGCCGAAGGTGGAAGTCCACATGGTGCAATCGACCGAAGCGCCGAGCGGCGTGGGCGAACCGGGCGTACCGCCCATCGGCCCTGCCGTCGCCAACGCCCTGCTGGCCGCAACCGGCAAGACGTATGCGAAACTGCCACTGGGCGCGAAGGCTTAGTAGCGTTTCGCGCAAATAGGACCCCGCGGCGCTTGCTGGCGCTGCGGGTTTTTTTTGCGCGCTCGCGGTTAATCCAGATCACGTTTCGCAATTGCCCCAGCGCCATCAATGGAGCAGCGCGCAGAGCGCCCGTTGCGGTATCGTAATCTGCCGCATCGCCGCCCAATTCTGCGGTTAGCTAGACATTGTCAGCTTAACAGAGGGGACTTCGCGCCGATCGCACACAAGGAAATCAAGACCGACGATCAGGACGGAAACATCATCACCGCGACGTACGATTCGCTGGCGGTGTTCATGCAGCAGAACAGTCTTTTGCAGGAGGCCTACGTCCTGCAGCGCGCACCGGACGCTGCCGTGGCGTCGACGAGCTGAACAGCGGACAAGAAAGTGGGGCCGGTTGGAAAACCGGCCCCATCAGTCTGACCTCCGCCTCCTCAGGCGGCGCCAAAAATCTATTTGCGTGGCGCTGTTTGCTCGATCCAGTCGGCGAACTTCGCCGCGAACTTGCCAAGGAAGGCGCGCGTGTCGGCGTTCTTGATCTTGCCGTCAGCGTCGAACCACTCGGTCACCGAGCCGAGATACATTTCAGGCTGTTGCAGCGTCGGCATGTCGAGGAAGGCCAGCGACTGGCGCAGGTGATGGTTCGCGCCGAAACCCGCGATCGGTCCCATCGACGAGGACACCACTGCCGCCGGCTTGCCCGCAAATGCGCTCTGACCGTATGGGCGCGATCCAACATCGATCGCATTCTTCAACGCGCCGGGCACGGAGCGATTATATTCGGGCGTGACGAAAAGCACCGCATCAGCACCCTTCAGCCGGTCGCGGAAAGCAGTCCAGGCGGCCGGCGCTGAGCCCGCATCAATGTCGGGGTTATAGAGTGGCATGTCGCCGATCGGCACGATGTCGAACGCAAGTGTCTTCGGCGCTTCCGACGCTATCGCGTGCGCAAGCCGTCCAGAATTCGAATTGGCGCGGAGCGAGCCGACAATAACTGCGATTCTGAATGTCATCATGTGTTTCTTTCTCGTTCGAGGAGGTAGAAGGTCGATTATTACTTCCCCGACAGGGGCGCTTTTGGTTTTAGTTGCATATGCAACATATAGGGGGCATTGTTGCCGGTGCAACAACAACGGCTGGAGCCTGTGTCGAGTAGTCCTTCAGACCCAATCCAGCGGGCCTGGATTGCGCTGGGACGCATCTCGCAGTCCGTTCAGATGCATGTCGCGGCGGCTCTCAAGCAAGCCAAACTACCCGATCTGCAGTGGTACACGGTGCTTTGGGAGCTGGAACGGGCCGGCAGGCCGACAAGGCCAAAGGACCTCGCTGTTCCGCTTTTCATCCTCCCCTACCAGCTGTCGCGCCTGGTCGATCGCATGGAAAAGGAAGGCTTGATTGTGCGTATCGACTGCGAAGAAGACAAGCGCGGCCACCTGCTGGAACCTACGGACAAGGGTTTCGCCATGCGCAAGCAAATGTGGGCGGTCTATGGACCGGCTATGCAGCAGGCCATGCGTCGCATTGCCGATCCCGAAGCGCTGAAGCTGGCCGAGCTTCTCTACAGACTGGGCGGCGTCGACAACCCGCACGGCTCCTAACCCCGAACCCGTGACATTGCGGTTTGGGAAGCCTATGTCCCCCGCCATGGCAGGCGACGCCCTCACCTCGGCAAACCCGACCGCGGCGGATGAGCAATCCGGCCGCGCTGGCGTTGAATTCCTGACGATGGGATGCCGCCTAAACGCTTACGAATCCGAAGTCATGCGCGGCCATGCAGAAGCCGCTGGGCTGAGTGACGCCGTGATCGTCAACACCTGCGCTGTAACGTCAGAGGCCGTACGCCAGGCGCGTCAGGCCATCCGCCGCGCACGACGCGAACGCCCCGAAGCCTCCATCATCGTGACTGGGTGCGCAGCGCAGATTGACCCCACCTCTTTCGCCGAAATGCCGGAGGTCACCCGCGTCATCGGCAACGTGGAAAAAATGAAGGCCGGCACCTTCACCGGGCTTGGCCTTCTGGCCGACACGCCACGCGTGCAGGTGAATGACATCATGTCGGTGCGCGAAACGGCGGCGCATCTGGTGGATGGCATCGACGGTCGCGCTCGCGCGTTCGTGCAGGTGCAGACCGGTTGCGACCACCGCTGTACCTTCTGCATCATACCCTATGGGCGCGGAAACTCGCGCTCGGTCCCTGCCGGCGAAGTCGTTGATCAGGTGAAGCGCCTCGTCGGCACAGGCCACTACGAGATCGTCCTCACCGGCGTCGATCTCACATCATGGGGCGCCGACCTGCCGAACGCCCCCAAGCTGGGCAACCTCGTCGCGCGTATTCTCAAGCTTGCGCCGGACCTGAAGCAGCTGCGCTTGTCGTCCATCGATGCGATCGAAATCGACGATGCGCTCTTTGACCTGATCGCACACGAGCCGCGCATTGCGCCCCACTTACACCTGAGCTTCCAGTCGGGCGACGACATGATCCTGAAACGCATGAAGCGCCGTCATTCTCGCCACGACGCAATCGACCTGTGCAACCGCCTGCGCGCCGCACGTTCCGAGATCGCTTTCGGCGCGGACCTGATCGCCGGCTTCCCGACCGAAACCGATGCGATGTTCGACAACACGCTGGCCTCGGTCGATGAGTGCGGCATCGATTACCTGCACATCTTCCCCTACTCGCCGCGCCCCGGCACGCCTGCCGCAAAGATGCCGCAAGTTGCCCGCGACGTCGTGAAAGCACGCGCCGCCCGCCTGCGCGACAAAGGCGCCGCGCGTCTGTCGCTCCGTCTTGACCGCCATGCCGGTCAGTCCGTGATGGCGCTGGTCGAATCCGGCAACCGCGCGCGCCTGCCGGACTTTGCACCCGTGCGGATCGAGGGCGTCTCGCCTGAAGCTGGCCGCCCTGCATTGTTCAACCTTGTCTCGCGCACCGCTACCGAACTTGTCGGCCAGGCTATCGAGGACCAGCCCGCATGATCCTGTGGTGGGGTAAGAAGAAGCAGCCGGATCCCCGGACCGGGGAGACGCCTATCGAGCCCTACAAATCGGGCGAGACACCTGAAGCGAAACAGGGTTTGAGCCTCGATGCACAGATCTTTGGCAACGCGCCTGTCGCGGTCGAACCTGAGCTCGGCGACGACCCGCTTGGCATCCGCAAGGCGGCCGAGCGCATCGCGGCTGAACGCGCCGCCGAAGCCGCCGCGCGTGATGAATCTGTTCTCCGACAACTCAGCGAGGGTCTCAAGCGCTCGTCCTCGCGTCTTGCCGAAGGACTGGCCGGACTTGCCAAGAAAAAGCTCGACCGCGCGGCCATCGGCGAACTCGAAGACCTGCTGATCACCTCCGACATGGGCACGAAGGTCGCGAGCCGCATCGCAAAGAACTTCGCCCGCGACCGCTTCGATCGCGAAGTCTCCGACGAGGAGATCAAGACAGCCCTCGCGACCGAGATCGCCGCCATTCTGAAACCACGCGAACAGATTGTCGACTTCGCCGAAGGTCCAAAGCCTCGGGTCGTACTTTTCGTCGGCGTCAACGGTTCAGGCAAGACGACAACCATTGGCAAGATTGCATCGAAGCTATCTGCGCAGGGCGCCGACATCGTGCTGGCTGCCGGCGACACATTCCGAGCGGCGGCCGTCGAACAGTTGAAGATCTGGGCCGAGCGCGCCAATACGCGCTTCATCTCCAAGCCCCACGGCGCGGACGCTGCCGGCCTCGCCTATGAAGCCGTCGAATTGGCGAGACGCGAAAATCGCGATCTCGTCCTGATCGACACCGCCGGCCGGTTGCAGAACAAGACCCAGCTGATGGACGAACTTGCCAAGGTCGTGCGCGCCATCCGCAAGATCGATCCCACCGCGCCTCATGATGTCATCCTCGTGCTCGACGCAACCGTTGGCCAGAACGCCCTCGGACAGGTCGAAGCCTTCCGGAACACGGCGGGCGTCACAGGTCTCGTGATGACCAAGCTCGACGGCACAGCCAAGGGCGGCGTTCTGGTCGCCATCGCTGAAAGCCACGACCTGCCCATCCACTTCGTCGGCGTCGGGGAGAAGGCGGAGGACCTTCACCCCTTCAGCGCCGACGTTTTCGCGCGCGCGCTTGTTGGACTGGACGCGACGCCGGACGCGGGGCTGGACGACTAGGTGGACACCGCAACTCTCGCCTTTGTTCTGGGCATGGGGTCGGCGCTGACGCTGGCGGGCGCAAATACTTTCGTGAAGGCCGCAAAGGACATTCTTGGCGGGCGCGCTGTGATGGCGCTTACCTCTGCCCTGCTGGCCTTGCCCTTCGCATTTTTCGCGCCCCTGCCAGAAACCGCAACGTGGGCGATCCTTGGCCTCTCGTTGCCGGCGCACTGGCTCTACCAGACGGCGCTGGTGCGCGCGTTGTCGCGGGGGGACCTGTCGCTGGTGTTCCCCGTCATGCGCGGCTCGGCGCCATTACTCACGGCAGTCTTCGCGGCGCTAGTGCTTGGTGAGCGTCTTTCCGCGCTCTCGATCGTAGGCCTTGTCATCGCCAGCCTCGCAACAATAATCTTCGCCCTGCCTGAGAAGAATTTCGGCGGCTCGCGAACCGTGCGCAACTCTGCCTTGCTGTGGGCCGTCACGACGGGCGCGTGCGTTGCGATCTACAACGTGATCGACGCACAGGGCGTTCGTTCCGGCGCATCCCAGTGGAGCTTCATCCTCTGGCTGTTCCTGCTTGACTGGATCGGCATCAACGTCATTGCGCTCGTCACACGCGGCCGCCGGCAATTCCTCGCCAATGCCCGCGCCGCGCTATGGCCGGGCATCGGCGCGGGCGCGTGCTCGCTCGTGTCCTTCTCGATGGCGCTTTACGGATTTTCGATTGCGCCTGTCGCCTACATGTCCGCGATGCGCGAGACGGCGGTGGTGTTCGCAGCCCTGATGGGTTGGTGGTTCCTGCGCGAAGGCTTCGGCCTGCGCCGTACATTCGCGGCGATCATACTAGCCGGCGGCCTCAGCCTGCTGCAATTCGGCTAGCTTCTTCCACGCAACTTCGCGCCGGCCGGCCGGCGGCGATTCTGCCTCCAGGCTGGACGCAGCACGTCAATCGCAGCAGGCTCGGTCGCACGACCTCCCAGCGACACGTTGAACATGCTGTCGGCTTTTTCATAAGCGACGTCACGCGTCGGCCAACGGAACGCCGCCCACGCCATGCCCCGCGTTTCACAGGCGGCTATCCGTGTGCTGTAGTAGTCATCTCCACCGCTGGCCCAGCGTGATGCACCGAACTCACCGAGGAAAATCGGTGCATCCGCCTGCACGCTGTCGATACGATGCGCGAATGTCTGCGCGCCACCTTCGCTGAACACCGCGATGTCTGCAGATTGTTCGGGGTAATGCGTGAAGTCGCGTGGCTCGTAGTCATGGACGCACCACACAACGCCGCTCACCGGCGCAGGCCCCATCACCTGCAGGAAATCCGTGCGCGCGAACGCTGGCGGGGAGATCAGGATAGGCAGATCGGCGGTCGCAGCCCTGACATTGCGCGCTATATCGCCAGCGATGCGCGGCCAGTCCGAGATGTCGCTCACTTGCGCGAGATATTCCTCCGACGTCCACGCGCCGAGCCTGCCGCCCTGTCTGTTCAGCCCCCCAAAATTGGGTTCGGGCTCGACCATGATGTTGAGCCCCGCAACTTCCGGGCGCCCCTCCAGCAGGCGCGCGGCGTCCGCGCACATCTCGCTCCAGGCGGCCTGCGCATCGGCCTCACGCCAGATCGCGTCGACGATCAATGCTTCGGGAAACCAGCTCCCCGCCGCATCGCGATGAAAGATAAAGTCTGACCTCCCCGGTCCCGACCGCAAGGCGAGCACGACAAAGAGCCCTGCCGCCCGTGCGTCATCGAGTTGTCGTCCCAGCACATCGGCCATTTGCTGGTCGCGTTGCCACGGCCTGGCCACTGTCCACAACTCGGGAAACGACATGACGATCAGATTGGCGCCGGCGTCGGCAAGAGCGTTGAAATCCGCGCGATCATAGGCAGGCAAGGCCGGTCCGCCGCCGCCAAATGTGAGGCCGTCCACCTCGATCCGCCTGCGCCGTTGGGCGATGGCGGCCCCGCGCAGGACCGGCGGTCCTTTGCGCGGCCATAGCAGAAGATCGGCCGCCTCGGACTGCGGGACCGGCGGTTTGCGGCACGCGGCGAGCCCCAGGCTCGCGGCAATTGCGCCCCGTCGCGTCCAGGTCATGTCGGTATTTCCCGTCCGGAAACGCTTCATGAACGGCATTCTGATCTAGTGAGGTGAACAAACGGTCCCTCATGGAGACCACACGGGCAAGGATGATCTGGCGACGCCTTCTTGGCTATTTTCCGGCAAGTCTGGCCGGCGGCCTCGCCAGTTTCGGCGCGGTGTTCGCCCTCACACGCCTGCTGACGCCCGCCGAATATGGGTTTTACGCCCTCGCGCTCACGACCATGGGCGTCATCTACACGCTGTCGATCACCTGGGCTGAGGCCGCCGCCTATCGCTTCGCGGGCGTTGCCGAAGCGCGCGGCGAAACGGCCGACCACATCCGTACCGTGATGGCGCTGCTCGCAGCATCCTCGGCGCTCGGTATTGCGCTGATGACGGGCGCCATCCTGCTTGCAACAGATCCGATGCTGCGCCTCGCTCTTGCCGCCGCGATGGCAACCATGGTCGTCGCGCCGCTGGTCAACGCCGCGCAGGAAATGAATCGCGCGCACCAGCGCGTCGCGCGCTATTCAACCCTGCGCATCTGTCAGGACATCGGCGCCTTCGTGCTCGGAACGTTCCTCGCATGGCGCACCGGCCTCGGTCCGGCCTCGCCCTTCGTCGGTCTTGCCAGCGTGCTCGCGGTGCTGGCGACCATCGAAGGAGCGCGGCTCTGGCGCGACTCCCGTGGTGGACGTTTCCAGCCATCGCGCGTACGGCGCTATCTCGCCTATGGCGTGCCCGTCGCATTTGCGCTCGCCCTCAACATCGCGCTCGATGCAGGCGACCGCTTCCTCATCGCCGTCTTCCTTGGACCCGAAGCTGTCGGCGTCTACGCAGCCGGCTATGGCGTCGCGGACAAGTCCGTCGGCCTCATCTGCATCTGGGCCGCCGCCGCCGGCTCGCCTCTGATGATGGCCGCGTGGGAACGTGGCGGACCACAGGCCATGCGCGATGTCTCCGCCCAGCTTGCCCGCACGCTGATGCTGGTAGCGGCGCCTGCCGCGACCGGCCTCGCCCTCGTCGCACAACCCCTGTCCGAGGTGATGATCGGCGAGCAGATGCAGGCGCAGGCCGCCGCCATCATGCCGTGGATCGCGCTCTCGGGCCTGATCAACGGCTTTGTGCTTCACTACGTCTCTGAGGCTTACCAGCTGTCGCATCGCACAAGCTTGCGCGCGTGGCTTATGCTCGCCCCCGCACTCGCCAATGTGGCGCTCAACGCGATCCTGTTGCCGTGGATCGGCCTGATGGGCGCGGTCTATGCCACCGTCGCCTGCTACGCGCTGGCGTTGCTGTTGCTGGCAAGCGTTGGCCGCCGTCTTGCGCCCTTGGCGTGGCCGTGGGCCGATCTCCTTAAAGTGAGTGTGGCCTGCGCCGCCATGGCGATTGTGGTCAGATTGCTGCCGGCGCCCGGGGGCTTCATCGAACTCGTGCTCAAGGCGAGTGTTGGCGCGATTGCCTACGCTGCTGCAGTCTTGATCTTCGATGCAGGCGGCGCGCGTTCCGCCCTGCAACAAATCGGCGCCCGTCATGCGCGTCGTGTTTGACCGCCATGGCCCCCGACCGCTAAGTGACCCCGATGACCGACGCTTCCCCGAATGAACCGAAAAAGTCCCTGCCAAAGGGAACCGGCAACATATGGACCGACATCGGTCCTGTGCTCGTCTTCGTGATCGTCTTTAACGTGCTCCAGAACGGACCTGAGGGCCCGGGACTGTTCGGCAAGGACAACGCGATCTTCTGGGCCACCGGCTTGTTCATGGCCTCAGTCGCGGGCGCTATCGGCTGGACGCTGATGAAGGGGCGCCGCTTGCCCCCGATGCTGATCATCACCGGCGTCGTGGTCATGGTGTTCGGCGGACTAACGCTCTGGCTGCGCGACGAGACGTTCGCCTTCATCAAGCCGACCATCATCAATGTACTCTTTGCCGTGACGATCCTCGGCAGTCTCGCCATCGGCCGCAACATCTGGAAAACGGCGTTCGAGCACGCCTTCAAGATGCCGGATCACGCGTGGAAAGTCTTCGCCCTGCGTTGGGCGGCGTTCTACATCGTGCTGGCCATTCTCAACGAAGTGATCTGGCGGAACTTCTCGAAAGATTTCTGGGTCAATTCCAAGCTCTTCCTTTCGATACCGCTGGCGATCGTCTTCATGCTGATAAACTTGCCCTTCATCATGAAGCACAATATCGAGGATGCCGATCCGGGTGCTGAAAAGAAGGCGAGCGACACGGCCTGATCACCTGATCACACCTGATCACACCTGATCACACCTGATCACCTGATCGCCGCAAACTCGCCCAGCAGGTCCGCCCATTCGCGCTCCATCGCCGGCGTCCAGTCCGGGCCCAGCATGTCGCGGAACGTATCGCGGATGGCGACAAAGAAGCTGTCGAACCGGTCCGCAGGCACGCTGTATCCTTCGTGATGGATACGCGACGAAGCGATGATCTGCGGGGCGACAAGCCTGTCACCTACATAGTCCAGAATGCACTCCAGCGCCTGCTGCATCATCGATGCCCGCACGCCGCCATCTCGATCCATCAGAAAAAGCTGTTCCAGCTCCGGATGACGCGCGAACAGACATGCATAGACATCCGCCGTCGGATCACCCCTGCGCTCCGACACAGTCTCCAACGTTTCGACGAGGATTGCTGGATGTGGCATCCAGTTATCGCGTCAGCCTGTCGGTTCCCGGCGGATTGCCAAACGGCGGGAACCCTGTCTGGTCTGCGGTTTCGCGATAGTGATCGAGCGCCCAGCGAACCGAGGGAAAAGCCAGTTCCGGCCACGGAATGTCGTCCCAGCCGAACAGGCCCACCTCCAGGCTCTCCGGCCCCGGAGCAGGGTCGTTGATCAGCCGTGCACGGAAGAAAATCTGTACCTGCCCAATTCTGGGAATTGAATAGACCCCAAGCATCGCCTCAAGTTCCAGCTCGGCGCAGGCTTCCTCGCGCGCTTCGCGACATGCGCCCTCTTCCACGCTTTCCCCGAGCTCCATGAAGCCCGCCGGCAACGTCCAGAAGCCCTTTCGTGGCTCGATTGCACGTCTACAGAGCAATATTTTTCCGTCGCGATGGGCCACCACGCCTGCAACTATTTGCGGGTTCACATAGTCGATGAAGCCGCACGTATCGCATACGCGACGCTCGCGATCCTCGCCGGACGGCGTCTTCATCGAAAAGGAAATGGGAAAACCTGTGTCGCTCACAGCAGAAAGATGACCTTTGACTGTGCACAGGGGAGCATAGCGCGCTAGATTCGGCAAATCAGGGCATGAATTGAAGGTCATTCGATCCCTATGCTTGGGCTACAACAGAAACGGGGCTGGGCATGAAGAAACCTATCGGCGCTAAGCGATCGGTCCCGGGGCCTGCACGCAAGTCGCCTGTTCAGAAATCGGCTGTCCGCAAGTCGTCCGCGCACGCACGATCTGCGCGTGAGGTTTTTCGCCTCAGCCAGTCGCCCTCACATCTGCTGCGCCGCGCAGAACAGTTCGCCGCCGATCTGTTTGCCCGTTCAGATCTCAATGACGGCGTGACCCTCCGCCAGACCGTGCTGATGGCCGCAATCGCCGAGGCGGAAGGCGCCAGCCAGTCGGACCTGGTCCGCACAACCGGCGTCGACCGCTCCACGCTAGCTGAAATGATGGCCCGAATGGAGAAGCGCGGGCTGATTGCGCGCGCTGCCGCCGCGGATGATGGCCGCGCCAAATCCGTGCGGCTCACCGGCGAAGGCCGGCGTCGACTGGCTGCGACCCTGCCAGCAATCCGCGCCGTCGACCGCGCGCTGCTGGCTGCCCTGCCCGCCGGACAGCGTGCAGCGTTCCAGTCGATTCTCTCGGGGCTGGCCGAATCCGCAGACCGCGAGATGGCGAAGTTGCCCGACGCGACGCCGCCTGCGAAAAAGCCGGCGCAGAAAGCAGCCAAGCCACGCCCACGCGTCGCGAAAAAGAAGATGCTTGCGAAGCGTGCAGCAAAGCGTCCGCAGAAGCGCCGTTAACTCCCGCTGGTCTTGCCTGACTTTGCTTGTTCGGCGCGGAAGGCGGCGACAAAGTCGGTGACGTCCTGCTCGGTGAAGTAGTTGCGCTTTGTCTTGATGATCTGGCCATTGGCGTCGATCAGAAAGCTTTCCGGTACGCCCGAAATCCCCATGTCGATGCCGAGATCGCCTGTGGGATCCTGACCCACCACGGCAAACGGATTGCCCTCGCGGAGAAGAAGTTCGCGCGCAGCGTCCTGTCCGGTCGGGTCCTTGTAGAGTATTCCGACAATCTCAACGCCCTGCTTCTGCATTTCAACCAGAAGCGGATGCTCCAGCTTGCAGGGGCCGCACCAGGTGGCCCAGAAATTCACCAGCACCGGACGACCCTTGAAGTCCGCCAGTTTGACCTGTGGCGTATCAAGACCAACGACGTCGAAATCCGGCGCGGGACGCAGCGGCGAAATGAAAGTTGCCGGCGCGGGCTTGGGCCCGGCGAGCAGGCTGAATCCCACGACAAAGATTACAAGCAGCGCGCCAATTGGCAGGAATGCCCACCAGCGCTTCATGGCGTATCGTCCTTCTCGGCCTGCTCGAGCTTGCGCTGCGCATTGATGAGACGAAGCACGGTCCAGATCGTGACGCCCAGCAGGCCGATCACGCCAACCGCGTAACCAAAGACGACATAGGCGGTGTAGTCAGTGTCCACGGTCACGGGCATCAGTCAGCCGCCTGTTTGCGTTGCAACAAGATATCTGCGCGCGTTTTCATGATCTCCGCGCGCATGTTGAGAAGCGTCAGGCCGCCGAACAGCGCGAGATAGCCCAGCGCTGCGATGTACATTGGGGTCTTGAACTCTGCCGTCGTCTTGGCGTCCGTCGTCATAAAGGTCGACTTCTGATGCAGGGATGCAAACCACTCGACCGAGAAATGGATGATCGGAATGTTCACTGCGCCAACAAGGCAGAGGATCGCGGCGGCGCGTGCGGCCTTCTGCGGCGTTTCCATCGCTTCCCAGACGGCGATATAGCCGAGGAAAATAAAGAACAGCAGCAGCACCGACACCAGCCGAGCATCACCCCATTCCCACCACGTGCCCCACGTTGTGTAACCCCAGACCGAGCCCGTGATCAGACCGACGGCGGTGAAGACCGCGCCGACCGGCGCTGCCGATTTGGCGGCGACGTCTGCCAGCGCGTGGCGCCAGACAAACGAGATGAAACTCGCCCCGACCATGAAAGCGTAGGAAAACATGCACAGCCACATGGCCGGCACGTGCACGAACATCATCCGCGCCCGCTCGTCCTGCTGGAAATCCTCCGGCGTGCGGAAGAAGCCGATGCCGAACCCGGTCACGATCAGGACAATGCCCAGGATCGTGAAACCCCACGCAGGCCACTTCGAGCCCGCCATGAAGCGGTGTGGGTTATGGAAGAAGGACATTACGGCCATGGGCCAAAGGCTCCGGAAACCACAACAGGCTGAACGCGCAGTCTTGTCACGCCGCCAGCCGTCCCAAGGTCACAACTTCCGGAACGGCCCTGCGGCCCAATCTCTAGTCCAAAGTCTCTAATCGATCGCCGTTCTCAATGCCATCGCCGCCCCGAAGGGCGAGGTCGCCACCCCGAAAAGCGCCGCCGAGCCGGTCAACAGCAAGGGTCCTACCCAGTCGGCGCCATCCGCCGCAGCATCAAGCGCTGCCGCCCCGAAGATCATAGTCGGCACATAGAGCGGCAGCGTTACCAGCGCGATCAGCAGCCCGCCCCTCCGCATCCCCGCAGCGAGCGCTGCTCCGATCGAGCCGAAGAAGAAGAAAGCGAGCGTTCCGATCAGCGAGGCCAGCACTACCAAACCTGTTGCCTCGACAGGGCCTTGCAGCATGATCCACAGCACGGGCGCCACGACGGCCAGCGGAATGCCGGTCGCGATCCAGTGGGCCAGCGTCTTGGCCAGTGCGATGCCCTCCATGCCGATGCCCGAGCCGGCATAGGCGTCCAGCGTGCCATCCTCGAGATCGGCCTGGAACAGCCGCTCCATCGGCAGCAGGCTCGATAGCGCAAGCGCAATCCACATCACCCCCGGCCCCGCCGTCTGGAGGGCTGCGGTCTCTGAGCCGACTGCAAAAGGCGTCATGCTGGCCGAGGCCGCAAAGAATCCCACTGGCAGGGCAGCGCCGCCGCCGCCCGACCACGCCAGCTTCAGTTCACGCGCAAAGACAGAGAACGAACCACTCACGCTTTTGCCCCGGCCTTCAAGCTCGCCAGATCCAGCACCCGCGATCCGGCAAAACCATCGCCATGCACCGCCGCGATCACCATGCCACCGGCGGCGCGGTGATCCGCGACAAGCTGACTCACCAGCGTGCGCCCCTCGGTATCAAGCGCCGCCGTCGGCTCATCGAGCAGCCACACCGGACGCGGTTCGATCAGCAGCCGGGTCAGCGCCAGCCGCCGCTTCTGCCCCGCCGACAGCCCCCGTCCGGGAACGGAGCTGCGATTGGACAGCCCCACCCGCTTCATCGCCGCCGTTGCGGCCTCAGCGTCCCGCCCAAAATAACGAGCCCAGAATCGCGCCTGCTCCCCGGCATTTTCCGAAGGTTTCACAGCGTCAAGGTGCCCCAGATAATGCCTCCCCACCTCCTCCCCCCCAAAAAACCGCACAGTCCCAGCATGCGGACGGGTCAACCCGGCGAGAATGCGAAGCAATGTCGATTTGCCGGAGCCGTTGGCGCCGCGCAGTTCGAGCGCCTCGCCGGCGACAAGCCTCAGGGACAGCCCCTCGAAAAGCACGCGCAGCCCGCGCGCTGCGGCGAGATTCTCGACCTCAAGGACCAGTGATGAGGCGCCAGAGCCAGCCAATTCCTTTACCCCTTCGGGTTCAATTGCTTCCCATAACGGCGTCCTGTACGAACGCCGCCAGAGCGGGGGGCCGCCGGCTCCCGCACGTCGATATTTCGATGCCCCGAAAGGCGCCCAGCATGCCGTCCCTCGACAGTTTCAAGTCCCGCAAAACCCTCAAGGTCGGCGCAAAGACGTACGCCTATTACAGCCTTGAGGCTGCAGCGCAAAATGGCCTTGGCGACATTTCACGTCTACCGGTCTCGCTGAAGGTCCTGCTGGAAAACTTGCTCCGCTTCGAGGACGGCAAGACGGTCACCGAGGCGGATATCAAGGCGTTTGCGGGCTGGCTCAAGGACAAGGGCTCGGCCGAGGTCGAGATCGCCTTCCGCCCTGCCCGAGTGCTGATGCAGGATTTCACGGGCGTTCCCGCCGTGGTCGACCTCGCTGCGATGCGCGACGCCGCCACCAAGCTGGGCGCAGACCCCAAGGCGATCAACCCGCTGGTCCCGGTCGACCTCGTGATCGACCATTCGGTCATGGTCGACAATTTTGGTCACGCCAGTTCGTTCAAGCAGAACGTCAAACGCGAATACGAGCGCAACATCGAGCGCTACGAGTTCCTGAAATGGGGTCAGGGTGCGTTCGACAATTTCCGCGTCGTCCCGCCAGGCACCGGTATCTGCCATCAGGTGAACCTCGAATACCTCGCACAGACTGTGTGGACCAAGGAAGAAGGCGGCGAGATGGTCGCCTTCCCGGACACCTGCGTGGGCACTGACAGCCACACCACCATGATCAACGGCCTTGCCGTTCTCGGCTGGGGCGTCGGCGGCATCGAAGCGGAGGCGGCCATGCTCGGCCAGCCGGTTTCGATGCTCATCCCGGAAGTCATCGGCATGAAGCTGACCGGCAAGCTGCCGGAAGGCGCGACCGCAACCGACCTCGTTCTCACCGTCACGCAGATGCTGCGCAAGCGCGGCGTGGTCGGCAAGTTCGTGGAATTCTACGGCCCCGGCATCGACAATCTCAGCCTCGAAGACCAGGCCACGATCGCCAACATGGCCCCCGAATATGGCGCGACCTGCGGCTTCTTCCCGATCAGCCAGGAGACGATAAACTTCCTGTCCTCGACCGGCCGCTTGGCCGAACGCGTCGCCCTCGTCGAGGCCTACGCCAAGGCACAGGGCTTCTGGCGCGCCGACATGAAGGACCCGGTGTTCACCGACACTCTGTCGCTCGATCTTGCCAGTATCGAGCCGTCAATTGCCGGCCCCAAGCGCCCGCAGGACCGCATCGTTCTCAAGGACGCTGCCGACAATTTCGCGATCTGCCTCGACAAGGAATTCATGCGCCTCGACAAGGCTGATGTCCGCGCCGCTGTCGCTGGCACAGACTATTCCATAGGTCATGGCGACGTTGTCATCGCAGCCATAACGAGCTGCACCAACACGTCGAACCCCAGCGTCCTGATCGCGGCAGGCCTGCTCGCCCGCAACGCGCGCGCGCGCGGCCTGATGTCCAAGCCGTGGGTTAAAACCTCGCTCGCTCCGGGCAGTCAGGTCGTGACCGACTACCTCGCCAAGGCGGGCCTGACCGAGCACCTCGACGCGCTCGGCTTCAACCTGGTCGGCTATGGCTGCACCACCTGCATCGGCAACTCCGGGCCCCTCCCCGTGGAAGTCTCCGCCGCCGTCGCACAAGGCGATCTCGTCGCCTGCTCGGTGCTGTCGGGCAACCGCAACTTCGAAGGCCGCGTGAACCCCGACGTGCGGGCGAACTACCTCGCCTCGCCGCCGCTGGTTGTCGCCTATGCCCTCGCCGGCTCGATGAAGATCAACATCACAAAAGACCCGATCGGCTACGACGACAAGAACGAGCCGGTCTATCTGGCCGACATCTGGCCGACCTCGAAAGAGATCGCAGAAATTGTCCGCAAGGTCGTCACCGCCGAGATGTTCGCCACCCGCTATTCCGACGTCTTCAAGGGCGACGAGCAGTGGCAGGACATCAAGGTCGAAGGCGGCGCCACCTATGGCTGGCCGATCGCCTCCACCTATGTGCAGAACCCGCCCTACTTCACAGGCATGACGATGACGCCGGTGCCCATCACCGATGTCGCCAATGCAAATATCCTTGCCCTGTTCGGCGATTCGATCACCACCGACCACATCTCGCCCGCCGGCGACATCACAGCATCTGGTCCCGCAGGCAAATACCTGCGCGAGCGCCAGGTGCCTGTGACGGAGTTCAACTCCTACGGCGCGCGCCGCGGCAACCATGAAGTCATGATGCGCGGCACCTTCGCCAACATCCGCATCAAGAACCAGATGGTCCCCGGCGTCGAAGGCGGCGTGACCCGCAAGGGCGGCGAAACGAAAGCCATTTACGACGCCGCGATGGAATACATCGCCGAAGGCACGGATCTCGTGATCTTCGCCGGCAAGGAATACGGCACCGGCTCCTCCCGCGACTGGGCCGCCAAGGGAACCCGTCTCCTTGGCGTCCGCGCGGTCATTGCCGAGAGCTTCGAGCGTATCCACCGCTCCAACCTGATAGGCATGGGCGTGCTCCCGCTGCAGTTCGGCGAGGGCGATAGCTGGAAGTCGCTGAAGCTCACCGGCGCCGAAAAGATCACGATTCAGGGAGTGGCGGCGCTTTCGCCGCGTCAGTCGGTGACGGTTGAAATTGCCTATCCGGATGGCTCAAAGGCCGCGATCGAGGCAAAAGTGCGCATCGATACGGAGAACGAGCTGGATTACTTCCGCAATGGCGGCATTCTTCACTACGTTCTGCGGCAACTCGCGCGGGCTTCGTGACCTAGGGTGATGGGGGGGGTCACAGCCTCTTGATTCGAAGTTTGGCGTGTCCGCGAGATAACGGGTTCTGATGAAGGCTCTTCTCGCAATCGTTGTCTCCGCGTTTATCGCATTCGCGGTTGCCCCGTCCGCGCTGGGTCAGCGCGGCGGCATGAATGTGCCCGAGCACGCGTTGCGTCCCGTGGTCATGGAACTCTTCTCCAGTCAGGGCTGCGGCAACTGCCCGGCGGCGAACGCCAACCTCGCGAAACTGGCCGAACGATCGGACGTGATCGCCATCACCTATCCGGTCAACATCTGGGACTATCTCGGCTGGGATGACACCTTCGCAAAACCCGAGTTCACCGAGCGCCAGAAACGCTACAATCGTCTCCTTGGTTATCGCGGCCCCTACACGCCCCAGGTCGTCTATTCAGGTCGCATGCACGGTCCCGGCACCAGCATCGCGCAGATCGAGGAACGCTTCGCTGTCCGTGATATCAGCCCGTATCCATCCACCGTCGCCTTCGAGAAGGATCTCGTCGTCGTCTCTGGCGCCCTGCCCGACAAGGTCGAGAAAGCAGGTATCATCGTCGCGCACTTCCATCCCGGCCCGACCAAGGTGACGCCCGGCGGCGGCGCCAACAAGGGCAAGCCGATGACCTACTGGAACCTTGTCACCAAGCTCGAGCAGGTCGGCGAATGGACAGGTGGCGTACAGCGCTTCCCGGTCAAATGCCCGGAAGGTTGTGTTGTCATGGTGCAGAAGGAAGGCTCCGAAGGCCTGATCCTCGGCGTCGTGCAGAAGCGCTAGAGCGCGATCAGCTTTTGTGGAAGCGGCTGCGTGGCAGTATGCGCTCTAGATTTCTTGTTACGAGTTGGATTCACGCCTTCGGTGGAACGCCGTAGGCGATTCCACCTCAGCCGATCCGACTGAAGGCGCTATCGGGCGAGCCCACTACTCGGCGAGCACATTCAGCGGCGTCGCGAACGCCCCCCAGTCCAGCTCTGTCAGCGCAAACGCCCATGGCGCAGTCTTGGCGTTGATCGCCTCCGCCAGCGTCAGCGCTTCGGGTGATGCAGCTTCGGCAGTTGCCGCACTCACTGTAACCCAGCCGCGATCCTTCATGCGCCAGCAGCGCACCACGATGGCGACACCCGACGAAAGTCGCGTCACATGCTCAGCCACGGGGGCGCCCACTGCGACCCGCGCTGACGGCGCAACATCGGTCGGCGCCAGACGCGTCAGCGCTTCGGCCACCATCTTCGGACCCAAGGCTGCAAACACCATGCGCCTGTCGTGCGGCGGCGCGAGCGCAAAGACACCCGTGCCGGTGCTCTGCAGCCTGTAGGACGGACCTTCGGATGGCCTGACATCAGCGCCTGCAATATTGCCCGCGGCGATCCGCACCACGTCGAGATCAAGCCACGCCGAAGCGCGCTGCAATGGCGGCAGCACACCATTGCCAACGGCCCAGGCCTGCAAGTCGTCCGGCTTGCGGACATAGGACTGCCCGTCGCGATAGCCCACCAGCAGCTTGGCGAAATCATTGCCCTCACCGTCACTGACTTCCAGCAACGCGCCCGTGCCGCCCTGCGTCGGATCGCCGAGGCCGATGCGATCGAACTTGCGATCATCCCGCGTCATCGCTTTCGCATAGGTGATGTGGGAGAGCGCTTCGGTCAGCTCCTGCATCTTGGCGTCCGTGACAGGATAGCCGCCCTTCTCCGCCACCGCCCAGCCCTGCGGTCTGCGCACGATGTGATAGGTCTCCTCGCCCGTCGTCACCGTCACCATGCCGACCAGACCGGTCTTGGAGTCAAACGCAGGCAAGACCTGTCGTCCGACCTCCGAACGCACCCGTTCATCCGCCGGCGGCATCCAGGCGACAGCGCCCAGCACCAGCGACAGGGCCGACACGCCCCCCAGGATGAGCAGCGTCTTGCCCGACGGTTTGCTCATGCGACGCCTCCCCGGCGACGGCTGCGCCATGCGAAAACGCCAAGACCCACCAGCGCCACAAGGATGGGCGGCAGCCAGACGTTCAGGAACATCATCCACGCTTCAAGCGCATCAATGTCTCGCCTGAACTCGCGCTCGACGCCGCGCAGCTGCCGTCGCGCGTCCGCAGCTTCGGTGCGGTATTGTCCGATCTCCGCCAGCTCGTCGGGCGTAGAGGCAACACCACTCGCGCGTCGCGATTCCACCGCCTGCAGCTTTCCTTCGGCGCCCTTGAGAACATCCTCAAGTCGCTTCTGTTCGGCGAAGAGTCGCGTCCGCGCCGCCTCGCGCAGATCATCGATACGCTTCATCGGCCGCGCGGCCGGCGCTCGCGAGCGCAACTCGGTCAGGGCCGGATCACCGCCGAGATTGTCGAGCGCGTTGAGCACGAAGGCCGCATTATCCGCCAGCGGCGTCCGCGTCTGCGGATGCACATAGAAACTGTCGTCGAACATGTCCGTGTCGGCGACAAGGATGACGTCGCCCGAACGCGCCGACTGCGATGCGTAAGGCGGCATCCGCGCCAGTTCCTGGCGGCGCAGTTCCGCCACCACCGGGTCATCGTCGACCTGCGGTCGGGGCGGCTCTGTGAAGGTCGAGAGAAACCTACCCGACACCCGCGCCGCCAGCACCTGCTGCGCGCCGATCGGCTGGTAGGCGTCCATCACCGCGCGCGGTTGGGGGTCGGTCATTGCGAGCTGTGAGGGTATCAGTGCGGCTTTCGCGCTCGACTGGATCAGCGGCTCTACGGTCACTCCCACGGGCGGGGTCAGCAGAAGCCGCCCCGGAGCGCCAAAATTGATCGGCCGCGACAGGTCAGACGTGATCACGTCGACACGCGACATCAGCGCAGGCGGCGGCGCTGGAAACAGCGGCTGACCGACCTGCATCGTGCGCCCGCCGCCAATGTCGACATTGACCGGCAGCGCGAGCGTCTCATCGGCCACCGTCTCGGGGTCGTCGCTGAGGCCCAGCATCCGCCCGATGCGGCCGAGCGAGGAGGCTGCCGGCGTGTTGTCACGTTGCGCGAGGGCGCTGCGCGAAACCGGATCAATGGCAATGAGCGCTGCCCCCTCATGTACGAGGAACTGGTCGATAACGTAGGACTGCCATTCGTCGAGCGCTGGCGGATGCACCATCAGGAGGACATCGGCGCCGGGAGGCAGCGCGCGAAAGTCCTGCGGTACGATGCTGATATCGTAGGCGCGTCCGCCCTCGCGCAGAATGAAAGCCGATCCGGCCTCTGACGGCTGCAACTGATAAGGCAGTAGGGACGACAGCACCGCGACCTTCGGCGGTGACGGATCGTCGAGCTGCGAGATAAGGCGCACCAGCTCGTATTCCAGAAGCGCGTCGCGTTCCGGGCCGAGATAGGGAATCGCGATCACGTCGGCTGAGGTGTTGTGGCCGATGACGCCGAAATAGAGCGGCTCGCCGCTGTTTGTTGGCCCCGGCGTCAGCCCGGCGGCGACAATGCGATCCTCATCGTCGGAAAACGGCTCGGGCTGCACTTCGTGCACTTTTACGCGGCCATCGCTCTGGGCTGCGATCTCCGCCATCAACTGCCGCACGCGATCGGCATGTGCGCGGATCACCGGATACTGCGCGCCAACATCACGCGAATAGACGAACTCGATTTCCACCGGTTCGATCAGGCGCTGCACTACGCGCTTGGCCGAGGTCGATAGCGTATAGAGGCCATTGGCGGTGAAATCGGCGCGCGCGCCAGGTAGCCAACGCCACGCAGCAAGGTTCAGCCCCACAAAAATCGCTGCGGCGGCCAGGCTAACCAGAATGGCGTAGTGGCTACGGCGCATCTTCATCCGCCCTTCCGCCCGCTGACCCATACCGCGTTGAACGTGAGCCACAGGCCGATGAAGCCAAGATAGAAAACCAGCGACCGAAGTTCGAGCACGCCGCGCTGCGCCGCCTCGAAATGCGTGAGCAGCGAGAACGACGCCAGCATATCGGCCCCCACCGGTCCCAGCGCATTGCCCACGATCGGCAGGCCCGCTGCCGTGAACAGGAATCCAACAGCCACTGACAGCACGAAAGCTACGACCTGATTGCCCGCCGCCGCCGACATCGCGCACGCTATGGCCACATAGCTCCCCGCCATCAGGAAACTCAGCAGATAACCCAGCGCGATAGCAGAATTGTCAGGCGCGCCGAGCCAGTTGACCGAAATCCACATCGGCAGCGTCAGCACCAGCGCCGCACCGGCGACAGTCCACGCCGCAAGAAACTTGCCCAGCACCAGCGACCATGTCGGTGCTGGCAGGGTGAGCAACAATTCTAGCGTTCCCCCCCTCGCCTCATCAGCCCACAACCGCATCGCAATGGCCGGCAGGAAGACGAGATAGAGCCAGGGGTGAAAGAGGAAGAAGGGTGAGAGGTCTGCCCGATTCGTCTCGAAGAAGCGGCCGATCTCGAACGTGAAGGCGCCGAGCGCGATCAGGAAGATCGTCATGAACACATAGGCGAGCGGCGTCAGGAAGTAGGCTGCCAGCTCGCGCAGATAGATCGCGCGCATCGTGTTGAACGCCGGCTTCGCATCCGCGATCAGGTCCGCGATCACGCTGCTTTCTCCGTACGCGTCAGCGCATGGAATGCATCGTCCAATCGCCCGGACGGCGTGCGCGCGGCCAGCCCGGCCAGCGTGGTGTCGGTCACGATCTCGCCCCGATCAATCAACACCACGCGCGAACACATTGCCTCGACCTCATCCAGTTGATGCGTCGAGATCAGGATCGCCTTGGTCTGCGCCATGCGCTTGATCAGCGCGCGCATCAGGATTTTCTGGTTGGGATCAAGCCCGTCGGTGGGTTCGTCTAGGATCAGCACCGGCGGATCATGCACGATGGCGCCCGCCAGCGCGACGCGTCGGCGATAGCCCTTCGACAAAGTCTCGATCGGAGCGCCCATCACATCCGTGATCCCCGCATCCGCCGCAACCCGCACAATCGCCTCCTTTGTCATCGCGCGCGACAGTCCGTGAGTACGCGCCAAGAAAGCCAGGAACGCTTTCACCGAGAGATCGAGATAGAGCGGCGCGCCCTCTGCGAGATAGCCGAGCGATGTCTGCGCGTGCGTCCGGCTGGTGAGGATCGATGCGCCATTGATGAAGGCATCGCCCGTATCCGGCACAAGAAAGCCCGCGATCATCCGCATGGTGGTGGATTTGCCCGCACCGTTCGGTCCGAGGAAAGCAACCGTCTCACCTCTGGCAACGGAAAAGCTCGCGCCGCGAACAGCGGGGCGCTGATAGAATGATTTGGAGAGTGCAGCGACGCTCAGCGCTTCCATCTACTCATCCTGCGACTTCTCACCCTCGGACGGGGACCGGCGGAGTAAGCCGGGGGAATGTGAAGGATCGTCCAACCGATTCGTCAGAACCCCTGCGATTCACGGAAACCAGCACGGAATCGCGACAACGCACATGACCCCGAAGGGTGATGTAAGTCACTGATTTTAGGGGAGTGAGGTGTCGGGCGAACCGTCAGTCGCAACCCTGGGGGGCTGGGGGGCTGTTGGGTCCAAGGTCGGCGTCTTAACCATCCGCCCGACCCCCTTAACTTGTATGGGATCGGTTGCGTTGGCTAGTGGGAAAAAGCGGAGATATTGCGAATTCTTGGTAATGATTGCAGCTTCTTTCCTGACGGCGCGCTGACCCTTTGTATGGGACCCGTAATGACGCAACAGACTGAGCCCGGACTTTCCTCGTCTTCCGGTTTGGCAAAGCGCATCTGGTTCGACCGCCGCGAGCTCGATCAGATCTTATGGACTTACGGGAAACTCGTGGCCGGGGGCGAATGCCGGGACTATGCGATCGGCGCTTTTGCGGACCATGCCGCCTTCTGCATGCACAAGCGCACGTCCGACGCGCCAACCTGGATTGTGGAGAAGTGGCCGGAGCTGGCCCGTCGTCAGGGTGCATACTGCCTGACCAATGCCAGCGGACTGATCCTCAAGCGTGGGCACGAACTCGCCCCGGTGCTGCGATTCTTCGACAAGCGCCGCTTCGACGTCGTGGATTGATCCATCCCCAGCCCATCCCCAGCCACCCATTCACAGCTGTTGAGTGGCCAAAATGAAAAGCCCCGGACGCGGGGTCCGGGGCTTCATTTTTTGGGTCTGGTCCAGCCTCTAGTCGCGCGAGGAGAGGAACATCAGAACAATGCGGAACATGTTGATGAACGAGATGAAGAAGTTGAGGGCGCCCCAGTTCGTCATCACAGCGAGGCTGCGCGCATCGCCGCCGAAGGCATAATAGCCCTCTTTCAGCTGCTGCGTTTGAACCGCGATCAGCACGGCCGACAGCGCAAACACAGCGCCCATGATGATCCACTCGAACATAGAGCTCGGCGGCAGGATGAAGTTCAGCAGCGACATCGCCATCACCCCCCACAATGCCATCATCGCGAACGAGCCGATGCCCGACAGGTCGCGCTTGGTGGTGTAGCCGAACAGCGACAGCGCGCCGAAGGCAGAAGCCGTGATGAGGAAGGCCTTCCCGATCGTGAGATAGGTCAGGTTGTCCATCGCGATACCGCCCCGCGTGGCGAGATCAAGTTCCATGCCGGACGAAGCCGCTTGAGCCGCTGTCACCCAGATGCCCAGGCCAAGCCCCATCAGGACAACGATGGTCCAGTACATGATGCCGGTCGCCAGCGGCGAGGGGTTCTTCATGAAGAACATCGATCCGAGCAGCAGGACGATCGGGCCCCACTGCACGACGTAATAAAGCGGCGTGTTGAACACCAACTCGCCCACGGCCGGAAGCAACGTGGCAAACGCCATCGCACCAGCGAGCGCGATACCGAGCGAGAGCTTGTTATAGACGCCCAGCATGAACTTACGGAGGCCAGCGTCCAGAGACATGTCGCCCGTTTGCGCGCCGGAGCGCGGCTGGGCATAGCGGAGGTCAGCCATGGCTTGTTGTTTCAACCTTCTCTGAGCGGCGAGGGGTTCCCGCCAATTAGTTCTGAATAATGGGGATCAGAGCCCCCTTTTGCAAGCAAATCCGGCTGCCCTGCGCCTCCAATTGAGAGTGAATTGCGCGTTCGTGATCACCGTAAGACTTCAGTAACCACGCCATTTTTGCCTAACTGTCGGTGTAAGCAAGGTTACGCTAGGAATTCCATGCACTTGCTCAAGACGAGGCGGCATTCTCGCCTTCCCGATCGGCGCCCATCGCGATTGGCGGTGGCGGCTGGCGATATAGTCTTGAACCATGAGCCTGCGTCTCTTCCTTGCCATTCCGGTCCCGCCAGCCATCACGGTGCGCCTGTCAGCGCTGGAGACCAACGTGCCGGGCGCATCCTGGCGGCGGTCGGAGCACTATCATCTCACGCTCTGCTTCATTGGCGAGGTCAATGAGGAAACGGCTCGCGACATCGATCTTGAGGTCGGCCGCATCGTCGCCGCCCCGTTTGAAATCAGTCTAAGCGGCGCGGGCAGTTTCGGCGGCAGGGCGCCAACGGCGCTTTGGGCCGGCGTCGAGGGACCGCCTGACCTCTCCCGCCTTGCCTCATCGTGTGAAAGCGCCGTGCGCAATGCGGGTCTCTCACCCCTGAGCAGCCCAAACACTGGCAGGAAATACAAGCCCCACGTCACGCTCGCCTATCTCGGCGGCACGCTGGACTACGAAGTGGCCAAATACCTGCAAGACACCGCCGACTTCCGCACCGAGCCATTCTGGGTCGATCACTTTTGCATGTACTCATCCCGCTCTACGAAAGCGGGCAGCCATTATGTCGAGGAGGCGGTCTATCCCCTCACCGGTTGATGATGGAGATCGGCGGCGGCTGCCGCTACGGCGCCGGATGCCGCCCCCGAATTTGCTGATGGCCGGATCGGCTGAGGCGGAATCGCCAACGGCGTTGCACCGAAGACGTGAATCCGACCCTCAACTAAGAATCTAGAGCGCGTGCCGCTGCGCTGCCGTTTCCACCGAGCCTGATCGTGCTCTAGGCTGCTCCAGAGCATAGCAATCAGAGAACGCGCATGGCCTTCGGATACGGTGATGTCTTCGACGCAGTTGCCGATGCCGTCCAACCAGACGACCCCGCCATTTACTGCGATGACGCGACACTCAATTGGTCTCAATTCACCGCAGCAACCAACACGCTCGCACGTGCCTTCATCTCAGCTGGACTGAAGCCCGGCGCCAAGGTTGCGGAATACATGCGCAACGGCCTCGCCTATCCGACGGTGTTCGTCGCCGCGATGAAAGCCCGCCTCGCGCCCGTCAACGTCAACTACCGCTACGGCCCGGACGAACTCGCCTACCTGCTCGACAATTGCGATGCCGAGGTCGTCGCGTTCGACGCAGACTTTGCCGACAACGTGCGCGCCATTCGCCCTCGCCTGCCCGGCGTCAAGCTGTGGCTCAGCGCAGGCGCCCGCCTCGACGGTTTTGATTTCCTCGATGATCTCGCGAGCGGCGACGGCTCGAAGCTCGACATTCAGCGCTCACCCGATGATCTCTTCCTGCTCTACACGGGCGGCACCACCGGCATGCCCAAGGGCGTTATGTGGCCGAGCCATGTCTGGTGGGAGGTGCTCGGTCCCGGCCGCGCACCCGCGCTGGGCATGGACCCACCAGCCACACTGGAAGCGCTGCAGGCGCAGGTGCGAAGTGGCGAAGGCCGCGCGCCAGTCTATGTCGCCCCGCCCCTGATGCACGGCACCGGAATGTTCACCGGCTTCGGCGCGATGTCGAAAGGCGCGCCCATAGTGCTGACCCGTTCGATGCGGTTCGACGCGCCCGTCGCGCTCGACGCAATGACGCGCCACGCCACCGGCGGCATGGCGATTGTCGGCGACGCGTTCGCCAAGCCGCTTCTTGATGCGCTTCGCGCTGAACCCTCGCGCTATGATGTTAGCGCCATGCGCACCATCACCTCAAGCGGCATGATGTGGAGCCCCGAGATCAAACAGGGCTTGTTCGAATTCATGCCCGACGTCGCCCTGTTCGACAGCTTCGGCGCATCCGAAGCCACGGGCCTTGGCGCGTCGATCACCACGCGCGACATCAAGCCGGAGGACGCCAAGTTCGACGCCCCCAACACCATCGTCGTGCGCGCCAGCGACTACACGCCGGTGACCCCCGGATCGGGTGAAGTTGGGCTCGTCGCGAAGTGGGGCAACCTCCCGCTCGGCTATTACAAGGACGCGGAAAAGACCGCGCGCACATATGTCGAGATCAACGGCGTCCGCCATCTCATCTCGGGCGACCACGCCACCGTCGAAGCCGACGGCCGCATTCGCCTGCTCGGCCGAGGCAGTCACTGCATCAATTCAGGCGGTGAAAAAATCTATCCCGAGGAAGTCGAAGAGAGCCTGAAGTCACACGCAAAGGTGGTCGATGCGCTGGTGTTCGGCCTGCCCGACGAACGCTTCGGCCAATCGATCGCCGCCGTCGTCTCGCTCGAACCCGGCGCGCAGGCGACCCCCGAAGACCTCATAGACCACGTGCGCAGCCGCCTCAGCCATTACAAAGCGCCGCGCCGCATCCGCATTCTCGCCGCTGTTCCCCGCGCGCCCAACGGCAAGCCCGACTATCCCGCCGCGCGCGACCTTTTCGCAGCAGGCATGGTTCAGTAGCTCTCCGCTGACTTGGACTTGCTCAATCGGCCCGGCGGCATGTTGGCGGCGACGAAGGTCGACAAGGCTTCGAACACGGTCCGGCGATTCCGGCTGAGGCTGAGGCTGAGGCTGAGATCGTGATCGTGATCGTGATCGTGATCGTGATCGTCGCCGACGATCCGCTGGAACGTCACTTCCTTGCCCGCCGCTTTCAGTGCATCCCCATCTTGCTGCTCTGCGACGCCGGAACGGTCGTGTCGTCATTCCCATGGATCAGCAGCACAGGCGCCATGAACCGTGCCGCAAGCCTCGACGGCGACACCGTGTCGATTGCAGCGCCGTCCTTCGCAGGATCGCTGATCACATCCACCCAATAACGATAGCGAGGATCTTTGGAGCCAAAGCGATACTCCCAGTCAAGCATGTCCCGAGGATCAGACACGCCAGCAAGCGCGTCATAGCCGTCATAACTCCAGCCGACAATGCAGACACGCTTTGCATTCACCGAATCCTCAGTCGCCATCCGGGCAACGCCATCGCTGATGTCGTCCTGTATCTTGCGGCCCCACTGTCCATGACCGGCCTGCTCGAACGCGAGCCCAAGGCCCGATGAGCCACGGAAGTTCGGCTGCAGCACGGCATAGCCTTCGTTCGCGAAATACTGCGCCATGCCGTCCTAACCTAGCGTGTCATGGCTTGCAGGTCCGCCATGCGGCATGACAATCAGAGGCAGATTTTTGCGATCGGCACACGCAACGCCAACGGGCCAGGTAATGAGCGAGGGAATGTTCAGGCCATCGCGCGCCTTGTAGTCGAACAGCTCGACGTCCGCGACGGCGTCATCGGTTATCGCCATCCGCACACCCATCAGCGATTGCAGTGACCCGGTCGTGCGATCGAAGATGGAATACTCTGCGGAGTTCGCGCCGCCCTCCCAGTAGAACATCCTTTATGACCGGCCGGCCGACCACTCAATCAAATGGCTTGCCGTGCCTGAAAGCGCCTTCTGCAACTTGCGCACGGAGGCGTCGAGCGCGGGATCGAACGTTCCATAGCTGGGCCTCATCCCCGAATAGCGAACGCCGTAGACGACGCGATTGGCGTTGGAGACTAGCCCTTTGATATCGACATCGTCACGCGCAAGCACAGGCGTCATCGTTGTTGAGCCAGGCTCAAGCGCATAGAGCGACAGCACGCCCTCATCACTGTACGCGTCCGCAAATGGCGCCCGGTCTGCGGCGCGAACGCCGACCAACTCAGTTGTGATGTCGCCTGAATTCTCGGACATCACCGCCTCCCAACTCGTGCCGTTGAGCCGCAGGAAGGTGTGCTTGCCCGAATTTTCGAAAAACTCCTCGCGCATCCGGGCTTCACCCGACGGCCCAACGATCCAGTCGATCGTCGATGTGGAGCCCCAGCCATTGTCGACCGTTGAGGCGGCGGCGGTTGCAAGATTGACCCGAAACATTGACCCGAAACCATGCGTAGGTTGGATTCTTGTTATCGCGCTGGACCCACGCTGGCATATAGACATGGACGCCGTCCGGACTGACACGGCGTGCGCGTCCCATCCCACCCTGCTTGACGAGACCGGGCGTGGAACGCTGCAGTTCCACAAAACTCCCGGCCTTGAGATTGAACGCGGAGGCCGTCGAGTGTTGGAACTTTTTTCTCCGGCCCAGCCCGCTCGACGCGTCTGCGAGACGACCAGAACGACATAGTCAGGCGTGACAAATCTCAAGCTGCGCGGCTTCACCGACGTCATGTTGGCAAGGGCGCGAGACTTTCCCGTCTCGATGCTCGTGAAGACAAGGACCTCGCCATCCTTTGCCGACCATACCGAAGCGACATTCTTGCCGTCGGTCGACAGGGTAGCGATGCGCACTGCGGGCTCGCCAAACGCCTCCGCTGGTGGCTTTGCCAGCGCCATCGGTGCGAAGGCGCCGACGCTGGCCGCGAAAAGACACTAAGCGAAGGTGCAGCTGAACTGCACGCCTTCCCCCCCCGAAACTGATCCCGCATCGAGGATATTCCCGGCGCGACACTGCGCAAGGTGGAAACACGTTGAAACGCGCGCTCCTTTTGGGAGCACGCGTCCTGTTGGTTTCAAGCTGGGGCTATCCCTTACTCCCGGCCTTCCATCTCGGCGGCCTGGCGGTGCAGGCGGGCGATACGGCGTTCGGTCGGCGGGTGTGTCGCTGACGGGCCACGACGCGGGCCGTGCAGCGGGTCGATGACGAACATGTGGGCGGTGGCCGGCGAACGCTCGGCCAGCGGGTTGAGCAGCGAGGCGGTATGACGCTCGAGCTTCAGCAGCGCGTTGGCGAGGTTGACCGGAGCGCCGCAGATTTCGCCGGCGTGCTTGTCGGCGGCGTATTCGCGGTGGTGGCTCTGGCCGATGCGGGCGACGAGGCCCGAAACGACCTTCGAGACCGGTTTGCGCAGGCCGATCGGATAGGCCAGCGAGCCGAGAATTGTCGTCAACACGACGGCGAGCGCCGAACAGATGCCCATGGCGAGTGCATCGCCGCGCTTCACGTGCGCCAGCTCGTGAGCGACCACGGCCGAAACCTCGGCGCGCGAGAGCGTCTTGAGCAGCCCATCAGTGACGGCGATCGAGGCGTGATTGGTGTCGCGTCCGGCCACAAAGGCGTTGGGCTGGAAGGCATCGATGATGTAGGTGCGTGGGCGCGGCATGTTGGCCCGCATGGCGAGGCGGTCGCAGTCCGCCACAAAGGCGCGGATCATGGGCGAGGCGTCGTCGGAGCCGACTTCGCGTGCATTATGGAGCTTGAGCACGATCTTCTCGGCGTACCAGAAGACGCCGAGATGAAAGGACAGCGCAAGCACAGTCCCGAACAGGGCGCCCTCTCGTCCAGCAATCCACCATCCCAATCCCGCAAAGGCGAGATGGATCAGCAGCATCAGTCCGGCAGCTTTGAAATAGCTCATTGAAGCTCTCTCACGCGAATGGACCCTCCAGTACGGGAAGGTTGGCCATTATGGTGAAAGCTTCCTTTCCAAACTGGAAAAAATTGGTGAACGTGGTGGCCATGAGTGATGAAAACCCACAGTTGGATCAAGAGCGTGTCCCGGAGGACCCTTCCCCGGAGGCCTCACCGAAGGGCGCTGAGTTTGAAAACGCCCGAGCCGTGGACCTTATTCCCGGCGCCGCCCCCGGAAAAACGCTGAGCGCTGAGGCTATGCGCGCGCTGCTGGAGGCAGAGGCGCGACGCCAGGCCGCGCCGGTCGCAGCCCTTCCCGCCGAGATCAACGGCCGCCGGGAAGGCGAAGAACCCACCCGCTACGGCGACTGGGAGAAGAAAGGACTGGCGGTCGATTTCTGAGGCGCCAGGATGGTTAACAAAACCTTGCCAGGCGGCACGGAGGCTGCATCGGAGCTGCAATGATCAAGCTTGTTCGCATCCTCGCCGCAGCTGTCGTGCTCGGCGGAACTCTCGCCGCCCCGGCTTTTGCTGATGGCCGCAAGAAGCCCTTACACGTAACGGCGAAGGCCCCGCCCCCGCTGCGCATGCCGCCGCCTCCCCCCTCCCCCCCTTCTCTCGCCCCCACCCCCATCAAGATGGGCCCTTCTCCCATCGTCCTGCCGTCCGATTTTGGCACAGGCGGGGTCGGCATCGACATCAATGGCGGCGCCGGCGGCGGCGGCCGTGTGGTTGTGATCTCCAACGCTTCAGCTGGCGCACGCGCCAGCGCGACAGCGTTCGCCTATGCCAGCGCTACGGCCATTTCGTTCGGTGGTGGCGGCAAAGGCAGGGGCGGCGGTGGTCATGGCTGCGGCTGCAAGTAGCTGGTTCAGCTGAGTTTTTTCTCGACCGCATCCCACATCGCTGCGACTGCATCGACGCCTGACAGCTTTTTCAGCGCACGGGCGCCTGTCGGCGAGGTTACGTTGATCTCGGTCATCATGCCGCCGATCACGTCAATTCCAACAAAGATCAGCCCCCGCTTTTTCAGTTCGGGGCCAATGCGCGCACAGATTTCACGTTCACGCGAAGAAAGCTCGGTCGCCTCCGCCTTACCGCCGACAACAAGGTTGGAGCGGATGGCGCCGGCGGGCGGTAGCCGATTGATCGCACCGACGGGCGTTCCGTCAACGATGAGGATGCGCTTGTCGCCCTCAGCTACCGCCGGAAGAAAAGCCTGCGCGATGAATGGCTCGGGGACCATCTTGTTGAACAGGTCCACCACCGCTTCGAGATTGCCATCGTCGCGGCCCATTTTCAGGACGCCCGAACCGCCATGCCCGTGCAGCGGCTTCAGCACGATGTCGCCATGCTTGGCACGGAATTCCTGAACGCGCCTGATGTCGCGCGTAATCAGCGTCGGCGGTTGCAGGTCGGGGAACATCAGGGGCAGGACTTTTTCCGGTGACGATCGCACGCCAGCAGCATCGTTCACGACCAGCGTATCGCCGCTCACCAGCTCAAGCAGATGCGCTGCCGTGATGTAGCCCATGTGAAACGGCGGATCCTGCCGCATCAACACGACATCTATATCCCGACGCAGGTCGAGACGTACCGCGGCGCCGATCTCCGCATGCGGCGTCCTGTCGATAAAAACTTTCGCCGGCCGCGCCCACGCGAACACGTCGCCGCTGTCATAGGACAGGTCGCCGACGCCATAGACCGACACGGCATAACCCCGGCGTTGTGCCTCTTCGATCATCATGAATGACGTGTCGCCGGCCGGGTTTACGTCCTCCAGCGGGTCCATCTGGACAGCGATGCGCAGCGACATGTGAAAAGACTCCCGAGAAGGCTTTCCTAACTAGGCGCCCTGCCCCTCAGTAGCAATGGAGGGCGCGAGCAATGAGGCGCGCCTCTAAGTGGGGCTGCATTCAGTTGGAAAGCGGCGGAAGGGGCGAACTTTGCAGCCCCGACGTATTACCCTTCGACCCCGGCGGCGGCGTTGCGCCCGGCGCATAAGGATCGCCATATTGGCCACGCGTCGAAGGCTGGTTTTGCGGCTGCACGATGGGCGCAGGCTTGGCTGCAGTGGGCGAGATGTTGATGGCGCCCTGCGTTCTGTCGATCGCCACGGGCTGGCCTTGCTGGTTCAATACTGGTGCGGCGGCCACACTGATGTCAGCGGGAGGAGCGCCGCGTTCGCGCATCTTCACGTAAGAAACCACGCGCTTGACCCCGCTCACAATGCTGGCGTGCTCGGCGGCGCGGCGCAACTCATCCTCCGTGCGCGCAAGACCCAGCAGAAACACCACGCCCGAATGGACCTGGATGTTGAAGTTGGCGCCCTTGATGTCGTTGTCGGCGATCAGGCGCGCACGGATCTGTTCGGTGATCCATGTGTCGCTGAGATCGCGCCCCATATCCCAGTATTCGATCTGCAGCTCGTTGGCGACTTCATCGATCGCGGTTGTGGTCCAGGCGATCCGCTCGGCTTCCTTGCGATCCGCCTCGCTCGCCACCCGGCCCGACAACAGGACAAAGCGATCGACCACGGCGACGTCCACCTCCATGAACCTGCCATTGAGGCCCGCGCCAAGGAGTCGTGTCTTGATCTCGGTGGCCGCACTGCCATCGTCGAGCGACTCGCCGAAAGTGCGATCCGACAGGCAGCCGCCCAGCAAGGGCGCCGCAAGAAGCAGGCAGGCAAGAACGCGCGCAGTCATGGTCCCTCCGTGGTCGGATCAGCCGATCAGGTAGATTGCTACCCAAGGCCTTTAACCGCCTGATGCGGCGAATTTCGGGCGCAGGTAAATTCTTCTACATGTTGGGTCTGCGGCGTCATGCCTGCGCCCGCCATGCATCCCGCATGTGACGCGGCAATCGTCCTGGCGCCAGCAAAACAGTATCAAACCGCCACAGCATGTCCTGCATGCCCCGCCGCCGCGACACCCACTGGTTCGCCGCTTCCTCCAGGCGCGCGCGCAGCTGCGGCGTCACCGCCTCCAGCGCCAGCGCCTGGGTCCGGCGCGATTTCACCTCGATGAACACCACGAAGCGTCCCTTGCGCGCCACGAGGTCGATCTCGCAGGCGGGCAGGCGGGCGCGGCGGTCCAGGATGCGGTAACCTTTCAGTTGCAGCCACAGTGCAGCGGCCGTCTCGGCGCGTCGCCCCGACCGCTCGCGCAGCCGCCTCTGCCTGCCGCCATCAACCTTCTTCATCGTCAGAAGTTTCACGCAGTTCCAGCGCCCGTTCATAGACATCGCGGCGCTTCATGCCGAAGCGTTCAGCGATCTCGACCGCGATCTCCTTGATGTGACGTTGCTCTCCGGCCGCCAGGATCGCCGCATCCAGCGCGTCCGCATCTGGTGTTTCTGCGCCATCCCCTGGACCGACAAGCACAACAATCTCGCCCCGTGGTGGCCCCGTCTCGGCATAGTGCGCCGCCAGCTCCGCCAGCGTCCCGCGCCGCAGCTCCTCGAACTTCTTGGTCAGCTCACGCGCCACGACGGCATCGCGCGCGCCCAGCGTTTCAGACATGTCGGCTAGGCTGGCCACGAGCCGCGAGGGGCCCTCGAAGAATATCAGCGTCCCCGAGCCGGATTTCAGTTCGCCCAAGAAACGCCGCCGCGCAGCCGACTTGGGCGGGGGAAAGCCCGCAAAGGTGAACCGGTCGGTCGGCAACCCCGAACTCGCCAGCGCCGCCAGCGGGGCCGAAGCCCCCGGGATGGCGATGACATTGATGCCCATCTGCGCGGCTTCACGCACGAATTTGAAGCCCGGATCGGAGACCAGCGGCGTGCCCGCGTCTGAAATTAGGGCGATCCGCGCCCCACCTTGCAGATCTTTAAGCAGCCCAGGCCGCGCATGTGCGCCGTTATGGTCATGATATGGCCGCACTCGAGCGGAAACTCCGAAGACGGAAAGCAGCTTGGCGGCCACTCGCGTATCCTCGGCACAAACGACGTCACATGACGCCAGAATGTCGAGGCCCCGCAGCGTGATGTCCCTCAGATTGCCGATCGGGGTCGAAACAACGTAGAGCCCGGGCGCTAGGTCCGGATCGATCCTGAAAAGACGGAACGCAGCGGCTTCACCCGGTGCGGGCTCGCCTTGTCGGGAAATGTCGCCGGCTTTAGGGTCCGCGTCTCCAGGGTCATCTGGTTCGTGGGCCGGGTCCAACGCCGCATCCTCAGGAGGGGTCGCGCATGTCATCGAGAACTCGGGTCCGTTTGCTTGCGACGGCATCCGCCGTGATGTTCGCCGCCCTTGGCGCCTGCACCAGCGGCCCGGTGAGGCCGACCACGCCGCTATCTAGCAACGACCTGCGTCCTGATCCAAGCCGTCCCGCACGTCCGGGCCAGGTGATGGACAATCCGGCCCCCTCTGCGTCGCCAAGTGGAGCCTATGCCAACCGCGGTTACAAGCCGCGTCACCTCGCAGGCGTCGAAGCGCAGCAATTGCGACGTCTGGCCGTGCTCCTGCCCTTCTCCTCGACCAACGCGGAAGTGCAGAAACAGAGCGAGGGGATCTACAACGCCATCCAGATGGCGCTCTTCCAGGTCGGCGCGCCCGACATCGTGCTGATGCGCCGCGACGCGACCAGCGCCGACCCGGCCACCATCTCCGGCATCGCCGAGGACGCCATCCGCGACGGCGCCATCGCCGTCATCGGCCCCGTATTTGCCCAGCAAGTCGCCCCCGTCGCCGCCCGCGCAGCGCAGGTCAACGCGCCCGTCTTTGCATTTTCCACCGACCTCTCGGCCATCGGCCAGGGCGCCTATCTGGTCTCACTCACCCCGTATTCGGAGGTCGAGCGCATCGTCGACTGGGCCGCCAAGGACGGGGTCACGCGCTTTGCCATGCTGGGTCCGAACAACACCAACAGCCGCGCCATCGAAACCGCGCTGCGTCAGGCAGCCGCCGAGCGTGGCGCCACTGTGGTTGGCGTCGAATACTATCAACAGGGCAACTCCTCGCCGCAGTCCGAAGCACGCCGCGTCGCCTCTCTCGTCGAAGCCGAGAACCGCGCCTACCCCAACAAGGTCGCGGTTCTGATCCCGGAATCCGGCGTGCAGCTGCGTTCAGTCGGCGCCCTGCTCCGCGCCATCGCTAACGTCACACCCAAGCAGGTGCGCTTCCTCGGCACGGGCCAGTGGAACGACTCGGATGTCTGGCGCGAACCGGGCCTCTATGGCGGCGCATTTCCGGCGCCGGATGCAGTCTCCGTCGCCGACTTCGAGACGCGCTATCAGGCGATCTTCGGCGAAGCCCCTCCCAAGCTGGCAAGCTTCGGCTATGACGCCGGCGCACTGGCCGCGACACTGGCGGGCGCAGATCGCCTCGACGCTGCGATGGTCCAGCGCGCGCAAGGCTGGGGCGGCGTCAACGGCCTGTTCCGCTTCCTGCCCGACGGCAGCGCCCAACGCGCACTCTCCGTGATGCAGTTGCAGACGCAGGGCGGCGTCAAGACCATCTCTCCCGCGTTGCAGACGTTTGGACCCGGAAGCTAAGGCGCGATTTCCGCAGCGATCCTGTCCGCCAGCAAACGCCCCGATGCGCTCAACGCGACCCGTCCATTCGCGAGCGACAGCAGCCCGTCTGACGCCAGTTCGCCAACGCGTGTAGCGTTGAGCTGCAGGCCAAGCTCCGCCACATCGTTCTGTGCCAGTCCTTCAACCACGCGCAGCCCCATCGCGACGCGTTCCCTTGCGTGGGCCAGCGCGTCGAGCTTTTCCGACAACGCCCAGCCCACCCCGCTCGCCGTCACCTGTTGCAGGTAGACGCCGGGATTATCCGCCGCCTCGATCGCCAGCCGCTCCCCCCCCACCGTCAGGCGTCCATGCGCGCCGGGGCCGACGGCGACCCAGTCGCCTGACGACCAGTAGACGCGATTGTGCACCGACCGGTGTTCTGCCCCGCGCGCATGATTGGAAATTTCGTAGCCGTCATAGCCAGCCGCGTGCGCCATCTCCTGTGTAATTTCGTAGAGTGCGGCAGCCGTCTCGTCTTCCAGCGGCGTCCACGCCTTGCGTTGCACCGCATACGCAAACGCTGCTCCCGGCTCGATGGTCAGTTCATAGAGCGAGAGATGATCCGCATCGAGCGATAGCGCGCGCGCGAGTTCTTCGCGCCACCCGACCAGCCCCTCGCCCGGCAGTGCGTAGATCATGTCGATCGAGACGGAGCGGAACCTGCCCCGCGCCTCGTCGAGCGCCGCGAGCGCATCCGCCGACGAATGCATGCGGCCGAGGAATTTCAACCGGGCATCGTCCAGCGACTGAAGACCCAGCGACAGGCGATTTACGCCCGCCGCCGCAAAGTCTGCGAAACGCGCCTTGTCGTCGGGATTGCCTTCCAACGTGATCTCAGCGCCGGGCTTAAGCCCCCACAACCGCTCGACCTCCGCAATCACGCCCGCCACCTGCTCGCCTGTCATGAGCGATGGTGTGCCGCCGCCGAGAAAGATCGAGTCGACCTGCCGCGCGCCGGTTTTCCCGCGCCACCCGCGCAGGTCCGCAAGGATCGCCTGGAACAGCGGATCGGTGTCACGCGCTTTGGCGGCATAGACATTGAAGTCGCAATACGGGCAGATCCGCGCGCAATACGGCCAGTGCATGTAGACGCCGAAGCCGCGCTCAGGATTGAAGACCATCATCGGAAAACGGGTGGCGCGAAACCAGCGCACCCGTCAAGTTTGCGTCGTTCAGACTTTTGACTTCAGGTCTTGGCCTGCGGATTTTCCGGCAGCTTGAAGACGATCCGCGCCCCGCCCCGGAATGCTGCATCGATCTGGATCTCGCCGCCATGGCTCTGGATGATGTTGCGGCAGGTCGCGAGGCCAATGCCCGCGCCTTCGCCCGCAACGTGGACGCCTCGCGCTAGCGGGTTGAACGCCACCGCTGCGAAATCCGGGTCAAAGCCTGCGCCGTTGTCCTCGATCGTGATTCGCCAAAAGCCTTCCTCGTGGACGCAATTTATCCTCACCTCAAGCGGCCGATCACGCCGACGGCTCTTGATCGCGTTGCTGATCAGGTTCTGGAACACTGTTGTCATCAGGGTCGAGTCGCACCGCACCTTTGCTTCTGCCAGCACACGCACACTGCCGCCAACCGCCTGCAGGTCGCCCGCCACCTGGGACACTGCTGTCTGAATCAACTCGCTGAGAGAGGTCTCCGTGATGGAGATGCGCGTGAACGCTGAGCGCGAATATTCGAGCATGCCATCCAGCATGCCCGGCAGTTCCCGCGCGCAATCCCGTATGGCCTTCGCATGGCGCCGCGCGCTTGCTGTATCGCCGCTGACCAGTGCTTCCTCGAGTAACTCGCCATAGAGCAGCACAAGGCGCACCGGCGCCTTGAGATCGTGAGCGACCGAGGAGGCATACTGTTCGAGCGCCTCGTTGGCGCGGGAAAGCCGGGCCGCCTGCGCATTCGCCTCACCCTGCCACGCCTCCACAACGCTGGACAGCCACCAGATCAACAGCGCGCCAACAGCAACATTGAACGCTGCGCTGAACGCAAACAGCGCTTCGTCCGACCAGTTGAACATCAAATGTAGCCAGAAGCCCAATGCGGAGGCAGTCACCGGCAGCATCACGGCCACAGGAAGCGCCCGGCGCAGCAGCCGCCCGCGCAGGCTCGCCTGCAGCAGCGCCCGACCGAACGGCAGTCGCGGATGCAATATCAGACAGACCAGCGAGAACCATACGATCAGCATGGCGGTATGCAACGCCATCGTATTCATCGGGCCCGTCGCATCCGGCGCCCCGCCGAACATCAGAAGGCCCTCTATGCGGAACACCGCAGGCGACGCCGCCGCCAGCGCCAACACGCCCGCCAGCAGACCAAAACGCGGAGCCAGCGTGATCACCAGCATCGCCAGCGCACACGCAGACAGGCAGGCCAACGTCGCAAACGATGGCACTATAGACCATGCGTCGCCGGGCCCAGTCGGCGGGCGCACGACCGAGGAATACACGGCCAACGCCAATACACACACGGCGATCGCAACCGCGCCCCAGCGCGCTGTTTCTGATCCGCGCAGCGATAACAGGAAGCTCAGCGACAACGCCATGATGCCGCTCGCCGTCCGCAGCTTCATGGTCGGAAAGCCGGGTACGAGGGACTGGATTGGCTCGATGTTGAAGCCGTAGCCGATCAGGACGACAACCGCCGCGACGCTGCCAATTATCGCCGCATGTACTTCGAGCGCAGAGAAATACCTGCGGCGCGGCAGTAGGAGGTAGTTGTCGACCGTTCGCAGCATCGTGTTTGCCTCAGCACCTCCGACGGCTAGCAGCCCGGCCCATTACCTCAACACGTGACCCGGCAACTCGCCGCGGCGCCAGTACTCTATGACTGCACCCGCCATCGCGCGGTAATCCTCCAGCGTAGTCGGCTTTTCGAGATAGCCGTTGCACCCATTTGCATAGGCGCGGTCGACATCCTTCTGCAGAGCTGAGCCCGAGCACATCACCACCGGAACGGGATTGCCCTCCCCCCGCAGCTGCGACAGCACGGTGATGCCGTCGACTTCAGGCATTTTCACATCGAGCATGATCAGGTCGGGCCTCTCCGCCCGGATACGCTCAAGGGCGTTCGATGGCTTTATTTCGCCCGCGACGGACACGCCGCCCTGCGCTGCAAAGGCGAGGGTCATGAATTCGAGGCAGCGCGGATTGTCGTCGACGATAAGGACGTTCGCGAGTTTCGCCATTTGCCTCCCCGGACCTGTGAGTTGACCCTAACGCTGGTAGCACGGGTATGTATCCTGCTCGTTCGCGATAAATTGCATTCTGGCGTTACCCAGCCAGGAATTCCCTGAGTTTTGCGAACGCTACTGCACGATGACTCATCGCGTGCTTCTTCGCGGGGTCCATCTCGCCGAACGTCTCGGTTTCGCCCTCCGGCACGAAGATTGGGTCGTAGCCAAAACCCAGCTCGCCGCGTGGCGGGAAAACCAGTTGTCCGCGCAGCACGCCCTCGAAGCTCTCGACATGCCCGTCGGGCCAGGCCAGCGACAGGACGCAGATGAAACTCGCCCGCCGGTCGACCTCGCCATCCTCGGTCGTCTCGAAAGTCAGGCCTTCCTCGACCTTCTGCATGGCAGCGCGAAAGTCCTTCTCCGGCCCCGCCCAGCGCGCCGAATAGATCCCCGGCGCGCCCGAAAGCCCGTCGCAAGCCAGCCCGGAATCATCTGCCAGCGCTGGCTCCCCCGCCGCCCTCGCCGCCGCCAGCGCTTTGAGCTCGGCATTTCCTATGAAGGTGTCGGCTGTTTCCTCGGGCTCGGGCAGGCCCAGCTCGCCGGCTGAAACGGCGGAAAAACCGATATCAGCCAGCAAATCTGTCAGTTCACGCACTTTTCCGGGGTTGTGGGTGGCCGCGATCAGCCTGCCCGGGGGAGGTTTTCTGCGCTGGGTCATGGGCAGCTGCGTCCTTTCGTCGGGCCGAGGCCAAAGAGGTGGACTGGCATATTGTTTTTCGATATGGTCCGAATCCATCCCGCCAGACAAGCTGGCGCCTGGCAAGTTCGGTCTTCTAAGTCGTTCGCGCTGGGGAAGCTGTTGGCCTCGTCCATTCTGCCGACTTGGGGCAGGTCTGGATGGGGGATAGGCCGCGATATCCGCGGCGTGGGTCTGATCGGAGCCCAAAGACGTATGATTATGCGCGCGACCGGCCGCGGGTCGATCTCGTCATTCCTGAAGCTCGCCGTGGATGTGGCCTGGGTGGTCGCGTGCGCGCTGCTGGGCTTCATCTGGATTATTGCAGCTTTCGCCATGTATACGCTGATAACTGGCAATGCGACCTTCCTCGACCTTGGCCAGTACCGCCTCAAAACAGCCCGGGATCTCACGATCTGGATCGCCATCGGGTCGATCCTCTGCATCGGCGTCATGGTGGTGTGCGCCTATCTGCGCGGCGTGTTCGAGACGCTGGTCGCCCGTGACCCGTTCGTGCCCGAGAACGCCCGACGCTTCGCGGCCATCGGCATCGTGCTGGCCGTCATGGAAGCCTCCGGCATGTTCGTCGCCACCCTAGTCAGCATCGCCTTCAGCGCCCTGTCCGCCGACGGTGAAACGGTTGCTTTCCGTTTTCCGAACATAAACTGGCCCATGTGGTTCGCAGTTCTGACCCTGCTGGTGCTGGCGCAGGTCTTCCGTGAGGGGGCCGCGATGCGTGAGGAACAGAAGATGACGATCTGAAACCTGCGCACCGCTCATCGGTTTGGAGCGTTGGTTCGGCGATTGCAGGGCTCCTGAATTCTGGAGCCCTATCTGGTTAAGGGCGCACGCGGCCTCAACAGCGTGAACAAGGCGCCGGCGGATGGTCCGCTGGCCATGAGACTGGATGGCAAGATCGCCGATGGCGATACGCGTCACTCTCGACAGGGTCCTGCTGGACCGGCGTATGTCGCTCACCGAGTTGGGCGATCGCGTCGGTATCACGCTTGCGAACCTGTCGATCCTCAAGACCGGCAAGGCCAAGGCGATCCGCTTCTCCACGCTTGAAGCCCTCTGCCGCGAACTCGATTGCCAGCCCGGCGACATTCTTGTCTGGGATCCAGATGCGGCCGCCGCTGCAGACGATGAAGACGGCGCGCAGGCGATCGCTGCGGAATAGTTAAGCGCGGATTTTTCTTCCACCCACCAATTCAAATGAAGTCAGCTGCGCCGCAGCCGCTGCTGCAGCGATCGCCCGCCAATCCCGCCGGTTCTTTCTGTTCGGGAACTACCGCCGCTTCACCGGCTTGCCCTGCCTTGGCTGCGCCTTCAGCCAGAAGCCGAGCGCCATCGCCTTGGCGTCGTCGAAGAACGCTGCGTCGACGCGCGCCAGAAAATCCTCGCGCGTAAACTCCACGCGGCGCACGTCTTCCTTCTCCGCCGTCAGTCCTGAAGCCTTCGGATCAACAAGGTCCATCGTCAGCACCGGCGCGTAGTAGAGAAAGACGCGCTCCGAGGATGACCCCGGCGAGACATAGCCCTGCGAGACAAGTGTCAGATTGCCAGCCCGATAGCCGACCTCTTCCATCATCTCGCGCCGGATGCAGTCCTCCGGCTCCTCGTCTTCCTCCACCGACCCCGCCATAGCCTCGACGATATAGCCCGGCCCCTTGTCATAGGTTGCGATGCGGAACTGCTCGGCCAGCACGATAACATCGCGCTCGACGTCATGGATCAGCGCCGCTGCGCTATCGCCGCGCTCGAAAACCAGTCGCTTCACGTCAGTGAGCTGTCCCTTGCCCGCCGCGCGATCGAAGTCGAACACATACGCGTCGATCTTGTAGCGGCCCTTGAAGACCGTCTTCTTCGACTTGATCTCGACGTTTCGCTTCTTGGTCGCCATCAGAGTCCCAGCACGCGGCGCTGTTCGGCGAACAGTTGCTCGCAGCCATGCTCAGCCAGATCCATCAGCGCCGTGAACTCCGTCCGCGAGAACGAGCGTTGCTCGCCCGTGCCCTGGATTTCGATCAGCTTGCCGCCCGTCGCCATCACGAAGTTCGCGTCCACCTGCGCGGCGCTATCTTCGGGATAATCCAGATCGAGCACCGGCACGTCATTGAAGACGCCACACGAGATCGCCGCCACTTGCGCGGAAAGAGGGTTCGTCTTGATGACGCCCTCGTCCACCAGATATTTGCACGCCAGCGACAGCGCCACATACGCCCCCGTGATCGACGCCGTGCGCGTGCCGCCATCAGCCTGCAGCACATCGCAGTCGAGCGTGATAGTGTTCTCGCCCAGCGTCTTCATGTCGGTGACAGAGCGCAACGCGCGCCCGATCAGGCGCTGGATTTCCTGCGTGCGGCCGGACTGCTTGCCTTCTGTGGCTTCGCGACGGCCCCGCGTATGCGTCGCGCGCGGCAGCATGCCGTACTCGCCCGTCACCCAGCCCTCTCCCTTGCCCTTCTTCCAGCGTGGAACCTCGCCCGCCCAGCTCGCCGTGCACAGCACGTGCGTGTGCCCGAACTTGGCAAGGCACGACCCCTCCGCATACCGCGTAACCCCCACCTCAAGCGACACAGGACGGAGCTGATTTGGCGTACGGCCGGAAGGGCGCATGAGAACCTCGAAAGCAAATGTGCGCAGCTGGTAGCAGAGCACGAGCGCGGTTCCTACTGTCGCCTGCGTCGTTGGACGTAGCCGGCTTCAAGCTGTAAGCGCGAGCCGCTCGGAAAAGGTTCAAGGGATGGGTGACAAACCAGACTATAGCCGCTCCTTTGGGGGCCAGGCCCTTGCCGCCCGGCTTAGGCGGGCATCGGAGCGGCTAGATCGCGATGGTACGCGAATTTACGCAACGCAGAAGGTTCGTTTCGAACAGCGTTGGTATGCCGTGCTGCGGCAGCTGGTAATTCAGAGCGACATGTCCGTAGGCGAGATCGCCGCCGCCCTGCGGATAACCCACGTCTCGGTCAGCCAGGCATGCCGCTCCATGGAAAAGGCCGGAATCATCAAGTCCGCAGCCTCCACAAAGGACGCCCGGCGTCGCGACCTTAGCCTGACGCCAAAGGGCCGCGCGCTGGCGCGCAAACTCGGCCCCCTCTGGGATGCGTTCAACAAGGCGGCGGAAGACCTCAACGCCGAAGCGGGCGATCTCGTGAAACTGCTCGACCGGCTGGATGATGCGCTCGACCGGCAAACTATGTTCGACCGCATCAGCGCGCAACTGGCAAAATCTTCCCGCGGTTGACATTATGTAGGTGCCTACATATCTCTCCGTCCTGTTCTGGCAGGAGGGAGCTCATGGCCGCCCTGACACGTCGCGCACTAATCGGAAGTGCGGGAGCCGTCAGCCTGCTGCCCGCCGCCTGCCTTTCCTCGCACGGCGTTGCGGACCTCTACCGCTCGGCCATCATCATAGACGGCAATCTCGTCCCGCCAATCGATCCGGCGAGCAAACTGCCTCAGTCCGAAGCGGACCAGATCCGACGCTCCGGACTCACCGCGCTCAAGATGACGCTTGCTGGCGGCGATGGCACGCACGCGGACGCGCTAGAATATATCACCGCCGTCGACAGCGCGATCGCTCTCAACTCCGATCTCTTCAGGAAGATCACTTCGACAGCCGACATCATCGAAGCCCGGCGCACCGGGCAGGTCGGCATCATCTATTCGTTCGAAGCCGCCTCGATGCACGATGGTCGCCTCGACAGCATCGACGAATTCCGCGCATCAGACGTGCTGGTGATGGGCCTCGGCTACAACCAGCTGAGCCCGTTCGCGTCCGGCGTGATGGCAAAGGGGTCGACCGGGCTGACGCCGCTCGGCCATCAGGCTGTCGAGCGGATGAACGTGCGCGGCGTTACCGTCGATATCAGCCATAGCGACGAAGCCTCGAGCCTTGCCGCCATCAAGGCCTCGCGAAAGCCTGTGCTCATCACGCACGCGGGCTGCGCTGCCGTTCAGGCGCATCCGCGCAACAAGTCGGACGCCGTGTTGCGCGCGCTTGCCCAGCAGGGCGGCGTCGTGGGCATCTACGAGCTTTCTTACCTCAACACCAACTCGCCCCAGCCGACGCTGGACGACTACATGGCCCACCTCGCTCATGCCCTGGACGTGTGCGGCAAAGACCATGTCGGCATCGGCAGCGATTCGATCCTGACGGAGTTTGAGGTGACCCCCGGAACCATCAAGGCCTGGAACGAAGATATCGCCCGCCGCAAAGCCGCTGGCATCGGCGCGCCGGGGGAGGGACCACTTCCCTTTGTAGTCGGCCTCAACAGGTCGGACCGCAGCCGCATCATCGCCGAAACCATGGCCGCGCGCGGCTACAGCATCAACGTCATCGAAAACGTGCTCGGCCGCAACTTCCTGCGTGTGTTCGCACAAACCTGGACCGCATAGACCTCTGCGGTTTGGCGCGCGTCTATTCCCGCGCCTTCAGGGCTTCAAGTGCGCGCGGCTCGACAAGGCCGCTCGCTTTTACCGTGAACAACACCGTCTCCTGCCCCGGCGTATCGCCTTGCCCGAAGATGATGAACTCCTCGCCGGGCTTGCCTGCGATGGCGTCAAAATGAGGGGTCGGCCCGCAGGTCGACTCGTCCAAATAGCCCAGCTCGAACTGCCACGGCCCCGCCTGTCCCTTGAGCCATGTCAGCGGCATCAGATCAACCTGCACAGCGTCAGGAAAGGTGGGAACAGGCTTCGTCCGGCTCTGTTCGACACGCGCGACAAAAACCAGATCGGCCTTGTCCCACATATCGGCCTGCGCGGCGCTGATCTTAGCTGCGACTTCCTCAACCGACCCCGGCGGCAGCGCCGTGCAAGCCATGGCGGAAGGCGCACAGGCCAGCGTCGCGCTCGCCATCGCCGCCGTCAGAACACCAAACGCCGATCTGAATCTCATCTGCTATCTCGCATTCAGGGCAGCGAGTGTACGCGGGTCCATGATCCGGTCGATCGCATAAACCTCGAGCACGTCCTTGTCGCGCAGGACGTTGCCTGACAGGTAGGCCACGAACACCTCGCCGGGCTTTCCGTAGTACGCAGCGTGTCCGCGCATCTGGCCGCACGGCGCCGGCTCACGCATGCCGAGCTTCATTTCTGTAGACGCACCCTCTCCCTTCACCCAGCGCAAAGGCTTCAGCACGGCGACCGTCTGCGCGGCGTCGCCCTTGCCTGTTGTGGCCGCGCGGTCATAGCGCACGATTACGAGGCTCTTCGCCATGTCGAACAGGCTGGCCTGCTGTTTCAGCTGCCACTCCCGGTCCTCCAGCGCGCGGCTGGCGGCGTAGGACTGGCCCCACGCCAGCTCCAGCGCCGCCACATCCGCAGCTGAGGTCCCCGCTGCAGGCACAGGCATAGGTGGAGGGGGCATCGGCATGCAGGCCAGCGCAGGCGCTGCCAGCATCAGACCAGCTGCTACCGCAATCCCGATCCCGCCAAACCTGCCCATACCAGATCTGCCCATGCCATTTCCCCTGCCCATTCTTTTTCCCGTCAAGAGCGTGTGTTCGCGCCCCATCCTTGATCGTGGAGCGTCCGGGGAGCAAGTCTTCGTAACATAAAGGTTTTCTGGTGACCCTGGACCATATTACCCGGTTGAACCGTGCCCGGCGGCCCCATACCTTCCAAGTAATGACCACCCCCCCGCGCAACCCACCTGGAACCGGCACCTCTCTCTCCGCCTTCGCGGCCATGGACAAGCGCAGCCGCGAGATCTTCCGCGAGATCGTGCAGTCCTATCTCGACACCGGCGAGCCCGTCGGCTCGCGCACCATCTCGCGCCGGGGCGTTGCGCTCTCCCCCGCCTCTATCCGCAACATCATGTCGGACCTGTCGGAGATGGGCCTGATCGACAGCCCCCACACCTCCGCCGGACGCATCCCCACCCATGCAGGCCTGCGCATGTTCGTTGACAGTCTGTTGCAGCTGGGAGAGCCGGGCGAGGCCGACAAGCAGGCGATCGAAAGCCGCCTCGCTGGCTCTGGCCGCCGGATGGAGAATGTCCTCGCCGAAGCGTCCGACCTCCTGTCCGGCCTTGTCGGCGGCGCCGGTCTCGTCTCGACGCCCGTAGCAGACGCACCGGTCCGCCACATCGAGTTCGTGCGCATTTCCGCCGAACAGGCGCTTGCCATCATTGTCGCGGAATCCGGCGAGGTCGAGAACCGCGTCCTTGCTCTGCCGCCGGGACTGCCCGCCTCCTCCCTCATCGAGGCCGGCAATTACCTCAACGCCCGCATGAAGGGCCGCACCCTCACCGAAGCGCGCGAAGCGGTGCTCGACGAAGTGCGCTCCAACAAGGCGCTGCTCGACAAGACCGCCTCTCGCCTTGTCGAGGACGGGCTCGCCCAATGGTCCGGCGAAGACCCCGGCCGGGGCCGTTCGCTGATCGTGCGCGGACGCGCCAAGCTGCTGGACGATCCAAACGCCGCCGAAGACCTAGACCGTGTGCGCGATCTCTTTTCCGAGCTGGAACGCTCGGAAAACTTGCTCAACGTGCTTGATACCGCCCGGGACGCTGAGGGCGTCCGGCTGTTCATTGGCTCTGAAAACCCTCTGTTTTCACTGTCGGGCTCGGCAATGATTGTCGCTCCCTATATGAATGCGGAGCGGAAGATTGTAGGGGCGCTGGGTGTGATCGGTCCGACCCGGCTCAACTATGCCCGTGTGATACCGATGGTGGACTATACCGCGCAGGTCGTCGGCCGGATTCTCGGCGAAGGGCGCGGGACTGCTAAGAGAGAGTAGGCGTATGAGCGACAACACCCAGAGCGACATGAACGAAGACGAAGCGATGCTCGCGGCGGAGAGCGAAGGAATGGACGAGGCCGTAGGCCATACCCAGTCGATGCGTACGAACCCGCTCGCCGAAATCGTCGCCGGGCTCGAGAAAGAGCGCGACCAGCTGAAGGACAACCTTCTGCGCGCCCTCGCCGAGACCGACAATGTCCGCAAGCGCGCCAACCGCCAGATCGAGGAAGCACGCCTTTACGCCGTGGAGAAATTCGCACGCGACCTGCTCAACGTCGCTGACAACCTTGCACGCGCTGTCGATTCCGTGCCGCCCGAAAGCCGTGGCATCATGACGGATGCCGTCAAGACCGCGCTGGAGGGCGTCGAGCTGACCCAGAAGGAGCTCGTCACCGTGCTGGCGCGCCACGGCGTCACCGCCATCGATTCCTCGCCCGGCGCCGCCTTCGATCCCGCCATGCACCAGGCAGTCACGCAGGTACCCTCGGAACATCCCGCAGGCTCCGTCGCCGAACTCTACCAGTCCGGCTGGCGCATCGGCGACCGCACGCTCCGCGCCGCCCTCGTCGCTGTCAGCGGCGGCGGGGCGAAGCAGTAAAGACAGCAGGCGCTGTCCTCTTCGGCTTTCCGACTACGCTTTTGTGTCCGGGGTTGGGGGGCGCGCGCTCCGCGACCACGCCTTCTCGTGAAGCGTGTAGGCTATCGTCTGCACCATCGGCTCGATCACGCCAACGCCCAGCGCGATGCGCCAGTCGCGCGTCAGCGCATAGGCGACGCTGATCGCGACGCTCAGATGCATCAGGGAATAGGTGACCGGCTTCAGCGCCGTAATCCGCAAGCCGCCGGTGAAGCGCTTGCGAAGTAGCCGGCGCTGGCCGCTTCCGCCGGAGGGCGTTGGCTCAAGGCCTGCCCTGTCGGCCGGGGCATCACCAGCGCCGGAGTTCGATTGAACGTGCGCGTGCATAAGCGGCGTCCCTCCTTGAAGCAATACGTATATGCGACTTAGTCGCATTACAAGGATTGGCGCGGAATCCATTTTTCCGTATCGAAATCAGGTCACTAAGTAATCCGCCACGCGCCCGTTAACGTCCCTGACGCCGAATTCACGCAAAAGCCGACAGGTCGGGACCGCGTCCAGGAATCCGGAAGTCACGCTCGGGCCAGCCCCCAAGGGTCTTGGTTGCGGCCTCGCTGGAGCTCTCCCGACCGCTCACTGCCGTTCCGGACGCGCGCAAAGCGCGTGAGCTGGAACCCTGGGGCAATATGGGCCGGTGCGAACCTCTTCGGGTTCCGGGCCTCCGGGGCTTCACACTTCCGCCCGGAATGAACGTGATCAAGGCAAACAACCGCGAAAGGTTACGCCGCGTTGTGTTGGAAGGCCGCCGTCCAGACTCGGCGGAAACGTAAAAACCTTCTCCAGCGACCTCAAACGCTTGCCCGAAATTTTCGGCGGATTGCTCTGCCCCAAGTCGGCTGACCTCCCAGCGAACTTATAATCGCGCCCATGAAACGCCGAGGCCTCCCTTTGTGGCTGCTGCGCGACATCCTGGCCCTGCTAGGTTTCCTGATCAGCTTCTGGCCGTTGATAATCCTCGTGATCACCAATGGCTTTAAAGCCATCCGCGGAAAGAAAGTCCCGAAATCCGTCTACGACGAATTCCCGATCCTGTTGGCCCACACCAAAGCCCGCCTCGACTGGGACCGCCGCGCGGTTGAGTTCACGCTCGTGGAAGCCTCCGACGACTGGAACGAGACCACGCGCCGCTTCCAGTCCTACCAACGCGCCTTCGGCAACCTCGAAGCCTACTCCCGCGCCGACGTCCACGCGCTCTGTGAACGCTACAGCACCAGCCAGCGCGATGTGACCAACAGCAACTGCCCCGGCTTCCGCCTAAACTCTTCGAGCTTCGGCGGACATGTCGCCGGTAGAGGAAAACAGCACCGTTCTTTTTCCTCCCTCAGCGCGCGGCATTGAGGGAGGTGGATCGCGACGTCTGCGTCGCGAGACGGGGCAACTGTCTTTCAGGCGTAGTTTCTGCTGTCGCGGATCTCCGTTTCGTCTTGCCAGAAATCTGAAAATCGTAACCCGCCTCAGCGCATCGCCGTCTGAGATCGCAGCGTCGCGCGTTACGCAGTGACGCCGCCAATGCCGCCATTGAGCATCATCAGGTAACGCTCGGCTATCGTGCTCACATACGTCGGATTGCTCAGCTTGGCTGGGTTCATCCGCTGGTTGATCGCTTTCTGCTGCGCCTCAATCGACTGCACCGCGATCTGCTTGGGAATGTTCAGGGCCGTTGTGATGATCTCGCGGCCGAGCGGCGAGCCCAGAATATCGAGCGCATCCTTGAGGTTCGGCGCGATCTCCTTGAACAGCACCGCCGAGCCCAGGCCCGGCAGCTGCGCGTCCAGCATGTCGAGCCGTTTTTCGGCGACATAGTCCGCACTGATCTCGGTGACTGCATCCGACACCTGCAGCACGCCGATGCCGGCCAGACCCACCGGCCATTTCTTCACGGTGTCATACCAACCGCCATCAATGCTCGCGAGCTTGGCGGCGGGCGAGCGCGTATCACTCGGATCGGAATTCAGCGCCTTCTTGGCAAGCCCGACATAGTCGACGCTACCCTTGAGGCCGTTGGCCGTCATGAACACCTTGCGCGCCACAGGATCGTTCAGCACGTCGTTCATCGTCTTGGCGCCGTTCACGACCTTGGCGTAGCGCGCGAGGTCCTTGGCGACCTGCGGGTCCTTGGCGACCTGCGCGAGTTGCTTGGCCTCGTTCTTCTCGGCGTTGGCGAGGGCGATCTTGATCGACCCTGCCCCGGCAACGACGCCCGAACTGGAGGACGACGAACTCTTTGTGAGGAACGAGAAATCGACGCCGCCCGAGCTGGTGCTCGAGGAGAAAAGCAAGTTGATCGATGACAGGGGCAGTGTCATGGGAAGATCCTACCCGACCCTGTTTAATGCCTGCTTAACCCGTGTGTTTGGCGCCACGTACGCCCTGCAAAACAGGGATTTTTGGAGAGCCGGGAACGGCAACGCTACTCGATCGTTGGTGACTGGAAGACGGCTGGGGCCGTCATGGCTATTCGATCTCAGGGGATCCATTTAATGTGGCCGTTCCAGACTGAAAAGAAAAAGGCCGTCGTCGTGTTCCACATCGACCATGACGGCCACGCCCGTGGCGCCTGGTTCCGCGGCAATGCCGACGTCCTGATCATCGACGAGCGTGATCCGAAAAGCCGCGTCTATCGCATGGCTTCTGAGTCCACGGACGAGGATCTCCGCCGCAAGATCGGCAATCACCCCCTCGGCCGCATGCTCGCGGACAACGCGCCGGCCAGTGAGCGCCCGGTTCTCAATCTGCACTGGCGTGTGGACGGTCCGCAGACCGTATGATCCGCAGACTCAGGGCGCAGTAACGCGCCGCAAGGTGAGGTTGATGCGCCCGCCGCCGGGCACGAGTGTCGAGCTGTCCGGATGGATCCGATCGACCCCGTGATAGGCGCGGCGCGACTGCCCGCCCAGAACCACAACATCTCCTGACGCCAGCCGCATCGAAGATGTCGGGCTGGTTCTTTCGAGCCCGCCGAGCCGGAACAGCGCCCGCGACCCCAGCGAGACAGACACGACGGGCGCCTCCTTCGCGCTTTCATCCGCATCAATGTGCAGACCCAGCCGCGCCTCGCCATCGTACCAGTTGACCAGACAGGCCTGCGGCGGCGCGTCGTAACCCGACACCTCCCGCCACAAAGCCATCAGAGCATCCGGAATCGCTGGCCACGCCCGGCCCGTCTCGGGATGGTGCGCCTGATAGCGATAGCCCTTGATATCGCTGACCCACCCGAGCGGCCCGAAATTGGTATTTCGAACCGACAGCGGCTTTCCCGTGCGCGGCATCGCACCGCGGTAAAGCGGGTTCTCCCCCAGCAGGCCAAGCACTTCAGCCACCAGCGCGCGTTGAGCGTCGGCGCGAAAATATTCCGGCAGAAATCGAAAGCCGTCGATCATGGCCTGAAGATAGTCGGGCTGATCGCCGCCGTCGCCGAGAATGCGACAGCGATGGCGCCTATGCCAGGCCCTTCAGCGCTTCGCCAAGATCTGTCTTCTCCCACGAGAAGCCACCATCGGCATCGGGCTCGCGGCCGAAGTGGCCGTAGGCCGAGGTACGCGCATAGATCGGCTTGTTGAGGCCAAGATGCGTGCGGATGCCGCGCGGACGCAGGTCCATCACTTCGCCGAGTCGTTTCTCGAGTTTGCCAAGATCGCACTGCTCGGTGCCATCGCAGTTGGCGTAAATCGACAGCGGCTCGGGCACGCCGATCGCGTAGGAGAGCTGGATCGTGCAACGCTCGGCGAGACCTGCAGCGACAACGTTCTTGGCGAGATAGCGCGCAGCGTAAGCTGCTGATCGATCAACCTTTGTCGGGTCCTTGCCCGAGAAGGCGCCGCCGCCGTGCGGGGCAGCGCCGCCGTAGGTGTCGACGATGATCTTGCGGCCGGTCAGGCCACAATCGCCATCAGGTCCGCCGATCACGAACTTTCCGGTCGGATTGATGTGCCAGACGCAATTCCCGGCGATCGGCAGCGTGTCGCCCAGCGCCTTGCGAATGTAGGGCTCAACGATCTTGCGGATGTCGTCGGAGGACTGCTTTTCGTCGGTGTGCTGGGTCGAGAGCACGATCGAGACCGCCTCTTTCGGCTTTCCGTTCTCATAGCGCACCGTAACCTGGCTCTTGGCGTCCGGGGCGAGTGTTTTCTCCGCGCCCGAGTGACGCGCATCGGCGAGCAGTTTGAGGATGCGGTGCGAATACTGGATCGGGGCCGGCATCAGCTCGGGCGTCTCGTTGGTGGCGTAGCCGAACATGATGCCCTGATCGCCCGCGCCTTCTTCCTTGTTGCCCGAGGCATCAACGCCCTGGGCAATGTGCTCGGACTGGCCGTGGAGGAGGACTTCGATGTCGGCGTCGCGCCAGCTGAAGCCTGCCTGATCATAGCCGATGTCCCTAATCGCCAGACGCGCGTGATGGGCGATCAGGTCCTTGGTCACAGCGTCCGTGCCGCGAAACTCGCCGGCGATGACGACCTTGTTCGTGGTCGCGAGGGTTTCGGCCGCACAGCGCAGCGACCAGACGTCCAGCCCCTGCTCGATCGTGGTCCGGTAGTAGAGGTCCACCACCTCGTCCGAGATACGGTCACAAACCTTATCCGGGTGTCCCTCAGACACGCTTTCGCTGGTGAAAAGGTATTCGGAACGCGCCACGCGAAACTCCCTTCAGACAATTCGGCTGCCATAACCCGGCGGGGCATATAAAGAAAGCTTTATATGATTTGGCGGCGCCCGGTTCACAGTTGGGTGCTGCTCAGCGACGCGCCTTGGCCGGTTTTCGGGCAGATTTGGCGCCCGGCCTGGCCTGCTTCTTGGCCAGATCGATTACCGCCTTGCGGGCATTGGCAGATTCGATCCGCCGGAAAGCGCTGAGCAATTCAAGTTCTTCGCCCGTATCTGGCCCCCCGAAATCGGCCCGCTCTTCGGCAACACCCCGTCGCGCGGGCGCCAGCCGGGGGGCGGGCTCATAGAAAAACGGGATGGTGACGCCGAGCGCCTTGGCGATCTCGTAGAGCCGGCCCGCCGACACCCGGTTCTTGCCGTTTTCGTATTTCTGAACCTGCTGAAAGGTGACGCCCACCCGCTCGGCCAGTTCGGGCTGGGACATTTCCAGTTCATTCCTGCGCGCCAGAATGCGGTCGCTCACAATACGGTCGATGTCCGTAGGATCCCGCGTTTCCACAATCGCACCCCGCACAATCGGACCGCTGTCTGACACAGCCAGAAGTTGAGATAACAACTAGCCTAGCGGCGTGGCAGTACGAACAACCCGAGGTTGAGCATCGCGAAAATCAACCAGAACAGGCCATCGCGCCAATTGCTGTAAGGTGTCGGCGCAAGCGCATCGGGAATGCGCGCATCCACAACCGAGGAATGCCAGCCTTCTGGATCGGGACCGTAGATTTTCGGATCGGCCGGCTTGCCGTGTGCTGCCCAGCGGCCATAGCCGTCGATCATTCCGGTATCTCCGCCAGCCGCAACCCGCGCCAGCGGAAGTCCTTCCTCGATGGCGCGATAGCGAGCCTGCGCTGCGTGCTGGCCCGGGCCAAGAAATTCGCCGAACCATGCATCATTGGTGACATTGACCAGCCATGCCGGGCGTTCTGCGCCCTCCGCTGTCAGGCCCGGGAAGATCGCCTCATAGCAGATGAGCGGACCAAACGGTGGAATACCAGGCACGATGACAGACGACGGCGGCGGCCCGGCATCGAAGCCGCCCGGCGCCAGATCCTGCAGTGTCCTCAGACCGATCGATTTGAGTACGCCGGCGAACGGCATGAACTCACCGAAGGGGACAAGCATGTGTTTGTCATAGACGTCGAACTGGCCGCGTGTGTCGCTTTGGCCGCCAAGCACAGCGAGCGAGTTGTAGAATTTCGCATTGTCCGTACCGAGTTGCTCACCACGCGCTATGCCGATCAGCAGTTTGCGGCGGCGTAGCGATGGCGGCACGACCTCGATTGCTTCGTGCAGGAAGGCCGGCAGCGCGCCCTCGGGCCAGATGACAATGCCCGGCGCGTCCGCTGTATCCTGACCCGTCAGATCGAGGAAGCGGCCAAGGATTTTCTGTGCGTTGGCGCGCGTCTTCTCGTTCTGTGGCACACCAGCTTCGACAAGCCGCACCATCGGTCCCCTCGCCTCGGCGATAGAGGCCTCGCCAAGATGCTTGGCGCCCCAGCCCCAGATGGCGCCGAACATAACAGCGGCAACAATGAGCGGAGCGGCGCGCGTCGTCGCCGATCCGCGCGGACGTGAATCCGTCAGCACCGCGGGCGACGCCATCGCAACAACCGTCAGCACCGACAATCCGTAAATTCCCCACAGCGAGGCTGACTGGGAAATCGCTTCGCCCGGCGCCCAGATCATGCCCGGCAGATTCCACGGGAAGCCGCCAATGCCGAAGAGCGACGAGCGGAACCACTCCGCAAACATGAAGGCGCTGGCGAAGATCAACAGGCGCTGCGGCCCGGCCGACCAGTACGGATAAACAAGGAAGATCATGCCTGCGAGAATGGCCGAGAGCAGAGCGGGCAAGGCGATCAACGGCATCCAGATGAAGATCACATAGGCATCGGCATTCACGAGGAACGCCCATGCGATCCAGTGCAGGCCGACCAGGTAGTAGGTGAAGCCGAATGCCGCCACGCGCCAGAACGCAGCAAGACGAGGCTTCGCGGTCAGGCGCGCCGCATCAAGGCTCCAGATCAGGCCGCACAGCGAAACCGCATAGATCGGCCAGATGAAGAATGGCGGGAATGCAAAATTGGCAATGGCGCCTAGCACGGCGCAGAAAAGCAGCGCGCGCCAGCCCTGCAGTCCGGCAACCCACAGATAGGCTGGCGACAGGAAATTCCCGCGCCCATGAGGCTGGGGACCAGTGGCCAAACGCGTATCCGTCATTGGCTCTCCCCGGCACGCCCTGCGCCACTTTGCATGGGCCGGTGGATCAACGGTCTACAGCCGCAGGTTTGTCCTCGGCAAGCGCGGAAAGCGCCGATCGCGGGCCTCGCAGCTTGGCCCGGATCACCCGGCGTGGATCGGATTCAAGTATCTCGATAGTCAGCCCCCGCGGATGCTGGATCGTCTCGCCCGTCTGCGGCACGCGACCGGCAAGCGCCGACACCAAGCCGCCGAAGGTATCAACCTCGTCTTCGAAATCGGCCACCTGAACGGGCAGGCCGGTTTCGCGTTCCACATCGTCGATCTCCGCGCGACCTGCGACCTCCCATGTCGTCTTGCCGCGACGCAGGATAAGCGGGCGCGCCTCGTCATGCTCGTCTTCGATGTCGCCGACGATCTGCTCGACGAGATCCTCGAGGCAAACCATGCCGCCCGTGCCGCCATACTCGTCGACGACAAGGGCAATGTGGATGCGGCTGGACTGCATGCGGATCATGAGATCGGGCAGCGGCGTCGATTCCGGAACAAACATGACTTCGCGCAGCAGCCGCTCCAGCGGCCGCGAGGCCAGCGTCTCGGCCGACCATCCCGCGCGCACGCCTTCAGCTACGAGATCCTTGATGTGAATGAAGCCGAGCGGCTCATCCAGCGATTCGCGATAGACCGGCATCCGCGAGTGCGCCTCGGCGGCAAACTGCACCAACACTTCGCCCAGCGACGCGCCAATGTTGACGGCGGAAATCTCCGCGCGCGATGTCATCACGTCACGCACCGTCGATGTCTCGAATTCCTTGAGGCGCAGGCGGATCGCCGCCTGCGCGGTCGGCGCAGCGCCTGCCGGCGTTATTTCGATATCGGGCTTGCCTGCGATCAGCCGCGCGAGGCGGGTGCGAAACTTCCCGCGCTGCGGAGGCTCTCCGTTGTTAGGCATGGTTCAGCCCTCCTCCTGCCCGCCGGCATAGGGGCCGGTGGCGTATGGATCCGGCCAGCCAAGGCCTGCAAGAATTTCGGCTTCGATAGGTTCCATTTTCTTCGCATCTGCTGCTTCGATGTGATCATAACCGAGCAAATGCAGGAAGCCATGAACGAGAAGGTGGCTTGTGTGGCCATCAAACGGCCTGTGCATGGCCTCGGCATCGCGCAGGGCCGTCTCATACCCGACCGCCACATCGCCAAGGTATTGAGGTTGGCCCGGAATTTCGGGCTGGTCGGACGGGAATGACAAGACATCCGTCGGCTTGTCGATGCCGCGCCATTGCCGGTTAAGCGCGTGCATTTCTGCGTCATCGGTCAACAAAATCGCGAGCTCCCCGCCCGCCTGCATCCGCGCCGCCGCCAGTCCGAGGACATGCGCTGCAAAGGCATCCACATCGCCCAGAGCCTCCCAGCGCGGATCGGCGATGCGCAGGTCGATCGAGAGGCCGTCAGAGACAGACGCGGGGTTCACTTGCGCGAAGCCCCCTTCGTTGTGCCCTGGGAGGCGTCCTTGTCGTAGGCGTCGATGATGCGGCCGACCAGTTCGTGGCGCACCACGTCGGCGCGGGTCAGCTGTTCAAGCGCTACGCCCTTCACATCCTTCAGGATCGAGATGGCGTGCGCGAGGCCCGACTTCATGTTGTTCGGCAAGTCGGTCTGCGACGGATCGCCCGTCACCACCATGCGCGAGCCGCGACCGAGGCGCGTCAGCACCATCTTCATCTGCGGCACGGTGGCGTTCTGCGCTTCGTCGATAATGACGAAGGCGTTCTTCAACGTACGCCCGCGCATGAAGGCGAGCGGCGCCACTTCGATCTCCCGGCGTTCCTTGCGCCGATCGACTTCCTGCGCGCCGAGACACTCGTTGAGCGCGTCCCAGATCGGCAGCATGTAGGGATCGACCTTTTCTTCGAGCGCGCCCGGCAGAAAGCCGAGCTTCTCCCCCGCCTCCACCGCTGGCCGCGCCACGATCAGCCGGTCGCGCTTGCCGGCCTTCAGTTCGGCCGCGCCAACCGCCACCGCCAGATAGGTCTTGCCAGTGCCGGCCGGTCCCACGCCGAACACGAGACCGAGTTCATCCTGCAGCAGTTTCGCGAGATAACTCTTCTGCCCCGGCGTCTGCGCCATGACCGGCTTGCGCAACCCCATGATCGCATCGCCCGATGCTGCAGCCATGCCATGGCTCGCCGTCAGGCGAATGGCCGCTTCCAGCTCTGCAGTCGAAGGCTCCGCGCCATTGGCGATGCGTTTGCCGAACGCTTGCAAAGCATCGGCCGCAAGACGCGCACCATCGCCATCACCGGTCACGATGATCTCGCTGCCCTGGCTCTGGCTATCGACCCGCACACCATCGTCGGCGAAGGCCTGCTCGAGCAATTGCAGATGCGCGTGCGCCGGCCCGCACATGTCGCGCAGCAGCTTCTGGTTGGCGATCGGCACGGCATAACGATGCGCGCGCGGGGTCTTGGATTTGCCGCTCACGCCGTCACCTCGGCGGCGACCAGGCGGCCGGACAGGCTGGTGCCCGTAGCGCCCACGATCTCGACCTCGACGATGCGGTTGGTCAGGTGCGCCCCATCATCGACGTGCACGGGTTGCATATACGGCGAATAGCCCAGCACCTGCCCTGCGCGCTTGCCTTCACGCGAAAACAATACAGCCATCCTGCGACCAACGCTTGCGTCGTTGAACGCCTGCGAGCCTTCGCCGATTGCCGCCAGAAGGCGCGCAAGCCGTTCGTCCTTCACGGCTTCCTCGACCTGCAAATGCATGCCGGAGGCCGGCGTACCGGGGCGCGGCGAATACTTGAACGCATAGGCTTGCGCAAAGCGGACCGATCTCACCAACGCCATCGTATCCTCGAAATCGGCCTCGCTCTCGCCGGGGAAGCCGACAATGAAATCCGACGCCAGCGCAATATCGGGCCGCGCCTCGCGCACGCGAGCCACGATACGCAGATAGTGCTCGGCAGTGTGCTGGCGGTTCATCGCCTTTAGAATCCGGTCCGAGCCTGATTGCACCGGCAGATGCAGGAAGGGTGACAGCTGCGCGACATCGCGGTGCGCTTCGATCAGATCATCGCTCATGTCGCGCGGATGGGAGGTCGTGTAGCGGATGCGTTCAACGCCACCGATCTTCGCGACATGCTGGATCAAATCACCCAAACGCCACTCGCCGCCTTTGGGATCATGCGCCGGCGCCGCGCCATGCCAGGCGTTCACATTCTGGCCGATCAGCACAATTTCTTTGACGCCCTGCCGCGCAAGGTCACGCGCCTCAGCAATGATCGCGTCCACACCTCGGGAATACTCCGCACCCCGCGTGTAAGGCACTACGCAGAAGGTACAGAATTTGTCGCAGCCTTCCTGCACGGCGAGGAAGGCCGATGCGCCGCTGACATCGCGCGACTTTGGCAAGGCGTCGAATTTTTCTTCCGCCGCGAAGTCGATTTCGAGCACGTCGCCGGTCTTGCGCGCAAGCCGTGCGATCATCTCTGGCAGGCGATGATATGATTGCGGGCCCACAACCATGTCGACCGCGGGCTGGCGCCGCATGATCTCTTCGCCCTCGGCCTGCGCCACGCATCCGGCGACCGCGATCCGCATGACGCCACCGCCCGCCTGCTTGATATCTTTCAGCCGGCCGAGCTCAGAAAAGACTTTCTCCGTCGCCTTCTCGCGGATGTGGCACGTGTTGAGCACGACGAGATTGGCCGCTTCTGGTGAATCGACCAGCGCATAGCCGAGCGGCCTCAGCACGTCCCGCATTCTTTCGGAATCGTAGACGTTGGCCTGGCAGCCATAGGTCTTGATGTAGAGGCCCTTGGTATTGGGCTTCACGTTGGGCTTCTGTGGCGCCTCGCCCATGCAGATTACTTCTTCTCGTCCTCGTTCAGAGGCACGCCATAGAGTTCAAGCCGGTGGTCGACCAGGCGATAGCCAAGCTTGCGCGCGATCTCGATCTGCAGCTTTTCGATCTCGTCCGACTGGAACTCGATCACGGCGCCGCTCTTGGCGTCGATCAGGTGGTCGTGATGTTCCTGCGGCGCTTCTTCGTAGCGCGAGCGGCCATCACGGAAATCGTGGCGCTCGATGATGCCCGAGTCCTCGAACAGCTTCACCGTGCGATAGACGGTGGCGAGCGAGATGTTCGCATCGACCGCCGCTGCGCGACGATGCAGCTCCTCAGCATCCGGGTGATCTGCAGCCTCCGACAGCACGCGCGCGATTACGCGGCGCTGGTCCGTCATGCGCAGACCTCGTTCGATGCACTTCTGCTCGATCACGCTGATCTCCTTGCCGACGCGAGGCGCGCCCGTCTTCATGGCGCACATATGCTTCTCAGGCCGCGTCCTGTCCACCGCCGGGTCCGACCCTGCGGGACATGACTAAAGCGTCCACGCGGCCTTGCCCGGTCTTATAATAGCCCTTCCGGAGGCCGATTTCCACGAATCCCTCGGATTTATAGAGACCGACGGCTGCATGATTGTTGCGCGCTGCCTCGAGAACCCAGCGTTCGAGCCCACGATCCAGCGCGAAGACGTCGAGCGCACGAAAAATTTGCCTTCCCAACCCCAGCATGCGCGCCGCCGGATGCGTCGCAATGGTCAGAAGTTCCGCATCATCCCCAGCCGCCAGCGCGAGGCCGAATGCGACTGCTTCGCGTTCACGAAGGGCGAGCACCGCCATCGCCTCCGGCCGCGCCAGCCAGATTGAGAAGTCGTCGCGCGTCCAGCCATCGTCAAACGAGGCCGCATGCAGACGCGAAAGTTCGGCGGCATCAGCGACGGTTGCTAGACGTAGCGTCATTGCCCGGCCGGCTTGCCAGAAGACTTGATCGGCGGCCGCATCGGCGTGGCGTCTGGCTCACGTACATAGACCGGGCGCGGCGGCGGCAAATGGGCGTCGGCCAACCGCGATGCGAAAAGCGCTGCGGCGCGTGCGGATGGCGCGCCTGTGACCTGCCGCGTTCCAAGATCGGGAAGGTCCGCAAGCCCGCCGCAAACAGCGTCGGTTCCGGCGGCAAGCGCAGCCAGCTGGTCTTCGCTCGCCTCGAAGGGTTCCGCGCCGCCCCTGCCCGCATCGATCAACTGGCCCCACCATGTGCGATGCGGCGGACGGCGCCTGGCAGGCAGCAGGCCGAGCACATAGCCATGACGCGGCAGGCCATCAATAGCTTCAAGACTGGTGACGCCCACAGCAGGAATATCGAGCGACAGCGAAAGTCCGCGCGCGAAGGCGACGCCCACCCGCACGCCCGTAAACGAGCCGGGCCCGACGACGATGGCGACACGATTCAGATCCGCGAATGCAACGCCCGTCTGCTTCATCAGCGCATCAACAACCGGCGCGAGCCGCGCATCATGTCCCTGATTCAGCCGCTCCGAGAGTTCAGCAACAACAACGCCATCGCGGACCAGCGCCGCCTCGCAGGCGTCGGACACGGTGTTTATCCCGAGTATCAGCATGAACCCGCAATATCAGTTGATGGGGCGATGTCACCACTCATCCGCTGGCCAAAGCCCCAACCCGAGGGGTTTTCCTCCCTCGTGCGCAGTGCGGGGGGGTGGCCTGACGCGCAACGGCAGGTCGGAGTGGCAGCCTTACAGTTGAGTGCTGAACCGCATTCGCCAGCAACACGCTCTGGGTCTAACACTGGCGATCGAACGGGCGGTGGGGCCTTGTTCGTCCAAAACAGCCATTGTCCATCTACCCTCTTGCGATTGAGATGCTTGCGATGGCCGTAGCCATCCCAACCATTATTGGCGTCGATGAATCTGCAATCCGTCGAGCAGAGGGGGACATGGGATGCACGCTGCCGACTAACGATCGCTGCTTCGTAGCCAAGCATGACGGCGCGACGCCATCTTCCAACATATTCCCGACTTTGCAAAACCAATCGAAGGTTCGAAGGTTCGTGCATGTTCACGAGGCCACATCACTACGCACACGTATTGAGGGATTTCCGCGTGAAGCCATTCGGGTGGCCAAAGATTCGTGCGGAAAGTACGTGTGGCTCGATCTTGAAACGGGTGCGGTGTTCTTCTGGGATCACGAACTTGACGGGAGCGGAGAAAAGATCGCCGAAAGCTTCGAGGCATTTCTCGGCAGCCTTCAACCATTCGATGCTATGTCTGTGAGGCTCAGATCAGGACAGGTAATGGGCGCTTGGATTGATCCGCCCTTCAAACCGGAATTCGATTGACGATTGATCTTTCCTCTTTTGGCGGGGGCGCGTCCGGACCTGCAGATAGCGGAAATGACCCGGGCTGCAAAAGTACGCCATTTCGCTGATCAAGGATCGACGCCCTGTGTTTCTTGACGAACACATGGCGCTTGCTGCTTTCGGTCCCGGGTCTATCCTCCCCTTCACCGTAAGGAATATAAGCCATGAGCGATGCTGTCGGCCCCGGCGATCTGGTTCTATGCGTCAATGCCGCGCCGAACCATTTCACGGGAGAACCGGTACCCCTCATTGCCGGCGAGACCTATCGTATCGTGGCAGTGATGGAATTCGCCTGCCCGTGTGGGCGTTCCGATGCTTTGCTGGACGTCGGTGTTGACTTCGCCTGGTGTCAGTCGCGTTTCCGGCTCATGCCCAAGCCCAGGTTCGAGGCCAAGACGCGGCGCGTCTCCGCTCCGAAAGAAAAGCAGACGGTGCGATGAACAATCGGCCAGAGATTGGGCTCTTTAGCCGAGAGCGCATGTACCGCCTTTTGGCGAATTCCTGACTGTTCGCGCGACGTTCGGGAGGTTCGCGCAGGTCACAAAATCCGGCAGGCTTCGTCAAAATCCAGCCGTGGCGCGCGCGGGCGCAGTCGCGTGTCATCGCCGCGCCCGATATTGCACAGAAAGCTGGAGCGCCATGATTTCATCGTCGGATCGGAGAGAAAGAATTCAGCATCGACCCCCGCGCGGCTGAACCCGCCCATCGGCCCGCAATCGAGGCCGAGCGAGCGCGCCGCAATCATCAGGTAGGCGCCCTGCAGCGTACCGGACTGGATCGCGTTCCATTCGGCATTATTCGCATCGGCGAACCAGTCCTTTGCCTTGGGCGCATGCGGGATCAGCTTGCCGAGATGATCCGCAAAATCGAGGTCATAGGCGACGATGGCGGTCCACGGCGCCGACTCGGTCTGCTTGCGGTTGCCTTCATCGAGATGCGGCATCAGCCGCGCCTTCGCTTCGGCCGAGCGTACAAAAAGAAAACGCCCCGGACAGATGTTCGACGCCGTCGGCGGCATCTTCAGAAGATCGTATGTCGCGCGGATCAGGACTTCAGGCGTCTCTTCCTCAGTCCAGCCGCGACGCGTGCGCGCCGTGCGAAAAATCTGGTCGAGTGCGTTGTCCCCCAGCGGCTTACCCATCAGGCGGCCGCTTCGACGGCCGTAACCTCCGGCACGTAGTGGCGCAGCAAATTCTCGACGCCCTGCTTCAACGTGAGTGCGGACGAGGGACAGCCCGAGCAGGCGCCACGCATGGAAAGATGCACAATGCCGGTCTCGACGTCGAAGCGGCGGAACACGATATCGCCGCCGTCATTGGCCACCGCCGGTCGTACGCGCGTGGCGATCAGTTCCTTGATCTCGGCGACGATCTCGGCGGTCTCGCCTTCATAAACAGTGTCGTCCTCATCGACCGGCGCTCCGGCGCCTGGCGCTGAATCCGCCAGCAGCGGCGCACCGGAGACGAAGTGATCCATGATCGCCGCCAGCGCCTGTGGCTTCACAACGGCCCAGTCGGCGTCATCAGTCTTGGTGATCGACACGAAGTCGGAACCGAAGAAAACGCCCTTCACCCCGGTCACGCCGAACAGGGCGGACGCCAGCGGCGAGGCGACAGCTTCATCGCTACTCGCGAACTCATAGGGCGTAGCGGCCGAAACATCCCGTCCGGGCAGGAATTTCAGCGTCGCCGGATTGGGGGTCGTCTGTGTCTGGATGAACATGGGAACTGCCTGTTGCTGACCCGTAGATGGCCCCGGACCGGGCTGGACGCAATCGGGCTCACCCATTCTTGGCCTAGCAGGCCCCTAGCCCGGCATACCGCCGATTTCCTGAAGCTGCTCGTCGGTGAGGTTCCCTGGAATGACCGTGACGGCGATCGGGCGGTTGGAAACCGGCTTGCCCTTGGCCAGGCGCGATACCAGCGGTCCGGGCCTCCAGCCGGGCGCCGCAGCCAGGATAAGGGTCTTGATCGTGTGGTCCTTCTTCACGAGAGCTCGAATGGCGTCGACCGGCTCCTCCTCACTGACAACCACTTCAGCCCGGATACCCACCCTGGCCTCGATGATGTCGACATGCTGGATCGCTTTCAGACGAGCGGAATCGATGGCGTCCTGGCTGATATCTTTGTCGAGCCCGACCCAACCGCCCAATCCCGGCACCCGCGCACACCTGAGAACCACCACGCCGGCGCCGACGGCTTTTGCGCGCATGCCGGCGAACAACATGGCGCTGACGCATTCTTCGGTCTCGTCGGAAACCGCCAAAAATTTTCGTGACGAGTTTGTCATGGACTAATGAGGCGCCTTCGCGTCGATGGGGTCAAGACTGACGCGACGTTGTGCGGGTTAGGGAGCGGCGCCAGAGCCCGGCGTGGCATGACCTGCGACGACAGCCGGACGCGGTGGCACAGCAGATGCTTTCACCAGATCGCTGAACGCTGCTGTGGACGCCTCTGCGCGCGCGATCAGATAGCTCATCGCGGCCGGGTGATTGCCCCAGAGCGATCCGTCAGGGTCGCCGTTCAGCACTACCAGCGGATGGAATTCCGCGACAGCTTTCCAGGCGGCCTCAGCTGCATCGCGCGCTTTGGAAACGTCTGCACTTTCGGGCCATTTCAAAGAGTCCAGCATCAGATAGGCGACAGTGGCGCGGCCCTTGGCTGCGTAGACTGCGCGGGTCGCCTCCTCGTCCATCGGGCTGCCGCCGATGGCGCCCATGGAAGCGATCACACTCTGCTGGCTGGTCGTGGCCCAGGTGGACAGCAGGGCAAGTTCTTCGGAGACCTGCTTGGCGGAGAAGCCGGTTGCGGCATCGCGGCGGCGCAAGCGGCGATCAAAGTTCAGCAGGGCATCGCGCGCGGCGCGCAGCTGCACACCTGTCGAATCGTCCCTTACCAACCGGGAGGCGGCTTCGAGATCGGAGTCGGGCTGGCCGGCAATGGCCGACTGCACGTTGGCCCGCTTAAGCACGTCGCCAAGGCTGCCCGCCATCGCCGCCTGATAGGCCGGCTTGGCGGTGAGACGCGCCATTGGCTCCCATGCCTCAGCATCGGAAGCCCAACCGAGCTGGTCGAAATGCTTTTCCATCAGGGTCGCGATGCCGCCGACCCAGGGGGCCGCCCAGTCGGCGCGGTTGACCAGTGTTTCCAGATTACGATCGCCGACATCGCTGGAAGCGATTGTCATGACGGGATAGACGCCAAGCAGGCCGACAATCGCGACGGTGTTGAACCAGAAGCGGACGTGCTGGCCGAAAGTCTTGTAGGTCGAGATCTCTTCGTCGTGCTCGTCGTCGATATCAATGGCCTCAGCCTCGATAATGTCGGACGAATCGCTTTCACGGGTGCGCAGCGGGAACGGGCGTTCGATCTCGGTGACGAGTTCCGCCACCGGCTCTTCTTCAACCACGACCATGTCGCGGCGGAGTTTGAGTACAGACATGCCCAGCCCCAGCTAATGGCAGATCAGACCCTGAACGGGCCCATCGTTAACCTCAACCCAATATTCGTTTATGTGACGTTACCGGCTGCTATTGGCCTCTCGTCTCGCCAGCGAACGAAATAGTCTCCTCGAGCCCAGATTCTAGTGTGATTCGAATCGGAAATGTGGCGTTTGCGTGCCGAGCGACAGGTGAGAACACCATCAAGTGGAGACCGCCCGGACCGAATGTCACAGTTTTTCCGGCCGGTAGCTCTACCGTGTCGCGTTTCTGCATTGCGGCCACGCCATCTTCCGCGCTGGACTGATGAATCTCGACCGATTGAGCGTCCGGCGACGAAATTGCGACGATGCGATCATCTGCCGGAGATGTTATTGAAAAATAGGCGACGCCCGGCGCGCCTTCGACAAGCGGCGCACGGTAGACCGCATTTTCGACGTTGAGGCCGGCCGGCTGGACACCGCAGGCGGCAAACAACAGTGCAAACAGCAGAGATGCTGCCAGTCTTCTCATGTTCATTTCCTCCGGTCGGCTTCGCGCGTCCGGTTCTTCAAGTCTGATCCGGGATATCGCTACGCCCGCACGGCAGGTCCTGGAATGCGCCGGTCTGCCGCTGCCATTCCACCGGCACGTTGACGGCCTATGGCCGCCAGAAGCCGACCACCTTGCGGACTTCGTCCATCACAGGCGCAGCAATGGCATTGGCGCAATCCCCGCCCTGCTTCAGCACGCGATCAACCTCGCCCGGATCACCCATCAGTCGGCGCATCTTGTCAGCCACCGGCCCCAGCTTGGCGACAGCAAGATCAGCCAGCGCCGGCTTGAACTTGCCGAAACCATGGCCGCCGAACTCGTCCAGCACCTGCTGCTCGCTCATCCCAGCCAACACCGCATAGATACCGACAAGGTTCGCAGCTTCGGCGCGGCCTTCGAGGCCCTTCATCTCTGAGGGCAGCAGATCGCTGTCCGACGTCGCCCGCTTGATCTTCTTCGCGATGTCGTCAGCGGTATCGAGCAGGTTGATGCGCGCGGCGTCCGAGGGGTCCGACTTCGACATCTTCTTCGTGCCATCCTTGAGCGACATGATGCGCGCGCCGGGACCCTGATAAATCGGCTCGGGCAGCGGGAAGAACCCCGGAGCGTTGAAATCGCGGTTGAACTTGCCGGCGATGTCGCGGCTCAATTCAAGGTGCTGTTTCTGGTCTTCACCGACCGGCACGTGTGTGGCCTTGTAGGCCAGAATGTCAGCGGCCTGCAGCACGGGATAGTCGAACAGGCCGACCGAAATGTTCTCTGCATCCTTGCCCGACGACTTGTCCTTGAACTGCGTCATGCGCTCGACCCAGCCCATGCGCGCGACGCAGTTGAAGATCCAGCCGAGTTCCGTGTGCGCTAGCACAGATGATTGCGCGAAGATGATCGACCGCTCCGGATCAACGCCCGCCGCGAGATAGGCCGAGGCGATCTCGCGTGTCTGTGCGGCGAGCAATTTCGGGTCCTGCGGCACGGTGATGGCGTGGAGGTCAACGACGCAGAAGATGCAGGGATACTGATCCTGCATCGCGACGAACTTCACCAGCGCGCCAAGATAATTGCCAAGGTGCAGGCTGCCCGAAGGCTGAACGCCCGAGAACACCCGCTGCGGGCCGGAATACTCAACTTGCTTCTGCTCTGACATGAGCGGGGACTTATCAGCCCTCGCCGCCGGACGGAATACCCGCGACGCCCTTCTCGCGCCGCAGTGCGCCCTTGATCTCGCTCAGCGTCACGGCCCGCAAGCCAAACGCAGCAACGCCATAAAGAACAATGCCCGCCGCAATAACCACCAGCACTGCGAGCTCTTTCTTCCAGAGCAAGTCGGACAACAAAGGATACTGCCAAGCGCAGACGCCTGCGAAGACGCCCATGATGGCGCTGGCGATCATCAGCCGCACCATGCGCGACCAGACCCTTGCGCCCATCTTGTAGGCCCCTTCCCGCGCCAGCGCGCTGGCAAGCAGGAAGACGTTGGCCCAGGCGCCAAACGAGGTCGCGATGCCAAGGCCGATCGTACCATCGATGGGCTTTCCGTTGATCTGCTGCGTCGGCAGCCAGTACCAGAGCGAGGCGCCAACCACGACTGTGATGGCGACCGACACCAGGGAAAACTGCATCGGCCGCTTGGATTTTTGCCGCGCGAAGAACGGCGGCGTGAACACTTTTGCCAGCACGAAGGCCGGCACGCCCCAGGCAAACTGGCGCAGCACCTCGGACGTGCGCAACGCATCGGCGCTCGTGAAGGCCCCGCGCGTGACCGTCGCATCGATGATGAACAGCGGCATGATCAGCAGGGCGACCGCAGCCGGCAGTGTGAACGCCATGGAGAGGCCAATGCCGTCATCCATGGTGCGGGCAGCGCCCTCGTGATCGTTCTCTGCAAAGTGACGCGAGAGGCGCGGCACCAGCGCCAAGCCAACCGCCACGCCGATCAGACCGAGCGGCAACTGATAGAGCCGGTCCGAATTGTAGAGCACGCTGCGCGCACCTTCATCGGACCCCGACAGTGTCTGCGTCACCAGCGACGACACTTGCAGCGCGCCGCCCGCGATCGCGCCCGGAACAGCAATCGCCAGCATGCGACGCACACCCTTGGTGAGCACCGGCAGGCTGAGCCGCAGATCGACGCCCAGCCTGCGCGCGCCCCACCACAACAGGCTGGATTGCAGGAAACCCGAAATCGTCACTGCCGCCGCCGCCCATTCGGCCGCCTGCTGCTGGCTTGGCGCAAGCATGAGCGGCGCCAACGTGCAAACATTGAGCAGGATCGGGGCTGCCGCCGTCAGTGCGAAACGGCCGAGCGTGTTGAGCACCCCCGACAGCAGTGAGGCGAGCGTCATGAAGACGAGATAGGGCATCGCCAGCTGAGCCATCAGCGTCGCAATGCCGAGCGTGCCCGGGTCATCGATATAGGCGGACAACAGGAACGGCATGACCCACGGCATCGCCACTTCGATACCAATCGTGACGATGGCGACGACGGTGAGAATGAAGGCCATCGCCTGCGACGCCATTTTGTCGGCGGCCTCAGCGCCTTCGGTCGCGCGTGCGGCAGCGAAGACGGGCACAAAGCCCTGCGAGAATGCGCCCTCGGCAAACAGGCGACGAAACAGGTTGGGCAGCATCTGGGCCGTGGCCCAGCAATCCATCAGCGGCCCCTGCCCGCCAAAGCGGGAGTTGAGCGCCAGATCACGCGCAAAGCCCAGCACGCGACTGCCAAGCGTGAAGAAGGTCTGCACGAAAACGTTGCGCGCGAGTGACATGTAAGGGGGTCCGCCTAGCGGTTGAAGGAGGCCGGCGCGCGCGCAAGCGTGTGCGCGGGGATGCGAGGCGCATTCGGAGAATATGAGCGAATGATTTCGACGAGCCGCGTGGTCAGAGCTTCATCCATTTCAACCGGCATCACGCCGCCACCCAGCGGCTCGACATAGAAGACGTCATGCACGCGCTCGCCATAGGCGCCGACATGCGCCGAACGGATCGACAGTTTTGTATCTGCAAGCTCGCGCGCGATATCATAGAGTAGGCCCGGACGGTCGCGGCCTGAAACTTCGATCACCGTTGAATTTGCGGACGCTGCGCGGTCAATGCGAACCAGCGGCGAGATGATGAACGCGGCATGGCGCCGGCTGGCGGCTGGCGCTTTACCGGGACGCTTCATGCCCTCGCCGCCCAGCGCTGCTGCGCGAAGGTCGGCCACGAGACGGTCCAACGCATTCTGATGATCGGCGCCAAAGGCTGCGCCGCGAGCATCCTGGATATCGAATACGTCGAGCACGCGACCATCACCGGCTTCATAGAGGTGGGCCGCCACGATGTTGGCGCCTGCCGCCGAGAGCGCACCGCAGAGGTCGGCGAACAATGCTTCACGATCCGGCGCCGACACGATCAGCTCCGTCGCGGATCGCACCTTGTCGATGTTGGCGGCAACCGTGATCGGTAGGCCGGCGCCCTTTGCCAGTGCGGCGGCGTGGCGTGCCTGGGTCTCCACAGGAAAGCCAACCCAGTAGGCCGCTTCCACCGCGGCGAGCAGCGGCGTCGGTCCGATATGGTCGGACAAAAGGTTTCTCGCCTGCTCTGCACGATCGAACAGCTGGGAGCGGACACTGTGCTCGTCGGTTCGCCCGCCACGAAGTGCCGCTTCGGTGGCGTGGTAGAGATCGCGCAGCAGCTGTCCCTTCCAGCCATTCCACACGCCCGGTCCTACTGCGCGAATGTCGGCAACGGTCAGAACCAGCAGGAGGCGCAGCCGCTCAAGGTTGCCGACGCGCTCGGCGAATTTCAAGATTGTCTGTGGATCGGAAATATCGCGCCTCTGCGCCGTGTCGCTCATTTCGAGGTGATTGCCGACGAGCCATGCGATAAGTTCGGCCTCATCCGCGGGCACGCCGAGACGCAACGCGGCAGAGCGCGCCTGCTTCGCGCCCTCGATCTGTTGGTCGCCCTTACCCTTGCCGGTATCGTGCAGCAGCATTGCAAGGAACAAGGCGCGCCGGTTCTGGATCTTCGGAAATATCTCGGTCGAGAGCGGATGCAGATCCTTCTCCGTCCCGCTCGCAATATCGTGGATCGTCTCCACCGCCTTCAGCGTGTGCTCGTCCACGGTGTAGTGGTGATACATGTTGAACTGCGTCTGGCCGACAATGCGGCCGAACTCGGGCAGGAAGCGACCGAGCACGCCGGTCTCGTTCATCAGCGGCAACACCCGTCCCGGATGGTTCTTGCCTGCGATGATATCGAGGAACATCTCGCGCGATTCTTCGTCGGCTCGCGCCTGACGCGTGACCGCCCACAGCGAGCGCCGCGCCGCTGTCATCGCTTCGGGATGGATGTCGACCTGTCGCTCGTTAGCGAGCCAGAACAGGCGCATCAGCTTGCGCGTGTCGGCCACGAACATTTCGGGATCCGTGATTGAAAGCCGTCCGCCATCAATCGCGAAGCCTTTTTCCTTGATCGGCTTCGCTGCAGCCCCGGGAATGAGACGCGCGAGGCCACCGGGGCGCTTCTTCTCGTCCACTTCCAGCTTGGCGCACAGGATGCGTGTCAGCGCACCGACTTCCTTCGCGGCAAGAAAGTAGCGCTTCATGAAACGCTCGACCGCCGTCGCGTTGTTGCGCTCTGTGTAACCCATCCGCGTCGCCATCTCTGGCTGCAGGTCGAACGACAAGCGTTCTTCGGGTCGCCCCGTCAGGAAGTGCAGATGGCAACGCACCGTCCAGAGGAAGCGCGCCTCGCGCATGAAGCTCGCCTTGTCGGCGGGCATGAAGGTCGAGTTGTCGAGCACTTCCGGCAGGGTTATTCCGCCGTGGATGTATTTCGCAAGCCAGAACAGCGTCTGCAGGTCGCGCAGTCCGCCCTTGCCGTCCTTGATGTTGGGCTCGACCCGATAGCGACTGTTGCCTTCGCGCGCATGACGGTCGGCGCGCTCCTGCAGTTTGGCGGCGACGAATTCAGCGCCGCGACCGGCGACCACGTCCTTCTGGAAGCGCTCGCCCAGCTTGTCAAATACACCCCGGTCGCCGAACAGGAAGCGCTTGTCGAGGATGGAGGTGCGGATCGTCACGTCCTCGCGCGACAGCTTCACGCAATCATCGATTGTCCGGAAGGCGTGCCCGACCTTGATGCCCATGTCCCACAGTGCATAGAGCATGTATTCGATGACGCTCTCGGCCCAGGCAGTCTGCTTGTAGTTGCGCACGAACAGCAGGTCGACATCGGAGGACGGCGCCAGCACGTTCCGCCCGTAACCGCCGACCGCCACGACAGCCATGCGCTCGGCCTCGGTCGGATTGTGGGCGCGGAAAATGTGCACGACCGTAAAGTCGTAGAGCGCTGACAGCGCCTCATCCATCACGGCCGACATGAGCGAGGCAGTGTCGAGGCCGTCCGCTCCCTCCTCCAGCCTGTCCTGTGCGATCATGCGCCCGCGGAACAGGGCGGCATGGATCAGGTCCAGCGCCCGCTTGCGCTGGGCGACCGGGTCCGAGCCGTTATCGAGGGCGGCGGCGGTGAGCTGGATGCGCAACTTGCGGCCATCGACAATGTCGGCAATCCGCCACGGGCCGGGCTTCACAGGCCCTGACCTGACCCTTGGAGTGTCGGAAGCGGGCGCCGCGTCGTTCATGTGCCGATCTCTAGCCTCGATTTGCTTAACGCAACAGGCGGCAGTTCGGACCAACATCAGGCCGTGGACATTGCTCTCCCGACCCTGACGAGGCAGTTTCCCGACCGGGAAGCGCTGAGGACTGGTGTGAACGTCGATCCGATCGAACTAGCCGCCACGCTCGTGACGCTGGCCTGCGTCATCCTCGGGGTGAAACGCAGCCTGTGGCAATTCCCCGTAGGCATCGTGGGAACCGCGATCTTCTTTGTCTCGGTCTGGCAGGGGAAGCTTTACGCTAACGCCGCGCTGCAGGTCTTCTTTGTCGGCGTACAGTTCTATGGCTGGTGGTACTGGATGAACGGCGCGGATGGACGCCGCCCGCCTATCCGCCGGACCAGCACCCGCATCCTGGTGATCTCCTGCGCCGGCGCGATGGTCGCGGCCATGGTCATGTCCATGGCGATGACCGGCTGGACGCCATGGGCGACGACCATCATCGAGGCCTGCACCTTCACGTTCAGCGTCGTCGCTCAGTTCCTGCTCGACCGGAAGCGCATCGAAACCTGGTGGGTCTGGACGTTCGTGAATGTCCTGTCCGTCTTTCTCTACGCCAGCGCCGGCAAATGGTTGTTCACCACGCTCTACATGTTCTTCTTTTTCAACGCTTTCTGGGGATGGTGGGAATGGCGCAAGGCGATGCGCGAAGAAGCAGCTGTCGGCGCTGAAGGAACGGCATGAGCTTTCTGTCGAAACCCACGCGCGGGCTTGTGCTCGGCAAATTCATGCCCCCGCATGCGGGGCATGTGTATCTCTGCGACTTTGGCCGCGCCTATGTCGAGGAGCTGACCATTCTTGTCTGTTCCCTGCCCGACGATCCGATCCCGGGTCACCTGCGCTATCAATGGATGCAGGAGCTGTTCCCGACGGCGCGCGTCATCCATTGCGAGGAAATCTTGCCGCAAGTTCCGGAGGATGATCCGGAAAACTTCTGGCCAATATGGAACGATGTCCTGAAGCGTCTCCACCCGGAGCCGATCGACATCATTTTCTCTTCAGAGCCCTACGGCCATCGCCTCGCGGGAGAGGCCGGCGCGCGGTTCGTGCCGGTCGATGAGGCCCGCACCGCCTTTCCGATTTCGGCGACCGCAATCCGCAATGATCCCTATCGCAACTGGCATTTCCTGCCCGGGCCGGTGCGCCCCTACTACCTCAAGCGCGTCACGCTGTTTGGAGCTGAATCGACCGGAAAATCCTCGCTTTCGGCAGAACTGGGACGTCACTACGAAACCCTCGTCGCACCTGAGTATGGCCGGTTTCACACCGAGGCGTTTGGCTCAGGCGCAACGACGCCCGAAGACATGCGCCAGATCGTGATGGGTCATCTCGCTGGCGTCAAAGCCGCGAGCCTGCGCGCCAATCGCGTGTTGATCGAGGATACTGATCCGGTGCTCACGGCCGTCTGGTCAGACGCGCTCGCCGGCTCGCGTGATCCTTGGTTCGACGCGTATCGCGATTATCCCGATCTCTACCTACTCTGCGACATCGACATGCCTTGGGTCGACGATGGCACGCGCTATTTCCGTGACCCCGCGGTACGCCGGGATTTCCAGCGCGCCTGTGAGCGAGAGCTGGCCACAAGAGGCGTGAAGTTCGTCCATATCCAGGGGACGCCGGAACAGCGCCGTACGAAAGCGATCGAAGCCGTCGACGCGCTGCTGCAACCCAACATTTAAGTCCGGAATCAAAACCGGCCAGCCGGGGGAGCGGCTGGCCGGTTGATTGGCTGGGATCTATCCGGCTTTGGAGAAGGTTCAGGCAACTCCGCCGCCGCCGATGGCCGTCGCCATCATGTAGACCACAGCCGCAACACTGAAGAGGGCGATGGCGAAGGAACCGAGAGTGTTCAGGCCATCCAGCTTCGTTTGTTTGATCAGACCGTTCATCGTTTTCTCTTTTTCTTTTCCGTGTGGATCTTGCGTCCAACTGGTCTTTGGCATTCTGCGGCTTGGCCTTCTTCGGGGCATTGCCGCTGGTGGTTTGGATCTTGGGGAGATCGCCGGGAGGAGGGAGGCCGGTCCTTAGATCAGGTTCGTGCCGGTGAAGGCCGACGCCAGGACCGCGAGCACCGCGGCGACGCTGAAGAGGGCGATGGCGAAGGAGCCGAAAGTGCTGAGGCCATCGAGCTTGGTTTGTTTGATGAGACCGTTCATTGAGTTTCTCCGTTTCTTGTTTTTTCGGCTGCGCCTCTTGGTGGGCCTCGCCGTTGAAGGCTAGTTTGCAACCCTCGTGCCAGACTTTCTTAACCGTCTGTATCATTGTTTTTGTTCAATTTTTTAAATTTAAACAGCTGAAGCATCAAGCGCTCGCTGCTGGCCTCGCCACACGAGTGGTAAATATCGCCGCGTATTTGGTGAAATTGGGCGCTCGCATCGCGGTGGCGCCAGCAGCGTTGGAGATCAGGTCGGAAGATCCCCAGCCGCCTTCTTGAGACGGTAAACCAGCTCAAGCGCCTCCTTCGGCGTCAGCGCGTCCGGGTCGAGACCGGCGAGCATCCGGTCAGCCTCGGAGGCGGTGCGCTCATCAGATTGTTCGGCGACGAAACTGGCGAACAGTGGCAGCTCTTCCAGACGCTTCGCCCCGCCTTCTTTCGCCTCCAGCTTTTTCAGCACCGCTTCGGCGCGCTTCACTGCGGCGGCCGGCAAGCCGGCAAGTTTCGCGACCTGCACGCCATAGGACCTGTCGGCGGGACCGGGCTTCACTTCGTGCAGGAACACCAGGTCGCCCTTCCACTCCTGCGCTCGCAGGCTGGCATTGGCGCAGGCGGCAAGCGTATCCGCGAGACCCGTCAGCTCATGATAGTGCGTTGCAAACAGCGCGCGGCACTTGTTGACCTCGTGCAGGTGCTCGACCACCGCCCACGCAATCGCAAGCCCGTCCCATGTCGATGTGCCGCGACCAACCTCATCGAGAATGACGATCGAATCCGGCGTCGCCTGATTGAGGATCGCCGCCGTCTCGATCATCTCGACCATGAAGGTCGAACGTCCGCGCGAAAGATCGTCCGACGCGCCAACCCTCGAGAAGATACGATCCGCCAGACCCATGCGCAGCTTGCGCGCCGGCACATAGCATCCCGCCTGCGCGAGGATCGCCAGCAATACGTTCTGGCGCAGGAAAGTCGACTTGCCGGCCATGTTCGGCCCGGTGATCAGCATAAGGCGCGGACCGGATGACCCGCGCGCATCAAGCCTGCAGTCATTCGCCGTGAACCCCTGCCCGCCCGCGCGCAGCGCCGCCTCAACGACCGGATGCCGCGCGCCCTCCGCTTCGAATACGGCCGCATCCGCGATCTCGGGCCTTACTGCAGACGATTCTGCTGCCCAGTCAGCATTGCCTGCCGCCACATCAAGACGCGCCAGCCCATCGGCCACCTGCGCCAGTTCCGGCCCCAGCGCATCGACCTCGGCGAGAAAACGGTTGAAGATCTCCATCTCGCGGGCGAGCGCCTCGCCATCTGCGCGCGAGATTTTCGCCTCATGCTCGTTGAGCTGCGTGGTGGAGAACCGCATGGCGTTCGCCATGGTCTGGCGATGGATGAAGGTTGCGGCCAGCGGCGGCTTCATCAGCGTGTCGCCGTGCCTGGCGTTCACCTCGATGAAGTAGCCCAGCACGTTGTTGTGCTTGATACGCAGGCCCGAAATGCCTGTCTCCGTTGCATAGGCGACCTCCAGCCGTGCAATCACACCGCGCGCGTCTTCCTTCAGCGACCGCGTCTCGTCGAGCGCGGGATCATGACCTGCTGCAATGAAACCTCCATCGCGCGCCTGCACCGGAAGCTCGCGCGCCAGCGCCGCCCCGACCTGGCTCGCAAGGGCCGCCAACCTTGGCTTGTCGGCCAGCGTCAGTGCCGCACACGCCGATGCTATCTCCGCCGGCGGATCATCGTGCGAGGAAAGATCCGCACTTATCTGCTCCCCCATAGCCAGACACGCCGCCAGCGCCGCAAGATCGCGCGGACCGCCCCGGCGCAGCGACAGCCGCATCCGCGCGCGTTCGATGTCGCTGGCGCGCTTCAGCGCATCGCGCGTGAATTCGCGCTTGTCCGACGCATCGAGAAAGAACGCCAACGCATCGAGCCGCTGCTCGATTTCCGCGCGGCTCCGCGATGGCCGGCTGAGACGCTGCGCCAGCAGTCGCGCGCCCGCCGACGTGACCGTGCGATCCACCGCCGCCACCAGCGACCCCTGCCGCTGCCCGCGCGTCGAGCGCTCGATCTCAAGGCTCGCCCGCGTCGCCGGATCGATCGCCAGAAATGTTTCCGGCGCAGTCCGGATCGGCGGGTCTAGCCTTGCCTGCCCCCCCGCTTGAGTTACGGCGAGGTAGTCAAACAGCAGTCCGCACGCGATCAGCTCGGCCCGTGTAAACGTCCCGAAACCATCCAGCGTCGCCACGCCATAAGCATCGCGAAACAGCCGCTCGCCCAGCTTGACGTCGGCGCGGGCGTCGGGGCGCGGCGTCAGCGTCAGCCCTTCAGTGGCGCGCGCCACATCCGGGTGGGACATCACGCTGTCAGCGACCAGCACTTCGCGCGGCCCAATGGCGCCGAGCACGTCGGCCAGCGCGGCAGGCATCAGCGGAAACAACTCGAACCGCCCGGTCGATACATCTGCAAGCGCCAGCGCCGCCTCGCGTCCGCCGCCGGCCAGACCAATGGCCGCAAGACAGTTGGCGGCACGCGCTTCAAGCAGCGACTCTTCCGTGATCGTCCCCGGCGTGACCACGCGCACGATCTCGCGCCGCACCACCGCCTTCGATCCACGCTTCTTGGCCTCGGCCGGGTCTTCCGTCTGTTCGCAGACAGCAACGCGATATCCCGCCTTGATCAGGCGCGCGAGATAGCCCTCGGCCGCATGATAGGGGACGCCCGCCATCGGAATCGGCTGTCCGTTGTGCTGGCCCCGAAATGTCTGCGTGATGCCGAGCGCCTTGCCCGCCAGAACCGCATCTTCAAAAAATAGTTCGTAGAAATCGCCCATCCGGAAGAACAGCATCGCGTCGGGATGATTGCGCTTCATCTCAAGATACTGCGCCATGAACGGCGTCGCGCCCTCGGCTGAGGGCGGCGCGCCCCCCGCAGGGAGAGCACTTTGAGCAACTTCCTGCTCCTGCGAGGCGGAATCCCGGCCCTTCACGCTTGATTCAAACCCCTTTTGCGGCTCAATGCCCGCCTGTCTCTTCGGGCGTATGCGCCCCGTCGAGACGCCTGCCTAGTGACCTGCGCTATCGCCCTCAAGTCCTAAAGCCCCAGTCCGATATGACAACCAAACGTCCCAGCTTCACAGACGAGGAAGCCCTCGCCTTTCACCGCTATCCACAGCCGGGGAAGCTATCGATAACGCCGACCAAGCCGATGGCGACACAGAAAGACTTGTCGCTCGCCTATTCGCCTGGCGTCGCCATCCCGGTGCTTGCCATCGCGAAGGACCCGGAGCTTGCCTACGACTATACGTCGAAGGGCAATATGGTGGCTGTCATCACCAACGGCACCGCCATCCTCGGCCTCGGTGATCTCGGGCCCATGGCGTCGAAGCCGGTGATGGAGGGCAAGTCCGTCCTGTTCAAACGATTCGCCGACGTTGATTCCATCGACATCGAGGTCGACGAGAAAGACCCGCAGAAATTCATCGATTGCGTACGCGCCATCGGCGCCACCTGGGGCGGCATCAACCTCGAGGACATCAAGGCGCCCGAGTGTTTCATCATCGAGAGCGAGCTGCGCGAGAAGCTCGACATACCAGTGTTCCACGACGACCAGCACGGCACCGCTATCATCGCCACCGCCGGCCTGATCAACGCATGCGAGATCACCGGCCGCAAGCTGTCGGACGTCAAGGTCGTCATCTCGGGCGCCGGCGCTGCCGGTCTTTCGGTCGCGGGCCTGATCCGCCATCTTGGCGTCAAGCGTGACAACATCCTGATGGTCGACCGCACAGGCGTCATCTACGAAGGCCGCACCGAGGGCATGGACCAGTTCAAGTCCGCCTTCGCGGTGAAGACAAAGAAGCGCACGCTCGCCGAAGCCTTCGAAGGCGCCGACGTGTTCATGGGCCTCTCGGCCAAGGGCGCGGTCACGCAGGCGATGGTGAGATCCATGGCCAAGAACCCGATGATCTTCCCGATGGCTAACCCCGACCCGGAGATCACGCCGGAAGAAATCCGCGAAGTGCGCACCGACGCCATCATCGCAACCGGTCGCTCGGATTATCCGAACCAGATCAACAATGTGCTCGGCTTCCCCTACATCTTCCGCGGCGCGCTCGACGTGCGCGCCCGCACCATCAATGAAGAGATGAAGGTCGCAGCGGCGCAAGCGCTGGCGCAACTTGCCCGGGAAGATGTTCCCGACGAAGTCGCCGCAGCCTACGCAGGCGCCCGCCCCACCTTCGGCCCCGACTACATCATCCCTGCACCGTTCGATCCGCGCCTCATCTGGTATGTGCCGCCGCTCGTCGCGCAGGCTGCGATGGACACAGGCGTCGCGCGCAAGCCGATCGCCGATATGCAGGCCTACCGCGACTCGCTGGCGCAACGCCTCGACCCGTCCGCGTCTTTCCTGCAGCGCATCTACGGCAAGGTCCGGTCAGAAAAACGCAAGCGCATCGTGTTCGCCGAAGGCGAAGAGCCCGCCGTCATCCGCGCCGCCTGGCAGTTCAAGACGCAGGAGTTGGGCGAGCCCATCCTCGTCGGCCGCGAGGAGCAGGTAACCCGCAACATGCAGCTGCTCGGCATTCCAGCCGGCGAGCTCACCATCATGAACGCGCGCGTGTCTGACCAGAACGAGGTCTACTCCGACTTTCTCTACAAGCGTCTCCAGCGCCAGGGCTACCTGCAGCGCGATGCACAGCGCCTGATCAACCAGGACCGCAACGTGTTCGGCGCCACCATGGTCGCTCTCGGCCATGCCGATGGAATGGTCACCGGCGTCACGCGCAACTACGCGACGTCGCTGTCTGATGTCATGCTGGCGATCGACAAGCGCGACGACGTGCGCCCCATCGGCGTCTCGATCGTGATCGGCAAGACCGGCCCGATGCTGATCGCCGACACCAGCGTCACCGAAATGCCGGACGCTGCCGATCTCGCCGAGATCGCGATTTCGGCTGCCCGCACAGCGGCGCGTCTCGGCTTCACGCCCCGCCTCGCCTTCCTCTCCTACTCGACCTTCGGCAACCCGCCGGGCGAGCGCATGGCGAAGGTCCGCGACGCGGTTGCTCTGCTTGATGCGAAGGGTGATGTGGGCTTCGAGTATGATGGCGAGATGGCGGTCGACGTGGCGCTCTTCCCCGAAGCGCGCCGCCTCTATCCGTTCTGCCGTCTCAAGGGCCCGGCCAACGTGCTGGTGATGCCGGCGATCCACTCCGCCGCGATCTCGACCAAGCTGGCTGCCGCGCTCGGCGGCGCGACAGTCATCGGTCCGCTATTGGTCGGCCTGAGCTCGTCGGTACAGATCGCGCAGCTCGACGCCACCGCGCAGGACATCGTAAACCTCGCAGCTTTTGCGGCGCACAACACAAACAGCTAGCCTGGCAGCTCACGCGGCCATTCTGGACGCACAATCCGGTCACACCCTGCCCCTCCCTCGCCTTTACGGACTGAAAGAACACGTCCACGAGTAGGCGGCCAGCAGATGGAGGCCGCGCCTTTGACCTCGACGCCTCCCACTCCTCCCCCCGCTACTGGCCCCTCGCCAGCGAAGAAGAAATACACCCTCAAGCAAACCGTCCGAGCGATGAGCAATCCGCGCGTCGCGGGCATGGCAGCCCTGGGCTTCTCGTCCGGCATGCCGTTCATGCTCACGGGCGCGACTTTCGGCTACTGGTTACGAGATGAGGGCACGGAACTGACGGCAATCGGCTTTCTGTCGTGGGTCGGCCTTGCCTACACGTTCAAGGTATTCTGGGCGCCGATGGTGGACAAGGTGCGCTTGCCCGTCCTCAGTCAGCTTGGCCAGCGGCGAAGCTGGGCAGTTTTCGTCCAGGTCATCATCGCCATTGCCTTGCTGGCGATGGCCGCAGTGGGGCCACACGGACCCGGAGGACTTGCGACCATGGGCGCATTTGCGCTGGTCGTAGCCTTTGCGTCGGCAACGCAAGACATCGCCGTCGACGCCTGGCGCATCGAGGAGGCAAAGGATGCCGATGAGCTGGGCACCTTCACCTCCGCCTATCAGCTCGGCTATCGCATGGCGCTTCTGGTGACCGATGCATTGATCCTCGTCTTCGCCAATCACATGGGCTGGCCAGTTTCCTATTCGATCATGGCGGTGCTGATGGGCGTCGGTCTCTTCGCTGCACTGCGCATGCCCGAGCCGGCGCCGGGAGCGCGCGCGACCAGCACAACTGCATCAGCGAACGACGGGCGCGATGCGGGATCACGAATGAAGGCGGCCGCCTTCTTCGTTGCCGCAGCTCTGCTTTGCTGGCTTCTGCCTTACCTGCCGTCGTGGAAGTGGCTTGAGATGTTCGCCGTCCTCGGTCGCCCGTCCACGTTCGGAAACGTTTTCGCCATTGTCAGTCTTGCGCTCGCCGCTGGCGCGTATGCCCGCATTCCTTATACGTGGATGGCCGGTGCAGCCCTGATCGCCGTCACTGTGCTGGCGGCATTCTATGGCGCGATCGCAGGACAGGACCTGATCAACGGCGCTCCCCTGTTCTGGCCAACCATATTTTGCCTTGTCGGCGCGACGCTGGCCGCGCCACCGCGCATCTTCGACGCGTTCATGGGCCCGTTGCTGGAATTCTTCCGCGCGCACGGACGCATTGCGTTCGTCATGCTGCTGATGATCAGCCTATATCGCCTGCCCGAATTCGTGATCGGCCCCGTTGCCGGGCCTTTCTATTCCGACCTTGGTCTCGGCAAGGATGTCGTCGGCGGCATCCGCGCGTCGGTGGGCCTCTTCGCATCCATTGCCGGCATTGCAGTCGGCGGCATCTCGGTCGCGGCGCTGGGCTTCCAGCGGACACTGGTCATCGGGGCAGTCCTGCAGGGCTTCGGCGTTTCGGCCTTCGCCCTCCTCGCCTTCACCGGCCCGGATCTCGGGGTCTTTTCCTTCGCCATGGCGGCGGACAATTTCTGCTACGCCTTCGCGGGCGTCGCGCTCGTCACCTACATGTCGAGCCTCACCAGTGTCGGCTACACGGCAACCCAATACGCGCTGCTGAGCTCGATCTACACAATCTTCGGCAAGTTCCTGAAAGGCTTCTCGGGCGCCGTAGTCGACGGCTTCCAGACGTCCGGGCGAACGCTGATGGAATCCTACGCATTGTTCTATGTTGGCGCAGGTTTGATTGCCTTGCCGGCTCTGTTTTTGTGCGTGGTTCTGCTCGCGCGGCAACCGAAAAAAACGGATCCCGTGCCGACCTGACGCCTACTGCGCAGCTTTCGCATGCCGCTTGGACCAGTACGTCGCCAGCTCGCGCAGACGATGCGGGTCGATCGGTTTCGCGGCCAGCTGCGAGATGCCCGCACGGCGTGCACGCTCTTCCAAGTCGGGATCGATATGCGCCGTCAGCGCCACGATCGGTGTCTGCGATGCCGGCCCTGCGAGCGCGCGGATGCGCCGTGTCGCCTCGATCCCATCCATCACCGGCATGCGGATATCCATGAAGACGACCGCATAATCGTTTTCGCTCATTCGCTCCAACGCCTCCGCGCCGGTTCCTGCCGTATCCACCCGGAAGCCGGCCACCTTCAGGGCGCTACTCGCCAGCAAAGCGTTCACGGCGTTGTCGTCCGCGATCAGCACTGCGCCCGCTTTGGCCGGTCTGTTTTCAACGACGGGCTCGGGAACCGTTGCGCCCTGCACCACCAGCCCTGCCCGCTCGACGATCGACGCCGCGCGCAGAGGCCGGATCAGATATCCCGCGCATCCCATCTGGCGGAACTGCTCGATCCGCGCACGATCGCCTGGCCGCAGGACCACCAGCGTCTGCTTGGCCCGCGCGATCGCCTCGATCCGCGCCGGCGCCAGCGCTGCGTCGATGATCACCAGATCAGCCTCTTCCGCCGACGTTGAGACCGCCCCTTCACGCGCCAATGCCGCCGTGCACGCCAGACTTGATGCCGGCGTCAGCTCAAGCGCGACACGCAACGGCTCCTGCGGCGACCCGCGAAGCGGCAAACCAGGCACAGCCTCCAAAGGTATATCCACGACGAACATCGCGCCCTGCCCGTAAGCAGACTGCAGATGAACTTTGCCGTTCATCGCCTCGACCAGTCGCGCAACAATCGCAAGTCCGAGCCCGACGCCGCCATCGCGACGCGCGTCCGCCGCGCTCACCTGCGAGAATGCCTCGAACAGGTGCGCCTTGGCATGTTCGGGAATGCCAGCGCCGGTGTCACGCACGATCAGCGCTATTCCCTCACCGCCCGCGCCCGGCCGCGCTTCGATCAGCACCGATCCCGCCTCGGTAAATTTTATAGCGTTGCCCGCAAGGTTGAACAGGATCTGCCGCAACCGGCCCGCATCGCCGATCATGCGCAGCGCGAGGTCCGGATGCACCACGGCCGCAATATCGAGCCCCGCAGCATGCGCTCGCGGCGCCAAAAGTTCTGCAACGTCCTGCACCAGCTCGTACGTATCGAACGGCGCGATATCGAGCGGAATGTCGCCCGTCTCCATGCGCGAGAAATCCAGCACGTTGTTCAGAAGGTCGAGCAGCCGCACGCCCGACTTGCGGATCGCGCCGGCATAGTCGCGTTGCTCAGGCGCGAGGTCGGTCTCTTCAAGGAGCGCCGCCATGCCGAGAATGCCGTTTAGCGGCGTACGGATCTCGTGACTGACGGCTGCCGTAAAGCGATGCGCTGAATCCACAGACTCGTGCCGTTCAGCGGTTGCAAGGCGAATGCCGTCGACCGGCGCCGACACACGCCAGCAGCGTCCCGCGCGATCGACAATTTGCGCGGCTATGGCGGCGGCCGGGAACGCAAACGGCGCACGCATGCGCTCGGCCAGTCCCGACAGCGGGCTCGCCGCAATCACAATGCCCTGCGCATCAAGCGCCAGCGCCGGACCGGGCCAGCCGCGGGCCACAGCCGACAGCGCGGAGATCGCGCCTGCTTGTCTGGCTGTCGTATTGAGGTCGCCGGGTTTCATCGGCCTGAAACTGTGGCGCCGGGCTAACCAGACGATTAACGCGCCATCAGCGAGGGCAATTCGCCCAGGTCTCCACCAGCTTCTCGCGCAAAAAGCTTGCGCGCAGGCGGGATCATGCCGGCCACCGCCATCGCCGCGCCTGCCGCCAGCCGAACCGGCAGCGCCGAGGTAAACGTCCGCGCAAACCCTTCCATCGCTGCCGCCGTCGCCACAACATCGCCGCGCCGCCAGATCGTATAGGGCGACAGCGCGCTCGCCGCACCGATGTCCAGACCCGCCCGCGCCGCTTCGCATATTACATCGACCAGCGCCGCGACATCCTTGAGCCCGAGATTGAGCCCCTGCCCCGCCAGCGGATGGATCACGTGCGCAGCATCTCCCGCCAGCGCCACACGCTCCCCTTCGAAGCGTTCGGCGATATAAAGACCGATCAGGAACGCGATGCGCGGACCGGCCAGTTTCGCGTCCGGCAGGAACGCGCCTGCCTTCTTCGCCAGCTCAAGCTCGAAATCATGGGCATCGAGTTCAGCCAGCGCCTGCGCAACGCCCGCCTTCTCAGTCCAGATCAGGTTGGCGCAATTATCCTTTAGCGGCAGCACTGCCATCGGCCCATTGGGCAGAAAGATCTGGCGCGCAGCGCCATTGTGCGGTCGGCTCAGCTTCACGGTGGTGGAAATCGCCGCCGCGTCATAGTCGTGGCCCTCGAACCGGATCTTGGCCGCCCGCCGCACCAGCGAGTTGCGCCCGTCGCATCCGACCACCAGCGGCGCTGAAATCTCCGCATCCCCCAGCTTGAGCACGGCACTCGCGCCGCCGAACACCGTCTGCGTGATCCTGACGCCCGAGAGCAGTGTCACCTTCGATTCTGCGACCACCGCGCGCGTCAGCGCCGCGTTCAGCACGCCCGCGTTTATCATGAAGCCTAGCGCCGGCTCGCTGCATTCTTCTGCAATGAACGAAATACCGCCCACGCGGCCCTCGGCCTCAACCTGCGTCACGGGCTCCGCGTCCGGCAGCAGCTGATCCTCAATCCCCAGCGCGCGGAAGATCCGCCAGCAGCCATGCGAAATGAAATAGGCCCGCGTGTCCGGCCGCGACACGTCCGCCGCCTGCGCGCCATCGGCGACGATGGCTTCAAATCCCCGCCTCGCCAGCGCCAGAGCCAGCGTCAGGCCCACCGGCCCGCCCCCGACAATGGCCACGTCACAGCTGTAATGTCCGGATGCTGAGCTCATGCGCCTAGATGTAGTCCATCGGCGCGACAAAGAAAAAGGGGCGCGGCCGAATGACCGCGCCCCCCGTTTTTGATCCCCTCCCCGGCGCCGCGCCGGAGGCGCCGGTCCCAGAAAGTCTGGGTGGAGGGGGGTAGCCTAGTGGATGCCCTCTCCGTGCAGGGAGGAGTCGAGGCCTTCGATTTCGGCATCTTCGCTGACTCGCAGCCCGATCGTAAACTTGAGCAGGAGCAGGATGACGGCCGTGACGATTGCCGAGTAGGCAACCACCGCGCCGACAGCGGTGAGCTGGATCACAACCTGATCCGGCATCGAGACGCCATCGCCCTGGGCGAAGACGCCCGTCAGGATGGCGCCGATAATGCCGCAGACGCCGTGGACGCCAAACACGTCGAGCGCGTCGTCGTATTTGAGCATCCGTTTCAGGAAGACCGCACCGAAGTAACCGCCCAGGCCGCCGGCAGCGCCGATGACGAGTGCAGCGGTCGTGTCGACAAGGCCGGCAGCCGGCGTGATCGCAACGAGGCCGGCAACGGCGCCCGAGGCGAGGCCGAGCATCGAGGCTTTGCCACGGTGCACCATCTCAATGCCCATCCAGACCATGGCGGCGAGCGCCGTGGCGATCTGGGTGTTGAGCATCGCGAGCGCAGATGCTGCGTCAGCCGTCCACGCCGAACCAGCGTTGAAGCCGAACCAGCCAACCCACAGCAGGGCCGCGCCGATCATGGTCAGCAGCACGTTGTGCGGCGCCATGTTCTCGGTCGGATAGCCTTTACGTTTGCCGAGGACGAGGGCCGCCACCAGACCGGCAACGCCGGCGTTGATGTGAACGACCGTACCGCCGGCGAAGTCGAGCGCGCCGAGGCCGCCCAGCCAGCCACCGCCCCAGACCCAATGGCAGACCGGTCCGTAGACCAGAATGCCCCACAGGCCGCTGAAAATCAGCATGGGAAGGAATTTCAGGCGGTCAGCATAGGAGCCCGTGATGAGCGCGACTGTGATGATGCCGAAAGTCATCTGGTAAACGATCCAGAGATACTCGGGCAGGTCTGCAGTCGCGGCATGCGACGTCGCCGATGTGACGTGATTCAACATGGCGAGGTCGAACCCGCCGAACCACTGGTTCAGTCCCTCATCGGTGTTCGTCCCGAAGGCGATCGAGTACATCACGACAACCCAGAGCACGCTGATCAAGCAAGTGATCGCAAAGTTCTGGGCGATGATGGCGATCACGTTCTTCTTGCGGACCATGCCGCCATAGAAGAGCGCTAGGCCCGGAATCGTCATCATGAGAACCAGCGCTGTGGATGTCAGGATCCACGCCGTTGCGCCCGTCTCGCCCTTGTATTCCTGCTGGCTTGCCAGCAGGGCAACGGGGGCAGCTTCCTCGGTCGGAGCAGCGGCTGCTTCCAGAGCCGCCTCAACCGGCGGCGCCGCGGCATCAGCCGGGGCCATACTTGGCGCTTCCACCGTGGCCGGGGCTTCCGGCGTCGGCTGCGCCGTTGCCGGGCTCAAGGTCGTGAAAATGAATGCAGCCGCGAGCGCAGCCAAACCGGTCTTGAGACCGGTCCCCCAAAGCGAAAGTCGATCTAATCGACTGAAATTGTTCACAATTTTTCTCCCCTGAGGTTGGCTAGCAACCGGCGCACAAGAACACACCCGAGACCCGGTCAGACCGCCTCTCGCAGATGCGAAATGGATAGGGGCTTCCTGCTGCCCAATGGACAAGCAAAGCTCCCTTCGGCTTGCTGGACTCAGCGAAAGTTGCACAAAAAATGGGCGCCGCCTCGACGGCTCGCTTCCGATCAGGGCAAGGCCTACCTCCAGACCCTGCTCTCCAGACTGCATTAATGCGTCAGCCGCGAAGCGCGCTAAACAAGCTGGATGAACCACCGCAAGGCTGGATCATGGGGATAGGTCCCGGATACGCCTCGGCGCGTCCGGGACCCTTTTTTGCCCTGCCCTCCGGCCGCGCCCCGCCTCAATTCACAACGCCGCCGTAACGATTTTTTCCCGCTTCCGGCCTGCAGATACGGCCATTTGGTAGCAGCCCGTTAAGGCTGCCCGCGCCAGTGTCGGCCTGCGCTATCAATCCTGTTTTCTGCCCATCCTGCTTCCTACAAGGACAACGGCATGCCGCATCCCCGTGCGCCCCATTCCGAGGACGACGGCTACGAGGCCCGTGGGTCGCGTGCGTTCACCCGTTTCCTCAGCGGGCTGGCGGCGTTCTCCGCCGGCGTCTTCATCTGCGGGGCCTGTTCGTCCTATTCGGCTGGCGATCCCAGCTTCAACATGGCCGTCGCCCGTGTGCGCGATGCCGGAACCGGACTGATCAGCGAAGCTTCGCCTGAAAACATGTTCGGCATCGTCGGCGCCAGCCTTGGCGACGTGCTGATGCAGGGCTTCGGCTGGACCGCCATCCTGCTCGGCTTTGCTCTGATGATCGGTGGCGTCCGCCGCGCCTTCGGAATCGGGCAACAGGATCCCGCCTCCTGGATGTGGGGACTTGCCACCATCCTGTTCGCGGCGTGCTGTCTTGCCGAATGGCCGATTCCGAAATCGTGGGACATGTCGGCCGGCCTTGGCGGCGTCGTCGGCGAAGTGATGCTCGTCTTCACCGCGACGCCTTTCGCCGCGCTTAAAATCCCCGAACCACAGGTCTGGGCCTCCGCCCTCGCCGGTCTTTGCGCGATCCTGTTCGCCGCCATGGCAATGGGCATGGGCGCGAGCGACGCGACGTCCCTGTGGCGCGCGCTCACCAAGAAACCGGAGCGCGACACGGATAACCGCACCGCCATCGTCGGCGTGCCTGCGCTTGCTTCGCGCCCCGTCGCCAATCCCGGACTGGTCGGGGGCGTCATGCGCCTGATCGGCTACAAGCCGAAGGAAGTCATCGAGCCGATCGTCTACACCGAAGAAGACGGCTTCGAGGATGGCGAGCGCGGCTTCTTCAACGCCGTCGAGAATTCCGAAACGCAGAACCGGCAGCGCCCGATCGTCCCGCGCGTGCTCGAAGGCCGCCCGGTTCCCGCCGAAGCCGCCGCCGCAACAGCACCCCTCGCTCCCCGCACCGTGCAGCGTCCGGCCTCGCCCGCAACACAGCCCGGCACGATCCGCTCGCCCGCAAATGGCGGCGCGGCTTCGCCGCAATCGACCCGCGTGCGCGATCCGAACACCGCCATCCCGCCGATTGAACTGCTCGATGTACCGCCGGCGCGCCGCTCCGAGGTGGACGAAGCTCGCCTGCTCGACATGGCCGACCGCCTCGCCGGTGTGCTCAACGAGTTCGGCATCAAAGGCCGCATCACGGAAGTCCGCCCCGGCCCCGTCGTCACCCTGTTCGAACTTGAACCCGCCGCCGGCGTGCGCTCCTCAAAAGTCGTCGCACTCGCCGAAGACATCGCGCGCGCCATGTCAGCGACCTCCGCGCGTGTCGCCGTCATCCCCGGTCGCAACGCCATCGGCATCGAACTGCCCAACCCGACGCGCGAGACAGTCTATCTCCGCGACCTCCTCAACGCCAACGAGTTCAGCCGCTCGCGCGCCGCCCTGCCGCTTGCGTTGGGTGAAAGCATCGAGGGTCAGCCGATGATCGGCGATCTCGGCAAGATGCCTCACCTTCTGATCGCGGGCACCACCGGCTCGGGCAAGTCGGTCGGTATCAACGCAATGATCCTCTCGCTCATGTTCAAGCTGCCGCCCGAGAAGTGCCGCTTCATCATGATCGACCCGAAAATGCTGGAACTCTCGATCTACGAGGGCATCCCGCACCTTCTGGCGCCGGTCGTCACCGATCCGCAAAAGGCCGTGCTGGCCCTGAAATGGGTCGTGCGCGAGATGGAGAGCCGCTACGAGATCATGTCCAAGATGGGCGTGCGCAACCTCGCCGGCTTCAACCAGAAGGCCGAGGAAGCCGCCGCGAAGGGCGAGCATCTTACCCGCCAGGTCCAGACCGGCTGGAACAAGGAAACCGGCGAAGCGATCTGGCAGAACGAGCTGATCAAGCCCGAACCCATGCCGCACATCGTTGTCATCATCGACGAGATGGCCGACCTCATGCTCGTCGCCGGCAAGGACATTGAAGGCGCCGTCCAGCGTATCGCCCAGATGGCGCGCGCCGCCGGCATCCACCTCATCACAGCCACGCAGCGTCCGTCGGTCGACGTCATCACCGGCACAATCAAGGCCAACTTCCCGACCCGCATCTCCTACATGGTCACCACCAAGATCGACTCGCGCACCATCCTGGGCGAACAGGGCGCTGAACAGCTGCTCGGCATGGGCGACCTTCTGTGGATGCAGTCGGGCGGCAAGATCAGCCGCGTCCACGGTCCGTTCGTGAAAGACGAGGAAGTCGAGCGCGTCGTGAACTGGCTCAAGGACCAGGGCCAGCCGCAATATGTCGATGGCATCACTGACGAGGTGGAAGAGGAAGCCTCGGTCGCGGACGCAGCCTTCGGCGTCAAATCGGGTGACCCGGAAGAGGATATGTATCGCGACGCCGTGGCAGCAGTGGTGCGCGACAAGCGCCCCACCACATCCTACGTCCAGCGCGTGCTGCGTGTCGGCTACAACCGCGCCGCCTCGATGATCGAACGCATGGAACGCGAAGGCATCATTTCGGCAGCCGACCATGCCGGCAAGCGCCAAATTCTCTCGCGCGACACCGGTCGCGGCGGTGACCGGGATGAAGATGCTGCCTGATCAAAAATCAGTCCGCGGATAACCAGGGTCACGAATGCAAAGACCGGCTCATGAGCCGGTCTTTTCATGTCGAGGCTTCGGCTACTTCTCGGCTTCGGCGGTTGCCTTGCGTTGCGCCGTGCGCTTGGCGCGCGCAGCAGCGATGTCTTTGGCGCGAGCAGCTTTCTTCTCGGCCGAAGCGACGGAGTCGACGCCGCGTCGGACGACCAGCGCCTCTTCGATGATCGGCAGGAGGCGCTCGGCCTCGGCCTGCTGCTTGGAGGCGGCGCCCTTCGAGATCCGGGTTGCGTTGGCCTGAAGGTTCTCGAGTTCATCCTCGGACATTCCAGGGATCAGTGTTTCAATCGACATTCAGGGCCTCGTGGCGGCGCCCTCCGCGCGGCCCGTGTCCGCGCTCAGAAAGAACGACATGCTTTAAAATGCGCCCGAGAGGGGCCAGAATCAAGCAAAAGCGGCTTGAGTCGAACACTTTTGCTATCCGCCCGGAAATGCGGTATAGAGCCCGGATCGAGTTTACGGCCGACGACTTGGCCCGCCCTGCCCCTAAAGGCTCCCGGCGCCCGCTGACGAAATCCACCCACACTTGATTGTCCCCAAAGGTGGACCGCGTGCGCGCGGACACCGTCACGTAATGTTTCAAGGAAGACTAGAATGGCTACGGGTACTGTTAAGTGGTTCAACACCACCAAAGGCTACGGCTTCATTCAGCCGGATAACGGCGCGAAAGATGTGTTCGTCCACATCAGCGCTGTCGAAGCGGCGGGCCTCCGCAGCCTGGCCGACGGTCAGAAAATCACGTTCGAAGAACAAGCCGACAAACGCTCGGGCAAAATGTCGGCTGTGAACCTGCGCGTCAGCTAATAGCTGAGCGATCAACTGCCCCGTCGGCGTGCGCGTGCAGCCGCGCCGTTGGCGGGCAGGAAATCAAGAAGCCGGCCCCCTCGGGGGCCGGCTTTTTTGTTGCCCGGACCTTTGCTCTGCACACCCTGGTCAGTTCTTGAAGTCGCAGATCGTCACCTTGAATGCGCCGCCGCAATAGAACGTCTTGTCGCCAGCCCTTGCGACGTGACCGACCGCCAGCGCCCAATCGTGTGCAGCCTGATGCGTCACCTCGAGCATAGTCTCCCCGGGCTGCAGATGCGCGCGCGCATATTCCTTGAGCCCCTCCCCGAGGCCATCGCGCATCCCCTGAAGCGGCGGTTTGAGCCAGGGGCCGGCGGCCACGAACACCAGAAGGATGATAGCCACCACGCTCAGATATCGACGAAGCGCTCCCGGTTACATGATCCCCGCCCCTGTTCCGGGTCTAGCTCACCGCAGAGACCCGCACTTGTGGCGCAGGTCCGGTGCAAAGAAAGCGCGTGAAGGCGCCCCAACATTGCAGCACTTCGTGATCGCCCGACGTCATGGTCGAGCGCGTCACGACGTAGAAATCATCGAAGGCGTATTTGCCCGCGCCCGCATCAGGCCGCGCCGCCATGCCGTCCGCCATCAGCACGGAGGCGACGCCGCGATGCAGCCCCTGTGCTGGCCGCGTGACATAGCCACCCGCCGCCGCAAGACCGAGGATCACGATCAGGACCAGAAAACTGCGCATCGCTTGTCCCGCTTTGCCAGGCGCCCCAGCCCAATTATGTCCTACTTTTTTTCGGGCTGCGAGCAGAGAAACTGCGCATAAAGGCCCCAGCACTCCAGGATCACAGCGTCGTCGGCCTTCACTGTGTATTTGGTGGCGACAAACAGCTCCTCGAATTTGCGCCCGTCTTTCTTGCCCGCGCCAAACACCTTGTCAGCAATCAGGGCCGAGATGTCGAAGCCGCCGCGCGTGGAGGACAGCACTTTCGTTGCATTCTGCTCCTGCGCCTTCTCGTCGGGCCGGGTCAGATATCCGCCGGCAGCAAGTGCGGCGGCCAGAAGAAAGATCAGCAGCGACTTCATCGTTTCGTCTTCCTCGACCTCTTGCGCGCAGCTGGTAGTTTCAGCTCCGGCAGTTCCATTCCCGCCTCGAAGGCTTTCAGCCACTTTGCGGGAGCATTATGGCGCCACTGCCGCATCAGATAACCCCGAAGCGTCTTCGCATCGAGCCGCTTCAGCCGTGCGAGGACATAAGGATAATTCCGGTAACGATCGGTGAAGTGAAATGTCTCGGGGTCCGCCTCGCAGATGATCTCGCGCTCCTCGTTGGGCACGCTGCCGAGGACGACACTGTCATCCTCGGTCCGCAGGCGGGTCAGGAACTTCCCAAACGCCTTGTAGGCGGGCTGGCCATAGGAGGTGGCGTATTCCGTGTGCGGAAAGGCCATGACCAGCTCATGAAACTGTTTCGGCCCCATCGCGTTAGCCTCTGCCGGGTCATGCCTGTAGCTTGGGCCCATAGCTTAGGACTGAACCGATGTTCATGAAAACAGGGCGAAAAAACCTTGAACCGGTCTTGTTTTCGCCGGGCCCGGCAATGAAGTTGGTTGTCATGAGCATCCTGTCCTCCCTTATCCCCCTCGCCCTCTCGGTGTCCGCGCAAGCCTTGGCCGCGCCTACCTCTGTGGACGTGACGCCCCTCCCCTCGGTTATTATGGACGCCCCGGCCGTAACGCCCGCGCCCGCGCCGACCCTCGTCGCAAAGCCGTCAGCTGTCGCGCCGAAGCCTGTGGTTGCTCCGGTTGCCAAGGCGCCGGCCTTCGAGATCGTGAAGGTGCAGGCCCCCGGCACGCTGGACCGCAATGCCATCATCGATCGCGTCGCCAAGGCGATGAGCGACACCAAGACTGTGTCCGGCTCATTCACCCAGGTTGACCCCTCTGGCTCACCTTCCAACGGCGCTTTCTACATCAGCCGCCCGGGCAAGGTGCGCTTCGAATACACCAAGCCCGAGCCCATCTTCATCGTGTCCGATGGCGCGACGGTCTCGATCGAAGAGCCCAAGCGCAAATCGTACGACGCTGTGCCGCTGTCCTCGACACCGCTCCACCTGTTCCTGCGCTCGAATATTGATCTCAAGAAAGACGGCAGCGTCGCCGACGTGCAGACCAGCGGCGGGTCGTACTTCGTCACCCTGGTCGACAAGACCGGGGAAGCGGAAGGCAAGATGATCCTGCAATTCCGCCAGACGGACTTCGAGCTGATGGGCTGGCGTCAGGTTGATGGCGCGGGCGCGGAAACCCGCGTCCAGCTCAACAACATCCAGAAGAACGTCTCTCTCAAGCCTTCGCTCTTCGTCGTGAAGGACCCGAGCGATTCGGGTGACGATCGCCGCTAGTCACTGATCGAGAAATGTGTCTCCGGACGAGGCGCCGCGATCGTTGCAGCTACCCGGGCACACGCAAATTTTAACCAAGATACGGATGACAAAACATCGCTCTCGTGGCTTTATTGCCACGTGGATCGAGTCAGCTCGCGCCTGAGCTTCCCCCCGCAGGCGTTCGCAGCGGATCGAAAGCCGGACCTATCCACCGGCCCATATGCGCTCCCGAAGCGCATGGCACGCCTGGCTGTCCCCGCAGCCGGGCGTGTCTGTATTCTGCTCAGGCTTTTCTCCCGGATTCGGAACGCTTTTTCTTGATTTGAGCGCCGACGCACTCGATTGTTTGCCGTACGAAAGACCCCCGCCCCCTAACAATGGCGCTCCCAGCACGACATGAACCGCCTATCCCTGGCGACCTGGAACATAAATTCGGTCCGCCTCCGTATCGATCGCGTAGTCGCCTTCCTGAAGCGGGAGAAGCCTGAAGTCCTGTGCCTGCAGGAGATCAAGTGTCTCGACGACCAGTTTCCCCGCAAGGCGTTCGAGGCAGCCGGCTACAAACACATCCATCTCTCCGGCCAGAAAGGCATGCACGGCGTCGCCATCGTGTCGAAACTGCCGATCAGGCCGCTTGTGACGCCGGACTTCTGCCGCCACGGCCATGCGCGCTGCACGGCGGTCGATGTCGCGGGCTTTGAGGTGCAGAACCTCTACGTGCCCGCCGGCGCCGACATTCCCGATCCTGAGCTGAACGAGAAGTTCGCGCACAAGCTCGACTTCGTTCAACGCATGCACGACTTTTACGCAACCCGCGCCGCCAAACGCTCTGCCCTGCCGCTGCTGGTCGCAGGCGACATCAACATTGCGCCCGAAGAGAACGACGTCTGGTCGCATCGTCAGCTGCTCAACGTGGTGAGCCACACAGCCGTCGAGACCGATGGCCTCAAACGTATCCTCGCCGATGGAAAGCTCACCGATATCGCGCGCGCCAAGCACAAGCCTGAAGAGAAGCTCTACACCTGGTGGAGCTATCGCGCCGCCGACTGGAAAGCCTCCAACCGCGGCCGCCGTCTCGATCATTGGTGGTCAGACAAGCGCGCCACGCCGCTGGTCGATATCGCGAGCTACCGCATCCACACCGACGAACGCGGCGGCGAAAAGCCTTCCGACCACGTGCCGGTGACCGTGACGGTCACGGCGGCGCTCTAGGTTTGGCCTGACACCAGCTTGAAGAATTCTTCGCGATCATTGGTGCGCGGGAAGTCACCCTCGGGAACAGGCTTGCCGACAAAGGCGCACAAAGGCGCCCAGCCCTGCTTCGCTTCAAAGACCAGAAGGCGTTCCGCCGGGATCGCCGCCTTCACCGCTTCGTTGTGCGCGTTGAACGCCTTGATCAGTCCCTCGCGATCAAGGCCGCCGGGAATGCCGGCTTTCTCAAGCACCTGCACGACCATTTCGAGCCACGCATGCATCGCGGGCGGCGCGTTGTCTCGTCCGCCCAGCACCTTGTAGATCGTGTCGCCGAAACTCTCCGCCCAGCTTTCAGGACTGCGCACGCTGAGCACAAACTTCGCCTGCGGATAGGCGCCTGCAAGCTCGCGGAAGAAGGACGCAGTCGGCCAGTCGACCGCGCTGCCATAGCCCTGGAAGATCGCCGCCCAGTCGGGATGGCCCGCGACGGCCGCATCCCACAGCGGAACCTGCCCGGGCATGTCTTGCCTTACAGCTTCCATGTGGTGGCATGGACCCAGACCGAGTTGGTTGAGGGCGGCCTTCAGCGAATACGTGCCCGTCCGTCCAAGACCTGCGCCGATGACCTGCATGATGATCCCCACCCCCTAAAAAACCACGCTATGGCGCCGACCGTGCGCTTACAACGTTGCCATGATTTACCGCAGCGGCAGCCGACGGATTCCACACGCCTGCGGCCGTGTGACGGTGGCCGCGCCGCCGCGAGGGGCTATGTAGTGTCTTCACAGGAGGATCCTCATCGTGAAACGCATCGCCCTTCTCGCCGCTTCCATGATCGCTCTCGCCGCGTGCGGCGGCAGCGAAACGCCAGCCCCTGTGACGCCCACCGCCGAGATTCCAGCGCCGGTTGTTGAAACGCCTGCTCCCGTCATGGACGCTGCCCTCACATCCGAAGGGTGGGGACCGCTCAAGATCGGCATGCCCGCAGCCGAAGTGATCATCGCTGTCGGCGACCAGCGCGATCCCGACGCCGCCGGAATTCCGGGTGACTGTCTGGAATTTCAGCCGAAGAACGCGCCCGAATTCCTCTGGGTCATGATCGAAGCGGGCAAGCTCACGCGCGTCACCATTGCCGACATGTCGATGCTGAAAACCGACAAGGGCCTCGGCCTCGGCGACACGGCCGAAGCAGTGAAGACGGCCTACGGCACAGCTGCCATCGCCAGCCCACACAAATACCAGGACAAGCCCGCTGAATACATCACGGTATGGACCGGCGGTCGGCGCAAAGAGGCATATGTGCAAGAGGAAGCCGCGCGCGGCCTCGTCTACGAAATCGACGGCACAGGAAAAGTCGGCGCCATCCACGCTGGCGGACCGAGCATCCAGTATGTCGAAGGATGCGCGTGACCCTGGACCGCCGGGCCCCTGCCCGGCAGCGCGTCGCGTAGCGAGGCGATCGCTCTATTGATGGAATGAATAGTTCGCTGCTGCGCAGCTACTGCCGGGCAGGCGCCCGGCGGTCCGGATCACGCTTGCAGCCGGTACCCGCCACTCTCCGTCAGCAGCAGCCGCGCATTCGCGGGATCAGGCTCGATCTTCTGGCGCAGTCGATAGATGTGCGTCTCCAGCGTGTGCGTCGTGACGTTGGCGTTGTAGCCCCAGACTTCCGACAGAAGCTCCTCGCGCCCGACCGGCTTGCCGCCCGCGCGATAGAGATATTTCAGGATGTTGGTCTCTTTCTCGGTGAGGCGGATCTTGCGGTCCTTCTCGTCGACCAGCAGCTTCGCCGCCGGGCGGAATTCGTAAGGCCCCAGTCGGAAAGTCGCGTCCTCGCTTTGTTCGAACGTACGCAGGTGCGCCCGCACGCGGGCCAGCAGGACCGAGAACTTGAACGGCTTGATGACATAGTCATTGGCGCCCGAATCCAGACCGAGGATCGCATCCGCGTCCGTCGACTGGCCGGTCAGCATCACGATCGGGGCGGCGATGCCATGTTTACGCATGAGACGGCAGGCGTCGCGACCGTCCATGTCCGGCAATTCGACGTCCAGAATGACGAGGTCGGCCCGCACCTCCTCGGCCTTCTTGATGCCCTCCCCCGCAGACCCGGCATGCTCGATCCGGAAGCCCTCGTGCAGCTCGAACTGCTCGGCCAGCGCTTCACGCAGTTCCTGATCATCGTCGACCAGCAGGATCGTCTTGGCGGCGGTCATCTGTTGAGCGTCTCCCGTCCCCTCTATGTGTGGTGCGGGGAATGCGAAGTCTAGGTAGAATGGGCCGATCAAGTAAGCCATTCACGAAGCGGACAGCCATATGGCCAATACGCCCTTCATAGCCAATTCCGCGGGAATCCTGCGCTGGACCGGTGGCGAAGCCCGCTGCGCGCTTGGTAAAGGCGGCGTAGCTGCGCCCGAAGCCAAGCAGGAGGGCGATAGCGCGACCCCGCTCGGCGTCTGGCCGATGCGGCAGGTTTTCTGGCGCGCCGACCGTCTGGAGCGCCCCGCCACCGGCCTCCCGATCGATGCGCTGATCCCAGAAGCTGGCTGGTGCGACGACCCGGCCAGCCCGCTCTACAACTTCCCTGTCGCCCTTCCCTTCGCCTTCAGTCACGAGAAACTCTGGCGCGAGGACGCCCTCTACGACGTCATTGTCGTGCTGGGGTACAATGACGATCCGCCGGTCAAGGGCAAAGGCAGCGCCATCTTCCTGCACATCGCCCGCCCGGGTTATGCGCCCACCGACGGCTGCGTCGCCTGCGCCCGCGAAGATCTACTCGCCCTGCTGGCGACCGCTCAACCAGGCGACACGCTGGCAATCGTGCGCTAGCAAGCGCGCATGACCGACACCGCCCAGCGCAAGACCGCCTTCAACATCTTCTTCGTCTTCGCCGCCGTCGTGGCGATGACCCATCTCGCCAATGACTGGGTGAATCTCGTCCAGCCATGGGGTCTCGTCTGGAAAGCCTCGGGCATCGTTCTGCTCGGCATCTACGCGCTCTCACAGCGCGCCTGGCTCGCCGCGCTCGCGCTGTTTCTCTGCGCCACAGGCGACGTCCTGCTCGAGATCGTGTTCGTTGCCGGCATGGCGGCGTTCGCGCTCGGCCATGTGGCCTACATCTTCTGCTTCCTCCAATGGGGCCACCTCCTCGGCCCCAACAAACGCGACCGCCCCGTCGCCGGGGTCGTGGTCGTCGTCTCGCTTCTGCTGCTCGGCTGGCTCGCCCCCGGCATGAGCAACTTGCTTGTCCCGGCCCTGATCTATCAGGCGATCATCACCACGATGGTCGCAACCGCCATGGTGGTGAAGGCGCCGATGCTGGCGCGGCTCGGTGCGGTGGTCTTCATGCTGTCGGACACTCTGATCGCCGTCGGTAAATTCACAACAACCGACGTCCTGCCCGGCTCTGTCTGGATCACCTATGCAGGCGCACAGATCATGATCGCCTGGGGTCTCTCGCGCATTGCGCCCTATCGCGACCGCAAGGCCGCGATGGCCGCTACTCCGGCGTAGAGCGCGCCCCAAACAACGCCGAGCCAACCCGAACGCTCGTGGCGCCGAACATCACCGCGATCTCGTAATCCGCGCTCATGCCCATCGACAGCTTCGCAACGCCATTGCGCCCGGCGATCTTCGCCAGCAGCGCAAAGTGCGGACCAGCAGGTTCATCCGCCGGCGGAATGCACATCAGCCCCTCGATCGCAAACCCGTAGTCACGCCGCATCGAGCCAATGAACGCGTCGGCCTCCAGCGGCGCCACGCCCGCCTTCTGCTCTTCCTCGCCCGTGTTCACCTGCACGTAGAGCCTCGGCGTCCTGCCCTCTTTCGCAAATGCATCCGCCAGCGCAGCCGCAAGCTTCGTGCGGTCCAGGGTCTCGATCACGTCGAACAGCGCGACCGCTTCTCGCGCTTTGTTGCTCTGCAACGGACCGATCAGGCGCAGGTCAAGATCAGGATACAAGGCACGCCGCGCCGCCCAGCGCCCTTCGGCCTCCTGCACGCGGTTCTCGCCAAAGATGCGCTGGCCCGTCGCCAGCATCGCCTCAATCCGATCGTCCGGCTGCACCTTCGAGACGGCGACTAGTTCCACAGACGAAGGCTCGCGCCGCGCACCCTTGGCGGCGGCGGCGATGCGGGCAACAACATCGGTGCGCGCCTTCGCGATTTCGGTCAGTACAGTTTCGTCCATGAGTGTCTCTTACCCGCTATTGGCTCAACCCCAAGCCGCGATCCGCCGCAAGCTCCTCGCAGCCGCGCGTCTCGCAAGACCTGCCCGCACGCGCGTCTTTGCAAACGGCAAAAGCCGCACTCTGCCCAGCGCCTTCTTCGTCACGGATCCCGTGCGCACGCCAGACCCGCTGTCGATCGTGAAACGCCTGCCGCGCGGCTTCGGCGTTATCTGGCGCCATTTCGGCAGCCCGAGCCGCCTTGCCAGCGGCCTGGCTCTCGCCCGCGCGTGCAGGAAGCGCGGCCTGATCCTGCTGGTCGCCAATGATCCCGCGCTCGCCGCACGCATCGGCGCGGCGGGGGTCCACTGGCCCGAACGACAGCTGAAAGCCATCCGCCCGCGCCGGCCGGGATCAATCGAAACAGCCGCCGCGCACTCCCGCATGGCAATCGCTCGCGCTGCAGCGCTTGGCGTGGATGCTGTGATTGTGTCGGCGGTCTTCCCAAGCCAGAGCCCTTCGGCGGGTCCGGCCGTCGGCCCGCTTCGCTTTCGCCTTCTGACACGCAGCGCCTGCCTCCCCGTCTATGCGCTCGGCGGCATCAACGCTGACAACGCCGCAAGCGCAATGCACAACGCAGCCGGCTGGGCTGCGATCGAAGGCGTCTTGGAGGGTTGGAAGAAGCGCTAGCCGAAACCGGAGCTAGAACGAGAAAGCCGACTCGATGCGCACGGAGGCTTCCGTGTTGCCTTCGCGACCGAAATTCTGACCCGGGCTCGAGAGCGAACTTGCGAGCGAATCGCCCTTCACCGTAACGCCGCCGCCGAGGCGGAAGCGGGGCGTGACCTGATAGCCAACGCCTGCGGTGACTTCCTCACGCGGAAACAGTTCGTTCTGCGAGCGGCTGGTCAGGTCAAGCGTGATGTCCCAGTTGCCCGCCGGTTTCCATTTCAGTTCGAGCTGGTCTTTGGCGACCGGTCCGATCGGCATCAGCGAACGCTCGGTTTCACCACGGCTGATGCCAAGGCCAAAGCTGAACTGGGAGGCATTCCGGTCCTCAGCCGCCGCCTGACCCGCACGGGCAGCCGGTTGCGAGGACGCAGGCGCAGTCGTCACCTGCGCGAACGCAGGGGCGGCAGCCAGACTGGCGGCAAGACAAAAAAGAGACGCCGAGATGCGCATGTCCACCCTTTACTGACGACATAATACGCACGACTCAAGGCACAAAAGTTAACGTCGATTAATTGCCGGGCCTTCTGGAAGCGATATCCGGCGGGTGTCACTAATTGCGCACACTGAGTTCGAGCAGAAGCCCGTCATTACTGGCATTTTTGTGACCAACGCCGAGTCCGACCGGTATCGGAATGTCGGCATCTGCAGCCGTCCAGCCGACCCCCAGGGTCACATTATGGGAAATATCTCGGCTGACCCCGACCAGCCAGGAATTGCCCTCCAGCCCGCTGAGCTGGTCTTCGGACCAGCCGGCTTCCGCCCCGAAGCGCCAGCCGTCGACCTCCTTCACCAGCCCGACTTCCCACGCCTTGTAATCGCCATTCCCAGCCGCCCAGGCATTGTTGCTGGAGAGCCAGCGGACCCCGCCGGTCCAGCCATCATGCTCCAGCTCAAGACCTGCGCCCCAGGCTTCATAGCTGCCGAATTCCGGCGGCGCGGCGCCCGAATCAGCGCTCGCATACGTCACCGCCGCCCGCACCCGCAGATCCTGCTCGGCGAACTGACGGGCAAATGACACCGCTCCCTCCCAGACATTTTCCAGCTGCGCACTGGCAAGACCCGTCGCCCTGAAATCCGGATCGAAATCGGCGGAGCGCGTGTCGGCTTCTGGCGTGTAGGAAGCTCCGAGCCGCAGGCCCAGCCAGCGCGGGCTCAGGTAAGTTGCCTTGGCCGAACTCGCCGTCACGTCATTGCGCGCGCGGGTCACGCCAAGCCCTGTGGGATCGAGCCCGGGCGAGAATGCCGACACCCGGTTCAACACCGTGGGCGCACGCGCATCAAGCCGGCTCGCCGCCCCGACATCATGGCCCAAAACGCCCTCACCCCACGGCCCTGTCAGGGAGACTGCCGCCGCTTCCACCGTCAGGAAGCCAGCGTCATCCACAGGTGTTCCGCCCGCCGCAAGGCCCGTTGCCGGCGAGATGGGCGACAATGCGCCGCTAGCCAGCGTCGGACACGAAGGATTTGTCGCCGGGCACCCGCCCAACGCCCCGAGGAAAGCGGGCCGGCGCGGATTGTCCCGCTCATACCGGACCGACCCCAGCCACCCCAGTGTCAGGCCGTTCTCGAACGTGTCCGAGCGCGATATCTCAAGCACCATAGAGCCCAGCGGCCCATCCGCCGCAGGGTCCAGCGGGTCATCAGCATGCACACCCGAGACAACCACGCTCGCCTCCGCCTTGACCGCCCATTCGCCGTCGCCCGCCCCATCGCTGGATTGGGCAAAAGCCGGCCCCGCCGCGCCAAATACGATGGCCGCCATGGAAATGGTTCGCCGCATGCCAGAATTCCTCCGCAATCTCGGTCCAGCCCAATGTGTATATGAGGCGGTGTTGCGGCAGGCCTAACGGCGTCCGGCCCTTGCCTGCGGGATAGGCCTGCAGCTAAGGAACGTCTCCTCAAGGCTTACCCGGGGGCGCGATACGCGCCGGCTGACGGAGTGACGTTGTGATGGTTTCTCGCGTGGCGCTGGCCGCCCTGATGATGTCTGCAACTGTGGGAATGGGGGGCTGCGCCGTTTTCGGCTCCGACACCGCCAACACATCCAGCTCCTCCAGCGCTGACATCGGCCCGGAAGAAAATGGCGCCCTTGGCGTCAACGCCTATCTCTGGCGCGCCACGCTCGACACCCTGTCCTTCCTGCCCCTGTCCTCGGCCGACCCTTACGGCGGCGTCGTCATCACCGACTGGTACGCCAACCCGGCCAAGGCCGACGAGCGCCTCAAGGCGACCGTCTACATCCTCGACACCCGCCTGCGCGCCGACGGCATCTCCGCCGCCGTGTTCCGCGAAACCCTGGTCGGCGGCGCCTGGGTGCCGGCAGCCGTCAGCCCCGACACCAACGTCGCGCTTGAGAATGCTATCCTCTCGAAAGCGCGTCAGCTTCGACTTGGCGGCTCACAATAACACCCCCGTCGTCTTTCGTTCGGCGGCGGGATATGAGAACCCCCCTCCGCTACTGAACGGACGAGAGCGACGAGATGGCCACCCGCTACAATCCCAAAGAGACTGAGCCGAAATGGCGCGCCGCGTGGGACCGCGCCCAGATCTTTCGCGCGAAGTCCGCGAAGGAAGCGGGCGACATGCCAAAGGCCTACGTCCTCGAGATGTTCCCCTACCCGTCCGGCCGGCTGCACATGGGTCATGTGCGCAACTACGCCATGGGCGACGTGGTGGCGCGCTATCGTATCGCCAGCGGTTATAACGTCCTGCACCCGATGGGCTGGGATGCGTTCGGCCTGCCCGCCGAGAACGCCGCCATCGAGAAGAAGGCGCAACCTCGCACTTGGACGCTGCAGAACATCCAGGCGATGAAAGACCAATTTGCTCCGTTGGGACTCAGCTTCGACTGGTCGAAGGAAGTCACCACCTGCGAGCCCGACTACTATGAACAGCAGCAGCGCATCTTCCTGAAGATGCTGGCCAACGATCTCGTCTATCGCCGATCGGCGAAAGTGAACTGGGATCCGGTCGAAAACACCGTGCTGGCCAACGAACAGGTCGTGGACGGACGCGGCTGGCGTTCGGGCGCCGTCGTCGAGCAGCGCGAGCTGGAACAATGGTTCTTCCGCATCACGCGCTATGGCGACGATCTGCTGGCCGCCCTCGATACCCTCGACCGCTGGCCGGACAAGGTCCGCACCATGCAGGGCAACTGGATCGGCAAGTCACAGGGCGCGAAGATCTGGTGGGACATCGCGCACGCGCCTGACACCCTGTCGCGCGACAAGGATGACAAGGGCCGCAACCACGCCACCGACCCGATCGAAGTCTTCACCACGCGCCCCGACACACTGTTCGGCGCCAGCTTCCTCGCGCTCGCGCCCGACCATCCGCTGACCAAACAGATCGCGAAGTCGCGCCCCGACGTCGCGAGGTTCATGGCCGATTGCGCTGCGCGCGGCACGTCCGAAGCCGACATCGAGAAAGCCGAGAAGGTCGGCATTGATCTCGGCATCCGCGTGAAACACCCGTTCGACCCGAACTGGGAGCTGCCTGTCTGGGCGGCGAACTTCGTTCTGTCCACCTACGGCTCCGGCGCGATCTTCGGCTCGCCCGCCGGCGACCAGCGCGACATCGAGTTCGCCGAGAAATATGGCCTGCCCTTCAAACCGGTCGTCCTGCCGCCCGGCGAAGACCCCGCCACTTACACCGTCAGCGGCGAGGCCTACACAGGTGAAGGCACGATCTACAATTCGGACTTCCTGAATGGTCTGACCACAAAGGAAGCGATCACTGCTGCAATCAAGGCGCTGCTGAATCGCCAGTCCGGCGAGGCCACCACGCAATACCGCCTGCGCGACTGGGGCGTCTCGCGCCAGCGCTACTGGGGCTGCCCGATCCCGATCATAAAGTGCGCATCGTGCGGAACCGTTCCCGTGCCCGACGACCAGCTGCCCGTCATGCTGCCCGACAACGCCGACTTCTCCGAACCCGGCAATCCCCTCGCGCGCCACCCGACATGGAAGCACACCACCTGTCCGAAGTGCTCGGCCAAGGCGGAGCGTGAGACCGACACGATGGATACATTCGTCGACAGTTCATGGTACTTCGCGCGCTTTACCGATCCAAAATCGAAAGAACCAATAAACAAGGACGAAGCCAGCTACTGGCTGCCCGTCGACCAGTACATCGGCGGCGTCGAGCACGCGGTCCTCCACCTGCTCTACTCCCGCTTCTTCACCCGCGCGCTTCGCGATTGCGGCCTGCTGGACCTCGCAAGCGGCGAACCTTTCGCCGGCCTGTTCACCCAAGGCATGGTCACGCACGAAACGTACAAGTCGGAAGCAGGATCATGGCTGCTCCCCGAGGAGATCGAAAAACGCGACGGCGGAATATTCGAGATCGGAACGGAAAAGCCGGTCACCATCGGCGGCGTCGAGAAGATGTCGAAGTCGAAAAAGAACGTCGTCGATCCGCTGCAGATCATCGCCGACTACGGCGCCGATTGCGCCCGCTGGTTCACGCTGTCCGACTCGCCGCCCGAGCGTGACTTCGAATGGTCCGAGGCCGGTGTCCGCGGCGCGTGGAGCTCGATCCAGAAACTCTGGGGCCTGGTCGAGGCAGCCCCCGCCACCGCCGATGGCCCGGCTGACTCAGGCGAGCCGCTCGACCTGCGCCGCCTCGCCCACCGCACGGTGCGTGACGTGACGCAGGGCATCGAGAAATTCCACTTCAACGTCAGCATCGCCCGCATGAACGAGCTGGGCAACGCCCTGCGCAAGGCCGAAGCCTCCACCGCCCCCGGCATGGCCACCGCCCGCCGCGAGGCCCTGCGCCTGTTCTCCCAGATCGCTGCGCCCTTCACGCCACACCTGTCGGAAGAATGCTGGGCGCTGCTGGGCGGGAGCGGGTTGGTCACGACCGCGAAATGGCCGACGCCCGACCCCGCCCTGCTGGTCTCCGACACGGTCACCCTGCCGGTCCAGATCAACGGCAAGAGGCGCACCGAAATCACCGTTTCGGCGAGCGCCGACCCGGCCAGCGTCGAGGCGACCGCGCGGGAAGACGACACCGTCAAACAGCATCTTGGGGAAATGACCGTGCGAAAGGTGATTGTCGTTCCCGGCCGTATCGTGAATATCGTCGCATCATGATCAGAGCTGCACTCCTTGGTCTTGCCCTCCTGCCGCTGACCGCCTGCGGGTTCACCCCCGTCTATGGCGGTGGACAGGGCGCTTCTTACGCCACCTCCGGCCCGATCCAGATTTCCGAGATCCGCGCGACAGCCACCAGCGGCGCAGCGTCCGGCCGCACCGGCCATTTCCTGCGTCAGGAATTGGTGCGCACCGTCGGCCAGGGCGTTCCGGGCTTCGCCGCCGGCACGCTCGACGTCGAGCTGAAACAGCAAATCGACCGCCTCGCCTTCGCGCCCGACCAGGCAGCCTCCCGCTCCGACTATGTCGGGACCGCAACGTGGACACTGCGCGCCGCCAGCGGCGACATTCTCGGCCGAGGGTCGGTCGAGGATCGCGCCAGCTTCAACTTCGCCAACGCCGCCTATGCCGATATGGCAGCGCAGACCGGCGCACAGGAACGTCTCGCCACACTTCTGGCGCGCTCCATCCGTGCAGACCTGATCATGGCGGCCGGCAAGACAGTAAACCCCAGGAACGGCAAGCCGATCGACCCGAATGCCCCTGTCCCCGATCCGGCAGACGCACCGAAGACCATTCCAGCGCCTCCCGCCGAGCAATGAAACTTACCGGCCAGCGCGCATTGGCCTTCTGCGAAAAACCGCAGGGCAAGTCGCGCATCGCGTTGATCTTCGGATCAGACACCGGGCTCGTCTCCACCGCCGCCGACATGTTGGCCGAACGCTGGGTTCCCGGCGTCGATCCCTTCAACCTGATTAAGATGTCGGACGACGACCTCAAGCGCGACCCGCAAATGCTGACCGACGAACTCGTCGCCCGCTCGCTGCTCGGCGGTGATCGTCTCGTGCGCGTACGCATGGAAAAAGAGACCGGCGCCAAAGCGCTGGTCGATATTCTCGGCGACGTCGACCAGGGCGCCATCATCCCCGAAGCCGCCTGGATCATCGAGGCCGGCGATCTCGGCAGGGCGAGCAAACTGCGCGGTGCATTCGAAGCATCTTCTGGCGCACAGGCCTTGCAGCTCTTTGCCGACGACGAAGGCGCCGTGAATGATCTCGTCACCCGCCGCCTCGCTGCTGCCGGCGTCGTCATCGACCCGCCCGCCCTCGCCGCCTTCGTGGCCGAACTTCCCGGTGACCGTCGCCTCGCGCTCTCCGAACTCGAAAAGCTCGAGCTCTATTCTATCGGCCTCGGCCGCGCCGTCACCATCGAAGACGTCGCGCAACTCGCCTCCGCCGAACAGCCGCGCGGCGCCGATGACGCCGCCGACGCTGCAGTCCTCGGTGACGCCGCGCAGGCGACGCTCTCGATCAACCGCTTTCTCGATTCTGGCGGCAGCCCCATCTCCGCCCTGCGCACGCTTCACTTTCGCATGCTGCGCGTGATGGACGCCGTCGCCAACAATGTCGGAACCGGCATGCGCCTGCGCCCGCCCGTGTTCGAGAAGGAATGGCCCGCCTTTTCCCGCGCCGTGCGCGACTGGCGCACACCGGTCATCCAGCGAACCTTCGCGCGCCTCTACGAAGCCGAGAAATCCTGCAAGCAGGCAGGCGCGCCCTCCGACGCCATCGTCCGCACCCTCATCCACCGCATCGCCACCCGCACGATCTGAGGGTGGCAACCCATCGTTGGCGCTTTCATCCCAGCTTGTCATCTCGCAAACCGCACAGCGGCTATCCGGGACCCTTTCATCCAGCATGATACCGGTTCAATGGTTCCCGGCTCTCCGCTTGCGCTTCGGTCGGGACAACAACCGAAGCGCAAGCGAACAGATCGCGCCTCTACCGCATCGCAGCGTGACTGTGCGCGCAATTCCCCCTTCAATACGAAAAACAGATCCGGGGAATTCATGAAACACGCATCACTTCTGCTCGCCGCGTCTGTTCTGGCGCTGGCGTCTTGCACATCGACCGCGACGTCAGACCTGAACGCGCCCGCGGCATCCACCGCGTTGGTAACCGCCGAAATCGCCGCAGGACAGCACGTCTACCAGACCTACTGCGTTGCCTGTCACGGCGGCGGTGATGAAACTGCGCCCGTGCTCGATACGCTTCACACCCTCGGCCGCGAGCGTGTCTCCGTGGCGCTCTCACCCGATGGCCTGATGGCAGTCCCCGCCGGCATGATCGATGAAACCCAGCGCGCGCATGTCATCACTTTCCTGTCGGCGCCTCCTGCGGTGCTGAAACAGCTCGCCGCCGCCGACAAGAGCACAGACCCCACCGGCCGGAACCGCGAAGCCTATATCGACGGCATCCCCTACCCGGCGCGCCGCATCCGCGCCGAACGCGACAGTCCGGAAGGCCCCCGCCCAGCCGCATGGGCCGATCCAAAGATCGGCGATGGACCGTTCGACTTTGAATCATGGGAGCAGCCGAAGCTCCACGTCTCCGTCATCGCTCGCGGGCTGACGTCTCCCCGTGCGATCGAGTTCCTTCCCACTGGCGACGTGCTGATCGCCGAGCGCGCCGGCGCGCTTCGCATCGTCCGCAACGGCACGCTCGATCCCACGCCGATCGCTGGCACACCGACAGTCGCCATGCTCGGCACTGCAACCGGATTCATGGACATCAAGCTGCATCCGAATTTTGCAACCAACGGCCTGATCTACCTCGCCTACCACAAGCCCGCACATGGCGAGTACGGCAACAACGCCATCTTTCGCGGCCGCTGGGACGGAAAGGACATCGTCGATGGCAAGGACATCTTCGTCAGCGACGATGTCGACGCGCTCTACACCAAGCTGATGTTCGGACCGGATGGAAAGCTCTACGCCACCATCGGCTGCCCCGGGGTCGGCACCGACGACTCGATCGGTCGCGCCCAGAAGCCCGACGACTTTGCGGGAAAGACACTACGCCTCAACGAGGACGGCACGGTTCCGAACGACAACCCCTTCTCGGGCAGGAAGGGCTACAACCCCGAGATCTTCACGCTCGGCCATCGCGTCAATCTCGGCCTCGCGCTCAATCCCTGGACCAAGGAGTTCTGGGTCTCCGAAATGGGTCCGCAGGGTGGCGACGAGGTCAACATCCTCAAGGCCGGACAAAATTATGGTTGGCCGGTCATCAGCGACGGCCGCTATTACGCCGGGCCGAAAGTATCGCCCGTCCCCTACAAGGAGGGGCTGACGCGCCCACACCTCTCCTACGTTCCCGCGATCGCGCCGAGCGGCATGGTCTTCTACACCGGCGACAAGTTTCCCGGCTGGAAGGGCAACCTCCTCCTCGGCGCCATGCGTATGAGCAACTCGCCGCGCACAGGCCATATCGAGCGCATCGTCTTCAACGAGAACTGGGAGGTCATCCGCAGCGAGATGCTTCTGCTCGACCTGCACCAGCGCATTCGCGACGTGGAGCAGAGCCCCGACGGCAACGTCTTCGCCATCACGGATGAAGGGGCCGACAGCGTGCTGATCAAGCTGGAACCCGGACCTGCCTGATTCAAACATGAAGCGGCACGATCGGTGGGGACGATCGCGCCGCAAGATTCTGCAGGGACGATCAATGTTAGGCGTCACGGCACTTCTTCTGGGGGGTCGGAGGGGACGGATAGAAGAGGCGCCGTGACCTCTCATTAACTACCAGCCCGACGCGTGGTTGCATTGCTCGGCGCAATTTTGTGGGCGACACGCAAGCGGCCCGCACTGCCCAGCGCGGGCCGCAAGATGTCTTGCGTTTGAAGGACGATCAGTCGTCCTGCGGGGATGAACCGTTCGCAGCCATGCGGGGCCGCGACAGCAGGCGGCAGATCTCGTCGAGCTGTTCGAGCTGTGCATACTTGATGCGCACTTCGCCGCCCTTGCCGTTCACGTGGCGGATGTCGACATCCAGACCAAGCGTGCGCTGCAAATCCAGCTCGAGCGCCTTGGTGTCGACGTCCTTGTCTTCGGCCGTCTTGATCTCAAACTTGCCGCCGGTCTTGTCAGCCTTCGACAGCGCCTCGGTCTCGCGAACGGAAAGCTGTTTTGCGATCACTGTCTGGGCAAAGCCGGATGGGTCGGATGTCTTTAGCAGCGCACGGCCATGGCCCGCGCTCAGGCGGCCCTGGCGTACGTGCTCGCGCACCTCGTCAGGCAGGGATAGAAGGCGAAGCGTGTTGGAGACATGCTCGCGGCTCTTGCCGACTTGCTGCGCTACCGATTCCTGCGTCCGGCCAAACCGGTCGATCAGCGCCTTGTAGGCCTCGGCTTCTTCCACCGCATTGAGGTCAGACCGCTGCACGTTCTCAATGATCGCGATCTCGAGCATCTCGCGATCGTCCATCACACGGACGACCGCCGGTATTACCGACAGGCCTGCCCTTCGCGCAGCGCGCCAGCGGCGCTCGCCCGCGATGATCTCAAACATTTCCGGCTGGGCCGGATCGGGACGAACCAGGATCGGCTGGATCACGCCCTTGGTGCGGATCGATTCCGCGAGTTCTTCCAGTTCCGCCTCGATAAAGGTGCGGCGCGGCTGTTTGGGGTTCGGTACGATGCGATCGATCGCAATCTCTGAAGGCGACAGGTCTTCCGTGGACGGAACATCGTTAGTCATGTTGTACCCCGCCCCGTTGGCGCCCGCTTCGGCGGCGCCGGCCTCAATCGCATTGCGGGCGCCGGCATAGTCGCCGAGCAGGGCCGAAAGACCACGTCCAAGCCGCGCCTGTTTCAAAGGTTGGTTCACGCCGCTACCCTCTCGCGTTCCCGTTGCATCAGTTCCTGGGCGAGCATGATGTAGGCTTCGCTGCCGGAACATTTATGGTCGTAAAGTATGGCCGGTAGTCCGAAGGACGGGGCCTCCGACAACCTTACATTCCGGGGTATGACCGTCTGGTAAACCTTGGAGCCCAGGTATGTCCGCACTTCGGTGGCGACCTGATCCGACAGGTTGTTCCGCTTGTCGTACATGGTCAGCACGACGCCTTGGATTTCGAGATCGGGATTGAGGCCCGAACGCACCAGTTCGATCGTGCGCAGGATCTGGCTGAGACCCTCCATCGCAAGGAACTCGCACTGCAGCGGCACCAGCACGGCGTTCGCGGCAACCATTGCATTGATCGTCACCGTCGACAGCGAAGGCGGACAATCGATCAACACAGTGTCGTATTTCGCGCCGGCCGCACGATAGGCCTGAAAGGCGTCGTGCAGCTTGAAATTCTTGCGCGGGCTGTCGTGCAGAAGTGTCTCAACACCGGCGAGATTTTCATCGCCCGGAAGAATGTCGAGGTTCGGCACCTTGGTCGGAAGGATCGCCTGATCCATCGTGCCCTCGCCGACCAGCACGTCATAGCTGGTCTTGCGCCGTGCGGTCGGCTCAATGCCGAGGCCGGTCGATGCGTTGCCCTGCGCATCGCAGTCCATCACCAGCACGCGCTTGCCGACGGCGGCAAGCGCGGTTCCAAGATTTATGGCGGTGGTGGTTTTACCCACTCCGCCCTTCTGGTTGGCGACGGCTATGACACGCATCATGCCCTCCGCGGGTTGATCGATGAAACTTCCAGCACGCGCCCTTCCGGACTTGAGAGGCTCGGACGATCGGACATTTCAAAGGTCCAGTCGGCGCGGGCCTCCGCCAGTTCGGCGGCGGTGTCCTTACCTTTCATCAGGAGTGCCTTACCGGAAGGTTTAAGCCAGGCGTGGGCATACCCCAGAAGTTTGGGCAAAGGGGCCAGCGCCCGGGCCGTGAGCAGGTCATACCGCTCCCGCGGCGCCTCCTCGATTCTCACATTCACGACCTTGGCCCGTAGTCCTACTTCATCGATAGCAGCCTGCAGGAATTGCGATTTTCGGACGCTCTTCTCCACCAGCGTCACGATCGCACCCGGTCGTTCCGCCATCGCACAGGCTATCAACAGACCCGGAAACCCCGCCCCGGTTCCCAGGTCGACTATTTTTTCCGCGTCCCCCGGAATCAGCTCGATCAGCTGCAGGCTGTCGAGCACATGCCGCCGCCACAGGTGCCGTCCCTCGCCCGGCCCGATCAGGTTGATTCGCTCCCGCCACTCATCGAGCACCTCGAGGTAGACTTGAACCCTACCCAGTGTTTCACGTGAAACCCCGGTCAGCCCGACGGCATCCTCCGGCCCGAAACCATCCTCATCGTGGGTCGGCCAGGTCATCGAAAATCTCCAAACGGAAGACCCCCCTCCGTCACGCCGCTGCGCGGCGCGCCACCCCCCCACTTGCGTTGCAAGTGATGGAGGCAAAGCACCGGCGCCTCTTGCCTCCCTCAGTCGCCACGCGACTGGGAGAGGTGGATCGCGACGTCTCCGCCGCGAGACGGAGGGGGTCCATCTATCGCGCGGGAAGCATCACCCCTGCGCAGCCTTGTCCTGGTTCTTCCGAGCCGCCCGCTTCAAATTCGCCAGCACCGCCGTGATCGCACCGGGCGTCATGCCCTCGATGCGCGCTGCCTGGCCGAGTGTCGCCGGCCGCACGCTCGAAAGTTTGTCCTTCGCCTCGTTCGAAAGTCCGCCCATCGCGCGGTAGTCCAGGTCCGCCGGCAGGCGCATGTCCTCGTCCTTCCGGAAGGCCAGAATGTCCGCCTCCTGGCGGTCGAGATATCCGGCATACCCCGCCTCGATTTCCATCTGCTCGGCGACTTGAGGTGTGACACTCGCCAGCTCCGGCCAGACACCGCGCAGCTTTGCGAAGTCGACGCCGTCATAGGCCAGCACGTCGAGTCCGTTGCGGCGCTTGCCATCCAGATTGATGTTGATGCCGTGCACCCGCGCCTCGTTCGGCGTCAGCGTAAGTGTAAGGAGTTTGTCGCGCGCGCCGTCAATCAGTGAACGTTTCACGTGAAACATTTCACGCCTGTGGTTCCCCACGACGCCAGCCTTCACACCCTCTTCCGTCAGCCTCTGGTCGGCATTGTCGGCCCGCAGCGTCAGCCGGTATTCGGCCCGCGATGTGAACATGCGATAGGGCTCGGAAACGCCCCGCGTGACGAGGTCGTCGATCATCACGCCAATGTACGCGCGCGACCGATCGAGGATAAAAGGATCGCTCCCCGCCGCAAAGCGCGCAGCGTTCAGACCAGCCATCAAGCCCTGTCCTGCAGCCTCTTCATAGCCTGTCGTGCCATTGATCTGCCCCGCCAGATACAAGCCCGGCAGGCGTTTCACGCTCAGGGTCGGATCGAGTTCACGCGGGTCGACATAGTCGTATTCGATGGCGTAGCCGAACCGCTTGATCTCGACATTCTCAAGCCCGTGGATCTTGCGGATAAAAGCTTCTTGCACGTCCTCCGGCAGCGACGTCGAGATGCCGTTTGGATAGATCGTGTCGCCAGCTTCAGTATCTGGAAGCCCCTCTGGCTCGAGGAAGATCTGGTGTTTATCGCGGTCCGCAAACCGCTTCACTTTATCTTCTATCGACGGGCAATAGCGCGGACCGCGCCCCGCAATCGCGCCCGAATAGACCGCCGACTTGTGGATGTTGTCGCCGATCACCGCGTGCACTTCGGCCGACGTCCAGGTGATGCCGCATGCAATCTGCGGCACCGTGATCCTGTCATTGAGAAACGAGAAAGGGATCGGCTCGGCGTCCGCTTCCTGCATTTCGAGATCCGACCAATCGATCGTCGAGCCCTTGAGTCGCGCCGGCGTTCCGGTCTTCAACCGGCCCATCTGCAGCCCGAGCCCATACAGCCGATCCGACAATCCGATCGCCGGCGCCTCGCCAACACGCCCGGCAGGAATACGCTTCTCGCCGATATGGATCAGGCCTTTGAGGAAGGTCCCCGTCGTTACCACGACAGCACCGGCCCTCCAGGAACGGCCTGACTGACCGACAACGCCAGCAACCCTTTCCCCGTTCGCCCCGTCTTCAACGATCAGGTCTTCAACGCCATCCTCGATCAGGGTGAGGTTAGGGTACTCGCCCAGGATCGACTGCACCGCTTCGCGATAGAGCTTGCGATCCGCCTGCGTGCGCGGCCCCCGCACCGCCGGTCCTTTGGACCGGTTGAGCATACGAAACTGGATACCCGCGCGATCCGCCGCCCGGCCCATCACACCATCCAGCGCATCGACCTCCCGCACCAGATGCCCCTTGCCCAACCCGCCAATCGCCGGATTGCACGACATCTCGCCAATGGTCCAAAGCTTGTGGGTGACCAGCGCCGTCCGCGCCCCGAAACGCGCCGCCGCCGCAGCCGCCTCGGCGCCAGCATGTCCGCCGCCGATGACGATGACGTCGAATGTACCTTGGGATTGATCTGCGCTCATGACGGCGGCTGCCTGATAGGGAGCAATATTGATTTACGCCGTCATTTAAGGGGGAAGGGCCAATCCGTCGAGACGCCAGGACCAAAGTGTTTCACGTGAAACAGTTCAGATCGCCGTCGTCATCAACTCGCAAACTGGAAGCGTGCCCGACTTATCCGCCGAATCTGCACGCCGGCCCGTCCAGCCGACCCCAGCAAACTCAACGCCCTAACCGTTCCAAAACGCTGAATCAGCAATATCTCAATCCTACACTTGTCCCTCCGTGTGATTCTGCCTTCATCCAGCGCGCAGGAGGGCGGCTGGTCACTGTTCAACGGCGCGGGGTGGCTGCAGGTGAGCGTGAAAGTCCGTGCTGACAATCCAGAAGGGTTGAGGCTCGGCCGCACGCAGGGGCTGCGGCGGTGAAAGCCCCGCTGCAGCAGGTCCAGACCCAGGGTTTGGCCAAACCCCGCGTTTCGGGGGATAGGGTCTAAACAGCCCGACCCGCACGCCGGAGGCAAACCAGGTCAGCCGGGGGACAATACCGCTGTTTGAGGCCACCGAGCCCTCCATTCGAGATCAACTCAGAACCACAGCATCCCGGACGGCAGATGCCTGTCCGAATGCCGGATTATGCCCATCACTGTCATTCTGGCCGGAGCACGAAGCGCACAGAGCCGGAATCTAGGGGGCGATCACAACACAGGGTTCCGGATCGTGCTGCGCACGTCCGGAACGACACTTGAGGAAAGGCGATTGACGCGCGCGGACGGTGGCCCGCCCCAAACCCGCACCAGATGTTTCACGTGAAACGTCCCGCGTTCACTTCCCCACGCAGAACTGGCTGAAAATCCGGTCCAGCAGGTCCTCGGCGTCGATAGCGCCGGTAATCCGTCCCAGAGCCCGCGCTGCCAG